>JBJXHC010000112.1:0-49044 GCA_046160825.1 Bacteroidota bacterium | reverse complement strand
GGGGAAAAGACGACGATCTTCCGTTCTAACTGATGTATTCTTATTACAGCCCACGTGATGTACTGCGTGGGCTTTTTCTTTCCTGAGGACACGTTCGATGTCTATACCCAGAGCCACCCTCCTCGTTGTTGTTATGTTCATCAACATCGGAGTCCTTTCTGGTGCATCAAAGAAACCAGTCCGCGCAAGCCGCGGGATGGTCGTTTCCGCCGATTCAATGGCTTCAGCTATTGGAGTTGCAGTGTTGAAAAAAGGCGGCAACGCCATTGATGCAGCAGTGGCTGTCGGTTTTACCCTTGCCGTCACCTATCCTGAAGCGGGAAACATTGGCGGTGGCGGATTTATGTTAGTTCGGCTCGCCGACGGTCGGACAACGATGATTGATTTCCGTGAACAAGCTCCTTTCGCAGCTCACAGAGATATGTATCTCGACAGTGCCGGAGAAGTGAGATCCGGAGCGAGTGAGAACGGATCACTATCGGCAGGAGTGCCAGGGACTGTTGCCGGTCTGTTGCTCGCGCTCGAACGCTATGGCTCTTTTGATCGGGAAGAGGTGCTGGAACCGTCGATTATGCTTGCTGAACGCGGTTTCCGTGTTGACCGCCAGCTCGCTGAATCCCTCGGGGAGTTCAGCGTTGACTTCAATAAATATTCCTCCAGTCAGACAGCATTTACCCGCAACGGCATTCTGCGCCAAGGGGACATCTTGAAGCAGGAAGATCTTGCTCGTACGCTGAAGGCGATCAGCGATGAAGGAGAAAAGGGTTTTTATGAAGGCAAAGTGGCTGAACTGATCGTTGCAGAGATGGACCGGGGTGGTGGAATTATCTCACGCCAGGATCTCGCTTCGTACAGCGCGGTTGAGCGCGTACCGTTGAGGGGATTGTATCGCGGATACGAGATCCTTACTTCCCCGCCACCATCCGCCGGAGGTGTTGTTGTATTGCAGACGCTGAACATGCTTGAGCAGTTCGATCTCCGTCGCATGGAGATCGGCAGCTCGCGCTCTCTGCACGTGTTTGCGGCCGCTACGCAACGAAGCTACGCAGACAGGGCAGTCTACCTTGGTGACCCGGATTTCGTTGAGATGCCTCTTGCAGAACTCCTGTCAAAGGAGTATGCCACTGAACGTGCAAGAACTGTTGACTCACTTCAGGCAACACCAAGTACCAGGATACACGCCGGACAGTTGGAAGAAACAGAAGGTCAACAGACAACACACTATTGTGTTGTTGACGGGTTTGGAAATGTTGTCAGTGCAACGGTGACATTAAACGGGTTCTATGGATCAAAGACCGTCGTTGGCGGAGCGGGTTTCTTTCTGAACAATGAAATGGATGACTTTGTCGTCAAGCCTGGTACGCCGAATATGTATGGGCTTGTTGGAGGAGAAGCCAACGCAATCGCCCCACGGAAACGGATGCTGAGTTCGATGGCCCCAACGATCGTTCTCAAGGACGGAAAGCCCTTCATGGCCGTTGGTGGAAGAGGAGGAAGCCGGATATCGACTGCCGTTGCTCAGGTGATTATGAATGTCATCGACTATGATTTGAATATGCAAGAGGCCATTGATTGGCCGCGTATTCATCACCAATGGCTGCCGGATAGAATATTCTACGAGCCACACGGGCTTCCGCCTGACGTTCGGAACAATCTGACCCGGATGGGATATTCTCTGGAACTCACGTTTGATCATAACGGTAGATGTCAGGCGCTGATGATTGATCCGCTGAATGGTGAATTTCTTGGCGCCCCCGACCCGCGGGAAGAGGGTGTTGCCATAGGTTACTGATTTTGTTCTTGACAAACGGTTCGCGAGAGAGTATATTGACAGCGGTTTTTGTATCGTTCTTTTCCAATATGAGTTTTGGTGCCCGATCTCATTATCGGGCTGAAAAGGGAATTCCGTGTAAAACGGAAGCTGCCCCGCAACTGTAATCCCGATCCGGTAGTTCCGGATCAAGTCTTCGAATAACAAACCACTGCACCGACAAACGTCGGAGCGGGAAGGCATTCGAGGATCGGGAGAGCCAGGAGACCTGCCAGAATCTTGACCTATGCATACCTTCGCGGGAAGGTTAGGGTATTACCATCTGAGTTTGGTTTTTAAGCCCCAGTTTTTCCGCAAGGAATCTGGGGCTTTTTCATTTTCAACTTATGCACAGAGTTATCCACATCGCTATTCAATCTGGCCTCGGCCTGTTGCTTTGTCTGAGAGCGTCAGCTTATCCCATTACTGATAAAGAAGTTAATGGAATTGTTGTTGACGCCAGCCTTGGCTGGCCCATTCATAGCGTCTCAATCAGTGTGAACAATTCTATAGCCACACTTAGTGATTCGCTTGGGCAATTCATTCTGTCAGTTGATAAGTATCCTGCAATATTCATTGTGGGTCATGAGGGATATCATTCCTTTCGGGTGCTCCTTGAGGAGCATACTACGGCTGGATTGAGAATAGAACTTGTTCCGAAGGAGTATCATGCTGATGAAATAGTGATCATCGCCACCCGCCAACCCGTCTCCACGATCAAGTCACCATCAAGCGTAACATTTATTCCACAAACAGCAATTGAGAACAGTATCGGTGGTTCAGTGGGGTCGATCCTCGCAGGTGTGCCGTCGTTGTTCCTGCGAGACTATGGTGGCCGAAACGGTATCCAGTCTCTCTCAATCCGTGGAACCTACTCAGAGCATACGCTCGTGTTAATTGACGGAATGCGCTACAACAGCTTTCAGAACAGTCAAACCGATTTTGGGTTGCTTAGTACCTCGAATGTCCAACACATTGAGATCGTGAAGGGCGGTCACTCATCGGTGTACGGAGCTGACGCAATCGGTGGGGTCATCAATATTGTTACCCGCAAACCTGAAGGGAAAAACGCGATCAGGGCCAAGGCATCGCTCGGTTCTTCAGGGTATCAAGCCCAGGAAGTGAGCGCCGGTGGGCAGGGTGCGGGGATCGGGTGGAGAGGAATGGCCAGACGGGAACGCGGCAACGGTCGGTACAAATTCAGATTTGACGACGGCATAACATCATCGGTGCTCCGGCGCGAAGGAGCAGATTATGATCTGATCTTTCTTAACACATTTCTTGAGTACCGGTTCTTGCCAGAACTCAGCGCAACTGGCGGCTTCGACTACTCCGATGCTGATCGTGGTTCACCCGGTGCTGTAACAAGCACGGGGCTTGAAGGACGCGCCCGACTTACCGACCGCATCTCGCGTTCACACGTTGGCCTGGTGTGGAACCCTTCATCGGTTGTCGATGCCCGGCTGCATTCCAGTTTCATAGCAACCAAACAAACATACACTGACCTGGAATCCGGTGTTGGGCTGTTCAGCGAACACGAAAACAACACACTCCTGATCAATCCCGAGATACAATACTCGTACTCGGACGAAGGTTCTGCCACTGTAGGCGGGGAAGTTTCGCGGGCCGAGATCATAAGTACAGATGTCATTCACTCCATACGCCGGCAGATCAGTGCCTATCTCAGCTTACACCACGGCATTTTCCTGAACGCGAAGATCCCGCAGGAGATTATTTTCTATCCTTCAGTGCGCTATGATTATTTCTCCTCCTTGCAAGGGGATGTCAATCCAAAACTCGGCATGAACATTGGTCTCTTCCGTAGTCCGCAAATAAGAATACGCTCCAGTTACGGCAAGAACTTTCGCGTGCCGTCATTCAATGAATTGTATTGGAAAGTTGGTGGCAACCCCGACCTCAGAGCTGAACGTTCGTATAGCTTTGACTTTGGAGTAGTCGTTGCGGCAGACATTCAAGGCCCGTTCACTCTTGATGTCGGTGCTTTTAATATAAAAACCACGGATCGGATCGTATGGTCTCCCGGTGCCGGAGGTATCTGGTCGCCGCGCAACATCCTTTCCGTGGAATCACAGGGACTGGAAGCTGAGGCGCGGTGGACAGGATTTGATGGCATTCTCGGTCTTTCCACCAACTTCACGCTGAATGACGTCCGAAAGCGGAGCGAAGACTATCCGGGCGATCCGACAAGGGGCAAGATCATTCCCTACATACCGGAACAGACGGTTGGAGCGTCCCTGACAGTTACTGCGGAGCCTGTGACGTTTCACATCCGCCATGCCTGGACAAGCTTTCGGTACACGACCGAAATAAATGACAGGTCGCTTCCAGGTCATTCGGTGACAGATGCCATGGTGAGATTTTCCATCCCCACTGATATTCTCAAGACAGAAGTCAAGCTCGAAGCAACCAATGTCTTCAACAGTTCATACACGATTATCCCACTCTATCCCACCCCGTTAAGGGAATTCAAACTCACACTAGGAGTCGAACTATGATCTACCGTATTGCATGTATTCTCACTGCCGCGTTGTTGTTATCCGCGTGCAAAGATGATCCCTCATCGCCAACTACGTTCAACATTCCGACAGGGAGAGGGATTTATGTGTTGAACGAAGGGCTCTTTCAGCAGGGGAACTCCACACTTTCGTACTACGACATCGCAAACGGGCAGATCTACCAGGATGTGTTTGCAAGGATCAACGGAAGGAATCTGGGTGATGTCGGAAATGCGATCGCAGTACGCAATACACTTGGTTATGTCATCGTCAACAACTCCCACAAAATCGAGATCATTGATCTGGCGACATGTGTCAGTCAGGGAACGATCACTTTTACCGCTGGAACCAGTCCGCGACAGATGGCATTTGTGAATGACAGTATAGCGCTTGTTACGGGCTACAACAATGGAGAAGTGCTCGTTCTTAATGTGCGAAGCCACAGCGTGCAACAAACCATCGCTGTGGGATCAGGCCCAGAAGGAATTACCATAGCGGGAGGGAAAGCGTTTGTGGCGATCTCTGGATTTGGGTCTGGAAGAGGCGTGGCTGTTATCGACATCGCGTCGCTTACCGTCTTGCAAACTGTCGAGGTTGGTGACAATCCTTATGAAGTCCAATGGATATCCGATGATGTGGTGTATATTCTCTGTGTTGGATTCTATAACGACTTCAACGATCCAAATGACGACACTCCCGCCAAGGTATATGCGATGAATACTTCGACGCTTGGCATTCTCGATTCTGTGTTGATCGGCGATCATGCCTTCAAACTGGCGGTTGGTACGGAGCGGTGCTACGTTCCAGTGCTGGATAGTGTGAAAGCCATTAATACACAGACTCACACGTTTGCGGAAACTGCTGTCAGCGGCACATTTTTTTATGGGATTGGTGCGGACCCTGTTTCCGGGGACATCCTTCTTGGCGACCCGAGAACGTACACAGTGCCGGGGGCAGTGCGCATCTATTCTTCCACGGGCACACTGAGGTCGCAATTTGATGTCGGGTTGATTCCGGGTTCGTTTGCATTCAAGCCCTGAGAGAACTTTGCGGCTCGTGCCACCGGTTGTTATCGTTGAAGATTGAGATAAGGAGTCACGGTTCATTTCTTGAATTGCAGAACCGACTTTCCTATATTGATCTGTGATGAACGCAAAGCTCGCACTCGAAAACGGTCTTGTCCTCACGGGGGAATCATTCGGCGCTGAAGGCGAACTCGCAGGGGAGGTCGTCTTCAATACCAGTCTCTCGGGCTACCAGGAAATCTTCACCGACCCGTCTTACGCCGGTCAGATTGTGACCATGACCTACCCGATGATCGGGAACTACGGCGTCAATCTCGACGATGTAGAATCCGCCCGCCCGCAGGTTTCGGGTATTATCGTCCGTGAATACAGCAAAGTGTACAGCAACTTCCGTGCGTCGGAAAGTCTGGCTGCGTGGCTCCGGAGATTCAATATCGTAGCCATTGAGGGGCTCGATACACGCATGCTCACGAGAATGATCCGTACCGAAGGGGCAATGCGCGGTGTGCTCTCGACAACTGATATGGATGACGCGAGTCTGCTCAAAAGAGTCGGTCAATCACCGAAGATGGACGGATTGAATCTCGCCAGCGTTGTGAGTTGCAAAGAACCGTACGAGTGGGATGAGATCGACTCGACACCGTTTGCGTTGCAGACGCTCACGGGCGCCGGTGCCAATGGGCGTCGTTTCAATGTTGTCGCGTACGATTATGGCATCAAACGGAATATTCTCCGCAGACTTGTCGGCTATGGATGCAAAGTGACGATTGTACCCGCCGAATTTCCTGCCGAGGAGGTACTGGCGCTGAGACCCGATGGAATTTTCCTTTCCAATGGTCCCGGCGATCCGGCTGCTGTGAAACTCGCCATCCAGAACATCAAGAAGCTTGTGGGCAAGGCTCCGATCTTCGGGATTTGTCTCGGACACCAGTTGCTTGCTCTTGCATTGGGAGCGAAGACATTCAAGCTTAAGTTCGGCCACCGCGGTGGTAATCATCCCGTCAAGAATCTCCTGACCAACAACATCGAGATCACATCGCAGAATCACGGCTTTGCGGTTGATCCCGCTACACTCGACTCGAAGAGTCTTGAGATCACGCACGTTAATCTGAATGATGGTACCAACGAAGGCTTCCGTCACCGTCACCTGCCACTCTTCTCCGTACAGTATCATCCTGAGGCTTCGCCCGGACCGCACGACAGCGATTACCTGTTCCGTGATTTCCTTTCGATGATGGAGACCGGCGCACCGGCGACGCATCCGCAGGCGTTGGTCACACAATAGCTCCTTCCATTGCAGCCCACCCACTATACACTTCTGCCGCAGGTATATGACCAATGGCAGAGATCGTACGGCAAAGACTATAGCACACTGATTCTTCCGCGGCTCATTATCTCACTGCGCCGCTACAACATCCGGCCCGGCGTCATGGTCGATCTTGCCTGTGGTACGGGCACGCTCGCACTTATGATGGCCAAACGTGGCTGGCGTGTCTGTGGTGTGGACGCTTCTCCGGGAATGATTGAAGAGGCGAAAAGGAAATTGAACGGAACGCGCCACCCGGTCACGCTCATCCAGCAAGACATGAGAACGTTCACACTGCCCGAACCCGCCCGACTCGCCACATGCTTTTATGATAGTCTCAACCATCTCCGCACACTGAGGGATTTGGCCGCGACATTCAAACGTGTGTACAACTGTCTCACGCCCGGCGGGTACTTCATCTTCGATGTAAACAACGAGCATTGCTTCCGGACGCTGTGGAAACAGAAACAGGTCATTGATGAGCCGGATTTCGAGATGACGCTCGACAATCAGTACAACCAGTACACACGGCTCGCCCGCTCACGCGTTATTGTGGATATGAAGTCGGGGAAGCAGGAGCAATTCACCGAGACAGTATTCGAGCGATGTTACCGGTCGAAGGAAATAGCCGATGCCCTTGAGAAAACGGGCTTCAATGTCATTGAAAACACTGACTACAACTTCACCCGGCTTCGTCGTATTGGAAAGATAAAAACATGGTGGGTGGCGAGGAAGCCCACCCCAGCAGTCTGAAACCACGCCTGGTTCAATAACAGATTGGATCAGTCGGGCCCGGCGACGTGGTGCAACCCGAACCTTGACAATTTCCTTCATTCTCATTAACGTGAAATGGTCATTCTGTGAGCATGTCCTGTGCTTAAGGACAAGAACATGATCAAACCGATTATCCACGCAGTATAGTATGCAAAAAGGCAGCGTCCGTACAACACGTAATTCAATGACTGCGGTGTCATCACAGTTAGGCAGCAATAAACGACCCTTAAATATGTAAGGTGCTGCACAATGTCAAAAATATCACATAGTCTTGGTATTGGTAACGGATCACTTATTGAAGACACCGAAAATGGTAGAGTCCAATATCGTCCGACAGGTAAAATAATGCCCGCATTCAACATTCGTATTGCTGATGTAACTGGAGTATCGTGGCGAAAAAAAGATTTCCTTAAAGTTTTTGTAACAATCCACGGCCAAGGAACGGTTCTTGCGGAAGTCGAAGTTTATCACAGCACGTCAGAAAAAATTGATGACTGGTTCACAAATAAAATCGGATTAGGTGCTACTCGAACGAGTGAGTCGCCCACAAATGCAATGTCTGACGAATTATTGAAATTAGCCGAGCTGCATAAAAAAAGTATTTTAACAGATGATGAATTTACCATAGCAAAGAAAAAAATAATCCAGTAATCGTTACACGCGGCTTAGTTCCAGTCCGTTAGGTTGCAATTTCTATCGTAACTCAAGGAAGGAATTGATTAATGAAATCGGTATCATTCTTTTTGCTTATCCTCCTATTTGTCACCCAAACATTTTCGCAAATTGAAAAGAGTATAATCGGAACTTGGTTTTATTTTGAACCAGCAAAGAACAAAATAATGTCAAGCAACTCGGAATATACCTCCTACACATTCTATTCAGATGGGAAGGTGATTTCAAAAACCTTGAATAAGCAAGAGAAGGGCACATATAGTATTAATCGGGCGGATAAAAAGGTAATTGCAAATTTTGATTATGGTGATGGCGACATCAATTTGGTTACTTTCAAAGTTGATTCTGATGGTAAAACCAGAATAATCTATCGAGCAAATTTAAAAACTAATATTGGTTTTGAAGATAATCTTCTTTATGTGAAAGAGAATTCAGGCGAATGGAATAAACGAAAGAAAAGTAAAGAGGTTGCCAAAACACTGGACAGATTTCCTGATGCTCCTAAGAGCTTAAAAATCGGAAGCATTTATTTGTTGCCGAAGGATGTTCCTTTAGCCCCAGAACTTTATCCAGAAGATTATATGGAAGCAATCTCTGAAATCCAAAAATTATTTGCCGGCAGTAAAATTACTATCACTGAACGAGCGATGAAGGAAGAAACGGTTTGGTATAAAATTGCAGGATTTAACACTCTCACAAATGAAGTTATATCCGGTTGGATAAACAGCGCAGCACTTTCTGGAGAGAAGTTAGTTGAAGTGAAAGATTGACAATTGCTTCGGTGAGCTTTCAGATTCTACGTTCGAGTGCGTTGCCGACAAATATACAGTGTCCAAGCATCAAGGATCGATACAGGACGTGTTGCTACGGCATCTGAGTCAGAGAACAACACGGTAAGTTGCCCAAGCACAAAGTGATCTCTTCGGGACAATCAAGTCGGACGAGCACGAGTTCTCAGTTAGGCGTCTGGGCTTCTGTCGGAACCTGAGGAGCAGGACACGCAGACTTTCATATTGTTCGAACCAGCGATGTTGTTACGCGTACACATCCCACCGCATTCTCTGGTTACTGTCCCGCGAGAAGCCGAGCGATCTCAGTAATGGCTCCATCGGACTTTGCGTTGGTCGCTGGTCGTTGCAATACTCGATGATGACTTCTTTGAATGGGCGCATCGGCTGATGCAATTTCGCCATCTCCAAAAACTTCTGCAGTAATTCACGTGTCAATTCCGGTTCAAAATCGTTCGCTGTTGTTAGTCGTGTTCCATAACCCTCGATAAGAAGCACCGGCTTTCCATCAACAAAACCAATGTAGTTGCCCGGCAAACGACTGAACCTGATCGGCGTTGCATCCTTTCCAAACGTAAGGTGAATCCCACCTCCGAACGGGTTTGCCGGATCGCATGCGTTGATAAGAACCGTCACCGGTTTGGTCGAATGCATAGAGCGGACACGACGCACTTCTTCCGCCGCTGGGGGTAAAGCGTACTGCATTCCCGATAGTCCCTCAACGAAATACCCGCGCCTGATTTCGCCGCGCATTTCCATCCGTTGCAGCTCGGATGCGAGGAGTGGCCAGGGGAGAAGGTCTTCCCGTCTCCAAAACTCACGTGCAAGAATTCCATATCTCTCAAGAAGCTGCATTGCCTGCAATGACGCCTGTTCTTCAATCGGGACGGCCTCGCCCATAACGCCGGGAAGGTGGACAAGCGACCAACGCCCATTCCAGCCGGGGACTTGTTTGAGTGCGCGTCGCACTGTTTGCATTGCACGACCACGACGGGGATTGTGGTGCGGATTCAGAAGCTCGATCCGTTCGATGGGCGTCTCGCTTTGTTGTCGAGCAGGGCGTTTCACTCCCATCACTTCGGCGAGAACATCGTTGGTAATCATCCCATTCCAAAACAACTCGGCAATACCATTGTTGAGAGCCGCAAGCGAAAGCTTCGTTCCTTCCCGAACGTCATTGAAAAATGAAGCGCCGTGCGTTCTCAGATATGCCAGCACGCGCTTGGCCGATTCACTGAAAGCGGCTTCGATCTCATTTGTGGGAGAAGCAAGATAGAGGCCTCCTTCACAGCGGAGGATGATGCGGAGTTTGCCCGCTCCGGCTCCGGTCCACACAATGTTGCCCGATGAAGTGATCCGGTCAAGGACCTCGGATGTGTACGATCGAATCCGTTGGCGGAGAATGTCGCGTTCCCATATTTCCGACGGAAGTGCAAGTCCCTGCAACTGACCGGCGCATTGTTCAATCCCCTCATGACCGACGAGTTGACTCTCCGTATGGAGATGCTGCCATCGAAGAAGGAAGGAGGTGAATTCCTCCATAGTACACGGCTGGATTTCCTTCCGGAGAATGGTGAGTGTTGTACGATGGATGCGTTCGAGGGTGGGACGATAGCACCACTCATTACTTGTCGCGTCGACGCTTTGGCGGAACCTTCCTTGCACGAATTCTTCCCTGGTCGCAATGGCACTCAACAGTTGCTCCACTCGCTGAAGAGTAAACCCGAATCGCCGCGCAAGAGAATCAATGCTCACCGGACCGTGATACTGCAAGAATCTCCGAACGACGTAAATGGCATTTCTGTCATCCTCCAGCGAGGCATAGAGTTCGGACTCTTCTCCAGCGATCCATCTTCGCTCGTTGCCAATTTCTGCCTGGACTGCTCTCTTGTTCTCAGTAAGGCGTGGCAACAGCTCAGCCGTTCCCGTCGCAGACCGGAGGGCGATCTCGTCTTCCGAGAGATCACCGATGCGCACGAGGATTTCCATTAATTCTTCCGGTGAGCGCGCCATGTAACCCGGTGCGGTATGTTGCAGGTGACTCTCCACCTGTTCGATTGCTTCGGGCTTCAGCAACGCGGAAATTTCCTCCAACTTCACAACTTCCGACAACAGTTCGCGGTTGATGGAGAGATATTGACTGAGCCGGTCTTCACGCGGCTGATCCCATTCATACATATACACGGCGATGAAATCGAAGAGGAGACTTGCTGCAAATGGTGATGGGACTTCGGTTTGAACAGTGCGAAGATTGATAGTTCGGTCTTCCATTTCCTTTATCACCTCGCGGAAATGCTCGAAGTCAAGGACGTCATTCAAAACATCACGGACCGTTTCGATGATAATCGGAAAGTCCTCAACTTGTCGGGCAACCTGCAATAAGTCCTTGGCCCGCAAGCGCTGAAGCCAGAGAGGAGTCCGCTTGCCCGGAGCGATCTTCGGCATAAGTAATGCGCGGGCGGCGTTTTGTCGGAATTGTCCGCCGAAGAGGGGAGAGGAAAGCAAATCCGTGAGAATGATCTCTTCTGCTTCGTGAAGTGTCAACCCCTCAAGGAAATCCAGAGGCAATTCATCGGCGTCCGAACAACGCAACAACACACCATCATCGTTGTAGAGCATCTGCGGCTCGACGGCAATCCGTTGTTGAAGTCTGCGGCTGCATACGAGGCCGAGAAGTCCATTGACTCTTCTTCCGAATGGAGAATGAACGACGATCCGCGGATCACCAATTTCATCACGGAATCCTTCAACCACCAATTGACGGTCATGTGGAATTATCCCCGCGACATCCTGCTGCTTGCGGAAGTACTCCTGAATATTCCATGCTGAACGTGAATCAATAGGGAATTCCGTCGCCAGCCAGTTCAAACAATCCGATGAATTGATGTGTTGAGTCATCTCACGCCTGAACTCACCCACCTTTCTTCCAAGTTCATAACTTCGCCCAATTCCTTCCCCGCGCCAGAAAGGCATACGCGCAGGTTGGCCCGGGGCTGGCTCCACCATGATTTTATTCGCGTCGATGTTCATCATACGCCAGACACTTGTGCCGAGAATAAATGTGTCGCCGGTACGGCTCTCGTACACGAATTCCTCATCCACTTCTCCCACCTTGGTCTTTCCGTCTCCCAGATAGACACCAAAGTATCCACGATCGCTGATGGTACCACCGCTTATGATCGCGAGTTGACCGCTGCCGGGAAGAGGACGCAGGGTGTTGTTCACCTTGTCCCATGAGATGCGGGCCCGCAGTTCGCGAAATGCCTCATGCGTAAATCGTCCGGCAAGCATACGCAAGACAGAAGCGTAGAGCTTTTCTGAGAGGTTCTCATAACAATAAGATTGCCGGATCAATGCATGTAACCCATCCACGTCCCACTCATCAACACTCACCATTGCAACGATCTGTTGAGCAAGGACATCAAGGCAGTCGTGGGGGATGGTTGTCGTCTCCACATCATGGTTCTGCATGGCCCGTGCAACCACAGCCGATTCCACCAGGTCTTCTCTATGCGTTGGGAATATGCGTCCTTTGCTTGTAGCAGTGACGAGGTGACCGGATCGGCCGATGCGCTGCAATCCGCGTGCAACGCCTTTAGGTGATTGGAGTTGAATCACAAGATCTATGCTGCCGATGTCAATGCCCAGCTCCAATGAGGATGTCGCCACAAGGGCTCTGAGTTTACCTTCTTTCAGGTCGGATTCCATTTGTTGGCGGGCATGGCGCGACATGCTGCCGTGGTAAGCTTGAAAGAGTTCGGTGTTATTGCCTGTGGGAGTGTTGGAGTGATGCCTGCCCGCCGACTTGTCCGCCGAAACGAAGTGAAGGCGGAAGTCCTGAAGGGCGTGAGCGGGGAGTGGTGGGGTTCCGGTTCCATCGGGAGAAGTTGGGACGGCGTAGAGATTAAACGAATCCCGGGTTTCTGTGGCAAGTTCGTTGAGTTTTGCTGCGATGCGCTCCGCGAGTCGACGGTTGTTGACAAAGATGAGCGTTGTACGATGGTGTTGTATGAGATCAAAGATTTCAGTGAGAACGAGAGGCCATACACTCTCCTGTTGAAGCACGGAAAAATCTGACGCCGCACACTCGACGCGGAGATCCATCTGCTTTCGCTCTCCGGCATCGACGATGTTGACCTTGCGGGGAACAAGAATGCCATCTTTCCATTCCTGTCCTCCGAGGAATCTGGCTATCTTGTCCAGTGGCTTCTGGGTGGCGGAGAGTCCGATGCGAATGAACTCTTGTTCCGCAATCGTTGCCAGCCGCTCAAGGGAAAGTGAAAGATGCACACCTCGTTTGTTGTTGCAAAGCGAGTGGATCTCATCGACGATGACATACTGCACGCTCTTGAAAATCTTTCGTGTCTGTTTCGAGGTCAGCATCAGGTAGAGCGATTCGGGTGTTGTGATCAGGATATCCGGCGGGTGTTTGGCAATAGCGGCGCGTTTGGACTGTGGGGTATCGCCGGTTCGAACGGCGGTGTGAATCGGAGGAAGTTTTAGACCGGCTTGCTGCGCGTATTTCTTGATGCCCGAAAGCGGATGTTCGAGGTTCCGCTCGACATCATTGTTCAGCGCTTTGAGCGGGGAGATGTAGAGAATGCGAACGCCCGGTTGTAGTTCGTCATTCAGATGTTGTTCAACGACATGATTGATTGCCCAAAGGAACGCCGCGAGCGTCTTCCCTGATCCGGTTGGCGCAAGGATGAGTGTATTGTTGCCAGCAGCGATACTCGGCCAGCCCTGTTTCTGTGGAGGACTTGCAGCGCCATACGTGTGTTCAAACCATGAACGGACAACCGGGTGAAAATCTTCCAATGGGTTTCGTATTGAAATGTTCATCTGATGAGCAAGTAAGAGAGTTCATTGAAAGTACTGGTCATCCCCGTGAAAATCAATCGTTTGATAAAGACCCTAAAAAGAATTATCATTATGCCGCATTCTCACACCATACCTTCCACCCACAAGCCGAGAGGCATTCATGAACAGTAAATCACTCCTTGTCGAATTCATCGGCACGTTTTTTCTTGTCCTTGTTATCGGACTGACAGTCATCGCTCCTGGAGCCGGTGCGCTTGCACCCGTTGCGATCGGTGCGGTGCTGATGGTAATGGTCTATGCGGGCGGGCCAATTTCCGGAGCGCACTATAATCCAGCAGTGACGCTTGCGGTCTGGATGCGCGGGAAAGCAGAGACGAAAACGATTCTTCCGTATATGATCGCACAGAGTGCGGGTGGAGTTGTTGCAGGCCTTGTTGTGAACATGCTCAAAGCCGGCGCGGCTGTCGAGCCAATGGCTCTGGACACTACGCGTGCAATGATCGTTGAGGTACTCTTCACGTTTGCGCTCGCGTATGTGGTGTTGAATGTCGCCACATCAAAGAAGAGTGCGGGCAACTCGTATTTTGGGCTTGCGATTGGTTTGACAGTGACTGCCGCAGCGTATGCAGGAGGAGCAATCTCCGGTGGTGTGTACAATCCAGCCGTGGCATTCGGCATCACGGTTATGGGATTGGGTGCAGCCGCAAACATCTGGATATACCTCGTTTCGACGTTCCTCGGTGGGGCGCTTGCCGCCGTCGTTTACAAGATGGTGAATCCGGACGAAGTGTAAACTCTCCTCAATACTTGGATCTCGATGGGCACTCATGCTTTACGTGGGTGCCTTTTTTTCTTCTGCGCAACCAATTGACCTCAAATGCTGTCTAACATTGAGAAGGTAAACACGCAGGTTCGCAACTTTCCCCTTTTCGGGGCGTATTGTAGGATGTATTGTTCCTGTCTCATATTTCAATTCTGTGTCGTCATCAGTTTCTTGGAGTCACCATCATGAAAAAGAAAATCATTGCTTCAACCATTGGAGCAGTCATTCTTGTTGTTGGCGGATATCTCATCTTTGGTGGATCAAGCAACGGTGCTGATGATGTTGTGACAAAGGTGAAAGTTGTCAAAGGCAACATTGTGGATAAAGCGCTTGCAGTGGGAACGATCGAGCCTGAGAATGAAATCTCCGTGAAGTCCAAAGTCTCCGGCGCAGTCAGCCGGATTTTTGCTGATGCCGGAACCTACGTCAAGGCCGGTCAGCCACTCCTCGAAGTCCGTCCCGATCCCACTCCTCTCGAACTTGCCGAAGCAAAGCGGAACCTTGAACTTGCACAGGTGGAGTTTGCCAACACGACGAAAGACCGGTTGCGCCAGGAGTCGATGGTGCAAAAACAATTGATCTCCACAAAGGAGTACGAGGACTTTCAGCGAAAATATGAAGAGACGGAGTTGCGGGTCAACCTTGCAAAGGAGCGACTGGAATTGCTGGAGAGCGGCAAGATCAATATTGGTGGAACGAAGATTGAATCTATTATCAAAGCGCCCATCGACGGGTTCGTGCTGAGCAAGACGGTTGAGGTCGGAGACCCTGTGACGCCGTTGACGTCGTTTCAAGAGGGAACGGTATTGATGAAGATGGCGAACATGGAGCGACTCCTCTTCAAGGGAACTGTTGATGAAATTGATGTTGGTCGTCTCACGGAAGGGATGGAAACAGAGGTCAAAGTAGGAGCGAGGCCAACCGATAAAGTGATTGGTACGTTAAGCAAAATCTCGCTCAAGGCGGATAAACGGGAGAATGCAACGGTGTTTGCTATCGAAATCTTGATCCCGAAAGCGAATAACATCACGCTGCGAGCAGGTTATTCGGCGAACGCCAACATTATCATCCAGAAGAAGGACAGTGTGCTCACAATTCCCGAACGAGTAGTGACATTCAGAAACGACTCTGCATTTGTGAAGATACCTGTTGGTCCCGAGAAGGAAGAAGAGCGATACATCAAGACCGGATTGAGCGATGCGATTAATATCGAAGTGCTGGAAGGATTAAAGGACGGGGAAGAAGTGCTGGAGAAGCCCGTAAAGAAGATTGAATGATTTTGTGAATGACGATTGCCGATTTGGCTGATTGCAACATTTGTGATTTCTCATTTGTCTTTTGTTTGAATTCTTGTCATTTGTTATTTGTTTTTGACCTCTATGGACCAACTTCGAACCACTCTTTCCGAATTCATCCGTGATTTGCGGGCACAGAAGCTCCGCACGTTCCTGACAATCTTCGGGATTGTCTGGGGAACCGTTGCTATTGTTGTGCTGCTGGCGTTCGGGATGGGATTCAAGCGCCAGCTTTCAATCAATATGCACGGCATTGGTGAGAGCATCGCCATCATGTTCCCGGGTAGTACCACAAAGGCATTCGAAGGCTTCGGTACAGGACGAAGCATTCGCTTCGTTGAGGAGGATACCCGTTTTCTTGCGACGCAAGTACCGGAGATTGACAAGATCAGTCCGGAATACAGCTCGCATAGTTCACAGGTGCGGCTCGGCGAGAATATCATGAACACACTCGTCGCGGGCGTCTATCCCATCTACGCGGACATGCGGAATATCATCCCTGAGCGTGGTGGAAGGTTCGTCAACGAGCCCGACCTCGCCGACCGTAGACGTGTGGCACTCATCGGTGATCAGGTGAAGCAACTGCTGTTTGGTGACGGTGAAGCGGTTGGCAATGTTATCTACGTCGATCAGGTGCCATTTACCGTTATCGGAGTGATGCAGAAAAAAACGCAGAATTCCTCCTATAACCGTCGTGATGCTGATCGAGTGTATATTCCGGCGTCAACGTTTTCGGCAGTGTATGGTTCGCCATATCTCAGCAATATTATCTATACACCTAAAGACCCGACACGAAATGAAGAAGTCCGACAACAGGTTCGCGAGGCGCTCAGTCGCCGCTACAGATTCGACCTGACAGATGAAGATGCGGTATGGATTTGGGATACGGCGGAATTCGACAAGTTCATTTTCTATTTCTTCCTCGGATTCAATATTTTTATGGGGATGATCGGAAGCTTCACGCTCGGTGTCGGTGGTATCGGCGTTGCCAACATCATGTACATCGTGGTACAGGAACGGGTGAAAGAGATCGGCATCAAACGCGCAGTTGGCGCGAAAAAGAAAGACATCATGTTCCAATTCTTCCTAGAGACGTTCTTCATCATCGCTCTCGGCTCCGGCATTGGCTTCCTGATTGCCTTCGGGATTGCGGAGGGATTGCGGTTCATCCCCATCAAGGAATTCGTCGGTACACCCGAGATTTCCATTGAGGTCGCATTGGCAACAATGCTGGTGCTTTCCATTGTCGGACTTTCGGCAGGACTCTTGCCCGCACGCAAAGCTGCAAACCTCGATCCTGTTGAGTGTCTGCGGGCGTAGGGAGCATTCAACTAAGCACTAAGTACCAAGAACCAAACAAATCCGAAATTCGAAATCCCAAATACGAGACAAATTCGAAACTCGAGGTCCTGAATCCATTACTCCAACACTCCATCACCATAGTTATCAATGTATCTTGAGTTGTTAAAGGAGTTCTTCTACGATCTCAAAGCCCATCGCACACGTGCGTTCCTGACGATCCTTGCCATTACTTGGGGCACGGTTGCCGTGGTGTTGCTGCTCTCGTTTGGCAACGGGCTCGGTACTCAGATGCAGAACGGTTTGCTGAATGCCGGCAACAAGATCATGATATTGTATGGAGGGGAAACCGGCGTGCAGTTCGAAGGGATGCCGAAGGGGCGCCGTATCAGGATGGTGGAGGAAGATGCAGATATGCTCAAGCAGGCCATTCCCGGTATTGCGATGATCAGTCCGCAGTACCGCGAGACAGTGACGCTGACGTACAAGAAGAACCAGAGCAACACGGAATGCGAAGGGGTCAACCCGGCATTCGAAGAAATGCGCCGGATGTTTCCTGCTGCAGGGGGACGATTCCTCAACGATATGGATGTTGGTATGCAGCGGCGTGTGATTTTTCTCGGAGTAAAGATTGCCGAGCAGATATTTGCACAGGAAGACCCTGTCGGCAAACAGATTCTGGTGGATGGAATTCCGTTCACCGTCGTGGGCATTATGCCATCGAAAATTCAAACGAGCATGAACAACGGTCCGGACACCTACCGGGCAATCATACCGTATAGCACATTCAAGACGATGTACGGACCTGAGCGAGTTAACTCGATTATCGTACGTCCTGCCGATCCAAACAGACAGGAAGAATTAAAGAAAGAGATCTTCCGTGTGCTGGCACGAAAATACCGCTTCGATCCCACGGATGAACGGACCCTGTACATCTGGGATTTTATCGAGAATGAAAAGACCGGTCAAAAAATTTCGCTCGGTGTTTCCATCTTCCTCGGCTCTGTGGGGTTCCTTACACTCCTGATTGCCGGTGTCGGCGTTGCCAACGTGATGTACGTGGTGGTGAAAGAGCGGACGCGGGAGATCGGAGTGAAGATGGCGCTTGGCGCCCGGCGCAGCTATATCCTCTCGCAATTCATTTTTGAGGCGCTGCTGCTTGCCTTCCTTGGCGGTGCCATCGGCTTGTTCATTTCGTGGCTTGTAGTGTTCGGTGTGGGCCTGATTCCCTCCGATGACGGGCCGATGCAGTTCCTCGGCAAACCCATTCTTTCACCAGCCATCATGTTCATGACAACAGGCATACTCGCCCTGATTGGACTGCTCGCCGGGTTTTTCCCCGCACGCAAAGCTGCCTCGCTTGACCCCGTGGACGCACTGCGATACGAATAGGTTGATTCACTCCGCCTGCGTTGCTACATTGTAACCGTTCTGGCTTTGTATATCTCTCCATTCCTGATCAAGCGGTCGTATGACTTCCCAAACCATTCTTATCATCGGCTCCGGTGTCATGGGCGCAAGCGTTGCGTATCATCTCGCTTTGCGCGGGTACCGCAATGTGACAGTCCTTGAGCGCGAGCCATCATCCGGACTCGGCAGCACGGGCAAGGCGACCGGTGGCTTCCGCTCACAGTTTGGGACAGAGGTGAATGTCAGGCTCTCTCTGCTTGCAAGACAAAAGTTGTTGAACTTCAAGGAAGAGCTCGGCGTCGATCCCGGCTACAGGCAATGTGGGTATCTGCTGCTCACCAACAACGAGTCGCAACTCAAGGAGCTCCGGGCAGCCCAGCAGATCCAGCACATCGCCGGACTTCACGAAGCGAGCGAGGTTTCAATTGATGACGCCCTCAAGCTCAATCCAGCAATCAACCCCAAAGGACTCATCGGCGGAGTGTTTTGTCCGACCGATGGGTTCATTCGTCCATTGGAAATACTGCGCGGCTACACAGAAGCTTCGAAACGCCTCGGTGTCCGGTTTTTGTATGGAGAAGAAGTAACGGGATTTGAGATGGGGGATGAGAGAAAGATCGTTGCTGTGAAAACCAAGTCAGGTGAACTTGCGGCTGATGTTTTTATCAACGCCGCCGGAGCCTGGGCCGGAACGCTCGCCCGGATGGCGGATGTGAATCTGCCGGTTGTGCCGTTGCGCCGACAGGTTGCTGTAACTCATTCGTTCACTCGTCTTCCGGAAGACATGCCGATGACCATCTTCTGCGAGGATGGATTCCATCTTCGTGTGCGTGATGGTCGCGTGTTGTTGCTCATGCCTTCGGACCGGTATCCCGCGCAACCATTTGATTTCTCATTTGCGAGCGGTTGGGTGGATCAGGTGGTTGAGCGGGCGAGGCAATGTATTCCTGTTCTGCGAGATGCGAAGATCGACACGGAGCAATGTCATGCCGGACTTTACGAGATGTCGCCCGACAAACATGCGATCCTCGGACATTCCGCGGAAGTCGAGAACTTCTATCTCATCAACGGCTCATCGGGACACGGGGTAATGCACGCTCCGGCACTCGGTCAGTTGCTTGCGGAGATTCTGGTCGATGGACAAACAACATCACTGGATGTCTCAGCGTTACGACATAAGCGGTTCCGTGAGAACAAGTTGAATCTCGTGATGGAGTTTCTCTGAGGGGTATTCCACCCCGTTGGGGTGGGCAGTTTTTTCTTGATTTGGTGATAGGGCTTCGCCCTATCTTTGGGAATCTGACCCCTTCGGGGTCAATGACGGAAGGATTGCAGTGTTCATAAGACCCCAACGGGGTCTGATACAACAACAGAGGGCGAAGCCCTCGGTTATGACTCCGAACAAGATCATGTTCACCCTGAAAGGGTGAAATCAACTCGAAGATTTGTGGAGGAGAAATGCCACAGTCACTAGCCCAGATCTATCTTCATATTGTATTCTCAACAAAGCATCGCTTTCCATTTTTGAGTGACGATGGCGTCAGAAACGAGATGCATGCGTATCTTGGCGGCGTTTGCAACAACCTCGGTTGCCAGGTAATCTCGGTTGGCGGTGTCGCCGACCATGTTCATATCCTTTGCAGATTATCTCGCATGGTTACCGTGGCAAAATTGCTGGAAGAAGTGAAGAAGAATTCCTCGAAGTGGGTGAAGACCAAGAGAAGTCGTTTGGCAAAGTTTGCCTGGCAGAATGGATATGGCGCTTTCTCGGTCAGCCAATCGCAAATAGAGAATGTGCGTAGGTACATAGCACGTCAAGAAGCTCACCACCGGCGTCAATCATTTCAAGAGGAGTATCTCGCGCTTCTGGAGAAATATGAGACGACATTCGACTTGAAGTACTTGTGGGATTGAGGTGACACCGCCTCAATGAATATTCCACCCCTCTGGGGTGGGCGATTTTCCTTGATTTGGTGATAGGGCTTCGCCCTATCTTTGAGAATCTGACCCCTTCGGGGTCAATGAGGGAGAATCGCCCAGTGTTAACAAACCCCAAAGGGGTTTGATACAACAACAGAGGGCAAAGCCCTCTGTATGAACTCAAAAGATCGATGTCACCCTGAAGGGTGACATCAACTTCAACAAAGGACTCCACAATGCAACTCCTCATTTCAATCATTCTAGTATTTTACTCCACAGCGTACTCACAGTCTGTTCCCACAGAGTCAGGGAAACTCCATGCCTTATTCACAGAAGACTGGCAATGGAGCTTACAGGAGATTCCGGAGAAAGCCTCGATCCTCGGTGACCATCGTTACGATGACCGTCTCACTGATCTTTCTATTGAGGCGCATAAGAAGCGCCACGAGCACGAGCGCACAATGCTTGAACGCATCAAGTCCATTGATAAGACCAGGCTACAGGGTCAGGACATTATCTCCTATGATCTCTTCTTGCTTGACAAGCAGACTGAGGTTGATGCACAACAGTTTTCTTTCGGACTCATCCCCATCAGTCAGCTTTCGGGTCCGCAGTACTTTCCGGTGACGCAGCTCTGGGGTCCGCAGATCGATCTCCCGTCCCTCATTGATTTCATGCGATTCAGGGATCAAGCCGATTTTAGAATGTACCTGAAGCGGATTGCTGGTATTCATAGATACCTGCGCCAGCTTATCGTCGTGATGGAACTCCAACAAGAACAGGGCTGGATGCCACCGGCGTTGCCGTTGCGCAGCGTTGCAGATCAAATTAACTCACTCGTAGTTGACACACCCGACAAGAGCATCTTCTTTTCTCCGTTCCAGAAAATGTCTCCTCAGATCGAAGAAAGGGAGATGGAAACGCTAAAGCGTGAAGCGAGAACCATCATAGCTGATTCTGTCGTTACAGCGTTTAAGATGCTTGGGGAATATTGGACGAAGACATATCTCCCGGCGTGCCGCGAGAACATTGCAGTGGACGCATTGAAGGGAGGCAAGGAATTTTACACTTTCCAATCCCGACGAGAGACGACAACGCGGATGACACCTCAGGAAATACACGACATCGGCAAACGTGAAGTCGCACGCATACGGAATGAAATGGAAAAGGTGATTGAGCAGGTGAAATTCAAGGGAAGCTTCCGGGAGTTCATCGCGTTCCTCCGGACGGACAAACAGTTTTATCATTCCACTGCCGATGCACTTGTGACCGGCTATCGAGACATTTGCAAGCGCGCAGATGCGGAGTTGCCAAAGCTCTTTGCGCAGCTTCCACGCAATCAATATGGTGTCCGCGAAACACCGGCTCATATGGCACCCTCGGCGACGACCGGTTTTTACAATCCGGGAGCGGCGGATGGCTCGCGGCCCGGATGGTTTTTGGCCAACACGTACAAACTCGATATGCGTCCGAAGTATGAGATGGAAGCACTCGCGTTGCACGAGGCGGTTCCTGGTCATCACCTGCAGGTCTCACGTGCGCAAGAACTCTCAGAGTTGCCGGACTTCCGTCGCAATGCTGGCTATACAGCATACGTCGAGGGTTGGGGACTTTATGCCGAGAGTCTCGGCAGCGAAATGGGATTCTACACAGACCCGTATTCGCGGTTTGGTCAACTGACATATGAAATGTGGCGCGCATGCCGACTTGTTGTGGATACGGGTATGCACCTTTTTGGCTGGAGCCGCCAACAGGCAATTGACTTGATGAAAGAAAACACAGCCAAGAGTGAACAGGATATTGTCGTGGAGATTGATCGATATATTGTTTGGCCCGGACAAGCGTTAGCATATAAAATCGGGGACCTAAAGATTAAAGAACTGCGGGCAAAGGCCGCCCGGGCGCTTGGCGACAGGTTCGATATCCGTACATTCCATAATGCCTTGCTGGACAATGGTCCGCTCCCACTTGGTTTGTTGGAAACGAGAATGGATGCATGGATCAATTCTCAGAAGTAACCTGTCTTGTTTCTTGCGAAAGGAATGGGTAAATTCCCACACCTTCAATCACAAGAATCATGATCACCACTCAACGTCTTTGGCTCGTTCCGTGCACTCTCGCGCACTTTGAAGCCCTCGGCTCCGGCGAAGCCGCCCTGGCGGCAATGCTTCAGGTGGAATTCGATAAAGACTGGCTCGGTTTTCCGGACGCTGCATCGGCAATGGCTCCCGCTCATGAATTTCTCAAGAAGAATCCAACAGCCCTCGGTTGGTGGACATATCTTTTTATCCACAGACAGGATAATATGCTCATCGGTCTTGGTGGATTCAAAGGTGCAGCCAACGAAGTCGGGATGGTGGAGATCGGATACGCCATAGCAACATCGTACCAGAAGCGTGGGCTGGCAACCGAAGCAGCGCACGGAATGATCGAGTATGCCTTTTCGCATCCCCACGTTACACGGGTTGATGCGCACACTCTTGCAGAAAAAAATGCTTCAACACGTGTCCTTGAGAAGTCACGCCTGAAATACATCGCCGCAATCAACGATCCGAACGATGGAAACATATGGGGGTGGAGTATTACGAGGGTGGAATACGTCAATGCCAGGCACTGATACTGCCACGAGTCGCGAGCAGGTAACCGCATCATGGCACAGGATTCATGCGGAGCTTCCCGGTATCCATCATATCGCGATGCCGGAGCGGATTGATCGGCTTCGCAAAAGGGACTTCAATAAAATCATAGAGAGTGATGTCTGCCTCCCGTCTCCAGCCCGAATTCTTGAAGCAGGATGCGGCAGCGGAAGGGATAGTCTCTTCTTTTCGACGCTCGGTCACTCGTGTGTTGCGATTGACATCGATGAAACTCCGCTTGCAAAACTGCGGAATGCACAACTCCTGTATGAGGAGCGCAATCCCGGCGTCTCACTTCAGTTGACGGCTGAGCATGCTGATATTTTTCATCTCCCGTTTGCCGACAACTCGTTCCATTTTGTATTCAATAGCGGCGTCATCGAACATTACGATACCGCCACGCGACTCGCCCTACTTCGGGAGATGCATAGAGTAACCACCGCGGGTGGTTGCGCATGCATCATCTTTCCGAACAAGAAGCATCTGCTGTATGGATGGTGGGAGATGCTGGCAAACCGATTCGCCTCAAAAAGTGCGTATGATATTCCGGAATCTGACTTGACAGACGTTGTGCAGGATCTCGATTCCGTTGGCCTCGAATTGATCCGTGAGGATTGGCTCGACTGTTATGAGACCATTTGCCACTATCCGAGTGTCATGCCGTTACGGGCTATTGCACACATCATGGCTACCTTGATGCCGCGGCCTCCGGCCAGCATGAGAAAACTAATGGGTGTTCGAACCATTATCCTTGCGAGGAAACAATGAATCCCAAAACGCATATTGGAACACTGTTTTTCATAAGCGTGATTCTCTCAGGATGCGGTACCGAGAGGAACGTGTATCGATTGCCGCTTGATACCCGCGGTGAGGAAAAACTGGAGAAGAGATTTGAGGGAAAAAAGGCAAAGATGGTGCTGGCGGATGGAGAGACGGTCAATGCAGGTCTGATCCGTGTCCAGGATGATTCAGTTTTTTATCTTGAGTATGGGAGTGATAGCATTGAGTCTGTACCCATCTCTCACGTGGCGCAGATAGAAGCAAGGAATCGTTCCAAAGGTCTCTTGCGCGGGTTGGGATATGGTTTCGTGATTGGGACCGGCGCGGGCGTTCTCGTCGGACTGACCCTTAGCGAGTTCGCGTTTTTCCTGCAAGATGCTTCCGTCTCTGTTGTTCATACGGGATTAGGATTCGGAGTTGCAGGGGGAATCATCGGTATGTTCACCGGAGCGGTTGCGGGTGTGCGTGAGATTCACACCTTTTCAGACAATGTGACGGCGCCTTCCAATAATTCAGAGACCAAACGCCAGGAAAGGAAGTAACACATGGCAATGACACAAATGCGTACTGAAGTTGTCCGCAACGGAATTTCATTTGGCAGCGCACTGGCAATCGCCATCAGTTGGTCGGTCAACAATTCCGTGCTCTGGGCAATTATTCACGGCTTGTTCTCCTGGCTGTATGTTGCCTACTACGTTTTCATTCGTTAACGTCCTCACGTATGCTCCATATTTTGAATGGTGATGCTGCCGCCGAACTTGTCCGTCATTCTGATGTTGGCGGAGTTGTTGTCCCTTGGCGTGAATCACTCATGACTGGTCCGACACCCGAAGGATTACCTCTTACGCAATGGATCGACATCCGGACAAAACACCTCAGTGAAGCCTATGAGGCCGATCCGGATCACTGCCGGTATGATCTCCAGAGACAAATCGAATCGTTGCATTCCTTTATTGATCACGAGGAAGTGATCCTCTGGTTCGACAGGGATCTCTTCTGTCAGGTGAACCTTTGGTATTTGCTGCACTGGTTCTCCACGCGCAAGCATGAATCAGTCAGACTAAGTATCGTCGGGCTGGAGAAACATCCGGACCTGCATTTGCAATCCGGCATTGGCTCGTTGGACTCGAAGTCCATGCGGGCGTTCTTTGACCAACGCACTCCGCTCACCGATGCACACCTTGCGTTGGGATCGCGGGCCTGGATTGCGTATTGTTCACCGGATCCGATGACGCTGGAACGCGCTGTGGATTTCAACACATCCGCATTGCCGTTCGTCAAAGATGTACTCCTCCGCCATCTCGAACGCTTTCCTTCCACACGGAATGGTCTCGGGAGAATAGAAAACCGGATCCTCGAACTTCTTTCCACCGGTTGTGTCTCGTTCAATGAAGTGTATGAGGGGATATCGAACAATGACACAGACGGACTTGGTGATTATCAGTGTTGGGCGGAGTTGAAAAGACTTGCCGGTGGAGCCACCCCAGCGCTCAAGATGGTCGGACTGGAGAAAGAGACTTTTCCGTTGCGATCGGGGAGATTCCGTGAGGCAAGTTTTCAGCTCACACATTTCGGAAAGGCATTGTTCAAACGCGAAGCCGATTGGATTGAGATCAATGGCATTGATCACTGGTTGGGTGGTGTTCATCTCAATCGAAAGAATGGAATCTGGCGGTGGGATGAGGAGGGAAGGTTCCTTTTAAGAACGTAATGAGCATGAACAATCAGCAATAGGCGGAAGCTGGAGAATCCAGAATCCGTGTTAGGGTAATCAGCAATTAACCAATGACTTATTGACTAACCTATGAGCGATACGACCAAAGCTGTTCTTCTCGTTGCGGACATTAGTGGATTCACGAACTTCATGCGTCAGCATGTTATTTCCGTGAACCACGCCAAGCAGATCGTCATCCGTCTGCTCAAATCACTTATGCAGACTGCAAGACCTCCGTTGAAGGTTGCTGAATTGGAAGGCGACGCAGTGTTTTTCTATGCCTTGTCATCCGAGAAGGATATGGAGAAAGTGACAACGCAGGTGAAGGAGCAGATGGTAAAGTTTTTTGCCGCCTTCAAGAAGGAAATGGATGCGATCAACAACGTGAAGACGTGCGTGTGCGACGCCTGCGACCATGTTCACGATTTGAAGCTGAAACAAGTCGTCCATGTCGGCGAAGTCGCAGTCGAGAAGATCGACCGGTTTGAGAAGCTCTTCGGAATGGATGTTATCCTCGTCCACCGGATGTTGAAGAACTCCGTTCCCTCCAAAGAATACGTGATGATGACAAACCCGGTCTATGAGAGAATTCACGATTTCTATGGCCTTGAACCGGAGCGACGACTGGAGTCGTTCGAAGGAGTGGGTGACGTTGAAACCCTGGTTTTTTATCCCGCTCAACTTCCCCACCGGGCAGAAGAGGCGGAGAGTGTAACCCAACCCGCTTCCTTCAGCGAGAAAACCTCCTGGCGGATGTGGCTTTCTTTGGGTTTTGTCCTTGATTTCCTCAGAATCAGCAGGATCAAGGGGGCATTCAATAATTTCCCTGCCTGAGTGGAAACAAAATTCAAAAGAAAGTGTTATACTTGGTATGGAAATATCAATCCAACAAGGAGATTTATGAAGAACAGATTTCTTTCTCTTTCAACACTTATAGTCGTACTGATGGCCCTTGCTGTGACGGCATATGCCGGTGACAAGGGGAAGGCCAAGACGAAAAACAGCGACCTGACCGCTGCACCGAACTTCATCCTCAAGGATGCCGATGGGAAGACCGTTGAGCTTGCAAAGCTGAAGGGTAAAGTGGTGGTGGTGAACTTCTGGGCAACGTGGTGCGGACCCTGTAGGCGCGAAATCCCTGCGTTCATGGAAGTGTATAACCAGTACAAAGGGAAGGGACTGGAGATCGTCGGCGTCTCACTTGATCAGGAAGGCTGGAGCGTGGTGAGGCCCTACATTGAAAAATCCCGGATCAATTATCCCGTGGTCATAGGTGATGGAGATCTTGCCGTTGCGTATGGCGGCATCGAAGGCATCCCGACGACATTCATCGTGGATAAGGAAGGCAACCTCGCTGCCAAGCACGTTGGTATGATGAGCAAAGCAGACTTCGAAAAATTCGTGACAGAACATCTGTAAGATTCAAGGACAGTATGTAATAACAAAGCCTCACCCGAGCAGGGTGGGGCTTTTGTGTTTATGAGGATGCTTGCAGGGCAGCGTTACGTCGCCTTAACCACAACACCCCGTCCAAACATGAGCGGGGGTTATTGTAGGGCGACTCGCCGAGTCGCCCCTACGGTGGGAAACACGAGATGGATATTTTCTTTGCAAGGGGCGAGGTTTACGTTGCCCCTTGCGGTTAGAGGATGCACTGCCTGCTATAGTGCCACAACAGAGACGTCGTCAATTGCCGGACCATAACTGGTTGAGATCGAGTCTGCGTTGTAGAACTCGAGCGTCGTTTGTGATGATGACGCGATGAAATCCCACGTCATCACCTGCCAACCCATATTGGTGAATGACCTGCCGGTGACGTCAAATGTAAATTGTGACGATTGGCCCGCTGCGGTCACAATCATTGTTTTGACCAAAGGCAAACCCTCCGGGTTGCCGGCAAACGCGAAACGCACGCGGTAGGTGTGTCCGGCAGTAGTCGCAAATGCCTGGGCAATGCCGCCGACGCTCGGTGTGGCATTCAAATCAATGCCTTTCGTCCCGTGGTGGTTGCTCCATACGGTGACGTAGTCAATTGCACCACGGGTCACGATCCAGCCCTGAATCGCTGTTGACCCAGGGTTCAATGGAAGATATGTTCCGACCCATGGTCCAATTTCAAAGCTTCCGTTGATGAACGCGCCGCTTGGACCATTTCCCCACGTTACGACGATGTCGATGCCACCACTCGTTGGCACGAGGTGTAACGTGATGCTTGCGGTCTGTCCGGGTATCACATTGACGTCTGTCTCGCCGGCATATTGAGCATGGCCGCTGTCATTGAGAGCCGTTACCCTCAAGTGCCATATACCTGCGGGAACATCATCGAAACCGCCGGTTGCGCTCTGTGTGGAATCAGAAATATTGAGTTGAATTTCGCGTGGAGCAAATCCCTGGCGCGTAATACGCGCTACCACCTGCACAATGCCGGGAGGAGGAGAGGAGAAGGACAGCGATACCTGACCTGCCTGCTGTTGTGGTGTCTCAATTGGATTCTGCGTGCCGCCATCGTTGCAACCGGAGATAGCAAGAACGAATATGAGAACGAAGAGACAGATAAGTGCTTTCATACGTGCCTCGCTGGTTGGAATATGGTTGATCGTAAGAACTGCTGAAGAGACATAGGGGAGTTGATACTGTCTGTAAAAAGATAGGGAAAGAGGGGACGGGAGTCAAGAAAGAGACTGAAGCGGTACCCCAACGGCAGGGAACATGGTGCTTTCAGACGTGTAACAATCAGTCGATCTCCGCAACAGAGACGTTGTCAATTGCTGGCCCATAGCTGGTGGAAGTCGTGCTAAGGCTATAGAATTCAAGTGTCGTTTGTGTCCCGAGCGCAACAAACTCCCATGAGACCGTTGTCCATCCCATATTCTGGAAAGTCCTTCCGGTAGTATCAAATATGAACTGCGATGAGGGACCACCGGCGCTAATGCCGAGCGTCTTGATCGCTGGCGATCCCTCGGGATTACCAGCAAGCGCAAACCGTACCTGGTATGTTTTTCCTTTGATTGTTGTAATCGTCTGCCTGATACCGCCAATGCCGGGCGTTCCGTGCATATCAAGGCTTCGTTTCCCGTGGTAACTCGACCAAACTGTAACGTAGTCGAGTTGGCCACGCGAAACAGTCCAGTTCTGAATTGCTGTGGAGCCTGAGTCAAGCGGGAGATATGTCCCGACCGGTGGTCCTATCTCGAAGCTGCCGTTGGTGACAAAAGGAACCAAATCAAGTGTGGCGAGAGCAACCAACAGATGTTGAACATCCACATCCTCCTGATCTGAGTAGATTGCCGCTCCGCTGGTGTCAAGGCCGGTTACTCTCAGCTTCCATACACCGATCGGTACACTCGCGAAGCCACTTGTTGTTCCGCTAAGCTGCGTTTCCTGGGTGGCAAATCCGTTGCGCGTTATGCGGGCACGCACTTGTATGACATCCGATGGGAGTGTTTGCAGAGCGATGGATATCGCTCCAAGGAGTTGTGTTTCTCCTGTTGGGGAATGTTCGTCTTCCTTGTTGCACCCCAAAACGGCAAGTATTGCCACGGCAAGAATTGATGCTGACTTCATTGAGCTATCCGTTTGGATTGGAATAACAAACCCTGATGCAAAGATAGAAAGAAGGTGTACTGAAGTCAAGGAATAGAAACCCCCGCCCAAACATGAGCGGGGGTTTGTGTTGGAGGTTCTTGTAGGGGCGACTCGGCGAGTCGCCCCTACGGCAGTAAAAGAGAGGGATATTGCTTTGTAAGGGCGACGTTACGTTGCCCTTACAAGTTTAGCACTTACTCCACCCGCAATTGTAGCACACAACGCAGCCGCTCACATGCTCGACGTTGGTGCCGCACTCCGGACAGGCGGTCTGGCTTCTTGGCTCACCGCTGTCCGTACTCATCGCTTTCATCGGGTTGCCGCTCATCGGCTTGGGGGTTGCCGATGCGAAGCTGCGATGGTTGAGTTGCTCGCGGTTTTCAATGTAACGTTCCAGCACCTTGCCGATTCCATCAGGCGTGGAGAGAATCTGGCCACCTTGGCCATCCCATACGGGCGTCGGACCGGAGATGCCTTTCAACTGCTTCACAATTTCACGTGCCTCGATACCCGAGCGCAGCGCCAGTGAAATCAGCCGGCTGATTGCTTCGGATTGCGCTGCGGCATTTCCACCGGCCTTGCCGATCGTGGTAAACACTTCGCATAACCCTTCTTCATCTTCATTGATGGTGACATACAGATAGCCTTCACCGGTCTTTATCCTCTCCGTAATGCCGAAAGTTGCATTCGGTCGCTGTCGTGGGCCTTTGATCTTCTCTTCAACCTTGGCGGCCTGTCCTGCTTCCTTCTTCTTTGCAAACTCTTCCGTCTGCAAGATGCCTTCGCGGCTTCCTTCACGATACACGGTGATGCCTTTGAGTCCGGCTTTGTAGGCAGTCAGGTAGATGTCAGCCACAGTTTCCACGGAGACTTCTTCCGCCAGATTCACAGTGGAGGAGATGCTGCTATCCACGTACTTTTGGATAACGCCCTGCATCTTCACACGGAAGTACGGGTCGATGTCGTGAGCAGTCACTACGTAGTCCGGCAGGTTCTCATCGCCACCGAACAAATTCTTCACGAGTGGATGGAACACCTTGTACTCGGTGAACGTATCGCCATCGTGGTTCTTTACGCGGCGGCGGTAGCTTGTGCAGAAGATCGGCTCGACACCCGAGCTTGTCTGCGCAACGATGGAGCCTGTACCGACGGGAGGGACGGTGATGACTGTGCTGTTCCGGATGCCATGCTTCTTGATCTCGTCCTGAATATCCTGTGGCAACGACTGAACGAACTTGCTCTTGGAATATCCTTCCCAGTTGAAGAGGGGGAAGGCGCCCTTTTCCTTGGCAAGCTCGATGGATGTCCGGTACGACTCATCGCGAATCACCCGCATCATCTTCTCAACTTCCGCCAATGCTGCATCGCTATCATACTTGATTTTCATCATGACCAGTGCATCGGCCAGACCGGTAATGCCGAGCCCGATACGGCGGTCGGAGCCGACTGCCTTCTTGATCTTATCAAGAGCGTGGCTTTCCATGTTGTAGTCAATGACGTTGTCCATGAACCGTGTGGAAATCCGGGTCACTTCTGCCAGTTCATTGTAATCGAACTGGCCATTCTCGTCCACGAACTTGCACAGGTTGATGTTGCCAAGATTGCAGGCCGTGTATGAGGCCAACGGCTGCTCGCCGCACGGATTGGTGCTCGTGAGCGGGTTGGCGTATTCCACGTTGTGGTAATCCTTCATCGTATCCCAGAAGATAATTCCGGGTTCTGCGGAGGCATGTGCATTTTTAATGATCTTAAACCAGAGTTCCTTGGCCTTTACCTTGCGATAGACTTTGTCATTCCAGCGCAGTTCGAAGTCCGTGTCGTTCATAACGGCCTTCATGAACTCATGGGTCAGCAGCACACTGATGTTGGCGTACTGGACTTTGGTTCTATTCCGATCATTCTTGATGGTAATGAAGCTCTCGACATCCGGATGGTCGACACGGATAGTGAGCATCAATGCGCCGCGGCGTCCGGCTTGCGAAACGGTGTTCGTGCTTTCGCTGAACAGGTTCATGAATGCTGTTGCGCCCGGAGAATGATCGATGGTTGCATTGACGGCTGCACCCTGTGGCCTCAAGATCGACAAGTCGGTTCCCACACCCCCACCGGTGCGATACACCATTGCCGATTCGGAAATACAGCGATAGATTCCCTCGAGACTATCTTCTTCAATGGGAATAACGTAGCAATTGGAGAGTGTCGGGCGGCGACGGGCTTCTTCGCGCCCTGCGCCATGCATAACGCGTCCACCGGGGACGAACTTGAAATCAAACAACAACTCCAGGAACTTGTTATACCAGAGTTCTTTATCAGTTTCAACAGATGCAAGAGCCTTTGCGATCCGACTCCACATGTGCATCGGGCCTTGTTCGTTGGGAGCGAGGTACTTCGAACGAAGAACATCGGCCGCAAGGTCGTTATCGCCATAATAATCATGGCAATCGAGCGCCAGGTCCATGATTGTTTCGTTGAGTGCAGAGCCAGACTGTTGGGCCTGGATGTCGGGGGTCTTAGCGACCCGCAAGGAGGTGGTGGGGGTTGTCTCCTTTTGCGCCATAATTAATGGTTCCTTCAGGCTAAGGTGAATAGAATCGTGAGAATTCGTTCAGCTAAAAGCAAAAGCCCTGCTTCATAGAAGAATGAAGACGGGCTTTATTGATTATCAACGCTTAGTGGCAGTTATGCTGGCGATGGAGTATCGCAAATCCCTGACCAGCACTTCTACCATATACACTTCCTTTTCAACAACATTTGTCTATCATCTTGCCGGAGGGTTGACTCATCATCCAATAGAGTAACAGGTTAGTTGCACCATCTCTGTTTCTTGATGAGTCAGATAAAATTCACGGCTGAAAATATACAACGTGGATGCAGACAAGTCAAGTGATTTTTTTCGCGCGACGACTTCCGTGAGTGTTGACAACAACTTAGTTGCAAAAATATTTTCGTGGCAAGCGAGCGTTTCGCAACATCATCATACACAATTGACTTTGAAAGCATGCACCGGTATATTCACGGCGAAGATCTCACTGCAATTCAGGTGGAACGAAAGGAAAAACACCATGAAAAGCTTGCCCGTTGTTGCTCTTCTTGCCCTTGTGATTGGTTGTGGTCCGGACCGGGCGTTAATGATGGAAACAAAGTTCGACGCACCGTTGCGCCAAAAGATGTCGACATTGGCGAATAGCGATGAGCCGGTCGAGCTGATGGTGCGTGGTACCTGTACGGAAACCATTGACGGTCCGATGCGCCAGGCACTTGTCAGCTCCGGAGCCGACGTGCTGACAATGAATGGGGACACGTTTACGGCGAAGGTCTCATCGGAAGATGTCTTCTCGGTGGCGGCACTTGAGTTTGTTTCCCAGTTGCGGCTGGCTGAGACCGGGAAGAAGTAGCGTTCTCAAAAACAGTGCTGTAGATATCACCGCCGGGCAAACGGAGCAGACCTCGACTCCGCTCGGTCTGACGTGTTTTGTTTTCCCAAAATAGGACAGTGTCTGAAGCCCGAAAGTGCTTGATTTTTATCGCCTCCTATCCTACTTTGACAGGTGGAATAGGGTATCTCCCGAACTTGCCTCATTGAGCTTTAAGGAAGCCGTCATGTCCGTAGCCGTATCATTCTCGACCATACCCGAACTCTACGTTAATATAGCGACGAAGTTCGGCGGTCAGGACCGTCCGATAATGATGCACAAAGTGAACGGCAAGTATGTTGGGATAGGGTATTCCGAGTTGATGTCCAATGTATTCCAATTTGCTTTCGGACTGGCATCTCTTGGTGTGCAGAAGGGTGATCGCGTAGCGATTATCTCGGAGAATCGTCCGGAGTGGGGCGTGAGTGACCTTGCCATCGTCTCTCTCGGCGCAATTGATGTTCCCGTCTATCCCACCATGACTGCCAAGCAGACGGAGTTTATCTTCAACGATGCCAAAGTGAGTGTCGCGATCGTCTCCAATTCCTCCCAACTGAACAAGGTCATCAAAATCCTGCCTGATGTTCCGTCGTTGAAGCACGTCATCGTCATGAATGACCGTGGTCTGACGAGCGAGGTCGGTGCTATCGGCTTCAACAAAGTGATGGAAATGGGCACGGAATTCAAGCAGAAACATCCCGAGCATCTGAGTGAGGCGATGAAGATGGTCAGGCCGGACAACTTGCTCACGTTTATTTATACATCCGGCACCACGGGTAATCCGAAAGGGGTTATGCTGACCCATGCAAACCTCGTCAGTAACATCATCGATGCTGCACGTGTGATCGAGATTCAGGTTGGCGACCGGTTGCTCTCGTTTCTGCCGCTCTGCCATTCATTTGAAAGAATGGCCGGGTATTACACGGCAATGGCGTGTGGTGCAACGATTGCCTACGCAGAGAGCGTCGAGACCGTTCGCGACAATATGCTGGAGGTTCAACCACATATTATCACTACTGTCCCACGGCTTTTTGAACGCATTCACAGCAGAATCATCAAGCAGGTCGATACACTTCCATCATTCAGGAAGAAGATATTTTATTGGGGGATGGAAACAGGGCGGGAATATCAAATGGCGCACCGACGCAAAGAGGTGAGCCTTGCGCTCAAACTCAAGAACGCCCTTGCCGACAAGCTGGTGTTCAGCAAGCTGCGAGCCCGCACCGGTGGAAAAATGAAGTTCTTCATCTCCGGCGGCGCTGCGTTGCCGCGCGAATTCGGCGAGTTCTTTGAGGCCGCTGGCTTGAAGATTATTGAAGGCTACGGTCTGACCGAAACTTCACCGGTGCTCACCGTGAACCGCCTCGACAATTACAAGTTTGGTTCTGTTGGTCACCCCATCCCGAATGTCGAGATCAAGATTGCTGAAGATGGAGAGATACTCGCCCGCGGACCGAACATCATGCAAGGATACTGGAACAACACCGAGGCAACGGAAGAAGTCATCAAGAACGGGTGGTTTCATACCGGCGACATAGGCGTGATTGATGCCGACGGTTTTGTACATATCACCGACCGCAAGAAACACCTCTTTGTCAGCTCGGGTGGCAAGAACATTGCTCCACAGCCCATTGAGAACCGGTTCCTCTCCAATAAGTACATCGAACAGTTCGTGCTCATCGGCGATCGGCGAATGTTTCTCACGGCGCTTATCGTTCCCGACTTCGATGTACTCAAGGAACACGCGCAGGCGCATCGTCTTTCTTTCACTTCCAACAGCGACCTGATCCGTCTACCGGAAATCAACGCGCTGTTCGACAAGGACATCCAGCTTCTTCAAAAAGATCTTGCCACGTTCGAACGCGTCCGCAAATTTGTTCTGCTGGACAAGCCATTCACCATTGAAGATGGTGAACTGACCCCCACACAAAAAGTCAAACGCAAGGTTGTCGAGGGAAAATACGCAAACTTGATTGATGGGATGTATGAGGGGATAAGTTAGAATGCGGAATTCGGATTGCGGAATGGGTTGATTCAGGTCGGATCAACCAACGTACGTACTCTCTCCAACAAATCTTCGATGTTCAATTCACCCGCCCATCGTTTCATGTATATCCAATCCAGATTGTCGTTCTGACTCTTTGCGACATTCAGTGCGTCTTGAAACTGGCGTTCAGATCCACCTGCATTGCCCCACTCAAGCTTTGAGAGAATAACATCCTCAGGTGAGGCAAACCAACGTCCTTTCCCCGTGAAGGGAAGATTCTTGCGACGTTGGAATTCCTCTTTGCTGAACGGTCGCGATTTGCAAACAACAAAGTCGACTTTGAATCCGGTCGCGAGGTGGATGACATTGAACATCCCTTGGTGTCGCAACGCGTCAAGTGCTGGAATGATGTCAGCATGAAACTCCTCACCAAGAAAATCGATGAACCGTCGCAATGATTTAATGTCGGGTTGTATGACGACGTCGGCATCGAGTGTGGTCCTCGGAACTCCGTACACGTTCCCGGCTACCGAGCCTGCAACCATGTATGGGATACTGTTGTGGTCGAGCGCGTCGAGAACGTGTGCAAGGGGTTCAACGGGACTCATGGTATAACGTGTTTGTGTGCGGGATATGCCTTGCAGAACAGCTCGTCGCCCAGCCGAAGACGAATGACTGCCAGCCGCACTTCATCGTCCGTGTATTCAGGGTGACGCATTCTAACGCCAACGGCATTCAGACTTCCGCTGAATTCAATCAGGTCGAATGTCAGCTGCATCTTTTCCTCCGGACTCATCTTCCGGAGAATTTCACGCTGAATGTGTTCAGCTTCGGGTGTTGTATCGGATAGTTTCATCGTGTTTTGATCAAGTGTTTGAAGAAGATACCCAAGCACCTTCACATCTGCAACTGACAAAGTCACTCTATAGTCTTAATAGACTTCATAGTCTTCATAGACTTTTTTTGACATTCACACCTCTTTTGGCTACCTTTTCATCAGATTTGATCGAACTTCACGCGAATATCTGTGCTGGAATAGTCATGATCGAACAATACGCCCCGATAGGAATCATGATTTCGCTGGCGGTCCTCTTCGGATTGTTTCTGGTGAACATCAATAGATGGATCGGCCCGCGGAACCCGTCAGAGGAGAAACTCTCCACATACGAAAGCGGCATGGAACCTGTGCGGACCGCGCGGGAACGATTCTCTGTGAAGTTCTATTTGGTCGCGATGATGTTTATTGTGTTCGATATCGAAATCGTGTTCATGTATCCGTGGGCCGTGAAGTTCCGTGAACTGGGAATGCTCGGATTCGTTGAGATGCTGGTGTTTATCGGGATACTGCTCGTCGGGTACTTGTATATTCTGAGAAAGGGAGCGTTGAAATGGGATTAGGGAATCTGGAGCAGGATGGGTTTATGACGACGAGCCTTGATTGGCTCATCAATTGGTCACGCAAGAATTCTCTCTGGCCGATGCCGATGGGGATTTCATGTTGCGCGATTGAAATGATGGCAACGGCGTCGCCGCGCTTCGATATCTCACGCTTCGGTTCAGAGGTGATGCGCTTTACGCCACGTCAATGTGATGTGATGATCGTGGCCGGAACGGTGACTTACAAGATGGCCAAAGTAGTCCGCAAGATCTACGACCAGATGCCGGACCCCAAGTGGGTGATTTCGATGGGTGCATGCGCGTCGTCGGGCGGGATGTTTCGTTCTTATTCCGTTGTGCAAGGCATTGATCAGTTCATGCCGGTGGATGTGTACGTCGCGGGTTGTCCACCTCGCCCCGAAAATCTACTTCATGCGCTTATTGAGTTGCAGAAAAAAGTTGGGAATGAGAGAACGATCGGAAGTATGCTGAACAGAGACAAAATTTATATCCCCGAGAATCCCATCCAGGAACGCATTGCGTCGTGAATATACACGAGACAATACTGAGCCGGTTGCAGCAGCAATTCGCGGGCAGCGTTCAGGCACATAACGAATTCCGTGGCGATCTGACGGTGCAGATAAAGAAGCAAGACATTGTTCCCGTCTGTCAATTTCTCAAGTCAGATCCGGAACTTGGGTTTGATATGGTGATTGATCTTTGTGGTGTCGATATGTACCGGCCCGAAGGACGTTTCGAGATCATATACAATCTCTACTCACTGAAAAACAAAGCCTATGTTCGCTTGAAGGTTTTGGTGGACGAAGATCATCCTGTGGTGGACAGTGTTACCGGCGTTTGGTCCGGCGCCAACTGGCACGAGCGCGAGACGTTTGATATGTTCGGCGTGAAGTTCACCGGTCATCCGGATCTCCGGCGCATGTACATGCCGGAGGATTTCGAGTACTATCCGCTCCGCAAGGATTTCCCGCTCATGGGTATTCCCGATTCCATTCCACTACCGCGCAAATAGCGGTCGCATCACAAAGGCGTTGTCGCATGTCCACCAGAATTGCTGAAGAGCCCAAGAGTCAGATCCTCGCTGCCCTCGAAGATCAGGACACGACGTTCACCATCGACGATCCGCTCGAGAACACCATGATCCTCAACATGGGTCCGCAGCATCCGGCGACGCACGGGGTGTTGCGTGTACTCGTGAAGCTCGACGGCGAAACCGTGATTGCCGCCGTTCCGGAACTCGGCTACCTGCACCGCGGCTACGAAAAGATCGGCGAGAACTGCTCGTACCATGAATTCATACCGCACACCGACCGTCTCGACTATCTTTCACCGTTGTCAAACAATGTCGGCTATGTGCTTGCAGTGGAGAAGTTGCTCGGACTCGAAGTGCCGAAGCGTGCCCAGTACATCCGAGTCCTCTGCTGCGAGATGGCACGGGTTGCATCGCATCTCGTTGCGGCAGGGAGTCTGGCAATGGATGTCGGTGCACTGACGGTGTTGCTCTGGACGTTCCGCGAACGCGAGAAGCTCCTCGATATTTATGACATGTTGTGCGGTGCGCGGTTCACCACAAGTTATACGCGTATCGGCGGCTTGCAACAGGACTGGTCGCCGCAGTGTACAACAATGCTGACCAAGTTCCTTGATGAGTTTGGTGCTGACGTTGCCGAAGTGGAGAAACTTCTTCTTACCAATCGCATCTTTATTGACCGGTGCGAGAACGTCGGCTACGTTCCGAAAGAAGACGTCATCGCAATGGGCTTGACGGGTCCGCTGTTGCGTGCGGCTGGTGTGCCGCGTGACCTTCGCCGGGACAATCCCTATCTCGTCTATTCTGAACTCGACTTCGATGTCATCACCGCAACCGAGAGCGACGTGCTGGCCCGGTTCTATGTCCGTCTCGCCGAACTGAAGGAAAGCGCGAAGATCCTCCGCCAGGCGTTGCAGAAAATGCCGGAAGGTCCGATCCATGCAAACGAGCCCAAGCGCGTGTTGCCGAAAAAAGAACGCACCTACACGAAGATGGAAGAACTGATTCACGATTTCATGCTCATCAATATCGGCATTGACCCGCCCATCGGCGAGATCTACCAGGGCATCGAATCCTCCAAGGGCGAGTTCGGCATTTATCTCGTGAGTGATGGCACCGGGCAGCCATGGCGGCTCAAGATTCGCTCGCCGTCAATGGTGAATCTCTCTGCGCTACCTGCGATGCTCAAAGGCGGCATGGTGTCCGATATCGTGGCGGTCATCGGCAGCATCGACCCCGTCATGGGCGAAGCCGACAAGTAGCAGGAAAACCCGAAAACCGAAAATCCAAATCCCAAACAAATCCGAAACCCGAAATCCTAAATCGTCAATGCTTCAAGCGTCAATCCAATACTCCAACTATCCATTTATCCAACATCTAAGCCGCAACCCCGATGCTCTCTGAACATAATCTCAAACGTATAACCGAATTAAAATCCCGCTACCAGCATCCGCAGTCTGTTGTGCTGGAGGCGCTCTGGATGTGGCAGGAAGAGCACGGATGGATATCCGACGAGGGAATGAAATACGTCGGTGATTTACTCGGCCTTCCGCATCATCATATCCTTGGCGTCGTGACGTTCTATACGATGTACAACAAGCAGCCGGTGGGGAGACACAAGATCGAAGTCTGCACCAATGTGTCTTGCATGTTGCGCAACAGCAGTAAGATCGTGAAGCATATTGAGGACTCATTGCAGATCAAGGTCGGAGGGACGACATCCGACAACCGGTTTACGCTTATTGAAGCCGAGTGTCTTGGCGCGTGCGGCTATGCCCCGATGATGCAGATTGGCGATGAGTATCACGAGAATCTTGACGAAGAAAAAGTTGATAAAATTTTGAGTGAGTTGAAGTGACAATGGAAAAGTATCTCCTTACCGGTATCAAAGACTATCACAAGATCGACGTCTACGAATCCCACGGCGGCTACCAGATGCTGCGCAAGGCACTGGGTATGAAGCCGGAGGAAGTGACCGATGAGGTGAAGAAGTCGAACCTTCGTGGCCGCGGCGGCGCGTGCTTTCCCACGGGACTCAAGTGGACATTCATGCCGAAGGCCACCGAGAAGCCAAAGTACCTCTGTGTCAACGGTGACGAGAGCGAACCCGGGACGTTCAAGGACCGGGAGATTTTCGAGGTCAACCCGCACCTGATGATCGAAGGGATTGTGATTGCTTGTTATGCCATGGGAATCAAAACGGCGTATCTCTACATTCGAGGTGAGTATAATAAATGGGTGAAGATGGTGCAGAAGGCGGTTGACGATGCTTATGCAAAGGGATACATCGGCAAGAATGTTCTCGGTACTGGTTTCAGTGCGGATCTTTTTGTGCATCGTGGCGCCGGAGCGTACATCTGTGGTGAAGAATCGGCCCTGATGAATTCCCTGGAAGGCGAACGCGGGTATCCGCGCATCAAGCCGCCGTTTCCCGCGCAGTACGGACTCTGGGGCTGTCCGACGACGATCAACAATGTCGAGACACTCGCCAACGTTCCGGTGATTCTCAAGTTGGGCTGGGAAGCATATGCAAAGATCGGCGCGCCGAAACACCCCGGGCCAATTCTTGTCGGGATCAGCGGCCACGTCCACAAGCCCGGTGTGTATGAAGTCCCGACCGGCGTTCTGCTGACGGATTTGATTTACAAACTTGCCGGCGGTATTCCCGGCGACAAGAAAATAAAAGCGATCATCCCCGGCGGCTCATCCACGATGATCATGCGCGGTGAAACCATCGAAGGTGTAACGATGGATGCTGATGGCCTCAAGACGGCGGGTTCGTCCGTCGGTACAGCCGGACTGATTGTTATGGATGAAGACACCGACCTTATTCAGGTGATTACCCGCATCACCAAATTCTATTATCATGAATCATGCGGACAGTGTACGCCGTGCCGTGAAGGTACCGGCTGGATGTTCAAGATGCTGAAGCGCTTCGAGAATTATGAGGCGAACGAAGGTGACATTGACCTGCTGCTTGACGTTGCCAACAACATCGAAGGGAACACCATCTGTGCTCTCGGTGACGCGGCTGCATGGCCTGTGCAAAGCATGATCAAGCGGTTCAGGGATGAGTTTGAAAAGCGCGTCGTGAGAGGGAATGGTGCACCGAGACCGGCAATGGATATGGTGCATTCGTTGCGTTGATCTCTGGCCAATATGAACATGAGCATCAAGCCCCGCGCGAGCGGGGCTTTGTTGTTTTCAGGCATATTATTCCCATATTCTCACAATTGTACTTCATCTTCCAACCCTTTTGAACCCATCGGCGTCCTCTTAGTGGAGGGCGAGATGGTCGAATCTTATCGGGAGTTACTGGTGGAACCGGAGAACATACTCTTCATTGCTGATCTTGACCTTGTACGCAAGGCGCAACACGGCGAGAAGAGTGCGTTCACGCAGATCTACAGCGAACACCTTGGCCACATTTACGGCGTCTGCATGCGCATGCTGGCGAACGTTGATGATGCGAAGGAAGTGACGCAACGGACGATCATCCAGGCCTGGACTATGCTCGGCAGTTATCGCGGCGAAAGCCCGCTTTCTGCCTGGTTGCATCAGATCGCCGTCAGGAGCGCGCTGGATCATCTGCGATCGAAGAAACGGCTCACCGCACGTGTGGAGTTCACGGATGACCCTGACGTGTTGGATGGGCCGGTGAGTCGTTCCGGCGGGGAGTCAATGGACCTCGCCCGTGCGATTGCACTTCTTCCAACACAAGCCCGGACCGTTCTCGTCCTCCATGATATTGAAGGATACAATCACGAAGAGATTGCAGTCATGATGGGCACTGCTGTGGGCACTTCAAAAGGCCAACTGCACAGAGCGCGCAGACTGCTGAGGGAGGCGTTGAAATGATGAACAAGCATGTTTCGGAATTGATCGATGAATACATTGACGGAACTCTGGACGACCGTCAGAAATCCCTGGTTGAGTTACATCTCAACGAATGTCCAGCGTGCAGGGATGAATATGAAGAGATTCGCAAGTTGGTGGCATCTCTCAAGAAGATTCCTGTTGGAGTTGAATTTCCCCATGGCCTTGGGTCAGAGATCGAAGCGTCGCTTTTACAGGAACGCCAGAAAGCCTCGATTGTCAATGTGAAGGAGATGAATCCCCCCGCGGAATCGAACCGGGGCTTCATTTACCGTGTTGCCGCGATCCTACTCATCGGACTTGTGGGATCTGCCATCTTCTGGGTCTCGACGCGGGATGAAGACAGTCCTCCAACCATAACATCAAACGGTAAAGAGATGACCGAGCCGGCTCCACTCGTGGTAGAGAAAAAAGTGGAGATGGATTCTGTGGGCGCAGAACGAGGGACACGAGAGGAACCGGTTCGGAGAGTAAATCCGCGATCTGTTGCCAAGGTTGAGCCGCCTGTGATCGAGAAACCCACACCGCGAGTCACGACAAAGTCCCGGAACGGTACCATTGAGGGGAAGATCGTAGACTCTCAAACCGGTGACCCGCTTGCAGGAGCAAGTGTGTTGATTGTCGGGGCAGGCCGCGGAGCTGTGACCGATACCGCAGGGGCGTTCACGATTATTGATGTCCCTCCTGGCAAGTATGTAGCCCGTGTAAGTTTGGTTGGGTACCAGGCTGTCGAGGTGACGACGCAGATAGATGTCGAGCCAAAGTCGACGGAGTTGCTGGCCGTTGGGCTGCAGGCGGAGGATATTGAGATGGAAGGTGTTACTGTCGAAGCGACAAGGCCAATCGTAAATATCCCTAACGTTGCCTCTGGCATGACAGTCAATCGTGAAGCAGCACAACCTCTGCCGAATGCAAACAGTGTCTTCGGCCTTCAAGCTGGTGTGACAAGGTCTGGCGGCCGGCTTTTTCTGCGCGGAGGAATTGTCCAAGAAAATTCCGTCGTCGTCGATGGCCTCAACACCGAGCAATACGATCACCTTGCTGAAAACGAGTTCAAGGAGTCGCTCAGCAATCCCCTCTCCACGTTCTCGATTGATGTTGACAATGCTTCCTACAGCAACATCCGTCGTTTCATCAATGGAGGTCAATTTCCCCCAACAGGTGCCGTGCGTATAGAGGAGATGATCAATTATTTCACCTATGATTATCCGCAGCCGAAGGGAGAGCATCCATTCTCAGTCACGATGGAACTCGCGCAATGTCCATGGAACTCCGACAATCAGCTCATGCTCATCGGTTTGCAAGGGAAGAAAGTCGCCAATGAGGATCTTCCACCGAGCAATCTAGTGTTCCTCATCGACGTCTCGGGCTCCATGCAGCCGGAGAACAAGCTCCCGCTCGTGAAGCGCTCGTTCCGATTGCTTGTCGATCAATTGAGGCCGACTGATCGCGTCGCGATTGCCGTGTATGCGGGGAGTGCCGGTTTGGTTCTTCCATCGACTTCGGGACGCGACAAGCAAACCATTCTCAATGCTATCGATCAGCTTGAGTCTGGTGGCTCGACGGCTGGCGGTGCCGGTATCAATCTTGCTTACAGCGTTGCAAAGGAGAACTTTCTGGAAGAGGGCAACAACCGCGTCATCCTGGCGACGGACGGCGACTTCAATGTTGGAGTCACGAACGATGATGAACTTGTCCGACTCATTGAAGAAAAGCGTAAGGACGGTATCTTTCTTTCGGTGCTCGGATTTGGGATGGGGAATGTGAAGGATTCGCGCATGGAGAAACTCGCCGACAAGGGCAACGGCAACTATGCGTATATCGACAACCTGCAGGAGGCAAGGAAGGTGTTCGTTGGTCAAATGGCGGGCACCCTTTATACGATTGCAAAAGACGTCAAACTGCAGATTGAGTTCAATCCTGCCAATGTGAAGGCCTATCGTTTGGTGGGCTATGAAAACAGGATCCTGAACAAGGAAGACTTCAACGATGATCGGAAGGATGCAGGCGACATGGGAGCCGGACACTCGGTTACCGCTTTGTATGAGATCGTGCCTGCAGATGGTGATATCGAATTGCCGGCGGTCGACTCGCTCAAGTATTCACAGTTCGGCCTGAAGAATGATGCCTCAAGTTCACGTGAACTGGCGACGGTGAAGCTTCGCTATAAACACCCATCGGACTCTACGAGCAAACTCCTTTCGCAGACCCTGCAAAGTCGGGCGGTTGAGTTCACTTCGACGTCGGACAATTTCCGCTTTGCCTTGGCAGTGGCAGAGTTCGGCATGCTGTTGCGGGATTCAAAGTTCAAGGGTAATGTCACGTACGACCATATTCTTGAGGTTGCGCGGAAAGCGAAAGGAGAGGATGACGAAGGATATCGCTCCGAGTTCATCCGGTTGGTAGAGATGTCCAAGCTCCTGCCGACAAGGTAGCAGCCCCCGGATCGCAAATCACAAGTCCTGCACAAGCGGGGCTTGTGGTTTCTTGTCCTTCAACCCCCAACCCCAAACCTTCAACCCATTCTTTGCTTTTCACCAGCCCATCGGATATATTGAAGCCCAATTCCGGCGTGTCAAACCAGGCCGTAGATTCCGGATTCTGGATAACCAGTTTCCGAGATTTGCTTATTGTTCACAGCTAATTGCTAATTGTCCACTATCCACCAATCCAACACTCCGCCTATGTTTCTTCGTTTTGTTCTTGTTGTTGTTTTTCTCGCCGGGGTTCAATCCTTCGCACAACAAATTCCCCACACCTTCATCGGAGCGACGGTGCATCCGATAGAAGGAAGCCCGATCGACAATGCTGTTATCATTTTCCAAAACGGTAAGATCATTGCTGTAGGTTCCTCGGATGATGTCGCCATACCAGCAGATGCAGTACGCATTGAATTAAAGGGGAAAGTAATTCTCCCCGGCTTTGTTGATACGCATTCTCACATCGGCGGCGGATCGGGAGGCGATGGTTCCTCTGCATTGAATCCTGAGGTCCGCATCCTCGATGCCATCAATGTCCGCGATGATACATTCAAGAAGGCGTTGGCCGGTGGGATTACGACTGTCAACGTCATGCCCGGCTCGGGTCACCTCATGAGCGGACAGACCGCATACCTCAAGTTGCGTCCCGCGAATCGAATTGAGGACATGCTCTTCTGCGCCGATCCGCTGAACGATATCTGCGGCGGAATGAAGATGGCGAACGGAACGAATTCCATCGGCGAGAAACCGTTTCCCGGAACACGAGCCAAGTCGGCGGCCATGGTGCGACAGTTATACATGAAGGCGCGGGACTACAAATCGAAGGTTGATGCTGCGAATGGTGATCCTGAGAAAATGCCGAAACGTGATCTCGAAATGGAACCGCTCGTGCAGGTGTTGGAAGGCAAGCGTATCGTGCAGCACCACACGCACAGAAGCGACGATATTCTCACTGTGTTGCGATTGGCAAAGGAATTTGGATTCCGTGTTGTGTTGCAGCATGTAAGTGAAGGTGCACTGGTTGCAAAAGAAATTGCCGAGGCGAAGGCGCAATGTTCGATCATTATGATTGATTCCCCCGGCGGAAAACTCGAAGCGATTAATCTCGCATATGAAACCGGTGCTGTTCTGGAGAAAGCTGGCGTTGATGTTGCCTTCCACACCGACGATGGCATTACCGATTCGCGGCTCTTCATGCGCTCCGCAGCGTTTGCCGTCCGCGCAGGAATGACGAAGCCGAAAGCTCTCGAAGGGCTCACGCTCGCCGGTGCTCGTATGCTTGATCTCGATAAACGCGTTGGCTCACTTGTTTCAGGCAAGGATGCGGATTTTGTGATTCTTTCCGGCGATCCACTCAGCGTTTATACGCATGTCGAGCAGACGTGGGTGGAAGGACAGAAAGTATGGGACCGTTCGAATCCCGAGGATAGAAAATATGCCACCGGTGGCTTCCAGGTATTCCGTGAATCTTCGCACGCCGACATGTGCGACGGAGGTGCGGAATGAATAATTACTCGATGAACCCCTCCCTCACCCTCCCCTTGATAAGGGGAGGGAAGGGGTGGGGTCTGATTGGCATACTACTATTCGTTACTGCCTCGCTTCACGCCCAGCTCGCTATCAAGGGTGAAATTGTTTATACGATGTCAGGCGCTCCTATCAGAGATGGTATCGTGCTTATCAAGGGAGACAAGATCGAACGTGTGGACGTTGCGGCTGGTGTTGCAATTCCGGCGGGGTATAAAGTGATGAACGCGAAGGTTGTTACTCCAGGATTGATTGATGCGCGTTCGGTGGTCGGACTTGCAGGCATGTACAACTACGCGCATGACCAGAGTCAGATTGAGAAATCTGACCCGATGCAGCCGGAGTTGCGTGCAATCGATGCGTACAATCCCCGTGAGCATTTGGTGGAATGGCTGCGCAACCTCGGCATCACGACCCTGCACACCGGACACGCACCCGGCGCACTCGCAAGCGGTACCACCATTGTCGTCAAGGCCACTGGCAACACAGTGAACGAAGCGCTTGTGGACTCCACCGGCATGGTTGCGTTTACGCTTGGTGAATCCGTGAGCAACAATTTCAAATCGCCCGGCACACGCTCCAAATCAGTGGCCATGATGCGCTCGGATTTCCTAAAGGCGAAGGAGTATCTCAAGAATAAGCAACACAAGGATGCGGACAAGCGTCCGGCCCCCGACCTGAAGTTGGAAATGCTTGCGCGTGTGTTGAATGGCGAGGTGAAGGCGCTTGTCACCGCTCACCAGGCAACCGAGATCATGACGGCGTTGCGACTGCAAAAAGAATTTGGTTTCACGATGGTACTGGATGGAGCAGCAGAGGCATACTTGCTCTTGGATGAGATAAAGAAATCCGGTGTGCCGGTGATTCTCCATCCGACGATGATGCGACACTACGGCGATGGCCGGAACGTTTCCTTTGAAACTGCCGCGAAACTGCAACAGGCGGGAATCCTCTTCGCCATTCAGGGTGGATATGAGAGCTATGTCCCGAAAACACGTGTGGTGTTGTACGAGGCCGCAGTTGCCGCAGCCAACGGACTGGCATTCGATGATGCTCTCGCATCCATTACCATCAATCCCGCCCGCATTCTCGGACTCGACAAACGCATCGGGTCGCTTGATGCCGGCAAAGACGCGGATGTAGTATTGTATGATGGTGATCCCTTCGAGTACACAACACATGTCTGTGGTGTGATCGTGAATGGGAATGTAGTGAGTGAGAAATGTAAGTGATTTGCAGATATGAAAGCAATCTGTTCCATTATCCTTAGGCTAGAGATCGAGTGCTAATAGAAAAAAAAGAATTTGGGGATCTGGTAAATCCAAGTCGCAATAGGCAGACACCCATCTTTAATTGGCATTCATTCAAGCATAGCTACTCAAGAGATTTGGTGGAAAGATTGATTCAAGAATTCAATCTCAAGCCGGGTTCTTGGGTGTTGGATCCCTTCTGTGGCGGGGGGACCACATTGCTTACATGCAAACAACATGATATTAATTCCACTGGTTTTGACATCCTGCCTTTCTCTGTTTTCCTGAGTAATGTCAAAACGAGGGAATACGATGAAGTCCGGTTGATGCGTGAACTCAAGAAACTTATTTCAAGCCGAAAGCATGGATCGACTCGAGGCAAGTTTCCAGACATACCACTGCTAAAGAAAGCATTCGCTCCACATGTCAAGAAAGAATTACTTCTTCTCAAGAGTAGAATCAATGACATTAAAGAAGATGAGGTGCGAGATTTCTTTACTTTGGCTTTTTTAGGCATCCTGGAATCAGTTAGCAACACTTCAAAAGCTGGAGGCTTCTTACGACTTGTCGAGCGGGATACAAAAACAGAAGACATAAGTTCGCTTTTTCTCGCGAGATCGGCTGAAATGATTAGCGATGTCATTAAGAATGGCTTCATACAAAAGAAATCCAGTTCGAGTGTCAAGGCTCTGATCGGCGATGCTAGAAAACTTCCCACGAAAAGAAAATTTGATGCAGTAATTACATCGCCCCCATACCCTAACCGCCATGACTATACGAGAATCTATTCTCTCGAAATGGTCTTTGATTTTGTTTTCAGCAATGACGAGCTCAAACAGATTCGATATGATACACTGAGGTCACACGTCGAAGCGAGAAAGCGTTATGAACCCAAAGGATATTCCAAGCCGAAGAGACTGACGAACCTTATATCTCGCATCAATCGTAACGGAACCAATAATCCTCAGGTAATAGAAATGATTGAGGGTTATTTTGAAGACATGTATTTGTCTCTCTCGGAGATGAAGAGATGTATGAGAAAAAAAGGGAAAATTGGACTCGTTGTAAGCAATGTTCGGTTTGCGGGAATAAGTGTGCCGGTTGATGAATTGCTCGCAGAGATTGGTGAACAAGTGGGATTGTCGACTAAAACGATATGGGTTGCACGCCACAGAGGGAACAGTTCCCAGCAGATGAAGACATACAAACGGAAAACCTCTCGCGAAAGCATCGTGATTTGGGAAAAGCGTAAATGATATGAGCAAGAAAAAAGTCGTTTATTTGCTAGGGGCCGGCGCAACACAGGGGGAATTGAAGTTGGTTGACGATTCCGTTCAGTTGCTGACATCAGATATCGTGAGCGGCATTATCAGCAAAATAGATAAGAAGAAGACAAAAGTGTTGAAGGATTTGAAAAATGAACTGAACGATAAGTCTGATGTTGAGCATCTTATCTCACTATATGAATCTATTGGCACCAATAAGCACCTAAAGGTATCGAGAGAGTTGAGAGTGCTTTTTAGGGAAGAAATATTAGAGAGAATGAAGAATTTTCAGAAACGAAACACTTCTTTCTTTCCGTTGTTAACTTGCACTACGATCGACATGCACCAAATCCCTCAGTTCGAGGAGACTCTAAGCGGAATTATTACAGTCAATTATGATAGTCTTACGGAATTGGCTATTCAGAAAGTCAAAAAAGGGATCAACTACTCAATTAAGGTCAAGAACAAGGTCCCTTCTTTTCGGCTTAAGAAAAGAAATGTGTTCCCATTCCTGAAACTCCATGGATCTTTTGATTGGAAAAAGGACTATCCGTTACAGGTTACTAATCCAAATGACTTGGTAGAGGAAGACATCTATTGTTTGCCTCCAGGCGTTGACAAGAAAAAAGACCTGTACCCCTTCAATCTTCTGTGGGGAAAAGCCAAGGAGATACTACAGTGTGATTTACTAAGAGTAATCGGGTGTTCTTTGAACAGGAACGACTGGCAACTAATTTCCTTGGTTTTCAGCATGCAAAAGATTCAGTCTGCCGACAGGCTCAGAATCGAAATCATAGATTTTTATGACACGGGCGAGAGGATCCAAAAGAACTATCCATACCTGAAAACAAAAACAGTTCTTGACATTCCTGAGTTTCTAGATTATTTGTATGACTATACGGGGGTAAAACGGTCAGAACAACTTCCCCAGACCGCTATTGAGTATGTTAGTAGTAAGAACCCAAAAACCAATATCTATGAATGGTGGCTGAGAGCCAAAGTTCATCAAATAAAGAACTCACCAAACATCACATCGATCTCAACAGCAAACAATTTCTTTGAGAACTTTGCCGGACAAATAGTATGAAAAAAGAACACGATAGCTGGAAAATAAGCGATCTAGTCAAAAAGGCTAGTCAAATTGAGTTTCCGGAATTTCAAAGAGAGCCATCCGTTTGGAAGGTCGAAAAAAAGCAACGGCTGATTGATTCGATCTTGCGCGATTTTGATATTTCATCGATCTATTTTTATGAGAGAAAAAGCGGTAAATATGATTGCATTGATGGACAGCAAAGGATAAACGCTATCTGGTCATTTCTAGGGATAAATGATTCTGACGAGGATAATGAATTTCATCTCAAGATCTCAAATGAAATCTATAGCGATACGGGGAGACTCATTGATGCGGACCAAAAAAGATATAAGTATTTAGATAAGAGATTCAGAGATAAGATCAATAATTATGAGTTAAATGTTGTCCTGCTTTCGGAAATTGGCATTCCGGCAGAGCTTAATTTGCAGTTCTTGAGATTACAACTGGGTGCAGCGCTAAACGCTGGTGAGAAGTTGCATGCAATGAATGGAGACATGAGGGACCTTGTGTTCGAAGAAGCGAAAACATGGGACTATTTTAAGAAAATCAGT
>JBJXHC010000111.1:0-29715 GCA_046160825.1 Bacteroidota bacterium | reverse complement strand
GAAAAAGTCGAATGCAGGAACTTGCCGACGGGGGGGATAGGAGGGCATCAACCATCCTGAGTTTTCAAAGTAATCCCGAACGTTTTCTCGCAACCGTCCACGTTGGCGTGGTGTTCTCACTCACGTTGGCATCAGGCCTCGGCGGCATCATTGCGCTTCAGTACCTTGTTCCGGGTCTTGAGGCGAGTGAAGTTCTTTGGGTACGGGAAGGCGCCAATTGGATATCGCTTGCTACTGTGGTGATCAGCGTTGGATTCCTTGTTGTGGTGTTCGGAGAGCTCGTGCCGAAATCCATCGCATTGCGGTACGCAGAATCTTTTGCCCTGCGCGCAGCAGCCCCGATTCAGGTATTCGCTACGGCCTTCCGGTTGCCCGTAAAGGTTCTCACCTTCGCGAGCAACATGTTTCTTGCTCCGCTCAAGGATCGAACGAGCTTCACGGAATCGAGGATCTCCGAGGAAGAGTTCAAGCTGATGTTGGAGGAGGGGACAAAGACCGGCGTCATCGATAAGACTGAGCATGAACTGATCAAGAGTATCTTCGAATTTACCGACACGACCGCCAAAGAGGTCATGATCCCGCGTCCAGATGTGGTTGCATTGAATATCGATCTGCCTCGCGAAGACCTTGTGAAGATTGTGCTGGAAGAAGGATATTCACGGATGCCGGTGTACAAGGGGACGATCGATAATATCATCGGTGTCGTGTACACAAAGGATTTGTTGGGCCTTCTGGAGTTCCGCAATCTCATTGTCATTCAGGATATTATCAGGCCCGCGTACTTCATTCCCGAAACCAAAAAGATCAGTCAATTGATGCGGGAGCTGCAGCAACGGAAACTCCATATGGCTGTGGTCATTGATGAGTTCGGAGGGACCGAGGGACTCGTGACGATGGAAGACATTCTCGAAGAAATTGTGGGAGAGATTCACGATGAGTACGACGAGGAATTGAAAGACATTGAGGCTTCCGCCGACGGTTCATTTCTCATCAACGCACGGTTGTCGGTACGGGATTTCAATGAACGATTCCATGCGGAGATACCACAGGCGGACGAATATGAAACCATGAGCGGTCTTCTGAACAAGCTGGCTGGCCGTATTCCGGAGGCCAACGAGGAAATCCAGTACGGACACTTCACCTTTAATATTGTGAAGAAAAGCAAACGTCGGATTCGATTGGTGAAGATGAGGAAGGTGGAGAAAAGTCATGAGGTTGGCACACAAGCCTCCTCCGATAATGTGAGCTTATTGTGACGTTACATCAGAACGATCTCTTCCAGGAATCAATTTGACCAGGAAGCAGGTACATATCTACCTCTTCGCTCCGATTCCCTTCAGCTTTATCCACCAGCGTCCACAGAGTCTTGCGCAGGCATTTCTCGCTCAGGGTATTCCGGTGACCTACATTGAGCCGTGCGGATTTACAGAATATCTTGCCGGTCGAAAGAAGGGGCTTCTGCGGCTGATGGTTTCTTCCGCATGGTACTGGGTGCTTGGCGTCGCGGCGTTGCTCATTCCCTCACTACGAACAGTGCCTTCACGCGCGTCTGGTCATCCGGACCGAAATAACGCTCTCAGTATTGTCTCAATGCCGCTGGTCGTGCCGCAGAATCGTTTCAACTTTCCCTTTCTTGAAAAAGTGAATGCCGCAATCTTCAGACAGGCGCTGCGGCAACGGATATTCAAACACATGCCCACCACCGAAGAATCGGTAGCAATTGTGGAAAATCCCTTCTTTGGGAATGTACTGGCAACTGATGACTTCTCACAAATCTACTATGATTGCTTGGACGAGATTGCCCTCTTCTCCGGTCACGCAGAGGTGGAGCGATTCAGAGACTACGAACTCATGCTCGTGCGTAAGTCTCGCGGGATATTCGTTACAGCCGAAAAGCTGGAGGAACGGATGCGTACGCTGCGGAATGACCTGCCCATAGTGCGCGTTCCGAACGGAGTTGATTTCAACTGGTTTCAGTCGCGCGCAACTGAGACGGGCACTCCGGATGACATCGCATTACTGCGAAAGCCGATCGTCGGGTATGTTGGCGTGTTACGCTCGTGGCTTGACTACGATCTGGTTGCTGGGATGGCAAGAGCAATGCCCGATGTTTCGGTGGTGATTGTCGGTCCGTGGGATTTTGAAGAGCGAATTAAGCACCTGAGAGACATTCCAAATCTCTATTGGTTTGGACGAAGAGAGTATGCCGATGTTCCCCGTTACATCAATGCATTCGATGTCTGTATTATTCCTTTCCTGCCCGGAGCAATCTCCGAGACAACGAATCCCGTGAAGATATTCGAGTACTTTGCTCTGGGAAAAGCCGTCGTTTCCAGTCCCTTGCATGAGCTTCAGCCGTATGCGAAACAGGGGTTGCTTCGCATCGCCAGCCACAGGGAAGAATTTGTGAAAGCTCTGCAGGAAAGTTTTGTTGAGAATGACAGCGTTAAGACAGAAGAGCGTAAGGAAGTTGCACGACAGAACTCGTGGACGGCGCACGTGCAGACCATGCTTTACACTATTCGTCAGAGTTAATTGCCGGGAGTAACGTAATGCCAACAATGAAACGATATGCCGTCGCCCAGCAGGTTGAATCCATGGAAGCGTTGGGACAGTTGGGTGGATCTGAGAATCTCGAAAACGATATTGGTCTGTGCAGTATTCAGACAATTGAGCCGCACTTTCTCAAGCATCTTCCTCGTACAGGGCGGATACTTGAGGCGGGATCCGGGCGGGGCAGATGGGTCTTCTATCTCCGCAGAAAAGGCTTTGATGTGATTGGCATTGACATAGCAAAGTCAGATCTTGAGTTTGGACAACGGTTCGATCCGTCTGTGCCGTTGGAGTATGACAATGTTCTGAAGACAAAGTTCGCCGACGGATCCTTCGCCGCAGTGATCTCTCTCGGAGTTGTTGAACATTTTGAGAACGGTCCTCAACCCGCATTCGCAGAAGTCATGCGACTCCTCAAGCCCGGGGGACTCTTTCTTGTTACGGTGCCAACCCAGAACATCGGCAGGGTGTTGCTTTTCAACCACATCAAGAGAATTCAAAATGCAGTCAGGAAGTTGCGTGGCGTTCGGCTCGCGTTCGAAGAGTACCGGTATTCGCGTTCGCATTTCACACGCCTGCTGAAAGAAGCGGGGTTTGAGATCGTTGATATGGCACCGGATGACTTTCTTCCTCCCAAAAACATGGGCCTATACACCGATTCACGATTCCTCCACAATCCATCCGTTCAGTGGGAGTTGAATACACCCGGTCGCATTCTGGCACGAATCGCCAACGCGTGTTCTCCATGGGCTGCATGCTCGGGAACTCTATGGGTGTGTCGCAAACCTGCGCGGGTATGAGGATTCCGGTGAAATTCCCCGTGGCCGGACAGTCAAGGTGAGCACGTTTGGAATGAAAACTCCGGTTGAAGGATGGCAAGGGCTTCTGCGGCGTGGCATGGCCTCCCAGATAGCGGGCAATGTCGGCTGGACGGCATTCGGCTCAATCGGGAACGGACTTCTTGGCGCACTGTCGACTGCAATCCTTGCGCGGTATTTGGGTATTGTGGATTTTGGAACCTTTGCCCTTATCCTTTCCCTCTTCAACCTCATGACCGACCTTTCCGACGCCGGCCTCAGCAGCGCAGTGATACGTTTTGGGCCGGAGTATCTTGCAAAAGGGGATAGGTCCGGTTTCAGGAATGTGGTTTCCATAGTCCTTCGCTACAAGCTCATCATCAGCGCAACAGTGATCTGCGGCGCGATACTTTTGCTGAGACCGGTCATTGAGCATACCTTCGGTCACGTAGACGAACATATCACGCAACCATTTCTCCTTTCATTGATTGCCGTTTTCCTCAATGTTTTCGCGGGAGCTTTTCCCTCCATCTTTCAGGCCCACAAGCAGTTTCGTCTTGCTGCGCTCGTTGGGATTATGCGGTCTGCTTCCAAGGTGCTGTTGTTGCTCGCATGCATCCCGATAATAACTCAGTGGTCGGTGGTCATTGGTGTCTGGATTGAGATCACAGCCCTTGCGGTCTTTTTTCTGGCAGGCTTCTTTTTGTCTCCGCTGAAATCGGTGAATCTTCTTGTCAGGGATGCAACGCTCCAGCGTCGTATCTTCTCATTTAATAAATGGATTGCGCTTTATCAGGTGATCAGTTTGTTAGGAGGTCGCCTTGACATTTTGTTCGTAGGTGGGCTGTCCGATGGTCATGCGTTGGGAATTTACAGCGCCGCATCCCGGGTAGCGGGGATGGTGATGATGGTGGCCTATTCGTATATGGCGGTGATGATGCCCGATTTATCATCCGCAGGCTCCGAGGAAGCACTCCGGAGGAAGCAACGCAATTCACTCGTGGTCGTTGGTGGAATGCTGGCGGGTATAGTTCTTCTCGCGTTGGTAGCGGAACCGATGATGACGATGGTTTTTGGGGAAGTGTTTGCTGAGGCTGCCACCGTCCTTCAAATAATGTGCATAGGAATGGTCTTTACAATCCTCGGCTATCCACTTCTTGCTGCGGCGTTTGCGCGAGGAAAGTCCGTCCTCTTTCCGGTCATGTCCGTGGTTGCGCTTCTCGCATTTATAGGTGCGAATGTGTATCTTATCCCGAAAATTGGTGTCACAGGTGCAGCAATTGCATTTTCGTTCCATGGATTCGTGAGCTTTCTGATTGCCGGAGGCTTCACGCTTTTGGAACGGCGGCGAGCCACGCATCAGGTAAAGGATGTGACAGATCCGAGATGAACTCCCACCATTAACCGGCCTTTGATGACAACAAGTGCTTCCAATCAGAATCTGAATACCCGTGAAGTGTGGGAAAAAGAGTTTGAGGCTGACGGCTTCTGGGAGAAGACCAGTGGCCGCGAACAAACCCGCATGTTTGCAAAGCGTTTCCATCGGCACATAAAGGTTCCGTTGGATGGAAAGTTCTCCATCCTTGATGTCGGTTGCGCCGTGGGGGATGCCTTGCCTGTATGGCGCAAACACTATCCGATGGCCGAGTTGCACGGCATGGACGTCAGTCAGCGTGCAATCGAAAGAGCGACGAAGGAGTATGGTTCCATTGCGCGATTCCAGCAAGGAGGATTCAATGACATCACCGGACACTTTGATGTGATGTACTGCTGCAACGTGCTTGAACATTTCGAGAACCATGTGGAGATCGCCCGCACCCTGCTGCAACACTGTTCCATCCTCTACATCATGACGCCGTATGCGGAGGTGAGTGTAAAAGGCCGACAGCTCTCCATTACTCATCCCGAAGCCATGCATGTTGCAACATTCCTTGATGGTACCTTCGATGAAATGGCACAGAACGAAGGAGCAGAAGTCTCCGTGAAAGTCATTCGGACCCCGGTTGCCTGGGGCCCGTCGTTCCCGGTTGAATTTCTCTGGCATGTGCATTACATGCTGGGGAAAATCCATGCTCCATCCCCGCCGCGACGTCAGATCATCTACACTCTCTCGAGGCGTAACCGATGAGTGTGGAAAAAATTCCACCACATTCACCGGAAAAACCCGTAACGGAGGAAGCACTTGTCAGCGTCGTGATTGTGAACTATAACGGGAAAGAATTCCTTGCAGATTGTCTCACCAGCGTCTTTGAACAACCGCACCGTCCGTTGGAAGTCATCGTCGTGGATAATGCATCGACCGATGGTAGTCTTGAGATGATACGGCGTCAGTTTCCGTTGGTCCGACTTGTTGTCAACAGCGTCAACAGGGGTTTTGCCGGCGGGAACAATGACGGATGCGATATGGCCACAGGAGAGTATATTGTATTGCTGAATAATGATACAGTCGTTGAGCATTCCTGGTTGCCCGGACTTCTTAAGTACGCACGGCGACCGGAAATCGGTGCCGCTGCTTCCTTTGTTACTACAGACGGCATACCGCCGGCGTTCTATGAAATGAACGGCACATTGAACTACCTGGGGTACAACATCATGCGCCACTTCTCGGATGTCTCCCAGATTTTCTATGCCGGCGGGACTTCCATGATGTTCCGGCGGAACGTATCAACGCGACCATTTCTCGATGAATACTTTCTCTATCATGAAGATGTCTATTATTCATGGAAACTCAGGCTCGCGGGATTCTCGGTTGTGATGGCTCCGGGTTCGAAGGTGAAACACCTCGGGAGCGCTACCACGAAACGTGCGTTGTCATCGACAGTGACATTCTACCAGGAACGGAATAGAATTCTGAACGCACTATTTTTCTTTGAAAAAAAGACACTGATATTGCTTTCTCCATGGTTCGTGAGTGACGCTTTCGCAAAAATATTGCTTGCAGTCCTTGCGAAGGGAAAATCGCTTCGCGGTCTTTTGCGCGCATACTGGTGGTTGATGACGAACATGGATTGGATACGCAAGCAGAGAACAAGGGAGCAAGCCGGTAGAAAGATCGCTGATGCTGCGATTCTGCAACTGATGAGTGCGGAGGTTATTGATACCGCTCGTTGGCAGCACGTGGTTGCACGGATGGTGAACTCGTTAGCAAAAGTGTATGCAGCCCTTACTGGACTTCCGTATCACGTTGCGGATCAGCCGCATGGCCGGTAACATGGTTTCCGTGATTCTGGTGAATTACAATGGAGAGGGGTATCTCCGAAAGTGCCTTCGTTCGATAGACGACCATGCGGAGGGAGTTCCATACGAGGTTGTCGTTGTTGATAACGCATCAACGGATGGAAGCAGAGAGATCATCCGAAGGGAATTCCCTGATGTTACGCTGATTGAGAGTGATGACAATTCAGGATTTAGTCGTGGTAATAGCCTTGGGGCACAAAATGCCAGCGGAAAATATCTTCTCTTTCTCAATACGGATGCCTACTTTATTGAAAATTCAATGAAAGTCCTGGCGGGCTACATGGAGGAACACGCAACCGTCGCGGCCGTCGGGCCGGTGCTCGTTTTCGAGGATGGACGATTTCAACTTTCCGCCGGAAAGCTTCCCAATGTCTGGGTGGAGTTCACAGACAAGATTGTCTATACGTTGGATCGTCAGGGGAGAGGGACATTAAGTGGAATATTCAGATGGCTCTTTCGTCACACGCAACGTACAGGTTGGATCACGGGTGCCTGTATGATGGTGAGGAGGTCGGCGTTCGAGCAAATTGGTGGATTCGACGAGAAGATGTTCATGTATTATGAGGATAAAGATATTTGTAAGAGAATTGCTGAGGCCGGATGGCAAGTCGTGTACTATACCGGAACAACCGTCGTGCATTTGCTTGGTGGTAGCGCCGCTTCTCTCCAACATGGGCTGGTAAACCGACGCTATCGGACGAGCCAGGTATACTATTATCAGAAGCATCTCGGGGCTTTCCAGACAGCTCTGCTCCAAGCATATCTTCGCCTCACAGGGAAGGCCTGATCGTGGGTCGGAAGATTCGCGTGCTGGAAATGATTGATGAGGCGACTCTCGGGGGAGGACAGATGCATGTTCTCTCGCTTGTAAAACACATTGATCCCGATTCTTTTGAAGTTCTTGTTGCTTGCGAGGGGAACGGTTTCCTTGTCGATGAGACGCGGAAGCTTGGGAAGACGGTGCTTCCCGTCGCCATGGAGAACCGATTGAGTTTCAGAACAATGTGGGATGTTGTGAGAACCCTTCGGCTGGCCCAGTGCGACATTCTCCACACTCACGGGGGAACATCAGGATTCTGGGGAAGAGTTGGTGTTCTCTTTGGCGGATTTCGGATGAAGACAGTACATACGTATCATGGTTTCCATTATCTTCATGATAGTTCAAACAGGTCCAAACTTCTGCAACGAATCGATCGGTGGTTGCTCCGGCATACCGATCGTGTCATTTGTGTCTGTCAATCGGACTATAAAAGGGGAATTGAATATGGACTTGTGGATGCAGCCAGCAGCGCCACCATACACAATGGGATTGAAGTCGAGAAATTCAGATTCACCGGCGACCGTGATGCCGTGAGGCAATCACTTGGAGTCCGACCGACAGACTTCCTGTTCGGCAATATCGGGCGACTTCATAAACAGAAAGGTCAGGAGTTTCTTCTTGACGCATTTAGGACGGTTGTCCGGCGCCATCCACATTCCCGCTTGGTAATTGTTGGTGAAGGCGACCAGTATGAAACACTGCAACGCAAGTCAAAGGAAGCAGGGATTGATTCCGCGGTTGTTTTTGCAGGATCACGGAGCGATGTCTCTCAATTGCTTGCGGCGATTGATGTATTTGTGCTTTCTTCCCTTTGGGAGGGCCAACCGATTTCACTGTTGGAAGCTATGGCCGCGGGAAAACCGATTGTGTCAACCGATGTCGATGGCATCAGTGATATACTCGTGGATCGCAAGAATGCACTTCTTGTTCCACCGGGAAACGAGGAAGAACTTTCACGCGCAATGTGTACTATGATTGAAGATGAGGAGAAGCGCAGGGAGTTGGCACATGCAGCCCGAGCCACTATCTCCGAATCGTATACGGCCCGGGCCATGGCAGATGAAATAAGCGTGCTGTACAGAAATCTTACGTCGAGTATTCCCCTTTGAGAATGTATGTATGAAGAGCGAATGAGTCACGTAAATATTTTCGTGTTTTGCTGCTCGATGTTGGATGCGGGCTGGCCGTCCGAGACGTCTTCTCCTGATGCAATGCGGGAGGAGTTTCAAATTCTTGACAGAGCCATGCTCGTGGATCTCGCGGAGCGGCTTGCTGAGACGGAAGGGTTCTCGGTTGTGATACATGAAACAGATGAATACAACCTCGGTGGGATGAATCCATCGGAGCATCGGTTCAATCGGAATTCCCAGCGGAGGGCATCGTTAAGCGAACGGATGGCCGAAGCAACGGCCAGGTTCTTTCTCCAGAACGAGGGATCTTCTCTTGTTGTTGTTTACGGAAGGAATCCTCTTTTTCCGACAGAAACATTTCGGGAGATGGAGGCTCTTCTTCATGAAGAGGAAGAAGTTATCGCCATCACACAGCAACGAAAAACTCGTCAACTGCCTGGTGTGGTCGCTGTCGCAATGCGATCGCTCCATCCTTGTCTCTTTGTTGCTACGGAAGAGAAAGGAGCACACCAGATAGAACCATTTCTTGAAGCTCAGGCTATGCTCATTCCTGTTTTACCAACGTATGATTTCGCACATCCGGACGGGTTGCCATTGCTTCTTCATGAAGTCGAGCGCCGGGTGCTTTTGCGTCAGTGGTATCCCGTCCGGACGCATGCAATTCTCCAAACGATGCATCGGAAGGGGGTATTCCAGAAACTCTGATGAGAATCGGGATATTCGGCGGCTCTTTCAATCCGCCACATATGGGTCATCTGATTGTTGCCGAGCAAGCGAGAGAGAAGATGGGGCTTGGCAAGGTGTTGTTCATTCCCGCCGCAACACCGCCGCACAAGCAGAACCTGGACATTGTGGAAGCACACCACCGTATGGAGATGATGGAATGTGCTGTTCACGGGAATAGATATTTCGAAGCATCAGATATTGAGCTTCAGCGAGGTGGGCTATCGTTTACGGTTGATACGGTCGCGGCATTGACGCAACTCTACCCTGAAGACTCATTGGTGCTTCTCATTGGAGCGGATAATCTCCTTGAGTTCAATACATGGCGCGAGCCGGAGAGAATACTTGAGCTTGTTGACGTTGTTGCTCTGTCCCGTCCGGGATTTCGGATGGATGGCATCGATACAGGATTCCGGAGTAGCGTCTCGCTTTGCGAAGTTCCTCTGATTGATCTTGCATCAAGTGAGATCCGGAGGAGAGTGAAAGAAGGGAAGTCGATTCGATATATGGTTCCTGTTGCCGTCGAGAGCTATATTGTCAACCAGGGTCTTTATCTGTCGAACCAGTAGTCGGGGATCGGGAAGAGAGCCACGGAAAAATAAGCCGGGGATGTTCAGAGAGAACACCCCCGTTCATTCGAGTTGTATTAGAAAATCAGAAAACCTACTGTTGCTTGCAATCCCTCGATGTGTGTGACCGCATCACTGGAAAGTCTGTTCTCACCAAAGCTCGCTTCTGTATAGAAATACCGTACACCAACATCTATAACTCGATCAAACACCGCACCGGCACCAACGGAAGCGACAAAGGTCAGATCACTGTTGCCATTCGAGGTGATACTGTTGATCGTGATGTCAGGACTCTGTGAGAACAATGCCCCGATCTGTCCGTGGCTGTAGAGCGAAATCGGTGTCAGGGAGGAGATAGCCATCTCAAAGCGAGGCCCCGCCATTAAAGACAACAGGAAGTACCGGTTGGCTGTTGCGCCGCCTGGTAACATTGAGACGCTGTAGCTGTTCACGAGAGCAGAGGCGGTGAGTCCGATGCCGCCGTTCAGAGGCAGTGCAGTATATTCGAGTCCGCCCATGATGGCCATATTCGCGTAACCGGCATTGGGGTCAATGGCGTTCTTCTGAACAAATGAACCGAGAGGCACTGAAGCCCCTGTCATCACGGTGAATCGTTGTTCGATGCTTCGATCGAAATATTTTGCCAATTGGGCCGTGCCTTCACCGACGAGGATGAACTGGGCAGCTGCTATGAGCAAAACAATAGGGAGCTTTTTCATGGCTCTTGTCTCCTTATGAGGGATGTATTGATTGTGAATTATCGTCCTTCTCTCTCCAAGTCAAAATCTCAGTCTCTACCGCCAACGCCACGTGAATAATGATGATTGAAGAATTGAGAAGCAGGGAATCGGATATGACGCTGTCTTACTCGCACAATATGAACAACTGCCGGAAGGATTCATGTTAGCTGGCTCACCAGTGGAGACGTGCATCATTCTTTCGGGGAGTGCTTTTCCTGTTTTTCTTTTCCCCGCCCGCTTGACTCCCACGCTTCTGCGAAGTAGATTGATGTAGGCCGCTTATGAGACCTTTTTGTCCATATTCACGGGGGAATCGATGAACAGATTTACAGTTCCGATGTGTGTATTGCTTGTAGTTGTTGTGAATGGGTGCGGACTGCTCAATAGTCGATATGTGAACAGAAATTTTGAGATTGGAGAGTTACGGGAAACGCCTGTGGGGAGTACGATGATCCGGGCTGAAAGCGGCTTCAGGAACGACGTATATAAGACCGTGATAGTGGGGCAGCAGTGCGACCTGGTTTATGGCGGGACAGCGAAAGGAATTATCAGGATCACGTACCGCGAGTTTGATCTTGACGAGGGCCGGCCAATGCCAACGCCAATCTACACTCAGGACCTTCAGTACGATTTGAATGAATCCCGGTTCATCAGTTTTCGGAAAACCCTCATTGAAATCATGCATGCCTCGAATGACAAGATCGTCTATAAAGTCCTCGATGACCCCGATCCAACGGAGGAATACTAGTTCCATTCCAACCGGACTTAGCGTTTCCCAGCTAAGTACGAAGTTGGAATGAGAATCCCGCCGGAGGCGGGATATGCTTTGAGTAGTTTTTTTTATGCCCTTGTAGCTTCCATTCCAACTGAACTTAGTTTCTCTCCATCCATTTCCAATCGACGCGCTGGTCATGTGAAAGGCAACAATCTTGAATCACGCGGCCAGTTTTCGTATCTTTCATTTCCAACCAGACTTAGCGTTTAATAGTTGTTTGCCCTCGTAGCTCAGTATGGATAGAGCGACGGTTTCCTAAACCGCAGGTCGGCAGTTCGACTCTGCCCGAGGGCACATATGTGGGTTTCTCCCGCAACCAAGTTAGCGCGAAGAATGCGGGATCCTCAAAGTGACGGAACAGTTGACTGGGAAACGCCAACTGTTGTCACTTTGGGACTAAACCGCAGGTCGGCAGTCCGCCACTAAGTTGGAGTGATGGTTGGCGAGATCTCGTCCCTACATCGTTGTTAGTTTCTGTCGGGACGGATTCGACTCTGCCCGAGGGCACATAGTTGGATTAAAAAGGATTAGAAACTCAGGATTCAAGCCCTCAAGGTTCATGTAAGCAGAAAGCCTCACCCGATACAGGGATGAGGCTTTGTTGTTCTACTCCGAAAGATCCTCCGTAGGGGCGATTCGCGCCTACAAAGACCAACCTTATTTCATCAACACGAGCTTCTGCACGGATTGGAAGATCTCATGTGATTCACTTGCTTTCGCAACAAGCTGATAAAAATACACGCCGCTCGCAACAGAGAAACCTGAATTCGATCTCCCATTCCAAATGGCATTGAATGTACCTGCATTCTGCGGCCCGTCCACCAGTGTCGTAACCTCTTGACCAAGTACATTGTAGATCTTCAACGTGACGTTGGCTGCAACCGGCAATGCAAACCTGATGGTGGTCGTCGGGTTGAAGGGGTTGGGATAGTTCTGTTCAAGGGTGAATATCCCGGGCAGAGTATTTCCTACTGGATCCACACTTGTCGAGATGCCGGTCTGAAGCAGGAGAGACCATGCCTGAATCTTGCCAGTATCCTGAGCAGCGTTGTCGCTCATGAAGAGCACCCAGTCTCCATTCGGATCTGACCCGATGAATGGCACAAGTGATGAAGGTACAATGCTCGGTGTACCACCTGAGTCCGGACGGAAGTAACCCGTGTAGGGTGGGCCGCCGGGTAGCGGTGTTCCATCACCGGTAATATTATCGATACGTAGCGTAGCGGAATCAGCCAATACCGTACCGATGAAGTTGTCGCCGTTACTGCCATTTGCCCCTGTGCCCGGCCTGTTCATGAGTGTTCTGGTGATTCCGTTATGAGAGAGCGTCATGCGGAAATCACCAACCCAGGTGTGAATGAGTGAATCGATTCTTAGCGCTATGTTTTGCACAACCTGGCCCGGCGGAATACCACTAATGGTAAGCGTGTCCCGGACGCCTGCGGGATCGTTATCGGGAATGGACTTATTCAAGTTCGCGTGGGAGTAAGCTACCGGAGCGGCATTTTCACTGCCGTATAATGAAAAGAAGAGCGACCGTGATGAGAAGCCAACTCCCGAGAATGACGTCCACGGATAGTAGGTTGCCCCGATGAATCTTTGATGATGTGCTTCGCGGCCACTAGGGGCTGTCCCCGCCTGCCATAGCCAGAATATGTTTTGAATTGTATTATACACCCCATAGACCGAGAACCAATATGTACCCTCAGTCAGTGTCACAGGTGTTCCCAGCCCCCTTCGCACATCCCCCCCGGAGGAGATGCCGCCTAGTGTCCGCCGGTGCAGCAGAGCGCCGGGTTTGTCTGCGGTATTTGCGTAGATGGCGACAACGAGTGAATCAGTTGGGAAAGCAACTGAAAAGGATCCATTGACCAAAATGCTGTCGATTGTCCATGTCTTTCCACCGGGGACAAAGAAGTCATCGGCTCCTTGAATGATGGAAGAATCAGGAGGGAGTGAACCAAATGCTGTTGAGGCCCGGTATGCATCGAAACTGATACCGGTATTATCCCAAAGGAGGGGTGGTACGTTAAACACCCCGAGCAACCCATCTTGCCGTACACGTTGTGTGTAAACATCATTATTCCCGCTTCGACCGTCGAGCCACGTCATAATTGCCCCAGAGGAACCGTCGCCAATAAGCTTGGGAGTAAATTGAGCACCGGTAGCGGTCGAGATCGCTGTACCATTGGCTGTCCACTCGACCACTCCGCTTGGGTTGATTCGTTGTGCGTATAAGTCGGCATTCCCGCTCCGGAAGTCTTGCCATGTAATGATTGCACCGCTGGAGCCATCGCTGACAATAGCGGGTAGTTGTTGGGTGTCGCTTGCAGTCGAGATCACTACACCAACAGCGTTCCACTGGTTCAATCCACTAGCGTTGATCCGCTGTGCGTAGATGTCTCCTTCCGGAAGCCGATAGTCCTCCCAGACAATGATTGCACCACCGGAGCCGTCGCTCCCAATAGTGGGAGTCGATTGGTTACCGTTTGCAGTTGAGACCGCGACACCGTTGGCCGTCCACTGGATCACTCCACTTGCGTTGATCCGCTGTGCGTAGATGTCATTGTTCCCGCCCCGAGAGTCTTGCCATGTAATAATTGCTCCATCGGAACCGTCGCTGATAATGTTGGGAAGATTTTGATTCCCACTTCCGGTCGAGATTGCTACACCATTGGCTGTCCACTGGACCACTCCGCTTGCGTTGATGTGCTGTATATAGATATCGGCATTAAAACCCCCGCTCCGAAAGTCTGCCCACGTAATGATAGCTCCACCGAAACCGTCGCTAACAATAGTTTGGGCTCGTTGATTGTCAGCTGCGGTCGAGATCGTTACACCATCGGCTGTCCACTGGACCACTCCGTTTGCATTGACCCGCTGTGCGTAGATGTCAGGGGGCCCGCTCCGGACGTCTTGCCACGTAATGATTGCACCACCGGAGCCGTCGCTCGCAATAGTGGGAGTCGATTGGTTACCGTTTGCAGTTGAGACCGCGACACCATCAGCTGTCCACTGGATCACTCCGTTTGCATTGACCCGCTGTGCGTAGATGTCAAGGTTCCCGCTCCGGAAGTCTTGCCATGTAATGATTGCACCGCCGGAACCGTCGCTGACAATAGTTGGGATTTGTTGCTCGCCGCTGGTGGTCGAGATCGCAACACCATCGGCCGTCCACTGGATTACTACACTTGCGTTGATCCGCTGTGCGTAGATGTCATCAGTACCGGTCCGAATGTCTTGCCACGTAATGATTGCACCACCGGAGCCATCGCTGACAATAGTGGGGTATTGTTCATTACCGCTTACTGTCGAGATTGCATTGTTCACATTGGGGTCGGTGGACCATTGCGCATATGACGGGGCACAGAGGGTGGACAAGACCAGGATCATCATCGAAACAGCACGTGCGGCAAATGTCATGTTGGCTCCGGAAATTGAGGAAGGTTGAAAGTGGATACGCGCGAAAACAGGTTGCCAAAGGCGCTTCAAATAAGAATAATTCGGGTGACAGAATCAACGTTACAAAAAGCCTGTCACAGTGCAAGCTTCGAGTCGCCTCCTTCACCCAAAGGGGGGACACATAGGTGGCGGATGGCTCAATGTAAAGGCCACATCCTGGCCTCCCACAAAAGAACAAAGCCTCACCCGAAACAGGGATGAGGCTTTGTTGTTCTAATTACGTTCTTAACAAATTCCGTAAGGACGCATGGCTGTGCGTCCCTACGAAGCACTACCCGCTAGCTGCAATGCTTGACTTGATTCTCGATTGCCGGTATATTATCAACAATTCGTCTGCTTTCAGCTCCTCTCGCTGGGCATTCCATAAGATCCACTTTTTGAAAACCTTAAGACAGATCAATCAATGCGTTTAAGCAAGGGTTTTATTCCCACCGTAAAAGAAATTCCATCGGATGCCGTTATCCCGAGCCACCAACTGATGATTCGCGCCGGTATGGTGCGATCACTGGCGGCTGGTGTCTACACGTTTCTACCCCTCGGATACAAGGTGATGCAAAAGGCATCCCAAATAGTCCGAGAAGAAATGAATGCCATCGGCGGACAGGAATTCCATCTTCCCGCCCTGAGTCCAATAGAACTCTGGGAACAGACCGGACGTGTGAAGGCATTTGGCGATACGCTGTTCCATCTCAAGAACCGTCCGCTTGTTCTTGCACCGACACATGAAGAGATTATTTGCTGGCTGGCAAAGAACCACATTGAGTCCTACAAGGACCTGCCACAGATTTGGTATCAGATCCAGACCAAGTTCAGGAATGAACCACGGCCCCGTTCCGGTGTGTTGCGCGGCCGCCAGTTCTTAATGAAGGACAGTTACAGCCTCGATACGACATGGGAAGCATTGGATAAGAGTTATGACCTTCATGACCAGGCCTACAGGAAGATTTTCACACGCTGCGGTTTGAAATTCTTTGTCGTTGGCGCATCAAGCGGTGCGATGGGAGGGACCGGCTCACAGGAATTCATGATGGAATCGGAGTCTGGCGAGGACATGATTGCACTTGCCGAAGATGGCTCCTATGCCGCAAATATCGAGGTTGCAACGTCGCTTGTATCAAAGGCACAACGGTTTTCTGACAACAAACCAGTAGCGGAAGTTCATACGCCAAACATCAAGACTATCGATCAGCTTGCGGAATTCCTCAAGGTTGATCATAGCCTGCTTGCAAAGTCGGTGGTCTATTGGGCGGACGACAAGCCAGTTCTTGTATTAATGATGGGGAACGATGAACTGAATGAATCAAAGCTGGGCTCGGTTCTTGGGGCCGATGTTCGTCCGATAGAAGCAGAGAAACTCCTCGCGCTCACGGGCGCCGATGGCGGTTCGATTGGTCCTGTTGGACTCAAAGGGTTTAAGATCATCGCGGACAAGCGGCTTGAGGGTGCTAACAACCTCGTCAGTGGTGCGAACAAGAACGATTACCACTACGTGAATATTGATCTCGGGCGAGACTGTAAAGTTGAAGGGTACTGTGACCTGCGCACGGTTCAGGCAGGGGAGACAAGTCCTGATGGAAAGAGCAAGCTCCGGCTTGTTCACGGAATAGAACTCGGCCACATCTTCAAACTGGGCACCAAGTATTCCGACGCGCTGAAAGCAACGTACCTTGACGAGAACGGCAAATCCAATCCGATTATCATGGGAAGCTATGGTATCGGTATCGAGAGAATCGTTGCATGCCATATCGAACAGAACCACGATGCGAATGGAATTATCTGGGACAAGTTGCTGGCTCCGTATTTCATCCACCTTATTGCGGTGACGAAGAATCCGGAAGTTCTCGCTCTTGCCGAGAAATTTTATACTGAATTGAATGCATCAGGAATTGAAGTGCTGTTCGATGATCGGGTCGGAATCTCACCGGGCTTCAAGTTCAAGGATGCTGACTTGCTTGGGATGCCCTATCAGGTGATTATTGGCGAGAAGAACCTTGCGCAGGGGAAGATTGAAATCAAGGAGCGAAGAACCGGAGAGCGTTCTTTGGTTGATGTGGCAGATGCAATGGAGAGAATTCGTTCTCTCGTCGATTAGGTGAATTGCCCCGACATTCATGTCGGGGGATCGCAAGGAAAGTTAACATCTCCGTTTGTCAGTGGCTTTAGCCACTTACCTTAGGATTCTCGCTCACATCTTAAGGCGTGTTGTAGAAAAAAAGAGTTTGTCTGGCAGCCGCTTCAGCGGTTTCCCAAAGACGGGCATAGCAAGATTTAAATTCTAAGAATTTATGGGGAAACATAAGTTTCTCGTTAACGGAGAGTGGCGGGAGTCGTCTCATTCCCGGGTTATCATCAACCCTTACACAAACCTGCCTCTTGGTGAAGTATGGCAGGCCTCGAAGAAGGATATTGATGACGCCATTGCTGCCGCGGTTGCCGCATTTCAGCAAACAAGACGACTTCAAGCATACGAGAGAGCCGAAGCGCTTTCGTATATCGCCAACCAGATCCAATCCCAGGCTGAAGAGTTTGCCAGACTTATTGCTGCTGAAACAGGCAAGCCGATTGCGTTCTCACGTAGCGAAGTAGAGCGCAGCGTATTCACCTTCAGAATTGCAGCTGAGGAAGCCAAACGCATTGAAGGTTCGGTGCTCCCACTTGATTTGGCTGCTCATTCAAAAAACAGACTGGGAATCACACGGCGGTTTCCGCTTGGCCCAGTCTCGGCAATCACACCATTCAACTTTCCGCTCAATCTCATCGCGCATAAGGTCGCCCCTGCAATAGCGTCTGGTAATACGGTAGTCCTCAAACCCTCATCCAACGCCCCGCTTACTGCCTTGTTGTTGGGCAAGATCATTGACGGCTCCACACTTCCCAAGGGAGCTACCAATATCATCCCATGCAGTTCAGAAGAAGCCGGTCAACTCATTACTGATGAACGCATTAAGCTACTCAGCTTCACAGGTAGCCCAACCGTTGGCTGGGAGATGAAAAACCGAGCCGGCAAGAAGCGTGTTGTGTTGGAACTCGGAGGTAATGCCGGAGTCATAGTGGATAAGGATGCCGACCTGGATTTTGCCGTGCCCAGAATTGCCGCCGGATCCTATGGCAACGCAGGTCAATCCTGTATTGCAGTCCAGCGGATTCTCGTCCACAACGATGTCTATCCGGAGTTTGAACGACGTTTCCTGAAAGCAACGGCAGAAACAATAACGGGCGACCCTGAGATCGAAACCACGGTTGTCGGGCCAATGATAGACGAATCATCGGCAACAAAGGTCGAGGGTTGGATCAGGGAGGCTGTTACTGCAGGAGCACGAATCTTAATTGGCGGAGGACGCACCGGAGCCATGCTTCAACCGACCGTGTTGGTGAATGTAAAGCCGGATATGAAAGTCAGTTGCCAGGAAGTCTTCGCACCGGTAGTCACGCTGGAGAGGTTTGGAGAGTTCGATGAAGCCATTCAGAAAGTGAATAATTCTGAGTTTGGGCTTCAAGCAGGCGTGTTCAGTAAGAATATCGATCATATATTCAAGGCGTTTCAGGAATTGGAGGTCGGTGGAGTCATCATTAATGACTATCCGACATATCGCATGGATCATATGCCATACGGTGGGATAAAAGACTCGGGTTTTGGTCGCGAAGGTGTAAAGTATGCTATTGAGGAGATGACGGAACTGAAGCTCATGGCTATCAACCTCTCCTGATGTCATTTCATTCAAGATCACTGCCTGCAAAGACTTGAAACAATGAACCACAAGTTGAAGCTGAGTTTCGATTCTTGATGTACTCAAGGCGTTGCAAAGTTGTTAATAACTTCCCGTGTGCTGCTATTGATTTTCCAATCCATGTACCATAGTTTGCACTCCGCTTCACCATTATCATAGAACAGGAATCATGTCAGAGTTCATTCATCTTCATAATCACTCCCATTACAGTCTACTTGACGGTGCCTGTCGCATTGACGACCTGGTAAACGCGGCTGTTGAGCAGAAGATGCCTGCAGTTGCCTTGACGGATCACGGGGTGATGTTCGGTGCCATTGAGTTCTACAAGAAGGCGAAGAAGGCCGGCGTTAAGCCCATCATCGGCATGGAAGCGTACATCGTTACAAAGGGGAGTCGGTTCGAGAAGACCCAACAGGAAACAGAGAGTGGCGGCAAACGAGGGGCATATCATCACTTGTTGCTTCTTGCAAAGAACGAGGTTGGCTACCGGAATCTCCTGAAGCTTTGTACGATTGGCCATACCGAAGGGTTCTACTACAAACCTCGAATTGATACTGAAGTGCTCCGCCAATATCGTGAAGGCATCGTGGCAACATCAGCGTGTGCTGGCGGCGTTGTTTCTGCCTACCTCGCTTCGAATCGTGACGCGGAGGCATACGAAGCGGCAGGGATCTACAAAGATATCTTTGGCGATGATTTCTATATCGAAATCCAGAACCACGGGATCGATCGTGAGGCGATTGTGCGTGAGAAAGCCCCGAAACTGGCAAAGGACCTTGGCCTGAAGCTCATCTGCACGAACGATGTTCACTATGTGAAGCGCGACCATGCCATCCCGCATAACATCATGCTGCTTATTCCCGATGCGAGCAGCACCAACACCCCGGACTATACTCAACTTCGATATCAGACTGATCAGGTTTACTTCAAGTCAGCGAAGGAGATGGTGGAGTTATTCAAAGACTATCCCGAAGCCATCGCATCGACTCTTGAAGTCAATGAAAAATGCAATCTCAAGCTTGACCTTGGCAAGAACCACATGCCGCAGTTCCCGATTCCGGCAGAGTCCAAGGCGAGTACGTTGGAAGATTATCTCGATGAGATTACCCGGGTTGGTTTTGTCAAGCGGTATCCGGAACCACGCCAGGACATGCGCCAGCGGCTTGAGCATGAGCTGACGGTCATCAAGAGCATGGGTTACTCCGGTTACTTTCTCATCGTACAGGACTTCATCAATCAGGCGCGTAAAGACGGCGTGCGCGTAGGGCCGGGCCGTGGCAGCGCCGCCGGGAGCATCGTCTCCTATGCCCTCGGCATTACGGATGTCGATCCCGTGAAGTACGACCTGCTGTTCGAGCGTTTCCTCAACCCTGATCGTGTCAGCATGCCCGATATTGACGTTGACTTTGCCGATGACAAACGGGACAAGGTGATTGAGTACGTTCGTCAGAAGTATGGAGAACACTCGGTATCGCAGATCATTACATTCGGTACACTTTCCTCCCGCGCAGTGCTTAAAGATGTTGGCCGGGTGCTTGGCGTTCCACTCAGTACCATCGACTCGATCACGAAACAGATCCCCGTTGAATTGGGCAAGGTGCGCCCACTCGCTGAGGCACTTGAGACTCTCCCCGACCTCAAATGGGTGAAGGAAAGCAACGATCCGAAGATCAAGATGCTGATTGATGCCTCGCTCGTACTTGAAGGAATGAACCGCAATGCCGGCATGCATGCCGCCGGTGTTGTTATCGCTCCCGGGAACATCAGCGATTACGTCCCGCTGTACAAGACGCCGCAAACGGAAGTGATGACGCAGTATAACATGAAAGACCTTGAGGCAGCCGGACTCTTGAAGATGGACTTCCTCGGGCTGCGCACGCTTTCTGTTATTGAGAACTGCTTGCAGATGGTGAAGGAAAACCACGGCGTTGACATCGACCTCGACACAATCCCTGAAGACGATGCGAAGACCTTTGAGTTGTTTGCGAAAGGGCAAACCATCGCCCTCTTCCAGTTTGAAAGCTCCGGCATGCAGGACTGGCTCCGTAAGCTGAAGCCGAACTGCATCAGCGACCTGGTTGCCATGAATGCGTTGTACCGTCCGGGTCCGATGGAAATGATCGGTGACTTCATCGTCCGCAAGCATGGTCAACAGGAGATCACGTATCTTCATCCGAAGATGGAAGCCATCCTGAAAGAGACGTACGGCGTTATCGTCTATCAGGAACAGGTGATGAAGATTGCAAATGACATTGCAGGCTTTACTCTTGCAAAAGCGGATATCATGAGACGTGCCATGGGGAAGAAAGATAAAAACCTCATGGCGGAGCTGAAGAAGGAGTTCGTGGATGGAGCGGTGAATCTCAACACCGCGAAGAAACTTGCAGGCGAGATCTTTGATTTAATTGAGAAGTTTGCGTCGTACGGATTTAATAAATCACACAGTGTTGCGTATTCCGTTCTTGCCTACCAGACCGCTTATCTGAAGGCGCATTATCCGGCCGAGTACATGGCAGCGACGATGTCCTCGGAAATCGGGAACACCGACAAGATCGTCGGCCTCATTGACGATTGCCGCAAGATGGAGATTCAAGTTCTGCCGCCGGATGTCAACGAGAGCGGCAAGAACTTCACTGTGGTCAACGGCGATATCCGCTTCGGACTCTGCGGCATAAAAAACGTTGGTGAGAGCGCTGTGGATAGCGTCATCAAGACAAGAGTCGAAGAGGGCAGATTCCAGAACATCTTCGATTTCTGTCGCCGGGTTGACCTCCGTCTCGTGAACAAGAAATGCCTGGAAAGCCTTGTCCAGGCCGGAGCGTTTGATTCGATGGATGGCCACCGGGCGCAATACTTCGACAACCTTGAACGGGTTGCAGTATTTGCACAGACGTTTCAAACGCAAACGGAGAATGGGCAATCGAGTCTGTTTGAAACAACAGGTCCCCAACAGTCGCGGGTCATCAACTATCCTGTGTTGACAGCAACGGCTGCGTGGCCAGAAACCGACAAGCTGACACGTGAAAAAGCGGTGCTGGGCTTTTATGTGTCGGGCCACCCGTTACTGAAGTTCGAGCAGGAGATCAATGAATTTGCCAATGTTCACTTCGGGGATCTCTCCGGATTCAAGAATAGCTCCACAGTACGTGCGTGCGGTATCGTTACTTCCGTGAAGAAGAAGATCGACAAGCGGAACAACACCATGGCGTTCATCGGGCTGGAGGACTTTACGGGTCGGGCGGAGTGTATTGTGTTCTCCGATCCGTTTGCGAAGTTCGAGCATCTCCTCCGTCCGGATTCGATGGTGATGGTGAGCGGGAAAGGGGAAGTGAATGGTGATCTGTTGAAAGTGCTGGTCAATGAAGTGTATCCGATGGAGAAGGTGCGCGAGAAGTTCACCAAAAGTATTATCTTCTCCATCAACGTCAACGATATTCAGGAGAACACGATCATTCAATTGCGGCAATTGCTGGAAAAGAGCAAAGGGAACTGCCCCTGTTATTTCAGCGTTAATGATTCTGCATCCACGAAGATCTACCAGACGCGCAAATTCAGCGTGGAACCGTCTGATGCATTCCTGGATGAAGCGAAAAAGATGTTGGGACCGAGAAGTGTCCGACTGACGGCGTAAGAGAATAAGTTCATCACAGGCCGTGCTGTCCGGCAGAAAGACAGCATCAACAAGGAGAAGAAATGAAGCCTATTGAATTCAATGATGGTAATTTTGACAAGGAAGTATTGCAGTCCGAGCAGCCGGTGCTGGTGGATTTCTGGGCGGTATGGTGTGGACCCTGCAAGATGATCGCGCCGGTTGTTGAGGAGCTGGCGAAGGAGTACGACGGCAAGTTGAAAGTCGGCAAGGTCGATGTTGACAACAATCCGGACGTTTCGATGAAGTTCGGCATCCGCAGCATCCCGACGCTGATGGTGTTCAAGGGAGGCAAGGTTGTAGAGCAGATCATCGGGGCTGTGCCCAAGAAGAACCTCGTGGACAAAGTCCTGCCCCATATTCCGATGAATTGATTTACCCCGGAAATCATGTCATGGAAGCCCTATCTCGAAAGAGGTAGGGCTTTTTTGTTTTTCGGTAGTGACTTAGTTTGGTTTAGTTCTCTTTAATGGTACGAACTCTCCCTCCTCGGATTGAGCTTTTCCCCTCCCTTACGAAGGGAGGGGAGCTGCGTTAGAACGGAGAAAGGGGAGAGTTGTAAGGATTATCATGCGGGTTGAAGTTCACAATGAGTCACTACCCGTTTTCCTACTCCTTGACAAGCCGGTAACATTGTATTATATTGAAATAGAGATAGTTCAAATTGGAAGTATATGAAGAACACAAAACAGTACGGAAAGAAAACAGATGCCGCCCTCGGCATGTGGGTAAAGCTCACGCGGGCGTACAATACGTTCAACCGTCTTGCACAGAAGGACATAGGAAAGTATGGCCTGACAGAGCCTCAATTTGCTGCTCTGGAAATCCTCGGTCACTGCGGTCCCGTCCGGCTTTGCGAACTGTCCCGCAAGATGCTGGTAAGCGGTGGAAACATTACGGTTGTTGTGGACAACCTCGAGAAGGAGGGGCTGGTTCAGCGGATCGACGATCCGGATGACAGGCGCGCTTATAACGTTACGTTGACCGCCAAAGGGAAGAGACTGTTCGACGCCATCTTCATGAAGCATGCAGAGTTTGTGGTTGAGGCAGCCTCGGTGCTGAACGGCAAGGAGCAGGAGCAGCTTTCCCGCTTATTGCGCAAACTGGGCCTGGGTTTGAAAAACACCCCTTGATATTGTTGTGGCTATATGCTTCAAATTTCAATAAACATAACTTCAATGACATCCGGGATGAACTTTTGAGGGTAAACAACGGTTAAGCATACGGAGACCCTACTCTGTATCACGGATATTCACAATGCAACCAATCAATAACAGGAGGTATCATATGAAACACATTCTTTCCCTCGCATTCGTTGTGCTGCTCGTTAGCTCTGCAGTTGCACAAACATCATGGAAGCTGGACAAATCGCACAGCAATGTGAAGTTTGCAGTCACGCACCTCGTCATCGCCGAGGTTGAGGGGCGCTTCACCGACTTCGATGCAACAATAACACACACCAATGAAGACCTTACGGATGCAAAGATCGAGGCGACAATCAAAACAGCAAGTATTAACACCGATAGTGAGAGACGTGACAATCATCTCAAGAGCGACGATTTCTTCAATGCTGAGAAATTCCCGGAACTCAAATTTGTCAGTACGAAGATGGAGAAAACCGGTGACAAGACCTACAAGATCCACGGTGATCTCACGATTCGTGATGTGACAAAACCGGTGGTACTGGATACCAAGTTCATGGGTACCATCAAGGATGCACGGGGCACAACCAAGGCAGGCTTTCGGGCAACGACAACAATCGACCGGTTTGAGTTCGGCACAACATGGAGCGCGGCAATCGAAAGCGGTGCGCTCGTCGTCGGGAAGGAAATTGAGATTACACTCTTGATGGAATTCAACCAGATCAACAGCGGTATTGAACCAGGGACAAAATGATCTTGTCCGGATCTACGGATAGTCCGCACAAGGGACAGCCGGTCGTCCATAAAGGCATGCCGCTCAGCAATGCTGTAGCAGCAATGGTGCTCGTCCACGGACGCGGTGCATCGGCAGAGAGCATTCTTGATGTTGCCGATGAGCTTGGAGTCAACGGATTTGCGTATGTCGCTCCACAAGCCGCCGGCAACATCTGGTATCCGTATCGTTTCCTCGCACCCGTCGAGGAGAATGAGCCGTGGCTTTCATCCGGACTTGATGCGATTGGCGATGTGTTGGCGGAAATCAAACAGGCCGGTATCCCGGTGGAACGGACGATGCTGCTCGGTTTTTCTCAAGGAGCCTGTCTTGCTCTTGAGTATGCAGCGCGTCATCCCCAACGGTTTGGCGGTGTGGTGGGATTAAGTGGCGGACTTATTGGCGAGGCACCCGGACCGTATGCCGGTTCTCTCAACGACACGCCGGTGTTTCTCGGTTGCAGTGATCGTGATCCGCACATTCCCAAAGAACGCGTTGATCTTTCAGCAATTATGTTGAAAGAACTCGGTGGCAACATTAGCAAAGTGATTTATCCGATGATGGACCATACGATCAATGAAGAAGAAATGGATATTGTGCGTGGAATGATGATTGAGGCGCTGCAGCACAAGATTCCCGCTCATGTTGATGGAGCCGGATAACCATGTCTCCATCAATACAGGTTTTGGCATTCTCCGGAAGCCTTCGCAAGGCCTCCACAAACTCCGGACTACTGCGCGTGGCGTTGGAAGTTGTACCTGAAGGAATGAAGATCGAAGTATTTGATCTGTCTTCGATTCCTTTCTACAATGCTGATGTTGAAGCTGTTGCTGTTCCGGACTCGGTCAGCGATTTCAAGCAGCGGATCGCTGCGGCGGATGCACTTCTGATTGCAACACCGGAGTATAACTACTCGATAAGCGGCATCTTGAAGAACGCCATTGATTGGGCATCACGTCCGCCGAAATCTACTCCGCTCACCCGCAAACCTATTGCAATCATGGGCGCAGGTGGAGCAATGGGAACGGTGAGGGCGCAGTTACACCTGAGACAGGTTTTTGGTTTCAGCGGCGCGCTTGTAATGCCGAAGCCCGAGCTGCACATCGCCCGTGCATGGGAGAAGTTCGATTCCAACGGCCACCTGACCGATGAAAAGGTGAAAGCGGAGGTGAGGATGTTGCTGGAAGCTCTCAGCATTTGGGTGAACCGTGTTGTACAGAAGAAGACAGAGGGCTAGTCTATGGAACGAACAAATCCCGATATTGAAATCACTGTGAGCAAGAATGGTCCGTACGTTATTGAAGGCCGCATCGTTGTTGTCGGTGAAGATGGAAGCAGGCAGGTGAAGGAAGGTACTGTGGCGCTCTGCCGATGCGGAGGTTCTTCCATGAAACCCTACTGCGATGGCACACACAAGTTGATAGGGTTTAAGAGTTAGTTTCCCTTGACAATGAATAGCCACGACCTTCAGGTCGTGGAAACAAAACAACAAAACACCTCTCAACCAAGGGGTTTTAACCCCACACAATGAGTTTGGCTAAAGCCCTGGAGTGCCTGTCCTTTCATAAATCCACGAGATAAATCTCGTGGCATGTCAAGCCATCAAGTTGTATAGCCACGACCTTCCTGCCCGCCGTCATTGTGGCGGGGGGTTGTGGGAACAAAACAAACAGAGTAACGTCCCAACAGCGGGGGTTTTAACCCAACAAAAAACATGATACCACTCAACGGCATTCACCATATCACCGTGCTGGCAAGCGACCCGCAGAAGAACATTGATTTCTATGTTGGTTTCCTCGGACTAAGGCTTGTGAAGAAAACCGTCAACTTTGACGCACCGGATGTGTATCACTTCTACTACGGCGATGAAACCGGTCGGCCCGGCACGGTGCTGACATTCTTCCCATTCCCGGATGCGACAAAAGGACGAAGAGGAGTGGGGGAAACGACTGCCGTTGCATTCTCCATTCTTCCGGAATCGATGGAATACTGGATAGACCGCCTGGCGCAACATGCGATTCACTTTGACGGTCCGGTGCGACGATTCAACGAGGATGTGCTTGCGTTCGAAGATCCCGATGGGATGATGATCGAACTTGTTGCCAATCCGGCAGCCGCGTCGTTTCCTGTGTGGAAGGGAAGCGCCGTTGATCCACTCCATGCACCGCGTGCATTCCATGGTGCAACATTCGCCGAAGCACAACATGAGATAACAGCAAAGCTTCTCATCGAAACGATGGGCTTCCGCTTTGAGAAACAGGAAGGGGAGCGCTACCGTTACCTCATCGGCAGTGGCGAGACCGAAGCGAAGATTGATATTCTCTCGCAACCCAAGGCATATCCGGGCAATCAATCAGCCGGTTCCGTGCATCACATTGCATGGCGTGTCGCCACCGACGAGGGACAGACCGAGTGGCAGAAGATTCTCTCCGATGCCGGCATGTACGTCACGTCGGTGCAGGACCGCCAGTACTTTCATTCCATTTATTTCCGTGAGCCGGGGGGCGTGCTCTTCGAGATCGCCACGGATGGCCCCGGTATGCTGATTGATGAAAGCTTGAGTGAGCTTGGAACACGACTGAAGCTTCCTCCCTGGTTCGAGCCACGCCGCGAGAGGATTGAGCAGCAACTTATCTCCGTTAGGCTCCCGTAAAGAGACCCTCACGCCAAGACGCAGAGGCCGCAAAAATGCCGCTTTCTCTTTGGAAGAGAAAGCGGCGGAAAGAGAACCTGCGAAACCGTAACGCACGGCCAAATCGGAAACTCAGCCTTGGTTAAAAAGGGTTTTGACCATCCCGAAGTCGGCAATCCTGATGTTTTTGTAGGGTGCGGTCAAAACCCCAAAGCCTAGGTTGATACGTCCCCACACCCGCCGACGGTTTCGCAGCGCGCGGTTTTTTGTTTGCTATCCCGAAATCGCCGGCAGTTCGCCCGCCGTAGTGATTTTACGAAGGCGGGTGAGGGGGGGGATCAGTTAGGGCTTTACGATTTCATGGATATCCAGTCCCCTCTTCGATTGCACAACTTCGACAGATGAAATCGTCTTTCAGCTGGGCAAGAGTTACATTGGCATTGTGCGTTGCCGTTCCGTCCAATATTTCTGTGGACGGAACGAGCCCTCGTCCCGGAAGGGACGGGCGATTTCGGCGCCCTTTTCTTTTCGTCCATTTTTTCCGCTCTCCGAATCCCGCCGTGTGCGGAATCTATAAGAGCGGGACTTTTGGGCGTGTCCGATCCGAAATCGGATCGAGATCTCGGCATGTCTCTGGCGTGACGGACAAAAGAAAATGGACATATTGAGGTAATGTGCCCAGCCCTTGGCGATTTGGCGTCTTGGCGTGACACTTTCATGGGTAGCAATAACGCAAATTAGCAGTACCCCCTTGATTTTCCCTCCGACGTACCCTACATTCAAACGGCATCTTTCTACGACTTACCCCGAATTACTTTAGTTGGGCTTCTCCCAAAGTACTACGGATTCATCTCGCATCAACAGTTTCACACCCCTGACTGAACGCTTACGTGCTGGAGGCAAATAGGTTTTCGCGAGAGAACTGTTACCTCAAACCGTTTCTTATTGTAGAGGGTGTCGTGTGTCCCCACCTACTACCAAACGATTTGAGGAATTGTACCATGGAGTATATTGATCGTACCAGGAAGCCGGGCTTGCTTGAGACGGTCCGGCAAGAGATGAGATTACGGAACTACAGCCACAAAACGATCAAGGCGTATCTGAGTTGTCTGCGGATGTTTATCCGGCATATTCATCCGAAACATCCACGTGAAGCGTGTGATGCCGATTTGCGGACGTTTATCTTGTATTTGATTGAGCGCGAGCAGTATGCATCGTCTACAATCAATCAGGTCATCAATGCGCTCCGGCTCTTGTATGTGGATTTATATGGACGACCGATGGTCCTCGGGAAACTCCCGCGTCCGAAAAAGGAGCGTAAACTCCCTGTCGTCCTGAGTGAAGGTGAAGTGCGAAGGTTGTTTGGAAGTCTTTCCAATCTGAAGCACAAGACCATACTCATGCTTGTATATTCAGCAGGATTGCGGGTTGGGGAAGTTGTACGGTTGCGTTGGGAAGACTTGGATGAAGAGCGGGGAATGATGCATATTCGAGGAGGGAAGGGAAAGAAAGATCGCTACACAATTCTCTCCGGCCTCATAATGCAGTTGTTGCGTCGCTACTGGAATGTGTATCAACCTCGAGAGTGGTTGTTTGAGGGGGAAACGGCGGGGAGACCCTATTCCATTCGTAGTGCAGAACAGGTGTTCAAGAAGGCGGCCCGCCTGTCGGGAATTTCAAAGGAAGTATCCATCCACAGTCTTCGACATGCGTTTGCAACACATATGTTGGAACAAGGGACAGATTTAAGATACGTGCAAGACCTCCTCGGACACGAAAGCGTGAAGACGACGGAGATCTACACGCACGTTAGCCGTCGCAAGATCGAGCGACTTCGAAGTCCCATAGAAGAAGTCATGAAACCAGGATCGGAATAAACGCAATAGGATGCGATTAGCCAGCTACATTGGAGGGCTAAACGCAACGAGTTTCGTTTAGCCAGTAGTTATGTGTCATTTTTGTCCAACCAGATGAGAGCACAATATGAATGAAAAATCAATCTGTAGAATCGGCGTCTTCTATGACGGTTCGTATTTTGCGTATCCTCAACGCTACTTCTGGCACAAGAAGCAATTGGGGTGGCTGACTTTCAAGCCGTTTCATTCCCTTCTTGAATCATACATCAGAACCAAGGAACAGGGCTACACAAACTACCGAATCGTTTATGCCTCTTGGACTCAAGGTCTTTTCACTTCAAAAGAATCCGAGGAACGTCAACTCCGTAATGACCGAAACTTGCATCATGATCTAATGCACGCTGGGATTGAGATAAAGTACCTTCCGATGTCTGGTTCCCACAGAGAGAAGGGGGTCGATGTGGCATTGGCGATAGATGCTCTTCAAATTGGGCTTGAGGGTAAGATTGATATTGCAGTTCTCGTCACCGGCGACGCCGACTTGGTTCCGCTCGTCAGGGCTCTGATGAAGAATGGCATACGTGTAATGGCAGCCTACTTTGAGTACGAGGACGGTGAAGATAAGAGTTTCATCAACGAACGTCTTTTGTCGGTCTGCAATTACAGTGTGAACATCAACGCCCTTGAGAACGACAAGGACTTCAAGTCAGCGTTCAAAGGGTTGTTCCGACGACCAGAAGACTTCGACGACAAAAACGCCACATAACAAATGTAACAGCGACGCTCACTTTTTTGGTAAGGCTAAGTTTGTTCTTAGTTTGCTCTTCAAATAGTGTTCGCTCCATGCCCGCCTCATTTTATGCCATAAAGAGCAAGAGCATTGAGGCGGGCACGGCGCTGTTACTGAACGTTTTACAAAATTGGTTTTGCCCCCTTTTCTACTAATTTCTTTTCTTCGCATGGAGAGCCAAATGATCGACGGGACAATTACGGTCAATGTTTGGAATACAATTATCCAAGTAATAATGCCGTTAACGTCTTTGTGGTTCTCATATGAGATGTTGAAAATCATGCGTGCGACAACAACCCCAAGCACGAATGAAGACAGTACTGCACTCAAGAAGAACGGA
>JBJXHC010000110.1:0-4778 GCA_046160825.1 Bacteroidota bacterium | reverse complement strand
TCGATAGTGAACAATGGTTGGGTAAAACAACGTTGCCCCGCTCGCCAGTACGGTAAAGTCGAACTGGAATCAAGCGTCGTATCCTATGAATCTCATAGCGTGAGCGTAAGAAGCACCTCGCCGCGCCTGCCACTTTTGTTTCGGCTGTCACGGCAACATGAATTATCCGAGCGCCGTGACAGAAGCGCAACCATCAACAATAATTCGTTGAAAAGCCCGCAATGAAGCTCAATGTGCTTGGTCGTGCATCAATGAACAGCTCCGCTCGTCGCGTTGCACAAACCTATGTCGCTGCTCTGTGGGAGCGGCTCGGTGGACAAGTGCAAAACGGGCGCGTACTCGAAGTCGGTTGTGGCGGTGGTGTTGGCGTAATAATCATCGTGCAACGTTTTGGAGCAGCTGAAGTGCACGCATTTGATCTTGACCCAAGAATGATTGACCGTGCGCGCAGACGTCTTGCTTCATATTCATTTGTGCACTTGAGTGTCGGTGATGTCACCGCTATAGACGCGGAGAATGCGTCGTTCGATGCGGTGTTCGATTTTGGTGCAATTCATCTGGAACCAAACTGGCAAAAGGCAGTAACCGAGGTGCGGCGTGTTCTCAAACCCGGAGGGAGGTTCTTCTTTGAGCTGGTCACAAATCGCTTTCTTCGAGCATCATATCCCTTGGTGACTGAAGGCTTTCGAAACATGAATCCGCCGGGCGCGAACCAATTCATTGATGAGCTGGAGCGTCAAGGCATCGCCGTTGGAAAGAATTTCGTGTTGCCGAAACTTGCCCCGCTAACAGGATTTGTGGGCGACCTGATCGGTGTCGGTCATGTGCAACCAGGCGCCATGACAGAAGCGCCGGAGTAAAATGCTTCGTCCAGCTATCGTTACGGCGCGCAGAGAGCACGTGCTGCCGTGACGACGAAAGAAAGCACCTCGCCACACCTGCCACTTTTCTCTCTCCATCCCGTACTACAGGGAGTCTCTTCCCTGTTTAACAATCAAGGAATTCCCATGGCATCTTCTTTCCGTCTTTTGCACACCACAATTCTGATGATAGTCGCGCTTTCGGGCACACTCTCTGCGCAAGTAAATCTCCCCGACACGCGGCAAGGAAACATTGTGCAGGATTTCATCGCAGCGTTCAACAGCGGAGGTGATACAGCCATGCGGCAGTTTTTCCTTGATCATGTTTCAAAGGAAGGATTAGCAGACCGGCCCGCTGACGTCCGGGTGGAACGCATAAGGATGATACGCAACGATATGAAGTCGCTTACCCTGCTGCAGGTGCTCGACACAAGCGCAACAGCGATGGCGGTGCTGGCAAAGTCGGGAAGGGGCGAGGAGATGACCCTGACATTCAATTTCGACACAACGCTTCAACACAAGTTTGTCAGCCTCGGTATTGAAATGGGTGAGCGGGAGCCGATAGGCGGCCCACCCTTGAGCAAGAAGGAATTCCTGAAATCTGTTGAAGACCACATTAATGCAGCCGTCCGTGAGGGAAAATTCTCCGGCGCAGTCCTGATCGCCCGCGGTAACTCCGTCCTGTTGAAGAAAGCATATGGCGCTGCAGACAAACGCTTCAACGTACCCAACCGCACCGATACGAAATTCAATCTCGGCTCAATCAACAAGTTCTTCACACGCATTGCTATTGCGCAGCTTGCACAAGCTGGAAAGCTCTCTTTTGACAAACCGATCATCACGTATCTTCCCGACTATCCCAACAGAAGTGTCGCAGAAAAAGTGACGATCAATCAACTTATCACCATGACATCCGGGATGGGAGATTTCTTTGGAGAGAAATTTGCCAACACTCCAAAAGACAAAATCCGGACGCTGAACGATTACCTCCAGTTGTTTGTTAACGACTCGTTGCTCTTCGAACCGGGCACGCAACGCCGCTACTCGAATGCGGGCTACATCGTCCTCGGGCTTATCGTGGAGCGACTCTCGGGGCAGGACTATTACTCTTACGTGCGCGACCACATCTTCACCCCGGCAGGCATGAACAATTCGGATTGGTTCCCGAGCGACGCCGTTACGCCGAACATTGCAACAGGCTATGTGCACCCGGAAGGTGACGAGCAGACATGGATCAGCAACATCCATGCGTTGCCCGGGCGCGGAAGTTCTGCGGGAGGCGGCTACTCAACACTTGATGACCTGTACAGATTCATCCACGCGCTCCTTGGCGGGAAGTTCCTCAACGCGAGATACTCCGAGTGGATGCTAACGAACACCCATCCTCAGAGTGACCCACCGTTACCGTTGAAGCATGGGGGCATAGGGATTGCGGGAGGAACGGCTGGCGTGAATGCGGCGGTGGAGCTTGATGCCGAATCGGGGGATGTGGTTATCGTACTTGCGAATTACGACAGGCCATCTGCCGAAGCAGTGTCAAAGACAATCAGAGGCTTGATGAAGAGGGTGAGGCAGGAGAAGTGATAGACTGACGCCTGTGATGTTGACTCCTTACCATAACATGTACGCCTCTTCTGAGCGTTGAGACACGCTACCAGCCGATCCACTATCTCATGTCATCACGCTCGCCGGTCTCTACAAATTCACCTCATACCCCACTTTGAAAAACTTTCCGCTGTTCTGGAACCGCTCGCCTTCCTGGTTCAGCACGACGTACACGCTGCTGCCGGCAAAGAACTCATACTGCAACAATGTGTTCCAGAGTCCAAGCTTGCGGTAGTCATCCTTTTGCACGAAGGAGCGGAGGTAGAGCCTGTCTATTACACGCACGTCGAGTTTGACGCGGACGATGGTTTGCCGCACGTCGGCGTAACTGCGGTGGTTGAGTGTAATGTCGCACGCAAGTCGGTCCCACAAAATCATGCGCGCATTTGCGTACGGGTTCTTCAAGTATGTACCGAAGTACGGTCCGAAGTTGTAGCCAAACGTGATTGCCTGCGCACCGAGAATAAGTTTCGCGCTGTGGTCTTGCAGCATGTTCTTGTGCGTGATAACGCCCGTTGCGGTTGGCTCTTCAGGGCGGTTCACTTCAATACGGTGCGCGAGCTGCACGTTCTCCAGCAAGAGGTTGGACACGAAGAGCGCACCATACTCCTGATAGATGAACCCGGTTGCGAGCGTTGCGGCTTTGTAGTACTCGGCATTGAATTCAAGCTGCGAAAACAACTGGCGATTGCTCACACTGCGAAAACCCAGTTCCAGTGCGCGTTCGTGGTATTCGGTACCGTAATTATTGAACAAGGTCGAGACATCGAAGCCGTATCCGAATGTCCGGTAGACCGCTGCGCCGTAAAACCCGCCCGCCCAATCACGCGGCTTCACCACCTGCAGTTGATATGCATTGCCGTTCGTGTTCGTCATCCATTGTGGCTGGAACCGGAAGCCAAGCGGCAGTTCGATACGGCTGTCCAGACTGACAGTGCGTTCGACTGCCTTCGTATCGAAGTTTCTTCCATACAGCATTGTCGTTCCGAAGTTGAGATCGCCTCCATGCCATGTTGTTCGCCCAACAGTCAGATGCCGGCGCTCCATTTTGCCATCGTGATCCGAATCCAACTCGTCCTCCACGGAGACAAGACCCACTTTGACCGCATTGCTGCGGAATGTGTAGTTGCCTCCCCAGCGGATGTCCTGGATGGCCCTCGTATAAAACATGTTGATCGGCATCCTGTAGATGTCGAGATCCTTGCTGAGGAACGGACGCTTCTCTTGCAGAAAGATAGATTGGCCGTAGAGGGAGAATTGAAACGGATCGGCTTCGAGTGTCGATTCGTCCGTGTTGATGGTCGCCTTCAGCTTGTGCTTATCCAATGAAAGGTTCAAGTCGCCGCCGAGCGTCCCGGTAGTTGCGGTGCGCTGCGTCTTTTGCCCGACGACAAACGGAATAGCCGAGACTTCCGGCGTGAAACTTTCTTCGAACGGTTCGATATCGAGTTTGTATGTGCTCTTGACAGTGAGGATCTCGCTTTCGGGTGTAAGGGCGTAGAAGTACGATGAACCGTCGGGTTTGTAGGCGAACAGTTGCAGGTCGATGCCGATTTGGTCGTGGCTCTTGTTCTGGATTTTGTCGACGGGGATGCGAGCTTCCGTTTCTATGTAGCCATTTTGATCGGCAGTTGGCTCCTTGTACACCACCGATCTGCATTGCCATACCCAATCCCATTCGAACGAGAGGTTGCGCTGATTGTAAACTGCCATGTCCCGTTGGTTGTTGATGAAATTGAATATGAAGATGTAGCCGTTTTGGTTCTTGTTTTCCAAATCGAGGACGATGAAGAACTCGTTCTCCTCGTCGGAACTCTGATCACGAATCAAGGACTGTCTGATAACTTTGCTGCGAGGATGGAATTTGAATGCAAAGTAGAGCGCATCGGAAGACTGTTTAACGTACACGATGGTACTATCTTCATTCCGCTGACCTGTTTTTGGCACGACGGTGAAGAAATGATCCAGCGTCTTTGCACCTGTCCACTCTTGCTCATCAATCTTGCCGTCGATGACCGGCAGGTTCGGTGGGGTGGATTCGGCTGCGTTAGCATGCCGTACACCTGCGGCGAATACAAAGGCAACCAGCATCAACCATTTTTTCGTTGGCATTCTCGTTTCTCCCTGTGGTGGATAGATGTGACGTTCCCATGAAAGAATCCGGACGGGACGATACAAACCGATTCTCTCCGGCAAATAATCGGATTCTGGAGACGTCTTTTAGAGGATGGTGATTGGCGGACCGCTCGCGACCAACGGGGGAGTCTGCATCCCCAGATACGTTAGAGGCAGAAAAGTGTTGCAGAAAAGGGT
>JBJXHC010000109.1:0-4147 GCA_046160825.1 Bacteroidota bacterium | reverse complement strand
AAACAAGGTCTCGCTTCGCGTGAGGTTGTCCCAGGATAAATTCCATCCAGGCTCGGACGCTCTTGCTGCAGTGATTGTGGAGATTCAGCAGGGCTGGCATATTAATTCTTCAACTCCGGCGGACGAGAATTTCATCGAAACATCGTTACAGGTCAATGTTCCGAAAAGGATCCAGATCGCTCACATCCGCTACCCCAAAGGCATAGAACGAAATTTTGATTTCGCCGAGAGCCCACTGAATGTCTACGAAGGGACAATAAACATCTTGCTGGAGCTTAAACTGGCATCGGACCTGAAACCCGGATTGTATACCATTCCGTTACTCCTTGGCTATCAAGCGTGCAGCGACAGGGTGTGCCTTGCACCAACGACGCTGCCTGCTGACCTTCGCCTGGAAGTGGTGGGTGCTGACGAGAAGACCTTGCGTATCAACAAAGACCTCTTTGACGGCTCTGAAGAAGTGCAGAAGCCGTAGCTCTACTGTTCACCAACTGGATGTCTGAAAGGTATTGTGACATGAACAAATTCTGTATCATTTGTATTCTCGCTGTCTTCGCGTTATGCCATACTCTCTATGCTCAGCAGGATTCGTCGGCATATCGATCTGCTTCAGCCCTCACTGAGCCACTCGAAAAAATCAGAGCCCTCGAGAAATTTCTGCAAGACTACCCTGACGCCAAACTGAAGACCCGCGCGTTGGATGCACTATTTGACCTGTACGTTGAACAGGGTAATGAACGGGGTTCGCTCAATGCAGCAGACAAATACCTTCAGAGCGTTCTTCCCGAAAACCGAATGAGCCCTTACAACAGGTTTGCCTATGCGCTGGCGCAGAAGAACATGGGGCTCGATTCTGCAATTGCGTACATCGACCGGGCCATTGAAATGGCTGGGCAATCCCGGAGCCTGCCCGGATTCCAGGACACGAAAGCGTATGTCCTCTGGAGGCATGGCAGGTTCGCTGAAGCCGAACAACTTCAGCGCACGGCAATCAAAGGTCATGAAGATGATCCCGAATACCTAAGCCATCTCGCGATGTTTGAGAAGGAAAATGGCAAACTTCGCGATGCTTTAGGAACGATGTCGAAAGCTCTGTACCGGGGAGGCGATCAGGACTCCAGGGAACTCTTCTTGGGGTGGATCGGATTGGCGGAAAAAGAAAAGTTGAAGCAGGATACATTGAAGCACGGTGTCATCATGGCGGTCATCCATTCATTCATCGATACGCTCAGGGGAGAGAAAGCCACAGCTGCAAAGAGCAACGCGGCGACCCTGATGGCAGACCTTGGAGTTGACCTTGCCACTGCGAAGAACTGGGCAGAAACTGCAGTCAAAACGCTGGACAAAAATTCCTCCGTGAACAACGTAGTCGCTTTTCAGCTAAGCCTTGCCCTCGTCCTTGCGGCACAAGAGAAGCACCAAGAAGCGCTTATGCATCTGCGGACAATTGAAGATCTTGTCGATCCATACGAAGTGCGGTACTGGACGACCCGGGGAGCGACGTTGGAGAAGCTTGGAGAGCCGCACAATGCGGCTGTCGCGTACATGAGGGGCTTGATACCGAGGAACGACAGCCGACTGCGCAAAGCGCTGGAGAATGTCTATGTCCGACAGTATGGCTCGTTGGATGGGATGGAGAAGAAGCTGGATTCTCTTAGACAAGCCAACACGGTCTTCGATCACGGCCATTATGGGAAGCCGACTACGCCGTCCGGGAAAGTAGTGCTTGCCGAGCTATTCACAGGCGCTGAATGTGGGCCGTGCGTAAGTTCTGATGTCGCGTTCGATGCACTGGGCGAACACTACCCAAGAACTGCTTTGGCAATTCTTGAATACCACGTCCACATTCCGGGTCCCGACCCGATGACGACGAATGAATCTTGGGATCGTTACAATTGGTATGATGGTCAGGGAACGCCGACTGTGGTTATTGACGGCAGGGAGTCCATCATCGGCGGTGGGCCGAAGACCGTCGCGAAGAACAGATTTGGAGTGTATCGGTTCGCAGTTCAGAGGTTCGAGCCAGACATGCCGCGTGTTGGATTAACGCTGAACATAAAGAACAAGGATGATAGTGTTGGAGTCGAGATTCAAGTTGCACGCACGAAGTCGACGGGAAGAGTGGAAAAGCCGGTACTGCATGTTGCTCTGGCGGAAAAATCTGTTGAGTACACGGGTGCGAACGGAATTTCAAGGCACGCCTTTGTCGTACGAAGATTGTTCGACGGAGCGAAAGGGGCACCGCTGACATTGAGGAAGGCGAACGAGAGAGTCACGAAACAAATTCTTGTCGCCGACGTTGAGCAGACAATCAGGAAGTATCTCGACAACCCGGCAGGTCAGCCATCATGGTCAAACCGGCGTCCCTTTACCGGCTGGCGGGCGCGCCCGGAAAAACTCAACCGTTCCAATCTTGCCATCATCGTGTGGGTCCAGGATATGAGTACGAAAGAAGTGCTCCAATCGGCGTACATAGATGTTCCTTGATCTTTGGGGCCGTGACTGATTTCATATACCAGGTTCAGGACTTTAAGGCCGATGTGTTCGGAGACGTGGCCGTGACAACATTCTATTTTCAGTACAAGGCTAAACTGGGCGACGCCTCGATAGCTGGTCGCCTGCGTGGCACATGAAGCAAAATCCGACACACTTCTCTCTATGGTTGTTCTTGATAGGACTCTCCTTTGAGGTGAGCCCTCAAAACATTACCATTGCACAAACCACACCTGACAAGATCGATGGATTGGTGAAGCTCTACCACGACTACGGACAGTTCAATGGCACTGTGCTTGTCGCAGAACACGGAAAGATCATCTACAAGAAAGGCTTCGGCTCCGCGAACATGGAGTGGGACATCCCCAATCAACCCGATACCAAATTCCGGCTTGGCTCAATCACAAAACAATTCACTGCAATGCTGATTCTCCAGCTTGTCCAACAAGGAAGACTCAAACTCGATGGAAAGATCACAGAGTATCTTCCCGATTATCCAAAAAAGACAGGCGACAAGATCACGATCCATCATTTGCTCACGCACACTTCCGGCATCCCCGGCTATACTGAGTTCCCTAATTTCTTCCGCGACCTCAGCCGTAATCCCTCTACCCCTGAGGCATTTGTCAAGTCCTTTGCGGACTCTTCCCTTCTGTTCGAGCCGGGCTCGAAATTCTCCTACAGTAACTCGGGGTACTTTCTCCTGGGAGTAATCATCGAGAAAGTCACCGGCAAACCGTACGAACAAGTTCTCCGGGAAAATATCCTCAAACCTCTAAACATGAGCAGCACGGGATATGATCATCACAGCGCGATTCTCAAGAAGCGCGCGACAGGGTATGAAAAAGACGGCCCGACCTATGTCAATTCTCAATATCTTGATATGTCTTTGCCCTATTCAGCCGGTGCTTTGTACTCGACGGCAGAGGACTTGTATCTCTGGGATCAGGCTCTCTACTCAGATAAACTTCTTCCTGAGAAAACAAGGGACTTATTGTTTGCACGGCACACTCCTGCACGAGGATCAAGCTACGGGTATGGATGGTTTCTCGGCAAAGCCCCGATTGGACGAACAAGTGACAGTGTAATGGTGATTGAGCATGGCGGGGGCATAAACGGTTTCAACACTCTTATCTCACGTATTCCATCGGAACACAATTTGATCGTCCTGTTGAATAACACCGGAGGAGCCCCGTTGGGCGCCATGAGTCAGGCGATCAGAGGAATCCTGTACGACAAGCCTTTCGACCTCCCGAAAAAATCAATTGCCGATGCGGTTTTTGCAACCATCGTGGAACACGGAGTCACAGCAGGAATTGAGCAGTACAATGATCTGAAACAGAAACACGCAGACACCTATGCACTGAACGAAGCCGAAATGAATCGTGTGGGTTACACGTTGCTGCAATCGAACAAAGTGAAGGAGGCCATCGAAGTGTTCAAGCTCAATGTTGATGCATTTCCGAAATCCCCCAATGTGTACGACAGTCTGGGTGAGGCCTATATGGTAAATGGCGACAAGGAGCTTGCCATCAAGAATTATCAGAAATCCGTAGAGCTGGACCCTCACAATACAAATGGGATCGAAACGCTGAAGAAGCTTCAGGCAAAGTAGCAATTGCAATGAATGGCGCGAAGAAGAGAAAGACGACAA
>JBJXHC010000108.1:0-7529 GCA_046160825.1 Bacteroidota bacterium | reverse complement strand
TGACAAAAACTCTACTGGTTGTCCTTATCGGATTGCTTGTTGGGGTCAACGCCTCTGGGCAGATCAAACTCCAGGAGGGATTCGAAGGTGGAGTAATTCCGGACGGCTGGGGTGTATGGAACAACGCGCCGTTTCCCATTGACTCGGTGTCGAACTGGACTGTGCGAGACACAGGACTCACTCCTCCCGGACTTGCAAGTGCTACAACTCGTGCGCATAGCGGTAGCAAGTCTGTCGGTGTAAGTTGGTGGTCGAGCATTGATACAAATGGTACCACACCTACCCAGTCTGATGCCTGGCTGATAACGAAAAGAGTAAGCAACATCGCTAACGGCCACACACTCAGGTTCTGGGTGGCGGGAGGTTCTACAAGTTTTGCGGACAGCTTGCAGATATGGATATCAGATCAGGATTCCACTCCAACGACCCTGCTTACAGGCCTGCAACTGGGCACCATTATCTGGCCGGTTGGGTCAACGTACGGACAATTTGTTGAGAGGACATTTGATCTCTCTCCCGCGGCGGGGCTTGACCTGTTCATCGGCTTCCGCTATTACATGAATTGCGCTGTTGATGGATTCTTTGTTTATCTCGACGACGTTTCTGTGGAAGGTGCCAGTGGCATCAATCCACTCAATCAGGGCATTCCCGAAAAGTTCGACCTGTCACAAAACTATCCGAACCCTTTCAATCCGGCCACGACGATCAAGTTCGATTTGCCAAAAGAGAGTCAGGTCTCTCTGAAGGTCTACAATGCGCTTGGCGAAGAGGTGTCGACATTGGTCTCGAATAACCTTGTAGCAGGAAAATATTCGGTTGAATGGAACGCCGGCGATGTGGCAAGTGGCGTGTATTTCTATCGACTGATTACGTCGGAATATGTGCAAACGCGGAAGATGATGCTTACGCGATAGAGTGTACTTTGTTATTTGCGGTACGGCCCCGGAAAACACTTCCGGGGCTTTTTTTTGGCGGTCTGACTCACTTTGATTTCAAGGGGCATTTCAGTACAATGCCAGCCGGGAAATACTCTGCAAAAAGATAAGGGATTCGACGATGCGAATTAAGATTATGCTCTCTATTTTGTTCGCGATTCTTGTGGCCAACCTTCCAGCGTGGACCAAACCGTCACTTGTTGTCGTGATCAGTCTCGACCAGTTCCGATACGACTACCTTGTGCGGTTCCGTGAACACTTCGGGCCTGACGGTTTCAATTACCTGCTGGACAACGGAGCCAATTTTTCCAACGCGACATATAAACATGCGCTCAACATGACCGGCCCCGGACATGCGGTCATTCTTAGTGGAGCGTATGGAAACCAGAACGGTATTATTGCCAATAACTGGTTCGACCGAGCGAGCGGCAAGGATATGTATTGCGTTGCAGACAAGAATGCGCAGGTTGTCGGGGCAGCAGGACATTCAGTCTCGCCTCAGAACTTTGTCGGCAGTACATTTGGCGATGAGCTTCGCCTGCACACAGGCTTTCAATCCAAAGTCATTTCCGTCTCCAACAAAGACCGTGCAGCCGTACTGCTTGGCGGTAAACTCGCCAGCGGCGTGTACTGGATGATGGACTCATCGTTTGTTACTTCCACGTACTACCGTAAAGACCTGCCAGCGTGGGTATCGACGTTCAATACATCGGGCAAGGTGAATTCGTATTTCGGTAGGATGTGGGAACGAACACTGCCGGAAGATGCATACGCAGGCATGGATAAGGATGACGTGCCGTATGAAAACGGTGGCAATGGACTGGGCCGGGTCTTCCCCCATACAATCACGGGTGATGATCGTGCAAAGATCACGAAGTCGTATTACTATGCGTTGCTCACCAGTCCGTTCGGGAATGAAATCCTCTCGGAGTTTGCCAAGGCCGCCGTACAGGGCGAAGAACTCGGCAGGCGCGGCGTTACTGATTTGCTGTGTGTCGGCTTTTCGTCCAATGACTACGTAGGGCACTCGTTCGGTCCGCACAGCCACGAGGTGTTGGACATGACTGTCCAGACCGACCGGATGCTGGCGGATCTCTTCGCATTTCTTGATGTCGAAGTTGGATTACGCAACTGCATCTTCGTACTCACCAGCGATCATGGGGTTGCGCCCATTCCGGAATATGTAACAACACATTACGAGCACGCAGATGCCGGGCGTGTTCCGACGAAAACACTTGAAGAATACGTTGTGAACTCGCTGACTCACGCGTATGGTGCGCCAAAGAAGGATTTAAAGTGGTTGGAGGCCATCACCGACGGGAATGTGTATCTGAACCATGGAACGTTGGAGGAAATGGAGAGGGACAAAAAATCCACGTCCGGTTCCATTGCAACGACACTTGCGGACTCTCTCCGCGCCAAGCCTGAGTTTGCCTTCGCCTACACACGGGACCAGTTGTTGTCACTCATACCATCATCAGTTGCCGAACAAAGGATGAAAGCGAGTTTTCACCCGTTGCGGAGCGGCGATGTACTCTTTGCCTTCAAACCATATTACATAGAGGGCTACTCGTCCTACGGCACGACTCATGGCCAGCCATACGATTATGACGCGCACGTGCCCGTGGTGATCGTGGCGGACGGGATTCGTTCCGGATCCTATTCCGGTGAAGCGAGTCCGGCAGACATTGCCCCGACGCTTAGCGCGCTACTTGGAATTGAATTCCCCGCTGGTCGAAGTGGAAGGGTATTGATTGAGGCGATAAAGTAGCCAGATCCAAGAGAGTAATCCATTTTTCTCACAACAATGGGACGGCACTTATGAAAACGTATCGGTTTTGTCTTTGTATGGTCACGCTGTTCGTTGTCATGACACGGACCAATGCACAAGATTCCGTGCAGGACTCTACAGGACTTCCGGGCGACAATTTCAGTTTGCAAGGGGCGCTGGAAATGTTCAAGAGAGCAGGCTCACCCGAAGAGTTTGAGAAACTTCTCAACTCGGAGGAGAATCATGTCAACAATCTTGACTTGAATGGTGATGGCGAGATTGATTACATACGGGTAGTGGGGGCCATGGACAAGAATGCACATGCATTTGCGTTGCAGGTGCCGGTATCGGAAAAGGAAAATCAGGATATTGCTGTTGTTGAATTGGAGAAGACCGGAGATGCGACTGCAGTCATACAGATTATCGGTGACGAAGATATCTATGGCGAGCAGACAATTGTCGAGCCCGGTGACGGAGAAGACGAAAGCGAATCCGTCGGAGATGGTGGAGGCCGACCTCATCCTGCCGGGTACGCAGCACGGATTGTAGTGAATGTATGGGGTTGGCCGGGTGTACGATTTGTGTACGCGCCGGCATATCGAGCTTGGGTTTCGCCGTGGCGCTGGCGCGCATACCCCGCATGGTGGCGTCCGTGGCGACCGATGGCCTGGCGTGTCTTTCATCCGTTCAGGGCTCGACACCATGCCGGTTTTGCCGTGGTGCGCACACATCGCGTTATGCATGCGCACAGGATTTATACTCCAATACGGGCGACTTCTGTCAGTGTAAAAACGCGTCACGGTGCTTCCGTTAAGCACTACAGAGTGACGAGGACGACGATGATCAAAGGCAAGGCCGGCACGACCAAAACTACCCGAACGACCAAGGTGGGAAAGAGGAAAAGGTAAGGGTTCGCCATTCATAACTGAGAAGTCCCGGAGTTGAAAAGCTCAGGGACTTTGAATAAGAATCTTTCCATGACGTTTTCGATTCACTCACCCATTCCGGCAGTTACTATTGTCGTCTTGCTTCTCGCTCTTCTCGGTTCGTTCTCATGCCGTTCCTCATTTGCACCACCAGTCAACGGCACACCCGTCATTCACTATCGGACAACGGGTGGCTTTGGAGGCGAAAATTCTCCGATCATCACAATCTATTCCGACCGGATAGCCGTACGTCATGGTTATCCCGACTTAGGCATGAAGCTCTCTGAAGGACATTTCTCCCATTTGATCAAAATGTTTGATGGATTCGACAGTCTTGCGGGTCCGTATGAGAGCGGCTGGATGGATGACATCACGCACAACCTTGAGTTCACAAAAGTTCACATCTTGAAAAGGGTTTCTTTCGAGGAAGGAATAAGAGAGTCCAATGCTTCCATCGGGTTGCGTCAGCTCTTCAGGATTGTTGATACTCTTCGACAACTGAGCGACTCAATTTGTCGGGCCGAACTTCCCTGGAGGGACGTCACGGTCTCCTTTAGCACCGATAAACTCGTCTATGGCCCTGGTCAGCCGGTTCGCTTGATCTACACAATCTCCAACCCCACGAATGACGAACGCACCGTTCTTTTTCGTCACGGGCCACCGTACTCATTCAGTGTCGGAAAAAACAACATGAATTATGAATATCCCGATCCCCGCCTGCCTTATGACGACGAGCCGAGTGAGATTAAGTTGGATGAACATGAGCAAAAGCAATTAATCCACTCGATTGACCTTCAGGAAGTTTTTGATATGCCGCCGCAACCTGGAGTATATTCCGCGTTCATGCGACTGGGGGGTGGAGGGTGTAGTATCAACTATGAAACTCGTGAGCGAGTGTACTTCGAGCTTGCCGATTCTTCAATGCCCATCGGAGGGAAAGCGGAGGTTGATACCACTGACAGCAATCGAGCCACACAAGGTTTTAGCGTTCACACTGCTTGTGCAGAACTGGACGACGGAGCCAATAGTGCTCTCGTTTCGGCAGAGTCAGCAAACGGCCATCGCGTTCTACGATCGGAATAGTCTTATCTATCGCGACTCAGTGGAATTGGACAACCGGTCAACGGAGGTGAAGCTTCAACCGGATGAGATCCGGCGTTTCACACGAACGTTCGACAAAGACATCCGGCGGATCATGAGCGAACAACACATGAACACCGACTATCCGACGGTTCGCATTTCACTACTTACCGACAAGTATCCGATTGTCAGAGAGGTGCAACTGCGTTTACCAAAGCAAAGCCGCTACCCGATGCGGAGAAAGAGGTAAACGGTACCTGAACTATCCCTGAAACTTCTTCGTCCTGTTTCTGATGTAATCCTCGAGTCCCTATTCCTCGAATTGTTCTTTCAGTGTGTAGATTTCACCGTCTAGCGTGCCAAGGACGAGTCGTCCGTCGGGATGAAAGGCAAATGTTGTCAATCCTCCAGATCTCGGAAATATTTCGCTGACAGTTGTCCACGAACGCCCCAAGTCGGTGGTTTTTTGCAACACAAACGATTTACCCGACATATAACCAAGGCAGGAATAGAGTGCGTTATTGTCGCCATTAACAATTTTGCCGTACCTCCAGTTAATATTTTGATAAGCAGTATCACTTCGGTTCCAATGTATCCCTTCATCAGTACTCGCCCAGAATTCGGCGTGGCCTTCGGAGGAAGAATTCTGTCCAGAGTTTGGAGGATTTCTCAGAAGATACTTTGTGAAAACGGGCATTCCTGCAGATGTGATATGAGGAAGATATCCTTCGTTGATAGACTCCAGCCAGGAATGGCCGCGGTCTGTACTTCGCCAGACTTTTTGACTATTGGAGCACGTAAGAAACAAAGTCTTTGTGAAAGATCCTGCCATGGAAAACGGTCCGGCCGTCATGTCGTCTTCGTCAATACAATCTGGAAGGTTGGGATATGGAAAATCCTCCCACGTTAATCCTCCGTCAACACTGAGCGTCTTGGGTCCTGCCATTGGTCGGGTCATGATACTTCCATCGCTGAGGAGTTCAAACCCGTCGGTTGATCCTTTTCTTGCTTTTGTCCAGGTTTCTCCCAGATCAGTACTGCAATAAACTCCCTTCTCTTGTTTTTTTGGCTTCTCGTCATTAAGAATTGCTTCGGTATTTGCCGCCGAGATTAGCACTGTGCCCGATGGGTGAATGCACAATACATTGCCGCGCTGTTTGAATGGCCAGATGAAGTGTGTATCGGCAAGTTGCTTCCACATATTTCCACCGTCGGTACTTCTATAGAGGAAGTTTCGCTCGATGTTTTTCCCATTCTTGAATGGCCCGTCTTTTCTTGCTATTAGAAACCAAGCGCCTGAGGGATGGAATTCTATCTGTGTAATTCGGCCATCAACAGTGCCAATCTTCTTCCAGGAAGAATCCGTCTGAGCACTTACAGAAGAGGCGATGCAAAAGTACAAGAGAAAGGAATGACGGATAAAATGGGTATTCATCCCAAAAACTTCTTCTTCCTGTTCCTGATGTAATCAACGAAGACGAATTCGCCGAGGTTGCTGAGTGAGGAATAATATGCGCGGCCATGGTTGGCCTTGGTGAGTTCTTCCACGAAGTTGATGAGGTAGGGATCGCGTGCAACCATGAATGTGGTGATGGGAATATGTTCGCGGCGACAGGCAACAGCTTCATCAAGTGTCTTATTTACGATCTTCGGATCAAGGCCGAAGGAATTCTTGTAGAGCTTTCCGCTTGGTTCGAATATCGCAGAGGGTTTGCCGTCGGTCACCATGAAAATTTGCTTGTTGGAGTTTCCGTGTCGGCGGAGCAAGTTGCGTGCGAGCTGGAGTCCGGCTCTCGTGTTGGTATGGTACGGGCCGACATTCAGGAATGGGAGTTCGTTGATACTCACAAGCTGCGCATCGTCCCCGAATACCACCATGGCAAGATAGTCCTTCGGGAAGCGCGTCATGATGAGTTCCGAAAGTGCAAGCGCAACCTGTTTTGCCGGAGTTATCCTGTCCTCACCATACAGAATCATGCTGTGACTGATATCCAGCATAAGGATTGTGGCACAGGTGGTCTGGTGTTCGCTCTCATAGACTTCGAGGTCTTCTTCTTTCAGTGTGAAGTCGTCGATCCCGCCACGGCGAAAAGCATTAGACAGGGTGGAGGTGAGATCGATATTGGCGGGCTGGTCGCCGAACGTAAACTTCTTTGTCTCGCTCAGCCGGTCAACGCCGCTACCGGTGTAGGGCGTTTCGTGTGTGCCGGTCGGAGCTTTCTTAAGCGACGTGAATATCTCGCGCAACGCATCCTGGCGGATACGTTGGACGCCTTTGGTGGTGAGAACGATCTTGCTGTCGAGGTCTTCGATGATCCCCGCTTCACGCAACTTGTCGATGAGGTCATCCATCGTCATGTTCTCGTCGAACAGTCCGTATTCCTCCGCAAGTTGCTTCAACCACTCCAGCGCTTCCTGCACATCGCCGCTTGTTTGCACAACGAGGTAGCTGAACAGCGACATCATTTGCTGCAGACGCTGCTCGTCAGTGGAGGATTCCGGTGTCCATTGGGAATACAGAAAACGCATAAGAGGATAAGGAAAAATTCAAAAGGCAAAATTAACAACGGAGCTATTCTCCGAGCGCTGAGTACTTGAACAACCTGAATCGATAACGCTGCTGGTCACGGATGTTCTTCGCTACAGTAGCATGCAGGTTTTCGTCCCAGGTCGTATACTGCTCGATAAATTTATCAGCAACGGCTTTATCCCCTTCATGCTGAATCTCTAAAACCTTCTTCAGCATTGTTTCCACCACGTTATGATATTTATCAAAATGAATACGGAGCATCTTGTTTGAACGATCAAACGAGAGCA
>JBJXHC010000107.1:0-14032 GCA_046160825.1 Bacteroidota bacterium | reverse complement strand
TTGACGGTGTGTGCGGTGGTGTTGCTGAATATTTCGGTCTCGACTCGACGCTCGTCCGGATTGCCTGGGTGCTCCTGACATTGTTCGGAGGTTCAGGCATCATCCTCTATATTCTTGCCATGATTATTATGCCCCCAAATCCGAGCGTAGCGAATTCTGCTCCCGGTCGCATAGGTTCCATGAACAATCAAAAATTCTGGGGCGTGCTGTTGGTTGTTGTCGGCGGTATGTGGCTGCTGAGTAATCTCGGGCTCTCGCTCTGGCACCATTGGTGGGATTTGTCCTGGGATGTCGTTCTTGCAGTCGTGTTGATTCTCGCGGGCGTGGCGTTTCTCTTCGGCGGAAGGAATTATGTTTCGGCTGCTCCACCACCGGAGGTGGCTGGTAATGATTCCCAGTCTGCTGCAGAACCTGTCGCACAGGTGGCTCCTCGCAAACTGTATCGCTCACGAGCTGAGAGAAAACTTACCGGCGTATGTGGCGGCTTGGGGACGTACTTCGGTATTGATCCGACGATCGTGCGACTTCTCTTTGTTGTTGCTGCCATCGCATCATTCGGATTTGCGGTACTCGCGTATATCATCATGTCATTCGTGGTTCAGGAAGAACCACCGATCGTCGTCGTGTCATGACGGAGGTGCATGTGCAACATTCCCGATTCTCATGGTTTGGTGCCGGTCTTGTTACGGTGGGCATCACTCTGTTGCTCAACCGGATGGACATTCTCAGCCTGCATTGGTGGACAGGGCTCTGGTGTATTCTTGCGGCGCTCGGTGTGAAATTGGTCGTCGATGGTTTTGAGAAGCACTCACGCGGTCGTATCTTCGGAGGAACCATGCTGTTCCTCAATGGACTGTATCAGATTCTCGGCGATATTGATGTGGTGGAATTCCGGTCCTACTATTTCTTTCCGGTACTCATCCTGATTCTCGGCTTTTCATTTCTGATGACATACATCAGTTCACTCAAGGCATGGCATCTGCTTGTGCCGGCAATTCTGTTGAGTGGGTTCGGGTCGTTATTACTGTTGACTGAATTTGGTTTTCTGTATCGGTGGGAAGTGCTCTCGCTGGTGAAAGACTACTGGCCCATCGGGTTGATTCTGTTCGGATTCTCATTGTTGTTGACACGCCGCACCGCATGAACACGATGTCGGCGGCACCGCTCAAATGCTACAATACCGGAGTAAGTAATTTCTTTCGTAGGGGCGACTCGATGAGTCGCCCAAACCCTCTGTGAATCTCCGTTTCTCTGTGTCTCTGTGGTTAATCAACAAGCCACACGTACTTCCTCTTCAATCCGGCTCCAATCAATTGCTGATTGTTAATTGTTCACACTCCCCCTCTACCCCACCAGTGTTCGCCACGCTAATGCGCCTCAAGCCAGTTCTTGCCTACACCAACCTCAACTTCAACCGGCACACTGAGGGGCAGGGCCGATTGCATCTTGCTCATGACGAGCGACTTCATCTGTTCGATCTCCGCCGGTTCGACCTCGAAGACGAGTTCATCGTGAACCTGCAGCAACATTTTGCTGCGGAGTTTGCGTGCTATCATCTCACGATCAATATTGATCATCGCAATCTTGAGCATGTCTGCCGCAGTCCCCTGGATGGGCATGTTGATGGCCTGACGCTCGGCATTACCGCGGATGTTGGCATTCCGACTGTTGATATCAGTCAGGTAACGTCGTCTTCCTGAAAGTGTCTCAACGTAACCACGCCGTCTCGCTGAATCAATCGTGTCGTTGATATACTGCTTCACTTTCGGGAAGCGCTCGAAGTATCGTGTGATAATCTCCTTTGCTTCACCCTGACTTATCTCCAACCGGTTGGCAAGTCCGAATGGACCGATCCCGTACATGATACCGAAGTTCACTTCTTTTGCTTTGCGACGCATATCGCGGGTAATCTCATCCATTCCAACACCGAACACTTTGGCAGCGGTTGATGCGTGGATATCCTCCTTGTTACGGAATGCTTCCATAAGCCCTTCATCACTGCAAACATGCGCCATCACCCGCAGTTCAATCTGTGAGTAATCTGCTGACATCAGTATCGTGTCCGGAGAGCCGGGAATAAACGCCTTGCGGATTGCACTGCCGATCTCCGTACGTATGGGAATGTTTTGCAAGTTCGGGTCGCTGCTGGAGAGCCGGCCTGTGGCAGCGACGGTTTGATTGAATGATGTGTGAACTCGTCGGGTCCTGGGATTGATAAGCAGCGGCAGCGCATCAATGTACGTTGACTTCAGTTTTGAATACTGACGATAGGTGAGAAGTTTCTCGATGATGGGATGTTGTCCCTGCAACGCTTCGAGGACACTGACGTCTGTGGAAAATCCCGTCTTTGTTTTCCGGAGAGGGATGAGATTGAGCTTCTTGAACAGAATATCAGCGAGCTGTTGAGTGGAATTGATATTAAATATTTCTCCAGCTTCGTTATGAATCTCCTTGATAAGATTATCCAACTGCCGCTCCAGGTCTTTCGACATCTGTGCGAGGTACTTCGTGTCTAATGCAATCCCTTCGGATTCAATTCGGGCAAGAACCTGAATGAGCGGGAATTCGATCTCGTGACACAGATTCAGTAATTCAAATGTCTGCAACTTCTTGATCTGCTCATGATATATTCGCAGTGTTAAGTCCGCATCCTCGGCAGAATAGTTGGTGATTGCTTCAAGTGGTACTTCCGTGATGTGCTTTTGTGTCCGTCCTTTTCCGACAAGATCCTCGAACGATATCATCTTGTAGCCGCAGTATTCCATCGCCAGCGCGTCGAGGTTGTGCTGACCGTCAGATCGAAGAACGTAGCTTGCCACCATCGTATCAAAGGCCACGCCCTGTACCTCGATCCCGCGAGTCTTCAATAACAACATGTCGTATTTGATGTTCTGACCAATCTTACCGATAGAAGGGTTCTCAAGAATGGGCCTGAGTTTTTTCAGAACGACATCCACCGGCAAGGCCGTCGTTGTATTGTTGGCCGATTTGCCCATTGCTTCAGCGCCGAAGAGTCCGCCGTCATCAATCGGTGTCTTACCACCTGCCTGTACCGGAATATAGTACGCTTCCCGTTCCTTGAAGGCGAATGACACTCCGACCAGCTCAGCCTGCAAAGCGTCTGTGGAAGTGGATTCTGTGTCGAAAACCAGCTCCTTCGCAGTAGCGAGCGATGCGCAGAGTTTTTCCAACTCATCAAGCGACGTTATGCAGTGGTACTCGTGAGTGTCAGAATGTATGTCGACAGTTGTGATCTGTGATGTGTCGAAGGAGATGTTGTCATCGACGGGTGAGGGCTTGGTGGGACTGAGGTTCTCAAACATCAGCGAGTCCCTGAGTTTCCCGGCCAGCGATTTGAATTCCAGTTCGCCGAACAGCTTGATGAGCTGTAAAGTATCTTGTTTCGCAGCTCGCAGTTTGTGAAAATCAATGTCCAGCGGAACATTCACATCAATGGTAACGAGCTGGCGGGAGAGGAGAGCCAGTTCCTTGTTGGTTACCAGTTTGTCTCGCAATCCTTTCTGATGGATTTCGTCTATGTGCGCGTACAATTCCGGCATGCTGCCGTATTTCTGGATGAGCGGAATAGCTGTCTTCTCGCCAACGCCTTTCACGCCCGGGACATTGTCGGATGTGTCACCGATGAGTCCGAGAACGTCAATCACCTGGTCAGGCCGTACGCCAAACTTTGCTTTCACACCTTCTTCATCCACAACTTCAGGATCGCCTCCGCCCTTGCCAGGTTTGAACATCTTGATGAGAGGGGAGATGAGTTGCATAAAGTCTTTATCGCCGGTGACCATATACGTGAGGACGCCTTCCTTCTCCGCACGGCGCGCAAGCGTGCCGATCACATCGTCGGCTTCGTATCCCGGCACTTCGATAAGCGGCGTATTGAATGCCCGCACGACCTCCTTGAGCTTGTCCATCTGCGCCGCCATGTCTTCCGGCATTTTCTGTCTTGTGGCTTTGTAGTCGGCGTACATCTTGTGGCGGAATGTCGGCTCACGTGTATCAAACACCACGGCGACGTGTTCGGGTCTTTCGTCATCGAGGATTCTCATGAGCGCTGTGACGAATCCATACACCGCGCTGGTGTTCACACCTTTGCTGTTGATCAACGGTTTCGTGATAAACGCAAAGTACGCGCGGTAGGCGAGTGCCATACCGTCGAGAAGAAAGAGGCGTTCGGGTTTGGACATGAATGAGTTTATGGAATTTAGAGTCTGTAGAGTTCTTGGAGTTTGTAGAGTTCCTGGAGTGTAGAGTTGTGCAGGTCTTGGAAGCTTGGAACTTGTAATGAGAACTTCGATGCTTGTTCTTACAACTCTTGGCTCAAAGAGTTCTTTTTTCCTGGCTTGGCTCTATGAGCGGACTTTGCTTGCCGCGATGTCGCAATCCCGACGTAGTGTGATGTGCTTCGGGGTTTCGGTAAGGGAAAGCCCTCAAGTCGCAAACCATCAATGTGAAAACGAATTGCCTCTTGCATATTCTTGTTTACCGCCGGACGGGTTTTTCCGGAAGCGATACATCCATCAATATCTGGAGAATATGCGGAGTATCCGCTTCGGGTTTTCTCCACCACGATCAGGAATCGGGTCATTGCTTGAGCCCTGCTTGTTTGAAAATACTTGAAAGAGTCTTCGGAGCGAGGTCATCACTTGTTTTCCCCGCGATAGTGACAAGCCCTGTCTTCGAAGGATGCTTATACTGACGGTGACTGCCACGCGTTCGAGCCAACCGCCATCCTTCCTTTTCTATGAGCCTGATCGCTTCCCTTACTTTCACAAGGAAAGTTACCTACCTGCCGTAACAACTGCAAGCGCGGTTGTTATTCATGACTCTTTGACTCCACAAACTCTATCGACTCTACAGACTGCTTTACCGGTGTTTCGTCAAGGAAATGCCAGAACACAAACGAAAGCCCCATCAACATCAGACTGTTGGCGATGAACGAAGCCTTGATACCGAAATGTCCGGACACGAATCCGCCGAGTGTTGGGCCAAGCATATTGCCGAACAGCGTCAGGCTTGAAGCAATAGCCATCATGCCGCCGCGCCTCTCCGGCGGTGCGTACAAACTTGTAAGTGAATATAAACCCGGAAGAACCCCACCCCGAAAGAAGCCCAGGATTGCACGAAGAATGCCGAGTTGCACAAGGCTCGTTACCAAACCATGGCAGGCGTATGCAACCGCGATCACCCCAAGTGAAAGCGTCATGTTTTTCTTATAGCCTATTCTGTCATTGCGTCGCCCCCACCATGGGGCGGAGATGACCATAAACAATCCTGCAATGGAGAATATGCCTCCGGCCAGCGTGGCAATATACTCTGTGTCGGCTTCGAATCCTTCGATGAACAGCGCAAAGATCGGCTCGATCATCAACACCGACATCTGACCAATCACGAGGCCGAGTGCAACAATGCGGAGCCGGCGATCTGTGAACATGAGCCTGTAGTTATCTCTTACAGTAAAGACTTTCGTCGCCACATCGCCTTTGCGCTGTTCCTTTACATTCATCACTACGACAACGCCACCGACCGCGCAGAGGGTTGCGGTGATGAAGAATATCTCCCGAAATCCGATGAGATCTGCAAGCACTCCGCCAACGAAAGGACCCAATACCATTCCTGCCGCGGTTGCCGACTGAAGTAATCCGAGCGCATACCCGATGCGCTCCCTGGGTGTGTTCGTCGCAACCAGCGCCAGCGCCGACGCGATAAACCCGCTGATCGCCCCTTGGACAATTCTGAAAATCACCACTTGCCACGCGTTCATCGCCAGTCCAATGAACACCTGAGAAAGTGCAAGCCCGAAGAGCGCTCGGACCACCATGGCTTTTCTGCCATATTTATCGCCGAGTGTTCCCCAGAATGGAGTAAAGATGAATGCAGAGAAGAACGTTCCGGAGAACGCGACACCGCTCCACATGGCAAGTTCTTTCGGGTCGGTTACGCCAAGCTCTCGGATATAGAAAGGGAGGAAGGGAACAACAAGGTTCATTCCCAGCATTGCAAGGAATTGCGTTCCCCAGAGGATATAAAGATTCTTACGCCACAGGTCCATGAACTACTGTTTGTCCCGATCCGGCTGTGCGGACTTCCATGCCTGGAAATATTTCAGCACGCTGCGTTGGTACGGGACTTCGGACGAGACTTTCGTCTTGAGATAAATTTCGGTTGCGTCCTTGGGCCAGAACACCACCGGCATCCAGTCGGGGCCGCGTGTCCCGTTGCTCTCCTGGAATTGTTCTGAGGAAAGCGGGTTGCCGACGAAGTACATCACCGGACTGGATTGATCGTAACGGAAAAGCCGAACTGCGACGAGGCTATCAAACGAAAAGGATACTTCACCGACGAGAACGCCATTCTCTTCATAGAGTCGTTTCTTCACGTTCTTGAATCCCGGATTCTCTTTCTCGAGCTGCGATCCTTCGATGTAGAATTCAATCAACTGCTGGAAATCGTCGTCAGAGATGTCGAGCGTGTCATCGGATTCCGAGACAATATTGATGAACTTGATAGTTGCTTCGCCGGAGTGATCGGAGTTCAGAGTTATTCTGTACTCTTTACTCTCCACGGTGAGACATCCGGGGAGGAAAAGAGCAACGAAGACAAGTATGAAGGCGGCAATTCGCATGACTTGAGGCTCTCTAACGTTACAGACTGATGGAGGAATATATCAAAACAACGAAGGAAATGCAAAGAGAGGATGCAGGGTGAATTTACTTTCGCCTGTGTTTCCGTATGTTCGTCCATTAACTTCCACACACTGCCATGAATGTCCGACTCAGGAACCGCCTCCTCCTTACTATTGTCGTTGGGATCGCACTTGTCGCCATTGACCTCGCCGTTGGAATCGTCTATTCCGTTGTAACAGAGGATATGACTGAAAAGTACTTTAGCTATGACGAGGAAATTGGACTATTGCACAAACTGAACGTGTCCATTGAAATGCCATGGCCGGAGTATGGGCGGGAAATGGTTCACTTCCGAACGAACAATCTCGGATTCAGGGAGAACACAGCGACCGACAGTGTCACTCATCATCGTACCCGGGTATTGGTCTTCGGCGATTCGCACACGGATGGCGTTATTGATAATGATGAATCATTTTCAAATCTCATTGAAGCAGGGTTGAACCGGGGCGATACGCTCGGAGTCGAAATCATCAACGCTGGCGTAGGGTTGTTCACACTGAAAAGCCAGTGGCAACTCTGTCGCCGGTTCCTGTGGTTGAAGCCGGACGTTGTGGTGTTTGCCATTTTTACCGGGAATGACTACGCGGAAATTCTTCATCCGCCGTTAAGACCGTCAATCTTTGACCATTGGCTGAAGAATGGAATTGTCCCGAGAATTTTCCGGAAATTGAATTTCACTTCGCGTGCTCGTGCAGAACGAATCAATCAATACGCCATGTGGCAAAGCCTCGGTCAGGCTGATTTCTTCAAGCGGCACCCGGAAAAATTTGCTGAGGCATCGCGCCTGCACGAAGAACTGGTCGCTCGGATTCAGGCGAACACGCAAAAACAAAATATCAAGGTTCTGTTCCTGATCCTGCCCAGCAAGTACTCTGTTGAACGTGAGTCCCTCCAGGATTTTGAATTGATGGAGAAGATATTGAACCTGCAAGCGGAGGATCGGTTGGAGTACCGGATTGCGGACGATCTGCGGGGCATCTTTCATCGTCGTCAAGTCAATTTCGTTGATGTACAATCAGAAATTATTCTCAGCGAGCAGGGGAAATCATTGTTCTGGAATGCTGACCATCACCTTGGCAGAGAGGGTCACATGGTCGTGGCCGGTATCGTTGAACCTGTTCTTGCCTCGATAATTGAAAGCAGACTGACTGCGCCATAGCAGCGTTAGTCGTGACCGCGGGAGCCGCGCTTGAACAGAGGAAGGGAGGGTTGTAAGGAATCGTCATTCGGTTTGAAGCTCAAAATGAGTTGCTGCTCCATCTTTCTTTTCCCCCCAATTTTTGTTATCATTTATCCCAATCTTGAAGAACAACTCCATTGCCCAAACGTACTGACCTCCAATCCATCCTCATCATAGGGTCCGGTCCCATTGTTATCGGACAGGCGTGCGAATTCGATTACTCCGGAACGCAGGCCTGCAAAGTCTTGCGTGAAGAAGGCTACCGCATTATTCTCATCAACAGTAATCCCGCAACGATCATGACCGACCCGGACCTTGCGGACCGGACGTACATCGAGCCTATTACCCCTGCCTTTGTGGAACAGATCATCGCGAAGGAGCGCCCCAATGCCCTTCTGCCAACCATGGGAGGACAGACGGCACTCAACACCGCCGTCGCACTTGCCGAGAGTGGTGTGCTCAGGAAGTATAACGTCGAGTTGATCGGGGCGAAGCTGGATGCGATCAAGAAAGCAGAGGACAGGGAGCTATTCAAGAAAGCAATGGACTCCATCGGATTGGAAACACCGCGCGGCGGGTTTGTTCGATCTGTGGAAGAGGCGTTGAAGGTTTCATCGCACATTGGTTTTCCCGCAATCATTCGTCCTTCATTCACGCTCGGTGGCACAGGGGGCGGTATTGCACGGAAGCCGGACGAGTTTGTGGAAGCCGTTGAGCACGGTCTCGAGGCGAGCCCGATTCACGAAGTGCTGCTTGAAGAATCAGTAATCGGCTGGAAGGAATATGAACTTGAGGTGATGCGCGACTTGAAAGATAATGTCGTCATCATCTGTTCGATAGAAAACTTTGATCCGATGGGAGTTCATACCGGCGATTCGATCACGGTTGCCCCGGCACAGACACTCACCGATAAGGAATACCAGTGGTTGCGCGACGCATCATTGAAGATCATCCGGGCAATCGGTGTTGAAACCGGTGGCTCGAATATCCAGTTCGCAGTCGATCCCAAGACCGGGCGTGCCCTCGTCATCGAGATGAACCCGCGTGTGTCGCGCTCTTCTGCACTAGCTTCCAAAGCAACAGGTTTCCCGATTGCAAAGATTGCTGCCAAGCTCGCAGTAGGCTACACTCTCGATGAGATCCCCAATGACATCACGAAGCAAACACCGGCCTCGTTCGAGCCATCAATCGATTATTGCGTGGTGAAAATTCCCCGCTGGGACTTTGAGAAGTTCAAGGGTGTGGATGAAACGCTCGGTGTGCAAATGAAATCGGTGGGTGAGGCGATGGCGTTCGGACGGACATTCAAAGAAGCGATGCAGAAATGCCTTCGCTCGCTTGAGCAGGGACGCTTCGGCCTTGGCGCCGACGGGAAGGACTTGTTCGACATTGCACAGTTGACGGATGCGGAGAAGCAAGTCTGGCGTGAGCGTGTGCGCGAACAAATCTCGCTTCCTCGTCCCGACAGGATATTTTATCTCCGTTACGGCTTGTTGCTCGGTATGTCAATTCACGAACTCTATGAAATCACCGGCATCGATCCGTGGTTCCTGCATAACATCAATGAGATTGTGGAGTTTGAAGAAGAGTTGAAGGGATATGTTCTTCAATGAAAAAGGCAAAAGGAAAAAATAAAAACAAAGAGCAAAGAGCGATAAGTGGAGAGCGGAGAGGTTGGAGCAATGAACGAAGATGCTTCTTGCTCTTGGCTGCCCGCTCCTTGCTCTCAGCTCTTTGCTCTCTGCTCCTAGCTGTCTGCTGCTTCGACTCAGTTTCCGCTCAGACCATCCCCGCAGATCGTGAGGCTCTCGAATCAGGCGCAGGTGCAGGCATGGCATCATATGCTGATCCCAACGGCTATCCGGGTCCGAAACACATTGTTGAACTTCGAGACACATTGCAACTCTCCGAAGACCAGACGAAAGACATCGAGTCCATATTTGACGACATGAGTGAGAACGCGCAGAACCTCGGCGTACAAATCATCAAACTTGAGGAGGACCTTCACCGATTATTCGCACTTGGTAAGGCAGAGGAATCGGATATGAAGAAGCGTACAGAGGACATCGGCAGACTCCGCGGTGAATTGCGCGCTGTTCACCTTGCGGCACATATCAGAGCAAGGGGTGTGTTGACGAAGGAGCAAGTCGATCTGTACACTACGCTGCGTCATCCCGAAGGCAAAGTACACCGCGTGCCGGGTATGCATCACAAGGAATCGAAGTGAAACCGGTAACCAGAGACATATTCTTCAAAGCAAAGCGACTCGGGTTCTCCGACCGTCAGCTTGCTCATCTTTGGAAGACCGACGAGAAAACCGTACGGGCACTACGCATCAAGTTCGGCATCGTTCCAGTATACAAAACCGTTGATACGTGTGCCGCCGAGTTCGCTGCAGAAACTCCCTATCATTACTCCACGTATGAAATGGAGAATGAAGCCGTCCGTACCACAAGGAAGAAGGTGATTATCCTCGGGAGCGGTCCAAATCGTATCGGTCAGGGAATTGAATTCGATTACTGTTGTGTTCACGGTGTGATGGGTTTGGAAGAAGAGGGATTCGAGACCATCATGGTCAACTGCAATCCCGAGACTGTCTCCACCGATTACGATATTACCGACAAACTCTACTTCGAGCCACTGACGCTGGAAGACGTGCTCAATATCTGCGATCTGGAAAAGCCCGACGGTATCATCGTCAGCTTTGGTGGCCAGACGCCATTGAAGCTTGCAAAAGGACTTGAAGCACACGGATGGAAAATTCTCGGCACATCCACCGAAGGCATTGATCTTGCAGAAGACAGAGAACGCTTTGGCAAGCTGATTGATGAATTAAAGATTCCCGTCCCGGATTACGGCACAGCATCGGACCTCACCGCCGCTGTTAGTGTGGCGCATCGCGTTGGATATCCGGTTCTCGTCCGGCCATCATACGTGCTTGGCGGTCGGGCAATGGAAATCTGCTACACGGACGAAGCACTGGCGGAATATATGGCGAAGGCGGTGTATGTCTCGCCCGAACGTCCAATCCTGATCGATAAATTTCTGGAAGATGCCTACGAGTTCGATGTCGACGCGTTGTGCGACGGCGAGGACGTTCATATCGGCGGGGTGATGCAGCATATAGAGGAAGCCGGTGTGCATTCGGGCGATAGCTCGTGTGTTCTTCCACCGTATTCCATTACCGCGGAACAGTTGCATACGATCATGACCTACACGCGTAAGCTTGCGCTCGCGCTCAAGGTGGTCGGTCTGGTCAACATTCAGTTCGCATTGCATCGGAATAAAGTCCATGTGCTTGAAGTGAATCCCCGCGCGTCGCGCACTGTACCCTTTGTGAGCAAGGCGACGGGAATTCCGTTGGCGAAGATTGCCGCAAAGCTGATGGTGGGGAAAAAGTTGAAGGAACTGGATGTCAAGGGTTACGGCTGGGCCAAGCACGTGGCGATAAAAGAATCGGTCTTCCCATTCACCAAGTTTCCGTCTGCCCATCATTTCCTCGGTCCGGAAATGCGCTCCACCGGCGAGGTAATGGGTATCTCCAGCAGCTTCGGAGTCTCGTTTGCAAAAGCATCCATCGCAGCCGGAATGGAGTTACCGCAATCCGGAACGGTATTCGTAAGTCTGAATGACTACGACAAGCGTGAACGCTCCGCCAATGTTGTCCGTGCATTCGTGAGACTCGGTTTCAAGGTTATCGCCACGCAAGGGACATCGAAATTTCTTCAAGAGTACGGCATCATCAACCGCCCGGTGCTCAAAGCGAGTGAGGGGACGTTGAATATCATCGACGTCATCAACAACGGGTGGGTGCAGTTCATCATTAATACACCGCTCGGACAAACGTCCCGCAAGGACGAGCATGCGATTGGCCGGGCGGCGCTGGAACACAAAGTACCGTTCATTACCACAATTTCCGCTGCAGCGTTTGCCGCAAAAAGCATCGAGCGCATGCGTCAACAGGAACTTGGAGTGTTGAGTATCCAAGAACACCATGAACTCGCCGCGCAGGGGGGCGAGGCGCAGAACCTTGATTCGCTTGAGGATTGCAGCCGGCTCGTTGAATATATCAAATCATTTCAGATGTGATGAGGACGGTGAGTGGCAACGTACATCCTCGGCATTTCGTGCTACTACCATGATTCCGCTGCCGCGCTGATCAGGGATGGCGAGATCGTTGCCGCTGCCCAGGAAGAACGCTTCACCCGCAAAAAACACGATTTCAATTTCCCCTCCAATGCAATTGCCTTCTGCTTGAGTCACGCGGGTATTACCGCCGCCGATCTCTCCCACGTTGTTTTTTATGACAAGCCACTGCTCAAGTTCGAGCGTATCCTCGAGACCTATCTGGCGTACGCGCCGCTCGGTATTCGCTCTTTCCTGATGGCGATGCCGCTCTGGTTGCGGGAGAAACTCTGGATTCCGAATTCGATCCGTAGTGAACTTGACTACGATGGTCCGATCTTCTTCACCGAGCATCACGAATCCCACGCCGCCTCTGCTTTTTATCCCTCACCGTTTCAACATGCAGCGTTTCTCACTCTGGACGGCGTTGGAGAATGGACGACCACGAGTTACGGGATCGGGGATGGGAACAAGCTTACGATTCAAGGTGAGATGAACTTTCCGCACTCACTCGGGTTACTGTATTCTGCGTTCACGTACTTCACAGGGTTCAAGGTCAACTCGGCGGAGTACAAGGTGATGGGACTCGCACCGTATGGCGAGCCGAAATACGTACAGACCATCTATGATCATCTTATTGACTTGAAAGAAGACGGGTCGTTCAAGATGAACATGGAGTATTTCAATTACTGCGCCGGTCTGACGATGACCAACCGGAAGTTTGACGCATTGTTCGGTGGCCCGCCCCGGAAAGCAGAATCACAGTTGACGCAACGGGAGATGGACCTTGCGCGCTCCTTGCAGGAAGTGACCGAAGAGATTATGCTGCGGATGGCGCGCCACGTTCACAAGGAAACAGGAGAGCAGAATCTTGTTCTGGCAGGTGGAGTTGTGTTGAACTGCGTTGGCAATGGGAGGATTCTGCGCGAAGGGCCATTCAAGGACATTTGGATTCAGCCCGCGGCGGGAGATGCGGGTGGCGCGCTTGGTGCTGCATTGTTTGCTTGGCACGCTGTACTTGGGAATGAACGAAAAGCGGCACGCGGCAAAGACTCGCAGCACGGCTCGTACCTCGGACCGGAGTTTTCAGATGAAGAGATTGAGCAATGCCTGAAGACGAATGAAACTGTGTATCGCAAAGTCACACGTAACGAGTTGCCGGAGGTGGTTGCAGAATTGATTGCGAAAGAGAATGTTGTCGGTTGGTTTGAGGGAAGGATGGAATTCGGTCCGCGGGCGTTGGGCGCACGCAGCATCATCGGCGATGCACGGTCTCCAAAAATGCAATCGGTAATGAACCTGAAGATAAAATACCGGGAGTCGTTCCGTCCGTTTGCGCCGTCGGTGTTGCGCGAACATGTTGCAGAGTATTTCGGGATGGAGTATGACAGTCCGTATATGTTGCTCGTTGCGCCTGTTGTCCCGGAGAAGCGGAAGCCCGTTGCAGATGAGAACCTCGCCGGCATCGACAAGCTGAATGTTGTGCGGTCGGAGATTCCGGCGGTGACGCACATTGATTATTCTGCGCGTATCCAGACCGTTCATAAAGAAACGAATCCGTTGTACTACGATGTGATCCAGGCTTTTTATAGAAAGACCGGCTGTCCGGTAATCATCAACACCTCGTTCAACGTGCGGGGCGAGCCGATTGTCTGCCGGCCTGAGGAGGCGTTCAACTGCTTCATGCGGACGGAGATGGATTACCTGGTGATGGGAAGTTTCGTGCTTGCCAAGTCGGACCAGAAACCAGTTGAGAGCGACGAGAAGTGGATGAAGGAGTTTGAGCTGGATTGACGCCGTCATTCTGAGGAGTGTTTTCAAGCGACGAAGAATCTGATAATTGCTTCACCGAACTCAACCCCCTCACTCCCCCTTCTCTTTGTCAAAGAGAAGGGGGACGGGGGGATGAGTTCATAGGAACCACCTATGGACAAGATCAGTACCACACCCAAAGACATACGCAAGTTTGGACTTCTCTTCACGGTCGTTTGCTTGCTCGTGGCGGTCTACCTAGGGTACAAGGACA
>JBJXHC010000106.1:0-79246 GCA_046160825.1 Bacteroidota bacterium | reverse complement strand
CCGATCTTTTCTGGTTGATGATTCTTCGATTGTTATGACATCGTATCTTCTGAATGCACTTGCGTACGACACGGAATATTTTTGGCGGGTTGAAGCGATCAATGAAATCGGTGTGAGTGGATTCACGGCTGAATGGAATTTCCGGACAGTCATATCTCCTCCCGCTGCTCCATCTCTTCTTTCTCCGGCAAATGACATGGAAGATCAACCGATAAATCTCGAAGTAGTGTGGAGCGCTTCCAATGGGGCGACAAGTTATCATGTGCAGGTTGCCATCGATTCGCTCTTCGGCTCTCTTGTGGTCAATGATTCGTTGTTGACGGATACGTCGTACAGCGTAAGTACACTGGATAATCTCACGGAGTATTACTGGAGAGTGCGTGCAAGAAATCTGGGCGGATACAGTCCGTTGAGCGGAGTGTTCCACTTCACTACGATTATTGCCCCGCCAGGAACACCGGTACTTGCTCAGCCGGTCAACGGAGCAGGCAACCTCCCAACTTCGCTGTTACTAACATGGCAACAATCGTCGTTGGTTTCATCCTATCACCTTCAACTGTCACCGGATTCTTTATTCTCCACCATACTTGTCAACGATTCAACTCTTGTCGATACTTTAAGAAATCTTGATTCTCTCGAACTTGGTACAACATACTATTGGCGTGTGCGTGGAGAGAACATGGCGGGCATAAGTGGCTGGTCGGAGACGAGAAGTTTTGCCACTACGATGCAAGTGACGCGTCAGTACCCGGTATCGGAAGGATGGAATCTTGTAGCCGTTCCTCTTTCGGTTGCGGATTTCCGGGCGCAGACCCTCTATCCGGACGCCGCATCGAATGCCTTTGCCTTTGATCCTGTCGGCGGATACGTTGCACGCGACACGATGAAGAATGGTGAGGGATATTGGCTGAAATTCAAAACAGACATTCAGGTGGAACTCGTTGGTGACATCAGGTTGGTAGATACGGTCGCCGTTGTTGGGGGATGGAATCTGATTGGTGGTTTGAGCGAACCCGTTGAAGTGAACGACCTTGGAAGGATTCCTCCCAGTCTTGTGACCTCCGACTTTTTTGCCTATAATGGTGGTGGATATGCCAGTGCCGATACCCTTCTTCCTTCAATCGGGTATTGGGTGAAAGCAGACCAAAACGGCTATCTCATATTGAATTTTTCCCCTGCGACAGCGAGCAAGGCTTCTCTCAATGTCACTAAAAACAAACAAGATGTTCCGAAGGTACGGAAGCGGTAGTTCACTCACGCATTCCGGGTTCATCCATCTTCAAAAACAAGGAGCAATCGCAATGGCGCGATGGCTGTTACTGGTTTTCATGTTCGCTTTGAGTACACAGAGCCATGCGGCGGAGCGGGAAATATTCAAAAAGGTGCGGATCCTCGTCCCTGACCGTCTCACCCTTGACAGGATTTGGCAGACAGGAATGGATTACGAAGGTGTGGAGGGGAAGGTGGGTGGTTGGATGGAATTCGTTGCAGGCGCGCATGAATTGCAGCAACTCACGTCGGAAGGAGTTCCGTACGATGTGGTAATTGATGATCTCTCTGCCTACTACGCCGAACAACTCGCGGCAGAACCGGCAACAGTTTCAGATTTTAGTCTTGGCAGCATGGGTGGATACTACACATTTGCCGAGGTTGTGCAACAGCTTGATTCCCTCCAACTCCTTCATCCCTCGCTCATCACCGCCAAAGAATCTCTTGGCACCACCATCGGGGGCAGAACCGTCTGGGCAGTGAAGATTTCTGACAATGCTTCGACCAACGAACCTGAGGAACCAGAAGTATTGTATACCGCTCTCCATCATGCGCGGGAGCCGGGAGGGATGATGACCCTCTTTTATTATATGACGTGGCTGCTGGAAAATTACGGCATCAATCAGGAAGCGACCTATCTTGTCAACAATCGTCAGATGTGGTTCATTCCAGTCGTCAACCCCGATGGTTACGCCCACAACCAAACAACCAATCCATCGGGTGGAGGATTGTGGCGCAAGAACAGGCGTGACAATGGTGGTTCGTTCGGTGTTGACCTTAACCGCAACTACGGACCATTTCACATGTGGAATGCCGCAAACGGTGGATCCAGCACGTCATCAAGCAGTGATACATATCGCGGGCCTTCTGAGTTCTCGGAGCAGGAAACGCAGGCGATTGATCTCTTCATGCGCGGTCACAATGTGAAGACGGCGTTCAACTATCATACTTATGGCAACTACCTGATCTATCCTTTTGGTTATCTCTCCAGTGAGAATTCGGACTCGGTGATTTATCGCGACTGGGCTTACGATATGACATTTACTGGCAGATATACCAATGGCACCGACCAACAAACGGTCAATTACTCGACGCGCGGTAATTCGGATGATTATATGTTCGGAGACACGACAAAGCCAAGAGCGTTTGCTTTGACGCCTGAAGTTGGAACATCATCCTTCTGGCCTGCGTCCACTCAAATCGTCCCGCTTGCCGCTGAGAATATCCCATCCAATAAGTATCTTGCATATTTTGCCGGTCACTATCCCAAAGTTCGGGCATACACAATTCTGGGACCCGACAGCCTGGCGTCCATTGAGCCGGGGGAGACATTCACGTTGGTTGCTTCGGTGAAGAATGTCGGGCTTTCCACCGCAACGGCATTGAGCGTGACAGCCTCGGCCAGTGTTCCGTGGATTTCCTTCACGACACCAACTCTCGTGATGGATTCGTTGCCAAAACTCGCTACGACCGAAGCAGTCTTTGAAGCCCAGGCCCTGGGTACGGCACCGGTGGAACGATTCAATATCTATATCACTTTTTCCGATGCACAGGGATTTGAAAGGACCGACACACTTGCATTATATCTCGGCCAGGCTCATCTCCTCTTTTCCGATAGCGCAAGCGCCGGTACAACCCTTTGGACGATAGGAACCGGATGGGGTACCACATCGCAATCGCATACTCCGCCGGCGGCATTCACGGATAGTCCTGCTGGAAAGTACGCGGCCAATGCAAACAACGCCCTTACGATGGTCAATGCCGTCAGTCTTGTGAACTACCAGTTTGCCGAGTTAAGGTTCTGGACCAAGTGGGCGTTGGAACCAACATGGGACTTTGCGACGGTTGAAGTCTCCACAAATTCAGGTTCGACCTGGCTCAATCTTCGCCCAACACTTTCACGTCCTGGTTCCGGTCGGAGCGGGAGCAAACAAACCGGGGGAGTGTGGGGTTACGATAGCTACAGTCCTGCTGTGGATTGGACACAGGCTTCGGTTGACTTGACACCTTATGCCGGGCAGTCCGTGAAAATTCGATTCCGCTTGTCGGCAGATGGCGGGGAGGAACGCGATGGTTTTTATGTGGATGATATTCGTCTGTACGGATACACCACTACAACAATTCCAGTTGCGCCGATTCTGGTGGCTCCGGGGGATGGAGCCGTTGACCAGCCGTTGACAGTCAATGCAGCATGGAATGTTGTTCCTGGCGCGGCAACGTATCATATTCAGGTATCGACGGACTCGCTCTTTGTCTCAATCGTAGTGAACGATTCAACACTCTCCGTGACGGGAAAGTCTCTTGCAGGGTTGTCGCCATCGAATCAGTATTACTGGCGCGTGCGCGCGAAGAATGCCGCGGGCATCGGTGTGTACTCTGAGACATGGACGTTCTCCACCATCGTAACTTTGACACGTCATTATCAGATGACAAATCAGTGGAACCTGGTGAGTCTTCCTCTCAATGTTGCAGATGTGCAAGTGAGTGGCGTATTTCCAACGGCGACTGCCGGGGCGTATGGTTTCATCAACGAGATTGGTTATGTGATGGAAGACTCCTTGCACGCGGGTGCGGGATATTGGGTCAAGTTTGACTCAGCCCAACAAGTGACGATGAGCGGTCTGGCCCGATTGACGGATACCGTTTCCGTGTTTGCCGGCTGGAATCTTGTGGGAGCGATAACTGAACCAATCGATGTCACCACTATTATCCAGGTGCCAACTGGTATTGTTGTTTCACCATACTTTGAGTTCCAGGAAACAGCATACGCAGCGGCAGATACACTTCTGCCGGCAAAAGGGTATTGGGTGAAGGTTGATCAAAGCGGTATTCTCGTTTTCGAGACCGCTTCCTTGCCTTCTCATGTATCGAAACGTCCGGCGTTTGAACCCGTTCCTGAACAACGACACGAGAGCAGACTCAAAGAATGAGAGAGAGTGTGAGATGAGTGTCTTGAAACATGTGCCTATGACTCTTGTTGCGGTGATTATTTGTTTAGCGCTGACGCTTGACATCGGCGGAGCGCAGACGCATACACGCGAGCGGCGTGTGGAAAAAAATCGACCGCCGGTTGTGAAACCCTTTACGACATCCAAGCGCGAACGGATCGAAAGATTTGAGGATAAGTGGAAGCGGTCCCCCCTGCCCGGCCCTGTGGAGAACATGTCGCGGCGAGAGAAGCTGAGCACGAGACAGAGTCTCCGGAAGACAAAACCTTGGAAGAACTTGATGAGTGAGCGCCCAAGAGTTGATCGAGAAGCTGCACGAAAGGCAGGCATTAGCGAAGCAGGTGTGGATTCCGCTCTCTCTGCATGGGTAACGCATTATTCTTCAGGTCTTGCCCCATCTTTGGATGCCGCATACGCTATTACGTTTGATGCTTCCGGCAACGTTTATGTGGCAGGTTACACCACTGGCATCTTTAGCAGCTATGATGCGGTTGTGTTAAAGTACAATAGTTCGGGCGTGCTCCAATGGCTGGCTTCGTACAACGGCACCGGGAATGACTATGATGCCGTGACTGCCATTGTTGTTGATGGGTCGGGAAATGTGTACGTCGCAGGTTCAAGTTTTGGTATCGATACCGATGAAGACTTCGTGACGATCAAGTATAATTCAAGTGGCGTTCAACAATGGGTTGCGCGCTACAATGGCCCGGCGGATGACTACGATGCTGCCGTGGGTATCAAGGTGGACAACGGAGGAAACTCTCACGTCACCGGTGTCAGCTATGGAGCGACGACAGACGCAGACATCGTGACGGTCAGGTATAATTCCGCAGGTGTGCAACTGTGGGCAAAGTCTTTTGATGGTGGCATAAGCGACTTTGATATCCCTGTAGGTCTTGGTATTGATATCTCCGGGAGTGTTTATGTCAGCGGGACAAGTTATGGAGAGGAAACATACGAGGATTTCGTCACTATCAAATACAGTTTTCTCGGAACACAGGTATGGGTCAGGCGCTATGATGGACCTGGAAACGACTATGACGCCGTTTCGGCGATGACTGTGGATGTCGGTGGGAATACGTACGTGACTGGTGCAAGTTATAACCTGGAGTTTGATGCAGATTATGCAACCATCAAATATGATACTTTTGGCGGCACCGATTGGACATCACGTTACAATTCTCCTGAAGAATCCGACGATCTCCCCACAGCGATTACCATTGATGCTTCGCGCAACGTGTATATTACCGGAACCACATACGCATTTGCAACCGGTGATGACTATCTGACAATCAAGTACAGCAGTACGGGTGGAGTGAGGTGGGTCGCGGCATATAATGGGCCGGGGAATTCATACGATGCGGCTTCGGCAATATTTGTCGATGCCTCGGACAATGTTTATGTCACGGGATCGAGCACGGGGTCCGGAACCTTTGAGGACTTTGCAACTGTGAAATATACCTCCATTGGTCTGCAGATGTGGGCTGCGCGTTATGTCGGCGAAGTAAATGACTACGATGCGGCGGCGGCTGTTGTCGTTGATGGATTCGGCAATGTCCATGTCACCGGAACGAGTTACGGATTGGTGACCGATGAGGACATTGCCACAGTGAAATACAGTTCTGTTGGTGTCCAGCTTTGGCAAACCCGCTACAATGGTCCGGGCAACTCTGCTGACGAGGCCTCTGCCGTGGCAGTCGACGCTTTCGGAAATATCTATATCACGGGAGCAAGTTTCGATCAGCAAAGTCAGAGTGACTATGCCACCGTGAAGTACAATGCGGCGGGTGTACAGCAATGGGTTGTCCGGTATGATGGTCCGGGTGAAGCCGAGGATTTTCCGTCGGCGATCGCGGTTGATCAGTTTGGAAATTCCTACGTTACCGGTACAAGCTTCGGCTTGGCGACGGGGTACGATATCGCGACAACAAAGTATAACGTGAACGGGGCACAGGTGTGGGTGGCACGATATTCCAGTGCGGGGGATGCGATTGACCAGGGTGCAGACGTTGCGGTGGATGGTTCCGGTAATGTCTACGTGACTGGTACACGACATACCACAGCGACGAACAACGATTTTATCACTCTGAAGTATCAAACCACGGGGAACCAGCTCTGGGCATCGTTTTACAACGGGCCAATTGATTCCGTGGACGAAGCATTTGATGTAGCGCTTGATGGATCGGGAAATGTGATCGTTACCGGTTTGAGTTTCGGAACCACCGGGAACGCGGACTTTGAAACAGTAAAGTACAATTCGTCGGGTGCTCAACAATGGGAAAGACGGTATAACGGTCCGGCCAATGGATCTGATCAAGCTTACGCTGTTGCGGTTGATGGTTCCAATAGCGTGGTTATCGTCGGCGCCAGTCAGGGCGTGGGTACGGGATATGACTATGCCACCATCAAGTATAACAGCGCCGGGACACAGCAATGGCTGGTTCGGTACACGGGATCGGGCAATGCAAGTGACGTCCCGTCGGCGCTCAAGCTCGATGTTTCGGGTAATGTATACGTCGCAGGTGGCAGCCAACTCCCCGGTGTTGGATATGATTTTGTAACAATAAAATACAGCCCGACGGGAGTTCATCAATGGACTGCAAGCTACAACAATCCAGAAAGTGATGACGACGTTGCCTCTGACCTTGCCATTGACGCGAAAGGTAATGCGTATGTCACCGGATACAGCTTTATGTTCAAGTCCGGCTACGACTATGCGACGGTGAAATACAATTCCGCTGGTGTCCAACAATGGGCGACCCGGTACGACGATCCCGCACAACTGAATGATGAGCCTCAGGGTATTGCAGTCGATGCCTTGGCGAATGTATACGTTGGAGGGTATTCCGAAACAGAGGATGGCTCGGTTTACAGTCTCATAAAATATGAAGCTCCACGTCTTTCCTTGAGCACGAACAGCATGAGTTTCGGTGCGATGAGTGTCGGATGCAGGGTCACAGATAGTGTTGTGGTTCGCAATCTCGCACAGGGTAATATCCTTGTCGTCACTGCATCATCAAACTCGCCTGCCTTTACGGTCTCTCCTATCAGTTTCAAGGTCGGTCCATCTGATAGTGTCAAGGTTGCTGTAACCTTTGCGCCTGTTAATGCCGGCGGAGTATCAGGCAAGATATACCTTTCACATAATGGGATCTCGACTCCTGATTCGTTATCTCTCTCCGGATCCGGCACCGGAATCGGAGGGGCGGTCCTTATTCAGGTGAGTCTTGGCGAAAGTTGGAGGCTGTACTCTCTTCCCGTCGATGTCACGTGCCCGTACATCGTTCCATTCAGTTACGGCTTTCAGGGCCAGTATTTTCGTAGTGATACGTTGCGTAACGGGAGAGGCTACTGGTCCAAGTTCACGAACCCCATCATGAATTTCACGGGTTATCCCATTGCAGTGGACACAATGTCGGTGACCACCGGGTGGAATCTCATCGGCTCACTCTCTTTCCCCTTTGCCGTTGCAAGTGTTTCCTCTTCACCCGATAGTATTATTCGTACATCCTTTTTTGGATATACGGGCAGCTATTCCGCAGTGGACAGCCTGAAGCCGGCATTTGGTTTTTGGGTCAAGGTCAGTCAGAATGGGTTCCTCATTTTCAATGAAGCCGTTGCAACGCAAAGAATGGTTCCATCACTTGTGGATGCAAACTCGTTCGTAATTGAAGACGGAGCGTCACACTCGCAAACATTGTTCTACTCTGACTCCGACAATAGCCAAGCCCTGGCTGCGTACTATGAACTGCCGCCGGCTCCCCCGGACGGTGCATTCGATGTTCGCTTTGCAAGTAATCGTCTTCTGGAGACTGCTGGCTCCGGAGCCACTGAGTTACCAGTGATACTTCGCGGGGCTTCATACCCCATCACACTGCGATGGGAAAATCAACGGCAACCGGTGGATGCAAGCATCGTTGTCGGAGACCGGGTTGTTTCGCTTTCGTATGCCGGATCCGTGGTTGTAGAACGACCCGAACGCATTGGATTGAGAATAGAGAAAAAGAATACAGTTCCGGTTGAATTCTCGTTAAATCAAAACTACCCTAATCCCTTCAATCCTTCCACCACAATTCGATTTGGCGTTCCCAAGAATGGAAAAGTGACTCTGAAGGTCTACGACATTCTCGGTCGTGCTGTCAAGACACTGATTCAAGAGAGCCGTCCGATGGGCTCTTTTTCAATTGAATGGAATGGGACGAACACTGAAGGGCTGCATGTTGCCAGCGGGTTGTATATCTGCCGGCTGGAATTGGTCGTTACGGAAGGTGGCGAAATCATGTCAGAGTCACGAAAAATGTTGCTTTTGCGATAGGTCAGAGCGCAATTTCCTGGTAACTATCTTAAATTGAGCGCCGGTCTTGATTTACAGGTTTTTTTTCAACACCTTAAGGCAACGCAACTCCCCTTCTCAGGTCTAAATCTCGCAAGATCTTCAATGAACATTGAGACTCTCATTGAGAGACTCCGTATTGGGGATTCGTGTCACTGATGTATCCGCGAGAGTGCCTGAATCCCAAGTCATTTCCCCCGAAACGTGTTCTTGTTCTCTGAACAGGTAGCCTGTGGGATACCGTTACACACGTCCGTGGGAGCAAGGGTTGGTGTTGGCGTTCGTCTCAAACCTTCGAGAAAGGAAAACGCGAGTCATGCGTTCAAAGTCGTGGCTAATCGTTGCGTCGTTCTGTGTGTTCTTATCTCCTGCACTTCTTGCACAGTTTCGCGATGATGGTGTGAAGGTCGGGATTAAGGTTGGCGGAATTCTCAGCAATTCTGAGACATCGCAAGATGGAAGCGGATATGATGCGAGAGCCTTCATTCGTCATCCCCTCGCGCCGCGGATTCACGGAGAGTTTGGAATCGAGTTTGGCGAACTCAAGGCAAACAGTTTCGAGACTCAGGTCATCCCGTTTGACTATCGGCTTGTTTTTTCGCCTCTGGTTACCCCGCGTTGGAGTCCGTACCTCTATGTTGGTGCAGGGTTGATGTACTACGAACAGGAACGGCGCCCCAAAAATGGTTCAATACTGAAGGAAAGCGGGAGGGCAGGGTTCATCCCCGTCGGCGCTGGAGCAATGTTTATGGTGGACAATCGCGTTGCTGTTGATATCAGTGCAGGCTATAATAACAGTTTTGTCAAGGGATTGACCAGTCTCGATCCGGAGGTAAAGGCCGGGTATTGGAATCTACTCGTTGGAGTGATTGTTGTCGGAGAGGATGAAGATACAGATCCGGACAGGGATGGGTTGTTGACGAAAGAGGAAAAAAGGATTGGAACTGATCCGCACAATCCGGACACCGATGGTGATGGACTCACGGATGGGGAAGAAGTTCGTCGCTACAAAACCGATCCTCTCAACCCGGATACTGATGGCGACGGCCTGACTGATGGTGCCGAGGTCAAGGTACACACTACTGACCCACTGAACCCGGATACCGATGCCGATCGTCTCATTGATGGTGCCGAGGTGTTAACACACAAGACAAACCCGCTACGACCTGATACCGATGGCGACGGCCTGACGGATGGCGATGAGGTCCTGACACATAAGACTGATCCGTTGAACAAAGACACCGATGCCGGCTCCATTGAAGATGGGGTGGAAGTCCGTCGCGGCACCAACCCGCTGAACGCAGAAGACGATGTGGCCAAGAAACAAACGCTCGCCGTGGAAATCGGCAAGGCTATTGTTCTTGAAGGAGTGGTCTTTGAATTCAATAGTGCGAGTATCAAACCTGAATCCGAACCCGTGTTGCAGGGTGTTTTAAATACTCTTGCAGAAAACCCGGGGATAGAGGTTGAGATCCATGGCCACACCGATAACATTGGCAAGGCCTCGTACAACCTGAAGCTTTCTCAATCAAGAGCAAGATCCGTCATGGAATGGCTTATTGCGCGCGGTGTTGATCCGAACCGGATCGCCACGCGTGGGTTTGGTTTTGTCAGGCCAATAGCGCCAAACGATACCGAAGAAGGACGTCAACAGAACCGGCGTATTGAATTTGTCAGGGTAAGGTAGACACAGATCATGTCCGTCGTCGTTACATCGCTCACCAAATATTATGGCACCACGAAGGCCGTGGACAATTTGTCGTTCACTGTCCAGCCGGGTCAGATCGTAGGATTGCTCGGCCCGAACGGGGCAGGCAAAACCACGGTTGCGCGTATGATTACCGGGTTCCTAACGCCTTCGGGTGGCTCCGTCGAGGTGTACGGCAAGAATATTCAAGAAGACCCTGATGAAGTGCGGAAGTTGATCGGGTATCTTCCTGAAGACAATCCGCTCTATCCAGATATGGATGTGATCGAGTACCTCGAATTCATTGCCCGGCTGCAAAACGTCCCGGGAAAGATGATCCCCCGACGCATCAAGGCTGTCGTGGAAACCTTTGATCTGCAAGGGGTGAAGCATTTTGAAATTGGCAGACTCTCCAAGGGATACCGGCAGCGCGTAGGCCTTGCACAGGCCATGCTCCATTTGCCGCAGGTATTGATTCTCGACGAGCCGACAAACGGTCTCGACCCGAACCAGATACTCGAGTTCCGTCAACACATCCGGCAAGTGGGGAAGGAGAAGGCCGTGATTCTCTCGACGCATACTCTCTCTGAAGTACAGGCTGTCTGCGACCGTGTTATCATCATTGATCACGGTAAGAAGCTGGCGGATTCGTCCATCAGCGATCTCACTCTTCAATTCGAAGGGATGCAGAAATTTTTTATCGGGATTGATCTTCCTGACCCCTATGATCCTGAGAGGACGGAGCGTATGCTCCGAACGCTGGAGGGTGTCGTGCTGGTTTCACCGTTGTCGCAGCAGGAGGATGGAGAGCGGACCAAAGGATTTTATATCGAGGCGCGTCGCGAGGGAAACCTGCGACGTCAATTGTTCCATCTCTGTGTCAATGAAGGATGGGTGCTGGTACACGTCCACCGCGGTCGTGTACAAATTGAGGATATATTCCATCGCATTACAACAGGACACAACAGTCAGTGAGAAACATCAGCGTCATATTGCGCAAGGAACTTCGGGCGTATTTTGATTCCAGCCTCGCCTATATTTTCATCACGATTTTCCTCCTTCTCGCGGGTGCTTATGTTGCCACGAACCTGTTTCTTGCAAATACCGCTTCCCTTGTAACATTTTTTGAAATTGCACCCCTGTTGTTGCTGATGTTTGCGCCAGCTGTCACAATGCGACTCATAGCCGAAGAGAAGAGGGTGGGGACATTTGAAGTGCTCAAGACGAAGCCCATCTCCATCGGTCAGATTGTCGTCGGCAAGTTTTTCGCCGGCTGGGTTCTCGTCTGTGCTGCGCTGCTTCCCACGATGCTCTATGTCGTGACAATCAGTTCGTTTGGCGATCTTGATACGGGGGCGCTGATAGGCGGCTATCTCGGCCTGATCCTCCTTGGGGGTGTGTTCGTTGCCGCCGGGGAGTTTGGTTCAAGCCTGAGCGACAATCAGATCGTCGCACTGATTCTCGGATTCTTGATCTGTTTTGTGCTCTTCGCTTTGGATAAGGTGCTCGCATACGTGCCGATCGGACTCGTTTCCACGGTGGAATATGTTGGCGTCGGGCATCATTTCTCAAGTCTTGCCCGAGGGGTCATTGACTCCCGCGATATCATCTATTATCTCTCCTTGATCGTACTCTTTGTCGTGCTGGCGACTGTCAGCGCGTCTCAGGAAACAGGTCAAAGCCTTTGGCGCTGGAGGGATTTCAAGATTGGACAACGCTTTGCGCGTGCTTCGATCGTTATCGGGATTCTTGTGTTCGCCAACCTGATTTCCGTGCGGTCCTTTGCGCGTTTCGATATTACAGAGAATCAAGCATACACACTGTCTGATGTCACGAAGAAATTCCTCTCGTCACTCGACGACACGTTCCTGGTCCGTGCATACTTTAGTCCGGAACTTCCACCCCCTTACCACAACCATCGCCGTAGCGTTCAGCAATTACTGGAAGAACTGCGCGCCAACTCGAACGGCAGGTTCCACTATAAATTCATCAATCCACTTGCAGGGGCAGCAGAGGAACAGGACGCACTTCGGGAAGGTATTACACCCGTCCAGGTGAAAGTGATCAGAAATAATCGCTTCCAGAGCGCAAAGGCGTACGCAGGGCTTGCGTTTTCATATGCCGACAAGGTTGAACGGCTGCCGATCATTGAATCCCTTGATCGATTGGAATATGAGATGACGGCGAGTTTGAAAAAGATGACCTCGTCCGAATTGAAGACCATTGGTATTCTGACAGATGGCGGTGGTCCTGGCCCGGAGCGCATGAAAACTTTTTTAGGTGCCCTGGGCCGTCAACACGCAGTGGTTTCGGTGCAGTTCTCCAACGGCCCATTGATGCCACAACATTATACGGCTCTTTTGGTTATTGCTCCCACGCGAAGGTTTACTGACGTTGAAAAGATCCAGCTTGACCAATACATCATGCGTGGTGGGCGGGTCGCCTTCTTTATGAACAGTGTTGTACCGGATGCGGAGATGCGTTATGCGCGACCGACCGAGGTGAACCTCGATGACATGTTCGACGTCTACGGATGGATTTTACACAAGGATCTGGTGGCAGACGGGCGGTGTGCTCCATACCTCCTTCGTGAAGGGCTTGACCAACATACGTACGCTTCCGAGGTGCTATATCCGTTCTACCCTGTTGCGTCAGACTTCTCAAAGGAGAATGACTTATTGCGCAGCACCGGTCCGGTCATGTTTCCGTTTGTCAGTTCTCTTGATATGCGCCTTGCCACCATTCGAGGCGTGACCGACCATGTAGTGGTGATGTCATCCACGCTCTCGCGACGTTATCCGGTGGATGGGGTCGTCATATCACCGCGTACAACTGTTACGCCGGATGAGTTTGAGGATAAACATATTTCCCTGGGTGCCGTGCTGGAAGGGAATTTCAAAAGTGCATTCTCCGATATCCGGGATCCATCCCTCAGGGACATTGTTACGCATACTACCGCGGGGACATTTATTCCGCGCGGACAGCGCACCCGACTCAGCATCGTTGGCGATGGAGACTTCCTGCTGGACGAGCATGTTCGGGAATATGATAATGTTTCTTTTGCGGTCAATCTTGTAGATTGGATTGTTGAAGATACTGTCCTTTCTGCTGTGCGGACACGAGATGTCGCACCCCCACCACTTCAGGAAGTTTCGGAACAAACAAAGAATGTTGCAAAGTATTTTAGTTTCGCCGGCCCACCTGGTGTGGTGATACTCGGCGGTATGCTATGGATGTTGATAAAAGGCGCGCGGCGTAGACGGCACAAGCACAGTTTCTAACCTCAACCATGAAACGATCGAATCTCATCATATTATTGCTCCTCCTTGTCGTGCTGGCAACTGCATATTTCCTGCAGGACTCGGACGAAATTGAAGACACAACGTACGCGGTTCCCTCGGAGCGGTACTTTCTGGATCCGCAACGCATTGTCCGCATCGACATCAGTCGTGTGCAGGGTTTTGTCAGGCTTGAGCGCGTGAGAGGTGAGTGGAAGGTGACAGAACCGTTATTTGCCACTGCCGACCCGGAAAAAGTGCGTATGCTGCAGGATGGCATGGCCGCATTTCGGCTCACGGGGTTGGTCTCTTCCAATCCAGACAGACAACAGATCTTTGAGGTTGACGACCAGGGAACAAATGTTGCGTTTGTGAACGACGACGGGAAAAGCATTGCCTTGATTGTTGGAAAGTCGGCCCCGACTCCCGGCGCGGCATTTGTGCGTACACCGCTTTCGGATACGGTGTATCTTGCGCAAGGGCTCACCCAATCGCTGCTGAATTGGGATCTTCGCGATTGGCGCCAGCGTGTCATCTACGCTGTCCCAGGTGATTCGCTCACCGCGTTTAACATCAAAAATGGATCAAGGACATTTTCTCTGCGTCGGGAAGGAAGCGAGTGGCTCTCACGCACGGGAAGAATACCACAGGAGACAGTGAACCCGATCCTCTTTGCACTTTCCAGAGTTCAAGCCGAAGCCTTTGTTGATACCCCGATGATGATCAAGAACAGGCCGAAGTATGAAATTGAAATATCCGGTTCCCGACCGATGAGGATGGAACTGTATTCTTTGACGCCTTCGGACACAAACTTTCTCTTGAAAACGTCGGTCTCCTCGACGGTTGTTGTTATTCGGCCCGCGTTGGCGAAAGGGTTGAATGAACTTGTGGAGCGATTGACCCCGCGTCAAGAGCCTGCACCAGTTGTTGAAAAACGTCCTCCGGCAGTGCCGCAACGACCACCGCAAACCAGCACTGTGCCACCGCGCCAGGTGGTCCCGCAATCGACTACGCCAACGCAACAAACCCCGACGACAGGCAGGCAACGCCGGGCTACGCGAAAGGCCACGCAACAACAACAAACACAACGACCGGCTGATGATGATGGTGATCTCACTGTTCACACCGTCAAGCGGGGTGAGTCCATCAACACCATTGCGAAGAAGTATGACGTGACGGTGGATCAAATCCGCCGATGGAACGGTCTGCAGAATGATGTGGTTGTCACCGGTATGGAAGTCTATGTGTTCGTGAAGCGGAAGTAGAACGTATCATTCTCGATGCGTAGAATGTTATGACTCTTGTTGGAAGAGATACCCAATGACTCGAAGAACCGGCTTTCAGGTGGCCTTGATACTCGGAATGTGTCTATCGCCGGGAGAGAGACTGGCGGCTGGCATCGTTCTCTCGAATTTTTCGGCCGTACCTGTCAGTCACAATCGCGTCCAACTTGAATGGTCCACCGCGTACGAAGACTTTAACTACGGATTCTGGGTTCAACGTTCGCTTAATGGTCCAACAAACTATGAGACTGTACCGGGAAGCTTCAGTCCCGGTTTTGGGGCACCTCACAGCTACAGTGTTACGGACACAACCTCGTCGCCTGGTGTCTGGTACTACCGTCTCCAGCAAATGGGTTTGGACTCGTCGCTCTGGTATTCTCACAGTATCATCGTGAACGTTCCGGCACAACAGCCAACCCTGGTCGCCCCTCCCAATAATACAACCGGCATACCAGCGACTCCTGCTCTCGTTTGGAGAACCGCAATCGGAGCAACGACATATCATCTCCAAGTCTCTCTCGATTCTCTTTTTTCACCGTTCGTTCTTGATAACCCTGCGGTCTCTGATACGACGTTTTCTATTGGACCTCTTTCCAACCTAACACGGTATTTCTGGCGCGTTCGTGCGAACGGCACACCGGCATCAAGTCCATTTTCTCTCATCCGGAATTTTACAACAATTGTCGCTCCTCCTGCACAGGTGAATCTTGTCTCTCCGGCTGATGGCGATACCATTGCAGAGACGTCGGTGGAATTCGTCTGGCGTACGGGCGGACCTGCTGTTTCTTCATACACGATCGAGCTTGCGACGGATTCTCTTTTCACCGCACTGATTGTCGATTCGACGGTGTCAGATACCACGCTACAACTTCACTCTCTGATGCACCAACAGAAGTATTGGTGGCGAGTTAAAGCGACAAATAGTGGCGGGTCGGGCCCGTTCGGTAACGCAAGAAGGTTTTCAGTGAATTTCATTGTCGGAATAGAAATAGCGGCGGGTTGGAACATGATTTCCAATCCCATATTGACGACGGAAGACTCATTACGCCAGCTTTTTCCCAATGCCACTTCTTCCGGGTTCTCGTTTAATCCTACGACGGGCTACATGCCTGAAGTTGTGCTTGAAAACGGAACCGGGTACTGGGCCAAATTTGCCACTGCTTCGACCAATGAAGTTGGTGGGGCCCCGATAACGACGGACTACATTCCTGTGCTGGCCGGCTGGAATATTATTGGTTCCATATCGGTTCCTGTGGATACTGCCGATGTTGTTACTTCCCCGCCAGGGATTCGCGTCTCCCCCTTCTATGGATATTCCAACGGGATTGTTGTCGCACCGGCCATCGAACCGGGTAAAGCCTACTGGGTGAAAGTCAACGCGCCGGGCTTTATCATTCTTTCTGAAGAATAGGCGTCCGGTGTAAATCGGTTTCTCCGGAGCTGCGCTTGGACCGCTTGATTGAAACTTCTTTTCTCCTATCTTGACTCCGTACGATGGCTCGCCATCGTCAAGGCACTTCATCTCCTTAGACCTACTGCATGGATAATTCTCCAATCAGATTCATGAATCGGGAGTTAAGCTGGCTCTCCTTCAACCACCGTGTATTGCAGGAAGCTGCCGATCCCTCGGTCCCCCTTTACGAACGCATCAAGTTCCTCGCGATATTCTCCTCCAATCTGGACGAATTCTTCCGAGTACGAGTGGCATCCGTTCGGGCGCTCGAAGGATTGAAAAAGAAGAAACGCAAGGATCTCGGTTTCGAACCTGCTTGGTTGTTGAAACAGATCAACAAGACAGTCATACACCAGCAGGAGGAGTTCGGCAGGGTTTTCCGCAATGATATCACTGCCGCGTTGGAGAAGGAAGGAATCCGGATTCTACGTGAGGGATCTCTTGATGGTGAAGCGATCAGGTTTGTGAAGTCGTTGTTTCAGGAAAAAATTCTCGGTAGCCTCGCGCCGGTATTCCTTGGGGTGGAAAAGGAGCCGCCATTTCTGGAGAACAGACAAATTTATTTGTGCGTCGCTCTGGAGGCACGTGAACGACATAACGATCGCAGCAAGGGATCACCGCAATACGCGCTGATAGAGATTCCAACGCATGCGGTTCCCCGGTTTGTTACCTTACCATCCTCCGGTGGCCAGCATGACATCATGTTTGTCGACGATGTTATCAGAATGAACCTGTCCGCTGTCTTCCCGAACCACGATGTCTTGGGAGCATATTCCATCAAAATGACTCGTGATGCAGAGCTGTATATTGATGATGAATTCTCCGGAGACTTGGTACAAAAGATAAAAACAGCATTACAAAAGAGGAAAGCGGGGGTGCTCTGCCGTTTTCTTTACGACGTTGACATGCCGGGACATATGAGAAAGCTGCTGAAGAGACTGTTTCATCTCGGCGCCGATGATCTGGTTGAAGGGGCGAGGTATCACAATTTCCATGATTTGTTCTCTCTCCCAAACCCCAAGGATCCTGATCTCACCTACCAGCCGATGGAGCCACTTCGAGTTCCTTCTTCCCGTCGTTTCATCGAAGAGGTACTTCAAAGGGATCAGCTCTTGTTTTATCCGTATCATTCGTACGAGACAGTCATACAGTTTCTTTCACAGGCAGCGGATGATCCTCGAGTTGTTTCCGTCAAGATCACACTCTACAGGGTTGCCCGTAACTCAAGGGTGATAGAGGAGCTTCTTAAGGCGCTCAGGTCTGGAAAACAAGTAACAGTGTTTGTGGAAGTGAAAGCGCGGTTTGATGAGGAATCGAACCTCTACTGGGCCTCGGAGTTGGAAAAAGCGGGTGCGAAAGTGCTCTACAGTTTCCCCGGCCTGAAAGTTCATGCGAAACTTTGTCTTGTCACGCTCGAAGAGCAGGGGAAAGTAACGCAAGTAGCATATCTCAGCACAGGCAATTTCAATGAAAACGCTGCACGGATATATACTGATTTCGGATTGTTCACGGCCGATGTGCGTCTTACGAAGGAGGTGGCCGTGGTATTCGATGTACTCTCGCGGCGTGCGCGAGGGGCCGAATTCGAACACCTGCTCGTTGCTCCCTTTGTGTTACGATCGGGTTTTGTGAAACTGATTGATCGGGAAATAAAGAACGCACGAAAAGGGAACCCGGCGTCAATCATCGCGAAGATGAACAGTCTTGAAGACTCGGACATGATTACGAAGCTCTATGAGGCGAGTGAGAAAGGTGTTGCCGTCCATCTCATTATTCGCGGGATATGTTGCCTTACTCCGGAAGTGAAGGGAATGAGTGAAAATATCAAGGTCATCAGTATCGTGGACCGATTTCTTGAGCACGCGCGAGTATTCATTTTCCACAACGGTGGCAATCCGATGTACTACCTGTCATCAGCAGATTGGATGCGTCGGAACCTCAGTCAGAGGATTGAGGTTGCATTTCCCATTTATGATCCCTCACTACAGGGCGTAGTGAACAGACTCGTGCAACTTCAACTTGCAGATACAGCCAAAGCCCGCATCATCGACAAGAATCAAACGAATGCACTACGAACGGCCGGCCCCGACTCAGTTCGGTCTCAATATGCGACCCACGAATATCTCAAATCCCTTCAATGAGCCACGGAGCAAGAAGGTGACGAGCCTCCGCCCTCGAATCGTTGTCAACAAACACACTCCGATGGTTGTCGATGTTTTTTCCCGTATTGGTGATGTGGTGGCATTGGATACATCGGAGATCACGCGGGGAACAGTCCGGGATGCGGATGTTCTTATCGTGCGTTCGGAAACGCCGGTGAACGCAGGCCTTCTGGATGGAAGCAGTGTGAAATTTGTCGGGACGGTCACGATCGGCGAAGACCACATTGATCGACAGTATCTCGATTCTCGCGGCATCGGTTTTGCCAGTGCACCTGGAAGTAACTCCACGTCAGTGGCCGAGTATATTGTGGCAGCATTGTTGACATACTCCAGCCGTTTTGGGAAGCCTTTACAGGATGCACCCATTGGAATAGTTGGATGCGGAAATGTTGGAAGTAAAGTTATTCAATTTGTGAAATCTCTCGGTATGATACCAATATTGAACGATCCACCCTTACAGAGAGTGTCAAAGGACACTGCCTATCGTCCACTGGGCGAACTGATGGACGCCGAATTCATCACGATTCATGTGCCGCTAACAAAGAGCGGAACAAATCCAACCCATCATCTTTTTGATGCCCAGCGCCTAAAAGCTATGAAGCGAGGCTGCGTACTTCTGAACACATCACGGGGTCCCGTTGTCGATTCAATAGCGCTATGCTCGGTTCTAGCATCTCAACATCTGTCTTCTGCCATACTTGATGTTTGGGAAGGAGAGCCGGAAATTATGGTGGAATTATTAGACCGTGTAGTCATCGGGACGCCCCACATTGCCGGATACTCTCTCGACGGAAAGATGAATGCGTTGCGCATGGTGTATGAGGCTACCTGTAGATTTATTGGTGAAGATTCTGGTGGGGTATTTGCTCCTGACCAAAGAGTCCGAGTTGTTGCGGTCCCTCACCAAAGTCGGCAAGAAAATATTCGTCAAGTTGTTCGAGAATCTTATAATATTGAGTTTGACGACCAGCTTCTTCGTGGGATTCGCAACGTCGCTCCCACTGAAAGGGCAACGTATTTTCGTAAGCTCCGCGCGGAGTATCGCACGAGGCGCGAGTTCAGCACGGTTACTGTTGGCCTGAATTCGAATACGATCGAACTTAAGTATCCACTTCAGCAGTTGGGGTTCGTTGTAGATCTCTCGGATTAATGCCGCTTTACGTCTGAAAACACAGTTCTGGACTTACCTCTCTTTTTTCTTGAGTGCCCATCTTGACAAATGGAGATCTTTTTTGTACTCACTCCCAAAGAGTGCGTGGAGATGGGGACGGCACATGGTGCGTTGCTTCAATCCACGCGTGGTGATACAAGTATGGTCACCATGGAAGAGATCGAACACGTGATGAGGGGGGGAGCGCGAGGATCAAGCGCTGACATCTTCGGATTTTGTGTCTTCACATATTTGTGTTTATCTTCACTGATGCTCAATCTATATTCTACAATTTGAAGAAAGAGAAGCCGTAAACTATGCAAGAGAAAGCAGATATCGGCCTCGTTGGCTTGGCCGTCATGGGGGAAAATCTCGTATTGAACATGGAACACCACGGGTATAGGGTGGCAGTGTTCAACCGGACGGTCGAAAAAGTCGATCACTTTGTCAGCGGCCGGGCGAAGGGCAAGAAGATCATTGGTACACACTCCATCAAGGAATTGGTTGACGCGCTCAAGGCACCACGCAAAGTCATGCTGATGGTGAAGGCCGGAAAGCCTGTGGATGAATTTATCGAAAGCCTTCTCCCGCATCTCCAAAAGGGCGACATTATTATTGACGGAGGCAACTCGCATTTCCCGGACACGATTCGGAGGACGAAGTACCTTGAAGGCAAGGGCTTGTTGTTTATTGGTACAGGTGTTTCAGGTGGTGAGGAGGGTGCTTTGACAGGGCCCTCCATAATGCCGGGGGGATCGCAAGCTGCATGGCCCCATGTGCAACCGATCTTTCAATCCATTGCTGCAAAAGTGGACAATGGAGTACCGTGCTGCGATTGGGTTGGTACGGACGGTGCCGGGCATTTTGTGAAGATGGTTCACAATGGCATTGAGTACGGCGACATGCAACTCATTTGCGAAGCGTACCAGATCATGAAGGACATTCTTGGAATGTCTGCCGACGAAATGCACCTGGTATTCAAGCAATGGAACACTGGAATCCTCGATAGCTACCTCATCGAGATCACGAGAGACATCCTTGCGTACAAAGATGAGGATGGTACACCACTCGTCGACAAGATTCTTGACACAGCCGGTCAGAAAGGAACGGGCAAGTGGACGAGCGTGACATCTCTTGATCTCGGTATTCCGCTCACACTTATTAGCGAAGCAGTGTTTGCTCGATGTCTTTCTGCGATGAAAGAAGACCGCGTCGCCGCATCGAAGGTCTTGAATGGCCCTTCCGCGAAGTTTACAGGTGACAGAACCGCGTTCTTGAAAGACCTTGAACTCGCTTTATATGCCTCAAAGATTATCTCGTATGCGCAGGGATTCACACTGTTGCGCGCTGCGGCAGAGGAATTCAAATGGAATCTGAATTATGGCAGCATTGCGTTGATGTGGCGCGGCGGATGCATCATCCGGTCTGCGTTCCTTGGAAAAATCAAGGAGGCATTCGACAGGAATCCGGGGCTTGCAAATCTGCTACTTGATCCCTTCTTCAAGGAGAAGATTGAATCGTCGCAGGCATCATGGCGTCGTGTTATCGCCACGGCTATAACGAACGGTGTCTGGGTGCCCGCATTCTCGACGGCGTTGAATTACTTCGACGGCTACCGCAATGAGCGCCTGCCGGCAAATCTTCTGCAGGCGCAACGTGACTACTTTGGCGCTCACCAATATGAGCGCATTGACAAGCCGCGGGGAGAGTTCTTCCATACCAACTGGACCGGTCGCGGAGGTGAAACATCCTCGACTGCATATAGTGCATGATCATCCGACAATGAACCCGGTACTCGAACAGCTCGGTCGTATTCGAATCATCCCTGTCGTCATTATTGAAGACGAGGGCCGCGCCGAACCTCTTGCACAAGCGCTCATCAACGGCGGTCTTCCCACAATGGAGATCACCTTTCGCACAAACGCGGCAAAAGGGGCAATTACCCGGATCGCAAAAACATTGCCTGATATGTCTTGGTGCAGGGACAGTGTTGAGTGTTGATCAGGCAAAGACTGCAGTCGATTGCGGAGCGAAGTATCTGGTTTCACCCGGACTCAATCGGAAGGTCGTGGAGTATTGCTTGCACGAAGGTATTCCAATAACCCCGGGGGTTGTCGCACCCACAGAGATTGAAGCGGCGCTTGAGCTTGGTCTTGATGCCGTAAAGTTTTTCCCCGCCGAACCCAGCGGCGGGATTGGCTACTTGAAGGCCATCGCAGCCCCATATAGAAATATCAGATTCATCCTCACAGGTGGGATTGATGAAGCAAGTCTCACCTCATATCTCAAATTTTCTCCGGTCCTTGCGTGCGGAGGAAGCTGGATGGTGAAGTCTGATCTCATTGCCCAGAACCGTTTTTCTGAAATTGAAACCCTTGTTGCGCGGGCCGTTGCGGTTGCCGGATCGGCCACTTCGTAATGTCATCTGAGCGATTCTTGCTTTTCAGAATCACCGTGGCTATATTCTCGCACACATTTTCCGTCCAATAAGAACCGGTCCCGTGTCCGTTCCTCAGCATCCCCGTCGATATACTATTGGTCTTGTCCAGATGTCTGTGGGTATGGATCCCAAAGACAACCTCCGCCGCGCTGTCGAAAAAGTGAAAGACGCCGCCAGAAAAGGCGCGCGAGTCATCTGTTTACCGGAGCTTTTCCGGTCACAGTATTTTTGTCAGCGTGAAGATATAGCGATGTTCGATCTCGCGGAACCGGTACCGGGACCGAGTACCGATGCTCTCGCGAAGGAAGCACAATCGTTGGGTGTTGTCATAATCGCCCCCGTCTTTGAAAAGCGTGCAGTCGGCGTGTATCATAACAGCGCCGCCATCATTGATACCGACGGATGCATCGCAGGTTTCTATAGGAAAATGCATATTCCGGATGATCCATCATACTACGAGAAATTTTATTTCACGCCCGGAGACCTTGGTTTCAAAGCCACCGACACTTCTATCGGGCGGGTCGGAACGCTCATTTGTTGGGATCAATGGTATCCCGAGGGTGCGAGGCTTACGGCCCTTCAGGGTGCTGATGTGCTCTTCTATCCGACCGCGATTGGCTGGCATCCTCATGAGAAAGCGCAATATGGCGCAGCGCAACGTGATGCCTGGCGGATAATCCAACGCGGTCATGCAATTGCCAACGGCGTGTACGTCGCAGCGGCAAACCGTACGGGACACGAAATCCCCCAAGCGGGTGGACCGGGGATTGAATTCTGGGGATCATCGTTTATCGCGGATCCACAGGGAGTGATCCTTGCAGAGGCTTCAACAGATAAAGAAGAAATCCTGCTTGCCGAGGTCGATACGGCGCATATGGAAGAGATCCGCCACAATTGGCCTTTCCTGCGGGACCGCCGCATTGATGCTTATGATGGCATCACCCGCCGCTTTCTGAACGACGAACCCTGGAGTCCGAAACAATAGTGTCTCGCAACGCAACACCAGCCTCGCTTGGTTTCCGTATGCCCGCCGAGTGGGAGCGACATGATGCCACCTGGCTCGGATGGCCGCACAACAAGGAAGACTGGCCCGGCAAGTTCACACCCATCCCCTGGGTGTACGGTGAGATTGTACGCGCAATCGTACACGGTGAGATCGTCCGTATTATTGTGGAGTCGAAAGAGCACGAACGCTCTGCTCATCGCGTTCTCACGAAAGTGGGAGTTGATCTTTCCCGGGTGGAATTCTTTCGCTTTCCTACTGACAGAGGGTGGACGCGGGACTTCGGGCCGATGTTCGTGAGGCGCGATGAGAATGAAAGCGAAGTGGCGATTAACAACTTCGGTTTCACCGGCTGGGCCAAGTATAGCAATCACAAGAAGGACGCGAAGATTCATGCCCGTGCTGCAAAGGCACTCGGTCTCCGTCGATTTGATCCCGTGTGGAATGGCAAACCGCTCGTACTCGAAGGTGGGGCGATTGATGTAAATGGCCGTGGGACGCTTCTCACAACAGAAGAGTGTCTCCTTGACCAACAAACCCAGGTGCGCAATCCGGGAATGAGTCGCGAACAAACCGAACTTGGACTGAAGGACTCGCTCGGTGTTACCAATGTTCTCTGGTTGGGCAAAGGTATTGCCGGTGATGATACGCATGGTCATGTCGATGACCTTGCGCGTTTCGTGAATTCCGCAACGGTTGTTGTGTGCGATGAGCAACACCCCACGGATGCCAACTACGCCGTCTTGAAGGAAAACCAGGAGCGTCTACAGGGCATGATTCTGGAGAACGGATCGAAACCGGAGGTTGTGAAACTTCCCATGCCTTCCCCATTGATATTTGATGGAGTCCGTCTCCCTGCGAGTTACGCGAACTTCTACATTTCCAACGCGGCAGTTCTTGTCCCGACATTCAATGATCCCAATGACCGTGTGGCGCTTGGTATTATTTCTGAATTGATCACTGACCGCCCTGTCGTCGGTATCCATGCCGTAGACCTTGTCTGGGGTTTCGGCACGATTCACTGTCTGACTCAACAACAGCCGTGACAGAGTTCATACCCCAAACCACTAAACCCTTGTCACCCCATGCCCAAATCCAAAGAAGAAAAACCGCTCGTTGTCCGATGCCCGAACTGCAAACAAAGGAGGGAGCCTGATTTCAATGAGACCACGCGACGCTATGTCTGTGCTATCTGCGCGTCACCGGTGGATGCACAAGTACTGATTGAGAAGAAAAAACGTGGAATAAGGTAGAAAATACAAAGTGCGAAATGTGAATTGCGAACTGGGGGAAGAGTGGGATACGCGGAGGAGCGATAAAAAAATAGCAATGAACAATTGTTCAAATCAGTTTACCAGTCAAACCATTCAAACAAAGGGAGAAGTACTCATGCACAAGTCATCAATATGGTGGTCAGCGGTTGTTTCTTTTCTATTCCTGGCTACGCCCAATGCGAAGTCACAGCTTGAGACGCCGCAACCGAGTCCCAAAGCCAGGATTGAGCAGAGGGTTGGCATTATGGATGTCGCGGTTTCTTACTCACGACCGAGTGTAAAAGGGAGAAAAATTTTCGGTGACCTCGTTCCTTACGGACAAGTATGGCGCACCGGAGCGAATGATCCGACGACAATTTCTTTCAGCGATCAGGTGAAGCTTGAGGGCACGGACGTACCGGCGGGGACCTATTCTCTCTATACCATCCCCGGAGAGAGCGAATGGACAATCATCATTAACAAGAAAACCACCGGCGGTGCGGAACGAGTTGAGAAGGAAGACCAGACGACGTTCAAGGTGAAACCCTCACGACTCCCGATGTCCGTCGAAACATTCACCATTAATATCTCGGACATTACTGCGAATGCAGCCAACCTTGAGTTGATGTGGGAAAACACCGGCGTCAAGTTCCGGATGGAGTTTGACGTGGAAACCAAAGTAATGGCAGCAATCAAGGAAGCCACAGCGAGTCCCTTTGGCGAGGTCGCGAACATGTACTTCCAATCAGCGTCATACTATTACGCAGCAGGGAAAGATCTGAAGACCGCCCTTGAGTGGGTAAACAAGTCGATTGAACTCAATGACAATGCATTCTGGGTTTGGCGATTGCAGTCGCAAATTCAGGCCGGACTAAAGGACTACAAGGCTGCCATCGCATCGGCAGAAGCCAGCAAGTCCCGCGCACAGAAGGCAGGAAACGCTCAATATGTGAAGTTCAACGATGATGCAATTGCAGAATGGAAGACGATGAAGTAATCCCAACATTTCGAGAGGAAGCCGTTCTTCTCTCGCATTCACACATCATCCACAGGAGGCTCGAATGAAACAAGTGGTTCTGTTATCCCTATTCTTTGCAGGCATTATTTTTATTGTCGGTTGCGCGCCGCAGGGAGAATCACCTGATCAGATGATCGCGGAAGCGAAGGCGTTGGATCAGAAGTTCAACGAGATGTACAATAACGGGGATGTGGACGGGATAATGTCGCTCTACTGGAACAGTCCCGACCTCGTATCCTACCCGCCGGGCGACCTGGAACTACGCGGATGGGAAAGTGTGAAAGCAGGGTTCATAAAAGACTTTGGCATGACGCCGCGGGGAAAAATCGAAATGATCGAATCAAACTACAAGGTCGCCGGCGATGTGGTAATCAGCTGGGGGAAATGGCGCTACACGATGACAGAGCCGCCGATGGAAATACTCGGAAGATATACCGATGTAAAGGCGAAACGTGACGGGAAGTTGGTTTATATCCACGACCACGCATCAGCACCAATGCCCGCTCCGCCGGATTCAGTTTCAGGAAGCTGAACATTGTAACCTTGGCGCTCTGTCGAAGTCGGCAGAGCGCCTTTCGTGTTTTGTGGCTTGTTTGAATCACGCCTTACCAGTCACGTCCCGAATCCAGCTATCGTGTATGGAAGAGGTGATAGCTCGGTTCTTTCCCTTGGGTGAATTTGATTGCTGGTGCTGGGAAGTGAAACATGTTCACTGTTTTCTGGAGAAGCAGAAGATCTCTGCCGGGAGGCGAGAATACCTCGAGATTGAAATCCAGTCCGATCGCTGCTTCACGCCGGGTGCTGTTCTCACCCACGCCGTATCCCACCGCAAGTTGGAGAAATTCCGGCCAGTAGGATTTTGCCGACTCCGGAAGCAGGCCATTCACGTTGATTGCCAACCAGTAGGTGTGTGAGTCGTAGTTGCTGGTGATTTGAGTGATGCGCTCGGTGGCAGATCGCGGGACATAACTCCATTTGAAATTAAAGTTCTGCATATACGGTACTTCGGTTTGCAACACCCCGTAGCATAAACCAAGAGTATTTGCCGTCAGATCATCGAACGAAAATCCCCAGATGGTAAATCCATCTCCCACCTCAACACAAAGTGAGAACAGCGCCGTTCCGCCAACACCCCACCAGAGAGCCGTGGACCGGTCGTGACCTCCCCAGAGCATGATATTCCGGAATGTGCGGAAATAAAAATATGCCGTATAGAAATGCCCGATTTTATCAATGCCAAGGGAATAGTCATGGAACCACCCTTCATGAATAAGATGGAACGGCTCGCTGTTGCCTTGCCACCATGCGTCGAATCCCCACCAGAGCGACAGGCCGAGGAATCCCGCAACCATGGCTCCCGAGGTTGTCTTGCGCCAGGATGATCCTTCGATCTGATGGAAGCCATCGTTCACCATGAGAGAGTCGCGGCATATTGCCGTGCTGCATGTGAACAAGAGAAAGACCAGTGTGAAAGTTCTCATGAATCTATAGGTCGAAGTGAAGTGAGAGGAGGTCTGCCTTCTCGCGAATATTGAAGAACTGTCCCCGCTCGTCGAACCCCCGCCGCAGCGTATACGCAACCCGGAGAGCATTCGAACGTGCAGCGAAGAAGCGTACACCAACCTGGTAGCTCTGTGTTGACCCCCAGGCGACTTCCTCCTTGAGTTTGAGATCAATGGCGCCGTACAAGTGCGCGAAGTCCGCCAGCCGGATATTCCCAAACTCCGAACCCACCTGGATATTCCAATGCTTGTTCTCAATCGGTTTGATGTGGTAGTTATAGATGCCGAGCCCATACACGAAACCGCCGATGACAGGCAGTTCGTAACTCGCGCCAAGCACGATATAGTCCCGCACCGACTGGATGGATGATCTGCCGAGTATTTCGATTCCATCATCTGCAAAATGGCAGCTATAGTGTCCCAATCCAGTGCGAATAGTCCAATTCTCACATCGTGTGTCCAGCATGAAATCCATTTTGTAATCGATGGTATAGACCGTTATGCCGGGCGGTTTTATCAACCGGTTAAATGTTGATACCGCGGGAGAGAATTGAAGCGAAATATCTTCAAGATCAAGCTGCATAATGGCAACAGACGCACCGATAGTCCCGATCCAATCCCTGTTTCTGATGAGACGGGAAACGGAAATATGATGGGAAAGCGCGTCGGCGGGCAGTTGTGGGAAGAGCTTCTGTTCCGGGAAGAACTCGAATGTTGCCGGCTTCTCCTGTGACTGCGCAACGGTGGCAAGGAAGCATGTGAAAAACAGAATACGAAACAAGAACATCTATGAACTCCAAAGTACTTGAGGGTGGCACTCAACGTATCAGGATTTTGCATGAATTTCAATAGCACAGGCCATGATACATTTTTCCGTAGAGACGTATGGTGATACGACCTTACACGTCTTTGATCTCCTTGGTCGCGAGGTGGCGACTCTTGTGAAGAGTTACCTGCGGGAACGCACCGTGCTTCATTTGATGCAAGCGGACTGGCGGGGGGAATGTATCTGTACCGTTTGACCAGCGGCAACCGGACGCAGATCAGGAAGATGATGCTGTTGAAGTGAGAGGTGCCAAGACTCAAGTGCGCAAGATGGTGGTAATGAAGTGAGAAAAAAGAAAGAGAGCGGAGTTCCTTTGCGTTGATGACCCGCGTCCTCTTTCAATCAAGTTCTCTACATCGCGCTGGTCACTTTCTCATACCACGTTCACCCGGCGGTCCCATTCTTCGTTCCGGCCTTCGTTCCATTATTCTCTCGTTGCGTTTCTTCTTGTATTCCTGGTACTTCGACGTCTGATCTTCGGTGAGCACGGTTTCAACCCGTGCGTCTGTTTTTTCCTGAATGGATTTCATGATCTGCATCCTGTCTTCCCGGTTGCCTTCGGTTGCTTCACGCGCCTCGCGCATCGTTGCTGCTGATTCCTCAAGTATCCGGCGAATGGTGTCTTGCTGGGACGGAGTAAGCTCAAGCGTTTCCGTGAGGTTGTTGATGGCTTGGTCAACCCGGTTGAAGCCGGGTCCCTGTGCGATGCCCGTGGTTATCACAAGCGTGGATGCGAACAGGAGGGAGAAGGCGTAGCGAAGCATGTGTGTTCCTTTCGTGTGTGATTGTCGTGAGTTTGACGGGGCGATTGGCAGGAGGTTTAATCAATTTTGTGGAATATGACTACAGTACATAGGGTCTATGCCGCGCGGCTCAACTGTGCCATTGTCCAGCCATATCTTTGCCGAACTTTTCAACTCGCTATCTTGCAATTTCCGACCGTTTTTGTTAGGTTGCAGTCAGATGGAAGGGCTCTTTGAACGGGGTATTGAGGAATTCAACGCCAGGTACTTCTTCGAAGCGCATGACACGTGGGAAGAGCTGTGGATGGAGACCACGGGAAGCCATCGGCTTTTCTACCAGGGCCTGATACAAACCGCAGTCGGATTTTACCATCTCGGCAACAATAATTACAAGGGCGCTTGCAGTCAACTTACAAAAGCCCTGGCAAAGCTGGAGCGTTACCTTCCGGCATTCCACGGTGTTGATACCTTGCAATTCGTTGAGCGAGTGCGGGAATGCCTGCAGGATGCTGAGTCGCTACGCAACGGTGACGCCACAGCGTTTGATGAGTCGAAGATTCCACTGATACGAACAAGTGATTTATGAACAAGCAGATTTAACCACGGAGGAAGATTCGCATGGCAACGATGATCACGGAAGAATGCATCAACTGCGGCGCGTGTGAACCGGAGTGTCCCAACGTCGCCATCTACGCAGGCGGTGTGCAGTTTGAGTATGGCGGACAGATGTACGACCCGATCTCCAATGATTTTTATTACATCGTACCCGAAAAATGCACGGAGTGTGTGGGGCATTTCGACCAGGAACAATGTGCGGCGGTATGTCCGGTTGACTGTTGTGTCGCGGATCCCAACAATGTTGAAACCGAGGAACAGTTGTTCGAGCGTGCACGCATTCTTCACCCGGATCGGGAGTTTCCGGAACTGAATCCTGCAACATCGCACTTCAGAAAGACGGCCTAGGGGAAGATCGAACATCGTTACCCAATTATTCAAGGTCGGTTCCAAGACGGAGCCGACCTTTTGCTTCAATGAGGATGTGCCACAAAAAAACCAAGGCACAAAAGCCTTACAGGTGTGAATGGACGACAGAATCTACTTCACAGAAACATATTTCCATTTTTCTTTCCTTGCTGTTTTGTGACTTCGTGGCAATCCCTAACAATCGCAACGTATGAAAATCGGACCCTACGAACTCCACGCAATTGAAACCGGTCGCTTCGCTCTTGATGGCGGGGCGATGTTTGGCGTTGTTCCCAAAACCCTTTGGGAGAAAACCAATCCTCCCGATGACCAGAACCGCATTGATATGGCAGCGCGGGCATTGCTCATCGTCGGCAATGGCCGCAAGATTCTTGTCGATGTTGGCAATGGGACGAAGTACAACGAGAAGCTGACGGCGATCTACAAGTTCGATACGTCACAGTACGACATCGTCTCATCCTTGAAAAAACGCAACATCACTCCGGAAGATGTCACCGACGTTATCCTCACCCATCTCCATTTCGATCATGCGGGAGGTTCAACAATCAGTGTGGACGGTGAGGTCAGGCCGACATTCCCCAAAGCACGATACTGGGTGCAGCGTGAACACTGGCGCGCTGCCAACAACCCGACCGAGCGCGACAAGGCAAGTTTCTTCAAGGAAGATTTCATGCCGTTACAATTCCATGGGCTGCTCGACCATACCGATGGAGAAGGCGAAATATTCCCCGGCATCAGCGTCCGCATTGTGAACGGTCACACCACCGCACTTCAGTGTCCCGTCATCACCGATGGCCGGACGACGCTCTTCTATTGTGCCGACCTCATGCCAACGACTTCGCACGTCAATCTCCCGTGGATCATGGCGTACGACCTGCGCCCACTCGTGACTCTCGAAGAAAAGAGGCGTATACTCACCCAGGCAGTGGAAGAAAGTTGGGTACTCTTCTTCGAACACGATCCCGTCACCGAAGCTGCTCGCGTGATGAGAACAGAGAAGGGCTTTGTTCTCGACTCACCACTTACCTTATGATATCGGGTTCGTTTTCAGAGTAAATTTACACGGGAACTCAGTATTGTTGTATTGTATAGAGGGTTGCGTATGGAATTCGTGCGTGTGGCCCGGAATTCCGATATTCCGGAACGCCGCAGCAAGCTTGTGAAAGTTGGGGGGGAAGAAATCGCCCTCTGGCGCGTCGATGGAAAACTCTACGCCATCAACAATGTTTGCCCGCACCAGCACTTTTCCATGTTGCATCAGGGAACTTTGGACGGCAACTACGTTACCTGCCCGATGCACGGCTGGAGTTTTTGTCTTGAGAATGGTGCCCCGAAGAACGGAAATGGAAAGGCAAAAGTCTATCAGGTGGAGATTGAGGGCGAGAATGTTTTTGTGAAGATGAATGATGAATGAACAACAAGCACTGAAAATCAGCCCCGCCAAAAGATGAATCACGGTCGTCAGACTTCGACGAACTCTGTCGAGCGGGTCTTCGACAACAATCAATGAAAAGCAAAAGATGCTTGGGGCATCCGAGAGAATAAAGAAAAAAGCTATTGAGCTTGGGTTCTCGAAAGTCGGGATTGCGCGGGCTGAGACGCTTGATGCAGAGTCGGGGCGTCTTGAAGAATGGCTGAGTCACGGCTATCAAGGATCGATGGAATGGATGACACGGAGCAAAGAGAAGCGCAGCAATCCCGCGAACATTGTTCCGGGCGCAAAGTCCGTCATCTGTGTCGCGATGAATTACTATACACCGGTTCAGCATTCGCAGGAACGAAGCGTCGGCAAGATATCCCGGTATGCGTGGGGAGATGATTATCATGATGTCCTCACCGGACGCTTGAAGCAACTCTGGGCGTGGATGCAAGCGGAGTTCCCGGGTGTTGAAGGAAGGTATTATGTGGATACCGGTCCCGTCATGGAGAAAGTGTGGGCTGAACGTGCAGGCATCGGCTGGATTGCAAAACACACCAATGTCATCACACCTGAGTTCGGCTCGTGGGTGTTTCTCGGCGAGATCATTACAACACTGGAACTGGAGCCGGATGCACCGGCGACTGATCACTGTGGTACGTGTGTGCTCTGCATTGAAGCATGTCCGACCGGAGCGATCACAGAGCCGTATGTCGTTGATTCGAATCGTTGCTTGTCGTACCTTACCATTGAGCATCGAGGTGAAATAGAAGGGGAGATCAAGAACAAGTTCGAGAACTGGATTTACGGCTGCGATATCTGTCAGGATGTGTGTCCGTGGAATCACAAGTTCTCGGCCGAGACCGAAGAGGGAGCGTTCAGACCAAGGGAATGGAACGTTGCTCCGGTCCTGAATGAATGGAAAGAAATGCAGCAGCCCGAGTTTGCGGCGAAGTTCAAGCGAAGTGCGATGAAGCGGACGAAGCTTGAAGGATTGAAACGCAACGTGGAGATTGTGCTGGAGAGAGAATAACAGAAAGGGAATCGAGGACTACAACAATATGTCAACCAATCATCATAAACTTATCATCATCGGCTCCGGCCCTGCGGGATTTACGGCTGGACTCTATGCCGGCAGAGCGAACCTGAATCCGGTGATCTTTGAAGGCCTCCAGCCGGGGGGACAACTGACCATCACAACGGAGGTGGAAAATTATCCCGGATATCCCAAGGGAGTGATGGGACCGGAGATGATGGACATGTTCCGCGAACAGGCGCATCGGTTTGGTGCGCAGTCGATCTATAAGATCATCACGAAAGTGGATTTCTCTTCCCGGCCATTCAAGATGTGGGCGGATGAAGAGTTGTATACAGCGGATGCAGTGATCGTCTCAACAGGCGCAACGGCGAAGTTGCTTGACCTCCCGTCTGAAAAGGAATTTATGGGTCACGGCGTCTCCGCCTGCGCAACATGCGATGGGTTTTTCTTCAAGGGACAGGAAGTTCTTGTCGTGGGTGGCGGCGATACGGCCATCGAGGAAGCGACATTCTTGACAAAGTTTGCCACCAAGGTGACTATCGTGCATAGGCGCGACACGTTGCGCGCATCCAAGATTATGCAAGAGAAGGCGCAGAAGAATCCGAAGATTGCATTTGCATGGAATTCCGTTGTTGAAGAGATCATCGGCAAGAATGAAAACGGACGCAAGACCGTCACCGGCGCGAAGCTCAAGAATATCAAGACCGGTGAGACAAGTGTAATGCGTGCGGACGGTGTCTTTATGGGGATCGGCCACAAGCCCAACACCGATTTGTTCAAGGGCCAACTCGATATGGACTCCGTTGGTTATTTGATAGTGCAATCCGGCAGCACGCGCACCAATATTGCAGGCGTGTTTGCCGCTGGCGATGTTGCTGATAGTGTCTATCGCCAGGCGGTCACCGCTGCAGGGACCGGCTGCATGGCGGCGATTGACGCTGAGCGGTGGTTGGAGAGTCAGCACGGTATCAATTAGCAATCATCAATGAGCAACAAGCGGTTGGTTGTGATTTGGAATTTGTTTGGATTTTGTGATTTCAGAGCTTATGCGTCTGTTCGAGGCGGGCTTTGCCCAGAAACTACTTCTCTCTCTCCACCACAAAATCCGCGAAGGAGAGGAGGGAGGACTTGGCGGGTGAATCGGGGAATGCGGCGAGGTTGGCTTTGGCTGCTGTAGAAAACTGATGCGCACGTCCGGCGGCGTATTCCAAGCCGCCGTTGGTTTCGACAAACTTCAGAACATCCTTCACTCGCACTTTCTTCCCACCGTCTTTGATCATCGAGAGGATTTCCTTCCCCTGCTTCCTCGGTGCCTGGGTCAGCGCATGAATAAGAGGCAGTGTCAGCTTCTTCTCGCTCATATCGAGTCCGGTGGGTTTGCCGGTGATGCTCTTCCTGCCCACATAATCCAACAGGTCGTCCTGTATCTGGAAAGCCAGTCCGACGTTCTCACCGTACTCCCGCAGAGAGCGTAGTTGCTCGGGATCTGATGTTGCGCTGCTTGCACCGATCTCACAGCATGTGGAGAGTAGCGACGCCGTCTTGTCGCCGATGATTTGCATGTAAGTCTCTTCGTCCATATCCAACTGCCGGCTCTTCTGTATCTGATGGATTTCCCCCTCACTCATTCTCTTGACGGACGTGGAGGTAATTTTGAGAAACCCGAAGTCGTCATGGTCGAGGGAGAGCAGCAAGCCCCGTGCAAGGAGATAATCTCCCATCAAGATGGCGATCTTGTTTTTCCAGGTGGCGTTGATGGAAGCAAAGCCGCGCCGCGTATCCGCCTCGTCGATAACATCGTCATGTAACAGCGTTGCAGTGTGGAGTATCTCTACAAGCGTTGCTCCGCGGTAGCTTCTTTCATTCACACCACCACACACCTCGGCGCTGAGCAGCACGAGCACGGGTCGCACCCGCTTCCCTTTGCGACGAATGAGATACTTGGTAACGAGGTCAACCAGTCCGACCTTGGATCGGATGGCTTGCCCGAACACTTCATCGAAGTGATCGAGGTGACTATGAATGGGCTGGGATATCTCTTTGAGGGTCAAATGCGCTGTTCAATCTCGTTGGAGTGATGGAGTGATGGAGTAGTGGAGTAATGCCTGAGGCTCCATTTTGTAGAATTTGTGATTTCGTATTTGTTTGGGATTTGGAGTCTTATGATTTGGATTTTCCCGCACTGCGGGCTGCCATGGCCGAAATTCCTATGCTCAGTTCGTACAACAGGACCAACGGAATTGTGAGCAGGACCATGCTGATGGGATCGGTACCGGGAGTGAGCAGGGCAGAGAGGATCAGGATGGCGACGACTGCATGGCGGCGATACTGGCGCATGAATTCCGGCGTAAGGATACCGAGTTTGGAGAGAAACCACGATACCATCGGCAACTCGAACACCACTCCCGCTCCCAACATCACGCTGATGATGAAACTCATGTATTCGTTGATGGCGATGTTGTTCTCGATCTCGACAGTGCCAAAGGAGGAAAAGAACGTCATCGCCGACGGCAACATGACAAAATAGGCGAACGCAATGCCCGCCAGGAAACAGAATGACGTGAAGAACACGATGGCGGCGATATGCTTCCGCTCTTTGGGCATGAGTCCCGGAGCGATGAATGCCCAGATTTGATATAACAAATTCGGGATGCTCAGGACGAGTCCGCCGACAAACGCGACCTCCATGTACAGAAAAACCTGTCCGAACGGTTTGAGATTCTGGAGATGGATCGGCTGTTGACCGGGTGCGAGGTTCTGGTTGATGTTAACGACCGGGCCGAGGAGGACGACGTTCATAATCCAATCAATAAAATACCAGCAGATGGCCGAACCGATAACGAGTCCGACAAGAATCTTGACGACACGCCACCGCAGTTCCTCGAGGTGATCGAGGAAGGACATTTCGTCGGGGGAGTGTTCATCATCTGTAGTTTCTGGAGAGGTCATTGATTACTAACGAAGCTCAGGATAAAGAGGAAAACCCGTGCACAACTCTTCCACCTTCTTTGCCACAGATTGATACACGTCTTTCTTGCCGATGTTGACGATGACTTCATCAATCAATTCGCCGATGTATCCCATCTCTTTCTCTTTCATCCCACGTGTCGTCAATGCCGGTGTGCCGATGCGGACACCGCTGGTGATGAGCGGGCTCTTGTCATCGAACGGCACGGCGTTCTTGTTCACCGTAATGCCGGATTCATCGAGAGCTTCCTGGGCGTCCTTGCCCGTGACGTTCTTGCTGCGAAGGTCAACGAGCATCAGGTGGTTGTCGGTTCCGTTGGAGATAATGTGATAACCGAGCGATACGAGCTTCGCGGCGAGAGCTTGGGCGTTCTTGATCACTTGTTTGCCATAGACTTCAAACTCCGGCTGCAACGCTTCCTTGAATGCCACGGCCTTTCCTGCAATAACATGCATCAATGGTCCGCCTTGAATTCCGGGGATAACCATGGAGTCCAGAAGCTCGGACATTTTCTTGGTGCGACCTGACTTCGGTGCGACGATGCCGAAGGGATTATCAAAATCCTTACCCATCAAAATCAATCCGCCGCGGGGACCGCGCAGTGTTTTATGAGTGGTGGAAGTGACGACATGGCAATAGGGGATGGGATCGTTGAGAAGTTTCTTTGCGATCAGTCCGGCGGGATGCGCAATATCTGCAAAGAGGAAGGCACCGATCTTGTCTGCAATCTCGCGGAATGCTTTGTAATCAATGTTGCGCGAATAAGCGCTGGCCCCAACCGTGATCATCTTTGGGCGTTCCTTCTTCGCGATATCCTCGACTTCATTATAGTCGATATGGCCGGTCTCTCGCTGCACGCCGTACGACACGAAGTTGTAGAACTGTCCCGAGAAATTTACGGGTGAGCCGTGCGTGAGGTGTCCGCCATGGGACAGATTCATCCCCATCAACTTGTCGCCGTGTTTTACCAGCGTGAAGTATACGGCCATATTGGCCTGCGAACCTGAGTGCGGCTGCACGTTTGCATACTCTGCGCCGAACAGCGCCTTGGCCCTGGCGCGGGCAAGATCTTCCACCACATCAACAAATTCACAGCCACCGTAATACCGTTTACCGGGATACCCCTCCGCATACTTGTTGGTCAGCGACGTGCCCACTGCTTCCAGTATCGCCTGACTGACGAAATTCTCAGAAGCGATGAGTTCCAGTTTTGTATTCTGACGATTGGTCTCGTTGCGAACCGCGGAGAATACTTCGGGATCGAATGATTTCAGGTTGTTCATAAGAAATGTTGGCCTGTTGAGAAATGACCGAGTGGATTATTCTTCTTCGAAGCGGACGAACCACTGCTCGCTCAGCGAGAGTCCGACAGTGAATCGGATGATATTGTCCTTCACCAGATTGTTGCCGATGAGTCCGCGCTGACCGTATTCCATGGCGAGATTGATCCGGCCATCATATCCGAATGGAATGCCAATGCCTCCCGTGACTGCCCATTCGTTGATAGGCTCGTTGTTAATGCGGAGATAGGTTGCGTGGTAGGTGAATCCCGCCCGGTACGACAGCCGGTCAAACCACGCCGCGCCTGGCTCACGTGTTCCCATCCGTTCGCCACCGATTCCGATTCTGTAGCTATTGCGAAGCTCGGTCGGGCGTGTACCAAAGAACTCGGAATTTCTCCACGCCTGTGTGAAATAATCCGCGCTGACGAGATACCGCTCACCAACCTGATAAGAGAGTCCGGCACCGAACGAAAGTGGAAGTGTGACTATTCCCTCTGATTCTGCTGAACTATCCCGTTCGCCGACGTACTGATAGAAATACTGTCGGGTACTATTGAGCGTTCCCCGTGACGTGACCACAATGCCAAGCGCAAGCGGACGCAAGGGTTCAGCAACTTCACCGAACCCGGTGAAGATTCCGCCAAGCGTTGCCGTGATACCGCTGAGTGTCATGGACTCAATTGTTGTACCGCCGGAAAGTGGTACAAACGATGTCGTCGTTGCCGTAAGTAGCCGGGTGTGATCAATCGAGCCGAAGATATAGTCCATGGAGGCACCAACCGCCAACTCCGGCAAAGGAGCATAGGAGAGTCCGATTAAACCGCGACTGAGTCCACCAGTGCCGACATGATTCAGGGAATAGTTCACTCCGGCTTGTGTCCCGGTCGTGAATGTCGCATAGCTGATATTGCTATAGGGGACGAAACCTCCAACAACGACAATTCCCTTCGACGGTGAGGCGGGGATGGCCAGGAGCGCGCCATTGAAGTCTCCGTTTGCGCGATACAACGATCGGGTTCCATTGGAGGAGTTGAATCCTTCATATAACAGCCCCGCGTCAAGTCGCGTGTTGTTGATGCGCGACCATGTTGCAGGGGACAAACTGTTGATGAAACTGGAGCCGGACAACCCGATGCCGGTGTAGCCCATCGCCATGCCCCTTGCGTTCGTCATGTAGCGCAAGTCGCCAAGGCCAAATATTGAATAGGCCGATCCGTCACCTCCGGCTTGTGCTGAAACGGATAAGGTGAAAATTGTCATGCAGACATACACTATTCTCTTCACTCTCTTCATCTCCTTAGTCCTGACCTGGTTCAATGGCATAACGTATTCGTATTCGTGGGCGTAGAGCCGTGTTCGTGGCGACGTGATTGTAGAAGGTGATCAAGTCGAAGCTTGCGAGCTCACTTAAATTCCCACGTCTGACGACGAGACCATAGTTCGGCCCGATGACCCAACTCTGTACCGCATGTCGGATATCAACAGAAAAATTTGTTTTGAGGTGCGACAATGGTTCTCCGGGCGTGCCGACTATTTCGATCAGTGTGCTATCGGTTGGACTCGTCAATACATGAGCGATGATTACGGAATCGGGTGTGAACTTGTTGAGCCTGCTTGAAGTGGTGTCTTGCACGAGAACCAAATCGGCGCTGTTGATGATTGCACCGGTTGGTATGAAACTGACATCGAACAGAATCTTGCTGCGATGGATTGCGCCGGATTGCGTGAAGATCAGTTCCGGGTTGGAAACCGGAGTGTTGTTGCTGCCGACAAATGTATCCATCCCAAGGTTGAATGTTGTTGTATCCTGTACGGTGCCGGCATTGTTTCGGGCAATGACGACAAGTGTAGGATAGAACTTTGTTGAATCGAGATTGAAACAGTGGAATCCTCGCATGACGTTGCTTCCCACTGTCGGTGCGAGCAGAATGCCATATTGTGTGAAGGTGGAGGGACGCATCCATTCACGGACCAGAGCAGTATCCAGGTCCATAGTCACTTCGGCAGTGTCCGCCGTAATCGTTCCGGTATAGGTTCCACGAACCAGTGGATCATACGCGGGAAGGGAATCGAGGATGACTTCATTCCATGGTTCAGTGATCTTGTGTGCCGTGAATCCGATGGTCGCGCTCGGGTTGCCAAACCATGCAACGGCGCGCAGTTTCAGTGTGGCGGAAATGACGGCAATGGTGTCCCGGTTCGGGAAGAGTGACTGGTAGAATTGCAGCATCATGTAGGAGGTGTATCCGTCGAATTTGCCGACATAATTCACCCTGCCGTTTGTCGGCGTCTGCCGCCGGAATGTCGATGATGCGATGGCATAGACCGTATCATCGTGGATAATGACGTCTGTCCGCGGGAAGCCGCCAACAGCATTGAATTGATTCAGATCATCACTGCAACCGATGGCGAGGATCATGCCAAGAATCAGAACCGCACAGAAATGAAACGCCGGTCGTGCCTTCTTACTGCCCTTCAAGATTATGTCTCCCTTTAAGTGTATTGAGAATATATTCGACTGCTTCTGAAATATCTGCTGCTATAAAGTCGGGTGGAATGGTGTGTATACGATTATCTCTGAGCGCCATCTCTCCATACCCGGTCCGAACAAGGATTGTGGTGGCACCTACCGCTTTCCCGGCCTGGATATCGCCAAGCCTATCGCCTACAAGGAATGACTTCGACAAATCAACTCCAAGGTCTCTTTCCGCCCAACGTAACATGCCCGCTTTCGGTTTCCGGCACTCGCACTCCAAAACGTAAGGCGCAATTCCTTCTGTCGGATGGTGAGGACAGTAATAAATGCGATCGACGTGTGCGTCTTCTTGTTTCAAATTCCTGCTCAACCGCTCATGAATCCGGCCAAGATCATCTTCAGTCAAGTAACCGCGCGCAATACCGGATTGGTTGGAGATAACACAAACAACTACACCGAGATCGTTGAGCCGACGAATCGCCTGTGCCGCGCCCGCGATCAATTGGAGTTGATCAGGCGTGCGAACGAAATCCACCTCTACGTTAATCGTTCCATCACGGTCAAGGAACACTCCAATTCGTTCTGTGCTCACGCTTTCGCGATACCCTTATAGACCTCGACATATCGTTGGGCCGAGGCTTCCCAGGAATAGTCACGGCTCATACCGTTTTTCATAATGCGTTCCCAACGTGCCCGGTCTGTGAATGCCGAAACTGCCCGGTGAATGGCATGCAACAACGCGCCACTGTTGTACTCTGCAAACTTGAATCCGGTGCCATCTTCTGGAAATAAATCCACATCCTGGATGGTGTCATCCAATCCTCCCGTTGCCCGTACGATGGGGACGGTGCCGTAGCGCAGACTGTAAATCTGATTGAGTCCGCATGGCTCATATCGTGATGGCATCAGAAACATGTCGCTGCCTGCTTCGATAAGGTGGGCCAGCTCGTTGTTGAATGACAGATCGACCCGCAGTTGCTCGGGGAAAGCCATGCGGGCTGCTGCGAACATCTCAGCATATCGTCGGTCGCCGGTTCCGAGAACGACCATCTGCACCTTCATCCTCATGATGTCATGCAAAACGGGAGCGATGAGATCGAATCCCTTCTGGTCAGCAAGGCGCGAGATAATGCCGATAACAGGAATGTGCTCGTTGTACGTCAACCCCATTTTTTGCAACAGAGCACGAGTATTCTCTTTTTTCAGGCCGAGATTTGTCGCATCATATTTGCAGGGAAGCAGAGGATCGACTGCCGGATCCCATACGGCATAGTCCACGCCGTTCAGAATTCCGAAGACATCCTTCGACCGTTTCTTCACGAGGTCTTGCAACCCGCACCCGAATTCCGGTGAACTCTGAATCTCCTGTGCATAGCGTTTGCTCACTGTCGTGATCGCATCGGCAAAGACAAGTCCCGATTTGAGAAAATTCAAATTGCCGTTGGCAACAATTCCCGCTTCACTGAACAGCTCCATCGGGAGGTTTGTCTTGGGAAAAACAAACGGTGGGAACATTCCCTGATACGCCATATTGTGAATTGTAAAGACAGACTTGGTGTCCTTGAAGAATCGATCATGCGCATACACGGTCTTGAGATACGCCGGGACAAGTCCCGTCGGCCAGTCGTTGCAATGAATAACATCGGGTTGCCATCCGAGTCTTTTCAGAACCTCGAATACTCCCCGGGCGAAAAAGATGAATCGGTCGTCGTTATCAGAATAGTCGCTGCCTGTTGCGGGATCCACGTACAACCCTGTACGGCCGAAAAGATGTTCGTTGTCCAGAAAATACACCTGGACTTTATCTGCTTTGCCTGCAAGGAACGATGATTTCACGCTAGCGGAAAACAGAGTCCCATTTACCGGAACGGGAGTATCCTTGAGCCGTGCTATGTCGTGGAGCTTTCCGGAGCGTTCCTTGATGCTGCCGTAGCGCGGCATCATCACACGGACTTCATGGCCAAGCTGTTTGATGACTTGCGGAAGAGCGCCTGAGACATCTGCGAGACCACCTGTTTTGGCAAAGGGTTCGACCTCACTGGAGAGAAACAGGACATTCAACGGTCGCGGCATGCAAACTCAGGTGTGAGAGAGGTGATGATTGCAAAAAACTGTTCAAATCTACCACTTTTGCAGTACAGAATCAAACCTCTCCGCATTCTGGAAACGATGAGCCACGTCACGGAACGCGATTGCATCGAACAAACGTCTTGACAATGAAAGCATCATTGTCTATATTTTCTTCGAATTCAGTTACAGGAATATGGAGTACAGCCTATAGAGTTGTTCGTTTAAAGGTTCTTTCCTGAGAGTGCATGGTACCGCGCTCTCTTGCATCTGTAGTGCGGGTGGCAGTGCGATGAGATCCTTTAGCGAGCATGGACACAAGGCGGTGACTCCAATTTTTATTTCCCGCCGAATGTTGCAATGAATGTGACGTTCGGTTTTTTATTTCCGGTGTTTCTGAATTCATGAAACGAATAATGCAGACGATCTTCCTCACATTAACACTGCTCATGGCGGTTGCCGTGACCAGTCGGGCCTCCGAGCCTGATATCCGGGTCATCAGGTCGGACGAGCGTTCAATCGTTATTGAGTACATCCCCCAATACCATCCTACCAGTACCGTCGGGGAGAATGGGCAGCAATTCATGCTGTTCGACTTTCACGGAGCGATTCCCTTTTACAGCCACAACACACAAGCAGGCTTTCCTGACCTGCGATATCGCCTTCTGCCGCTTGGTTTTCAGAATGAGAATGACAACCTCGTTCAGGTCGTTGCAGCAGACTATGAAGAGATCCAGAATGTCTCGCTGGCTCCCTTGCCTGTCCTTGAAGAGCGGGACGAAATGGTTGGGGCTGGTAGATACGAGCAGGACATGAGCATCTACAGAACGGGTGCATTTCTCCCGGGTCCCGTTTCCGATCTTTCTCCTGTGAGTAATGTTCGGAGCTTGCTTGTGGGTGGCGTACGAGTTTTTCCACTTCAATATAATCCCGTCGCGCGTACTCTACGAAAATATTCACGCATTCAGGTCGAAGTGGTCTATGGTGCCGCGCAGAGAACCCGCGTGCAAAACGAAGATGATAAACCATTCAATAATTTTCTTCTGAACTATGCTGTTGCCAGGAATTGGAAATTCGGATCACCCCGTTCAGTCAACAGGATGCTCGCTCCAAGTGTTTTGAGTACGGGGGAATGGTACCGGCTGACGGTTCAGGATGAAGGCGTCTACAGACTGGATGCATCATACCTCGCTTCACTGGGAATTAACGTTTCCGCCATCGACCCACGTACCATCAAGATTTATGGTAACGGCGGGACTCTTGTTCCGGAGAACATTACTCTTTCTCGCGCTGATGACCTTGTCGAAAACGCGATTCATGTCGAGGGAGAGTCGGATGGACAATTCGGTGGATCGGATTTCGTCTTGTTCTTTGGAAAATCCACGAGAGGATGGAATTACTCACCTGCACAAAGATCATTCAACCACTATATCAATTACTATTCTGAAGTGAATTATTATTGGTTGACTTTCGGTGGTGCGACGGGAAAGCGCATGCAAACGGAACAATCCCTGGCCGATAACCCGACAGTAGTGCCGGACAGATTTACGGATCTCGTTCAGATAGAAGAAGAGAAGGTGAACTTCTTCGGCTCCGGGAAGGAATGGTACGGTCAAGCGCTCAATCCGGGTGGGGCGTTCACGTTTGTCGCGACGCTTCATGGCCTGTTAGCCGGAGAGCTTGTCCGGTATAGAACCGTGGTGGCGTCACGGTCCACAGCGTTCTCCACACTGACATTGCGCGAAAACGGAGATTCGATTGGTGTGGTGAGTATCGTGCCGACTTCGGGTTTTCAGTATGCCAACGAAGGAACGATAGACGTTCGTGTTCCGGCAACGCTGCCCGGCAATACGAGCCAGCTCAATCTACAGTACCGCACGACAAGTGTATCGGGAAGCGGTTGGATCAATTGGATCGAGATTCACTATCCCCGCAGGTTCGAAGCGGTGGCGAACTACCTGCGCTTTCGCTCGCCCGACACGTCGGGTATTGTTGAATACCGTCTTGCCGGCTTCGCGTCCTTGCCATGGTTGTTCGATGTTACTCAACCTTCAGATGTACGAAGCATCAGCGGTGCCGTTGGATCTTACACAATCCGGACACAGGAGAGTGCCGGACAGATTTCGGAATATTGTGCTGTCGGTTCGGGCGGGTTCAAAACTCCGCTCAGTGCCGCACGCATTCCCAATCAGAGCCTTAGAGGCATTACGGATGGTGCAGATTTTATCATTGTGACATCGCGTGAGTTTCGTTCTGCGGCCAACAGACTGGCAGCACATCGCGAGCAGCCAGCATTTGGAAACCTCCGGACGCTTGTTGTTGAAGTCGATACCATCTACAATGAATTCGGCGGCGGGCTTCCCGATATCACTGCCATCCGGGATTTCCTGAAGTATGCCTACAATAACTGGATCCGTCGGCCTGAGTTTGTATTATTCTTTGGCGGTGGCTCGTATGATTACAAGGGAATCTCCGGATCAAAGTCGAACTACGTTCCTACGTGGCAAAGCGGACAATCACTCAATGACATCAACAGTTTTTCCACGGATGATTTCTACGCGAAGTTCGGTCCGACGGATGCAATCTCGCTGACGCTGGGACGCATTTCGTCGCGGTCGCTGGCTGAGGCAAACATTGTCGTTGACAAGCTCATTAAGTATGATGCCGAGTCGTCCACCGACGGATGGAGTTCCAGAATGCTGTTCATCGGCGATGACTCATGGACACCTGAGCAGGAAGATGGCCTGATTCACAGTCGGGACGCGGAACTACTTGCCGAGAACTTTACGCCGGATGAATTCGAGAAGAGGAAAATCTATATCGCAGAGTATCCGACGGTGAACACGGCGCAAGGGCGTCGCAAACCCGGTGCCTACCAGGCGATCATCGATGAAATCAACCGCGGCGTGCTGGTTGTCAATTTCGCCGGACACGGCAACCCGACGGTCTGGGCGCATGAGTCCATCTTTAATGTTCAGACATCAATTCCGCAACTGGTGAATCCCAACAAACTGAGTGTGTTCTACGCGGCGACGTGCAATTTTTCGCAATTCGATGATCTGAAACGCTACACCGGCAGCGAGATCCTCATGAACAAGTCTGATGGAGGAGCAATTGGTGTTGTCTCCGCCACAAGAAAAGTATTTGCCGGAGCCAATGCGTATTTTCATCAAAACAACTTCAATCGAATGTTCAGTCGGGATCAATTCGGTCGCTTGCTGGTTGACCGTCCCGCGAGAGCCATGTTTCTCGTCAAGACCATAGCGAATTCCGTCAACGATCAGAAATTTTTCTTCATGGGCGACCCGACCATGCGGCTGAAGTTTCCGGCGGGCTACGCATCCATTGACAGTATCAACTACGAGCCGGTCGACAGCGTGGATGGCGGACCGCGTTTGACTCCAATCCAGTTGCGTGCTTTGAGCAAGGTATCGGTAAAAGGCAGCATCAGGAACGTCAACAATGTGCCTGAAGACTCATTCAATGGAACGATGACATTGACGTTGAATGATGCTACAAGGAATGTCACCATCCTTGTGCCCATGCCCGGACCTGTGCCGTGGACGTATGTTGCAACCGGCGGCACGATTTTCCGCGGGCAGAACTCCGTAGCCAATGGGAGATTCAACGCGACATTCATTATTCCCAAGGATATTCTTTACGCCGACACATCGTCACGGGGTCGCATGGTTGCCTATTACACGGGTGCAGGCGGTGATGGTCTCGGATACACATCAAGAATTTATCTCGGGGGAACGGACTCGACGGCAACAGCCGATGCAACGGGTCCGGAGATGGAGATATTCCTTAATGGCAGAAGTTTCAGATCGGGCGACATGGTGGGTGAGGAGCCAACATTGATCGTTGATCTCACGGACTCAAGCGGTATCAACACTTCGGGTTCAGGAATCGGCCATAGGATAGAGGCGTGGTTGAACAACAGTGCTGAGAGCCAGGATCTCACAGAGTTCTATACGAGCACGATCGATAATTATCAGGAAGGTACGGTACAGTACCAGTTGCGCGGACTTTCACAAGGACGGAACACGGTTCGTATACGTTCATGGGATACATACAATAACTCGTCGACGGCTGAAGCATTCTTCGATATTGCATCCACTGATCAACTCAGAGTTACTGAAATAATGAATTACCCCAATCCCTTTGCAAACGGGACGGCATTCACATTCAAACAAAATCTGCTCGAACCATTGAGCATAGTGGTGAAGATTTATACAACTGCTGGCCGTTTGATTCAATCAATCGAAACGGTTTCTCCGGGTGAACCATTTGTGCAGTTGCCCTGGGATGGTAGAGATCGGGACGGCGATGTGCTGGCAAATGGCGTTTATCTGTACAAGTTGGTGGTAAAAACTACCGACGGAAGGTTTACAAGCGAATCTTTGGGCAAACTGGCGGTCGTTAAGTAGGAATTCCTTCGGCATGTCAATTGCACGAATTACAGGATTGAAAAGGAAGTAGAAAGGTCATACTTTAACAAAGGACAAGCAGGAGGTTGCACCATGAAACAAACAAAAATCATGAGCATTGCGTTGATTACCATAGCAGTGCTTTCACTCGTACTCCCATCAACGACAGTTGCACAGGGTGAATCGGCGGTACCGTTTCTTCTGATTGCGCCGAACTCGCGTGCCAGCGGTATCGGAGAATCCGGCACCGGCTCTGTGGATGATGCGTCGGCGATTTTCTGGAATCCAGGGGCTCTCGCCTTTTTGGATGGTCAGGAGATCAGTATCACCCACGCGAACTGGCTTCCTCAATTCCAGCAATCGGATTTGTTCTACGATTACTTGAATTACCGTATCAACCTTGAGGAGGACATTGGTGGCGTCGTCGGCGTGAGTGTGACGTACCTGAACCTCGGGAAATTCGTTGTGACCAACTCGGACGGACCCGATCCGGTGGGAGAGTTCAAGGCCTACGAGTTCGCCTTCACTGCCGGTTACGCGACGAAGGCGTTCGACGATCTCGGGCTTGGCTTGAATCTTCGTTTGATTCATAGCGCCCTTTCTCCGATTGGTACAGAGCAGGAACAGGGAACTGGAAAAGCCACAACAGTCAGTGTGGACATTGCTGCAATGTACAAGCCAACATCGTTGGAGGTACCGTTGCTCGGTGATATCGGCAACCGTTTCACTGCAGGGTTCAACCTGTCCAATCTTGGACCGAAGGTAACGTACATAGACGCCGACCAGGCGGATCCGCTTCCCACAAACATTCGCATCGGTTTCGGCTACAAACTTGTTGAGGACGAATTCAACTCGATCCAATACACACTCGACTTCAGTCGCTTGCTTGTTCGTCGCTACAGCGATGGAAGAGCCGATGATTTCTATAAGGCGATCTTCTCGGCGTGGGGAGATGGAAGCGGTCTGCGGAAAGTGAATATCTCCACCGGACTCGAATACTGGTATGGCGCTCCGCGGCTCATTGCACTGCGCGTCGGGTATTTCTATGAGGATCCGTCATTCGGCAACAGAAAATTCCTCACGTTCGGTGCGGGTATTCGTTATGATATTTATGGATTTGACTTCAGCTACATTTCGGCGGAAGAGAATCACCCGCTGTCCGACACAATCCGTTTCTCCCTGTTGATCGGATGGGGTGCTGCCGAGACAACGGCTATCCCGGACTAATTCACAATACTCCCGACGAACCCATGGTGTTATGACGCTGGCGAAATATTCCCTCCTGTTTGTTCTTGTATATGGTTCTGTCGTTGGGCAGCAAATGAGTCATCCCGTGATGCTCTCACGGGATGATGCTTTTTCGGCACCCCATACTTTTATTGCATTTCCCGAAACACTCCGTGTTCTTGCTGCGATGATACAATTCCAGGAAGATACCGACGCACGCACTTCGGGGAACGGCAGGTTTGATCTGAGTGCAAGCGCCGACCCGATTATTGATGCGCCTCCGCGGAACCAGCAGTACTTCCGGGACCATCTCACGTTCGTCGAGAATTACTATCGGAAGGCCTCGAAGGGAAAGCAGATCGTTCAGGCAACAGTGGTCAGCCAGGTGATTACACTTGGCCGGACGATGGAGTCATACAGTCCTCCGCGCAACGGGCCTAATACCACCATCGGCAACCTCGCTGTGGATTCCTGGCGGGCAGTGGATTCTCTGGGATTGGTTGCAGACTTTTCCGCTTACGATTGCTTTATCGTCTTCCATGCAGGTGTCGGAAGAGATATTGATCTTGTTTCGATCCTCGGGTACGATCCGACGCCATTTGACATTCCTTCACTGTATCTCGGTTTGAACGCTTTCCGGTCGTTCTTCGGCCAAACATACGACGGCATTCCTGTGAATGGCGGCGCTTATCGCATCACCAATTCCCTGATCATCCCGGAAACATCGAGCCGTGTTCTTCCCGGTCTCACCGGCGATGTCTTGCTCGAACTGGGTATCAACGGATTGCTCTGCGCATCCGTGGGCAACCACCTCGGCCTGCCGGATTTGTTCGATACGAATACCGGTCGCTCCGGCATCGGACGGTTTGGATTGATGGATGGACAAGCGATCTTCAGTTTCTTTGGCGTGTTTCCACCGGAGCCTTCTGCGTGGGAAAAATATTGGTTGGGATGGATCGAGCCAATCACACTTGAGGCTGGCGAACACCCAATCACTCTTCCTGCCGTCGCACTTTCAGACACAGTGTACAGGGTTCCGATCTCGGCGCAGGAATACTATCTCATTGAGAATCGCAACCGCGATCCTCTAGGCAATGGTCAAACAGTGACATCGGTCTTCAATGGTGTGACAACCACGCGGACATTCGGCAAGGATACCTCCGGTTTCAGTTCGTCCAGCATCTCGGCGCTTAGTGGCGTTATTACAGACGTGGAAGACCTTGATTGGAGTGTACCCGGTGGCGTAACTTCTACCGGCGAATTCTTCGATGGTGGCGTGCTCGTCTGGCATATCGACGAGGCAATTATCGCCGAAGGGCTTGCCGGTAATGGTATCAACTCCAACCCGGCGCGGCGCGGAGTCGATGTGGAAGAAGCAGACGGCTCGCAAGACATCGGTCAGGAATATGGATTTCTCACTCCGGGGTCGGGCAGCGAGGATGGAACACCACTCGACTTCTGGTTCGCGGGAAATCCCGCACCGGTATTCAGAAACGAGTTTACACAGACATCATATCCCAACAGCATGAGCAATAGCGGTGGGAACAGTCATGTTACCATCAGTAATTTCAGCGCGCGCGGACCGCAGATGACGGCGACTGTTCGCGTGGGTGATGAGAACATAAAACCGTTGCTGGATTTTCCCAAGAGAGTACAAGAACGACTTACATTTCCATCCTTATCAGTCGAAGAAGTCAATGCAGATGGTTCACCGGATCTTGTTATTGCTACATCCGGCGAGGCGCTTCAGGCCCCAAGCGTTTTGGGTAACGGTGCCTTGCCATTCCCCGGATTTTCAAAACTCTACGGGTGGACCGTGATTGGTACGCCAGCCTTTACAGATATGGCGGCGAACGGGCTCTTTGCAGTTTCAAATCAACTTTCATCGCGTTTCGTTGGTGCGCCGGCAATCAAGGATTTCGATGGCACTGGAAGTCCTGTAATCACAATCGGCCAGAACGATGTCTCAGGCTCCGTTCTTGGTTTCAGACTTACCGATACCAATGCGGACAGCCTCGCGGATCTGATCTTCGCCACTGCCGTCAGCGGGTTTGTTGCGGGTTCACCTGTTCCAGCCGACGATCTCATCGGAATCGGCGGGACAGGCGGATTGTTGCATGCGTATACTCTCACGAATGCGGTGGCGCTCCAGGTGACCGGCGATGCGTCGGTCGGCGTCACCCGGAACACCGGAGCAAATTCTTTTATCTTTGCGGCTTCGAATGGTGCCATTGGGGTGACAGATGAGGGGGCGACATCGGTCGTAGTGGGGAGGAACCTCGCGTTTTCTCCTGCGGGACCCGCAGCAGTGGGGATTGTCGGACCGACAACCCGGCTGCGAAGCGTCGTGGCCGGTTTGGAAGGGTCGATCCTTCTCCTCGACGATCAGCTTCAAACCATGCCCGGGTTTCCAGTGTATACCGGCGACAGCATTCTGACGTCTCCCGCGCTTGCCGACGTGGATGGCGACGGGCTGCGTGACATCATTGTGTTCAGCGCAAACCGCATTCATGTATACAACTATGCAGGTGCATCTCTGGACCATTTTCCCATCAGCGTTCCATCGACAGAACATATCACTTCGTATCCGATTGTTGCTGATGTTGATGGTGATGAGAGTGTGGAGGTTATTGCAGTGACACAGGACGGATTGGTGGTCGCGTACGATAAAACCGGTCGGATGGCTCCGGGATTCCCTCTGCAGTCCGGAACGGGAAAGCACTCGCTGGCCGTGTTCGATGTACCGGGCGGTTCGTTGAGCAACGTGGAGATTGGCCTTGCCGTTGCATCTTCGGAGACCGGTTCCCTTATGGCATGGACAACCGGTTCAACGCGTGTACCCTACGAAGCGGCAAAAGTTCGTCCATGGCCACAATATCAGAAAGACGCGCAACATTCCGGGCTGGCGGTTGAAACACTTTCCGGTACACCCTTGAGTAACAGCTTCTTCCCGGAGAACCGCGCATATAACTGGCCCAATCCGGTGTACGACGGCCGGACATTTATCCGCTATTTTGTGAAAGACGACGCATCGGTCAACATTAAAATATTTGATCTTGCAGGAGATATGGTAACGGAATTTTCCGGTCCTGGCATCGGTGGCGTCGATAATGAAGTGGCATGGATTGTAGGGGAGGTGCAAAGCGGAGTCTACTTCGCGCGTATCGAGGCAAACGGTGCCGGTGGAAACGGAGTCGCTGTTGTAAAAATGGCGATCGTGAAATGATCATGCTCAGAAGCTTCACCCTTCTTTTTATTTCTTGCCTTTTCGTTTTTTGCCTTTTGCCTTCTTCCGTATTCTCCCAGGACGATTTCTACCATCCCGAACTCGAATGGCAGTCCATTGAGACTGCGCACTTCAAGATTCATTTTCACGGCGGTGCAGAGCGAAGTGCTCGCGCAGTGGCAAAGATAGCAGAGGAGATTTATGATCCGATCACCTCGCTTTACAACCACAAACCGGACCAGAAGGTCAGTTTCATCATCAAGGACTTCGAGGACATCTCGAACGGTGCCGCATATTTCTATGACAACAAGGTGGAGATATGGGCGCCCAGCATGGATTTCGATCTGCGCGGTACGCACAACTGGCTGCGCAATGTTGTTACGCACGAGTTTACCCACATCGTGCAAATCCAAACCACGATGAAGTTCGGTCGCACCATGCCCGGCATTTATCTTCAGTGGTTGGGCTATGAGTCGGAGCGCAGGCCGGACGTGTTGTACGGCTTTCCGAATATCATTGCATCCTATCCGCTTTCCGGTTTCGTCGTCCCGGTCTGGTTTGCCGAAGGTGTTGCGCAGTACAACCGCGGCGAACTTCGCTACGATTTCTGGGATTCACACCGCGACATGATTCTCCGTTCGTACGCACTTGATAGCAACATGCTTACATGGGAACAGATGGGCGTGTTTGGCAAGACGAGCCTCGGCAATGAGTCTTCTTATAATGCCGGGTTTGCGTTCGTCAGTTACGTCGCAAAGAAATATGGTGATGAAAAGCTGAACGAAATCTCCCGGAATCTCGCGCGCATCCAGGCCACAAGAATCGATGACGCGATTGAGCTTGCCCTCGGAAAAAGTGGGGCGGAAGTGTATAATGAATGGCGGGTCGAGGTGGAACGTGACTACGCCGAGCGCGTTGCTTCGATTCGGAGCAACATCAGGGAAGGTGAACGCATCCCTCTCATCAACGATGAGGGCGAACAGGAAACAGAAAGTGGTACCACGGTCTCTCCAACATCTTCCGGACATCGACACGGGGTTGGACCGGCTCAAGGAGTGTCATTGGAGTGTTGCAAAGCGGCGTTCCACACCGGTTTCGCAAATCTCCATCCATCATACTCGCCTGACGGAAAGAAGATCGCCTATCTTACCACGAAGCGCGGCGACTACTTCGGTCAATCAGCGTTGTACGTGTATGACGTTGAGACACAGAAAGAGAAGCGTTTGCAGGCGGGCGTCCGTACGGGGATCAGTTGGTCACCCGACGGAAAGAAATTATTTTATGGAAAATCGTCCCGTAAGAATCCCTTCTGGTCGTTACTCTTCGATCTGTACGAATATGATATCGACAAGGAAGAGGAAACGAGACTGACGCAAGGAAAACGTGCGATGAGTCCGGCTGTTTCACCGGACGGCTCGCACGTGGTATTCGCAGTTTCCGCTGATGGTACTTCGAACCTTGCGATCACGAAGATTGATGGAAGCGACTATCGTCTCGTCACCTCATATTTGAATGGAGAACAGGTGTATTCCCCGCGCTGGAGTCCGGCAGGAGATAGAATCTTGTTCGATTATTCTATTAAAGACGGCCGTGATCTTGCGTGGGTGAAACCCGATGGTTCCGATATTCAATTCCTCGTTACCGGCTCGGATGATTCACGGTCGGGTGCTTTCACCGCGGACGGTTCCAAGATCGTTTTCTCATCCGACAGAACCGGTATTTTCAATCTCTATCGGTATGTTATCGCCACAGGTGTTATCGAACAATTGACCAATGTGCTTGGCGGGGCATTCATGCCGACCGTGAGTCCTTCCGGCGATATCGTCTATGCATCGTACACTTCAAGCGGATATAAGATTGTCCGTCTCAAAGACTCCTCGGCGGTTGCAGCCGGGGATCATCGTTACCAACAATCCTCGGGCGAATCGTCCACTCCCGCAGGCACCAATGGCAAACTCCAGCAGTTCGATTGGAACCGGCTTCGTTCATACGATGACACACAACTTCCGGCATTGTCTGCACGACCTTACCGGAACGTTTTCACCAGTCTCGCGATTGTGCCATTCGTGAGGGTGGACAACTACAATACAAGTGACGATGCCCTTGATGCTATCAAGCCCGGAGTCTACTTGTTCTCTCAGGATGTCCTGGACAAGTTGGGCATGTTTGCGAGCATTGCGTTGAACAAACGCCTTGAGCGTGACTTGTACCTCCAATTTGCCTACAGGGGAAGAGTACCGTTGTTCTTTCAACTCGGTTTGGAACCTGTCATCGCTGCAGAATTATACAACGTTACGCGTACGACCGACAATTTTATTGAGCTGCCCGAAGCGACGATACCAGTGGAAGTATCGTACAACCTGCTTGAATTCGATTTTGTCATGACGCAGCCGTTTCTCTCGCAGGGCAGTAACGTCGAGTTCAGGTTCGCTCACAGTCGGTACACCTCGATCATCGAAGCATTTTATAACCCTATCGGCGGTCAACTGATACCAGGATCGAGTGACCTGTATCTCGTTGCCAATGACTTATCTTTGAAGTTTACGATCAATGGTATTGCACCGACCCGAACAAGTGAAATCAATCCCGTGGGTGGCAAGATCATTTTTCGCATCGGACGCGAGCTCAACAAGTTCAACGGAGACGGGGATTACACAGTTGGTAGCACCGGATTGATACCGTTGTATAAGTACATCAACTTCACACGGACCGAGCTGCGCTGGAGGCAACACATTCCTGCGCTCTTCAAAGACCATACGATCACCGCGTCATTCCGCGGCGGATCGATTCTTGAGAAGTCCGTCGATGATTTTTTTGATTTTTATGCCGGTGGTTTGCTTGGCATGAGGGGATATCCATTCTACGCTATTGGTGGAAATGAGATGGCAGTTGCCGGATTGGAGTATCGTTTCCCGCTCGTTCACAATATTGATGTCCGGCTGTTGCATCTGTACTTTGACAAATTGTATGCGTCAGTGTTCGCGGACATCGGGAATGCCTGGACAGGCAAGTCGCCGAACCTGCGGCAATTCAAGACGGACATCGGGGCGGAGTTGCGGCTGGAGGCTTTTTCATGGTACGCATATCCGACGCGCATTTTCTTCAGCGGAGCATACGGGTTTGATAAGTTCGATCGCTTTATTGCAAGTCGCAACCAGACAGTGACCTATGGCAAGGAGTGGCGTTTCTACCTTGGCGTCTTGTTCGGCTTTGATTTTGATTAAAGGAGAGTGGGTATGAAATCGTGGCTTGTTCTTGGGATGCTTCTTCCTGTTGCCATTGCGTATGGGGGCGACGATACACCACTCCAGGCGAAACACCTCACAGGAAATTTGCGCGTTGATTTCTTTGGTCAGTACGATCTTGCCTCTGGTCCGCGTGTCAGCACACAAGATGCACCCCTCACTGAGCACTCTCGGAAGAACGCGTGGCTTGCAGGCGGACTTTCCCTCGTTGTGCCGGGTGCTGGAGAGTTCTATGCAGAGAGTTATTGGAAGGCCGCGGCATTTCTTGCCGTTGAAGTTGCGGTGTGGTCCATTGCCTACTCATACGACAAGCGTGGTGATCGTCAGACTGATGTGTTTCAGGATTACGCGAACCAGCACTGGGACGTCAGAAATTATGCTCAATGGACTTTTGACAATTGGACAAACATCAAGCCAGGGATGACACAAAGCGAGAGAGACCAGTACAGTAATATGTTTCTTCCTGATGGTTCAATTAGTTGGACACGGTTGAATGAATTCGAGCGGGCACTCGGCGAATGGTATTCCCATACGCTGCCAGCGTACGGGGCGCAGCAGTATTTTGAATTGATCGGCAAGTACCAGCAGTTCTATCATGGTTGGGATCAGGCGCGTCCGGAACTCGGAACGTATCAGGCCATCTCCGCCTATCTTGATGCAACTCCGGATGCTCAATTTTTGTGGTACTCACGCGAACGCGGCAAGGCTAACGATTACTACAGCACCGCAAGCACGATGGTAACCATTGCAGTCGTCAACCATATCGTCAGCGCTGTGGATGCAGCTTTGACGGCGAACTCGTTTAACAAACACGTTGATGCGCAGATGGGAATGCAGAGTGTACCACTGGGAGACAGGGTTGTGCAGGTGCCGGTAGCGAAGTTGAAGTACACGTTCTAGCGGTTTGAAGAACAACGTGTTGCCACCTTTTATTTCGGGACTCTCATTAGTACAACCACCGCAGCAACGAAGAAGAGAATGTTCGCCGTCCACGCTGTCAACAGAGGATCGACGTCCCCGTTGTAACCGAACACCTGACTCACCTTCATGAAGATGAGGTAGATGAAACAGATGAGCAGGCTAATGCCGAGTTGTACCCCCACACCGCCGCGTCGTTTCACCGAAGAAAACGGCACACCAAACAGTACGACGATCACTGTTGCAAACGGAAAAGAAACCTTGCTGTAGAAATCCACCAACCATCTCGATACATCCTGCCCGGCACGCTGTTGGTTCTTGATGAATTCCTCCAGGGTGTAGTAATCCATCTCGTCCGGTTTTTCCTGTTTCTTGCGAAGGTCTTCCGGGGTAAAATACAGTTTGCCTGCGGGCTGTACAGAGAATACGCGCATCTCTTCCTTGCCGCCAGTGAACCATCGCTGCGTTCCTCCGTGAAGTACCCATCCCTGCGAAGTAGTATCCCACTCCATGCTGGCAGCATCCACCCGGCTGATAAGAACCGTCAGGTTCGTATCACTAAAATCCTGGGCGCTGACTCTTGTTGCAACATTGCGTGCGTCATCAAAGTACCCGATGGAGAGAATACGCGTTGGCGTATCCTGAATGTAAATGTTGGCCTTTGAAGCACTGATGACATTGCGGCTGAGATATACCCGCTCGATTTCCAGCTTCTGCTTGTTGGCAAGGGGAACAATCCACCCATTAAAATACACCATCACGCCGGTCACCGATAGAGCAACCGCAACATATGGCACCATGATTCTATACAGGCTGATGCCACTCGATTTCATCGCGGTGAGTTCATTTTGCGTGGACATTCGTGCAGTAACAAACAGACTGGCAAGGAGCATCGACACAGGAGTAATCAGCTTGATGATTTCCGGTATGAAGAAGAAATAGTAGCGGGCGATCAACATCGCATCTGCCTGCCGGTCGAGGAAGTTGTCAAGCTTTTCCATAGCATCAATCACCACAAAGATGACCGTGACCGCGAACAGTGAAAAAATCGCTGTGGTGATGAACTGTCGGACGATGTAGCGGTCGATGAGCGTCACGGCAGCTCCGGCATGTTCTTTGGATCATCCGCCAGGTCCGTGCGCCATCGTTTTGGCACGAACCGTTTGAAGAATTCCCAGTGAATCACCAATGCCTCGCGCCCGATTCTGATGACGAGATAAATGCCAAGGGCACCGATGATGACATTCGCAGCCCACATGCCAACAGCCGGTGAAAGGAAGCCGCGGTCTGCGAGTTTTTCCCCTCCAATCAAGCACGACCAATAGAGGAGGAAGAATCCGAGACTCAACGTTGCAGCCACTCCGAACCCACCCTTCTTCGCCATAATACCAAGGGGTATCCCAACGAGGACGAAGACCATACACGCAGCGGGAATGGAGTACTTCTTGTGAACTTCCACCATGTACTGGTTAATTTGCACACCCAGTGTCTCCATACGAATGAGGTCGTTGACGACGAGTGAGTTCATCTGACGCGCATGCGTGAGCGCTGGCGGGGCAATCGGTCGGGATGCGCCGCGATACTCTGGAACTGGAGTGGCAATCTCCTTTCCTGTCAGCAGACTTTGCATGTCACGATCAACTGTGCGTCGAAGAGCTTGGGCAATCGTATCACTTTCCGCGCGCAGGCTATCGACAATCGCCAGCATATCCTCGGCGCTCAATTCGCGGTCGGAACGAATGAATGAACCTTCCGTTCGCTCGAAATCAAATCCTTCCACATCCATGGCAATACGGTGATCAACAAAACGGATGCGGCGGTACTCTGTCATGTCTTGAAGGTCAAGCGTGTGGATTTCTCCATCGTGAAGGTCCATGATGAGTTTGCGGTAGTCGGGCGAAAAGGAGATAGCGCCACGGCTGGCAGTAATTACCACATTGGTGCCCGGGTTTGTGTAATCGTACAAAGTGATACCTTCAAGATCATTCGTCTTCTCGAATGTCTTGCGCACCAGAATACTGTATCCTGAAATATCCTGCGAGAAGAGTCCGGCCGAGAGTGAGAGCGTGGGTTTTTTTCGCCGGATGTCCATGCCGAGTGTCTTTGCACGGTGGTTGGCGTCGGGGAGCACTTCATTGAAGAACAAGACAAGGAGGGCAGCGAGAATTGTTGCTGTAATCATCACCGGGGCAATCATGCGGAGAATACTGACGCCGCTTGCCTTCATAGCCGTGACCTCGTTGAGCGATGACATTTCCCCGAATGCCATGAGTGTCGCCACGAGAACAGACATCGGTACCGCAAGTACCACCATCCATGCCAGGTTCAACGCGATCAGCTCGATGATAATCCAGGGCGTCAGCCCCTTGCCGATGAGCTGGTCGATAAATTTCATCACAAACTGAAGCAAGAAGAGAAACATCAGCGTCGAAAACGAGAAGACGAATGGCCCGATGAGGGCCTTGAGGATATAACGAGGAAGAAGGAAGTTCTTTGGGAGAAATGAGATACTCATGCGGATAATATACTTGAAGAGGTGCGTTTTTCCAACATCACCCGAGCCAGCCCACAGGCCCATTCGCTTGATATTTAGCGGGCTTTTCTCTATGTTCAAACGAGTCTTCGACTCAGCCTTCCACACAAAGAGGAGTGAGACATATCGATTTGGTTTGCTATTGGTTGCAAGAGGTGAAGCCCGGCCTTTGCCGCATGGTGTGTTGCGTCCAGGGAGGCCGAACAGTCGTCGGGGTAGTTGTCGTGTAGTTGGATGTAACGCGCAGATCACCCTGCGGGATGTATAAACCAAAGAGAATTGATGCACTCCTTTCCAAACAGAACGCGACCCATCCATCGTAGTAAGGCGTATCTCCTTCTCATCCCGATCTTCGTTGTCGGGATCCTTGTGCTCGTTGCGTTTTCTCCGACACAGATTTCAGGCAAAATCCTCGGTACGTCTTCAAGTGACGCGCTTCTTTCTCTTTTTACTTCTGCCAACGACGATACCACTGATGGCAAGGCCGGAAGCGAAGGCAGGCCTGGTTTGGATGATGGTAAAGGGAGAGAGGGCCTCAATGAAAGCCTCCTGGCCGATTCGCTCTTCACGGACTCAACGCTTGCTCAAGGTGATACCACCGCCCTGCGTGATACCGCCTATGTGGTATTCCTCGACTCGACGGCACGGCTTGCACATTTCACTCATGTCCGCAAAGATCGTCCGCAAGTCTCTCTCTTTGGCGAGTACACGTCTCCGCTCTTTGCAAAGCCGCGGGGAGGGAGCTACAAGAGAGAAATCACCATCGACACGACGGCCTCTGATGTCCTGATCCGCGAATTGATGGGAGGGAAGGATATCAAGCAGGCAATTTCTCTTCCACTCTCACAATACATAGCCGAACGCAGAAAATACGAATTGCGCAAACTCATTGCCGATGAGGCGCGCAAGTCCGCTGCGCTTGTGCAGCGCGACGACCTTGGTGAACTGCTCGGTGATTTTACCAAGTTTCAGATTCCCATACCACAAAATCCCATCTTCAGCATCTTCGGCAAACCCGAAATTAATCTGAGCATCAGCGGTGCCGTGGACATCAAAGCCGGGTTCAGGAACACGTCATCGGATCAGACGCAGCTCTCGGTGTTGGACCAGGACCGGAACGAGCCGGACTTCAGCCAGGAGGTGCAGGTGAACGTCAACGGCACCATTGGCGACAAGCTGAATATCCTCGCCGACTGGAACACGCAGCGCACGTTTGAATACGAGAACCAACTCAAAATAAAATACACCGGATACGACGATGAGATCGTGAGGAGCGTCGAGGCAGGCAACGTTTCTCTCCAGACGCCTTCTTCTTTTATTGGAAGCAGTCAGGCATTGTTCGGTGTGAAGGCTGAGTTCCAGGCCGGGCCGCTAAGACTCACGGCGCTTGCATCGCAGAAAAAGGGGCAGATCAAAGAAGTGGAAGTTTCGGGCGGCGCGCAAAAAGTACCCTTTGAAGTCCGGGCATGGAATTACTCCACCAACAATTTCTTTGTTGACACATCGTACATTCAATACTATGAACCATATTACCGGAGCGATCCACCAACTGTCAATCCCAATGTCCAGATTGTTGAGGAAGAAGTCTGGGTGCAGCGGCAGGGGGGAATTCCTGACCCGAACGAACGTCCGGCCATTCTCTATGTTGACCTGACGCCGCGCGATACAGGATACACGGATGCTATTCGCGACAGTACTCCAACAACAGGAGACTTGGGAAAAGTGGAAATTGGCAGGTTTGTACGCCTCCAACGCAACCAGTATGAGCTTTTGGGGGATGGATATATTGGCGTCATTGGTCTGAATACCAGTGTACAGGATCAGTACGCTGTGGGTATTTCCTATCGTCGTTCCGACGGCACTCAATTCGGTGAGTTCTCAAGGAACTATGGTACGGATACTTCTCGTACTGTTGTGTTGAAGATGGTAAAACCCAAAAACTTGATGTCGAACGGACCCGGCTTTCAGGTTGCATGGCGACAATTGCTCAAGAACATCTATTCCATCGGCGGCAGAAATCTGAAGGAATCGGGATTCACCCTTGATATTCTCCGGGAGGTTCCCAGCGGCGAGGTGCTGAAAATCATTCAGAACGAACCTCTCTTGCGTGTCATGGGACTCGATCGCTATAACATTGACGGTACACCATCGGCAACCGGTGACAACGTCTTTGATTTCAGGCCGCGCATTACTGTCAGTCTGACTCGGGCGGAAATTATCTTCCCAACACTTGAGCCCTTCGATGAAGGGATCACCCGGTATTTTGACGCGCTGGGAACTCCGCTTGAGGATACCTCTTACACCTACCCGGAAATATACGATACGACAAAAACCTTTTCACAGCAGAACCAACAACGAAACAAGTATGTTATCAAGGGCGAAGCCACCGGAGATGCGACATCCAAGTATTCACTCGGATTCAATGTCGTGGAAGGAAGTGTACAGGTCCTCCTGGAAGGGCGTGCGCTCACCCCTAATATCGACTTCACTGTGGACTATATCATTGGTGAAGTGGTGATCCGCAACGATAGGGCATTGGTTCCCGGAGCCAATCTGCAAATCAAATACGAGCAGAATGACCTGTTTCAGCTCGCGTCCAAAACCCTGCTTGGGGCGCGCGGTGATGTGAGTATTTCCCAGAATGCCAGCTTCGGTTTTACCATCATGAATCTCAACCAGCAAACGCTCAGTGACAAAGTGCGCCTTGGAGAGGAACCGAATAACAACACCATTTTTGGGATGGACGGTACCACAACGTTCAACCTGCCATTCCTCACGCAGGCGATTGATGCTGTCCCATTGTTACAAACGCGAGAAGCGTCCTCCATCAGGCTCACGGGCGAAGCCGCGTACATGCTTCCCGATCCGAACACAAAGAAGAGTCCGATACCAAGCGATGGTGGCGAGGGGATTGCCTACATTGATGACTTCGAAGGATCGCGCCGTACAATTCCCGTCGGAATCAATTATTCACAATGGACCCTTTCAGGCCCGCCCGCGGACACGGCTTCGCTTGCAGGGTACGGGTTACAAGATACGGTCATCACGAATTCCAAAGGGAAGATGATCTTGTTTAACAGGCTACCCACAGATGTTGCGTTGACCGATGTGTTCCCCCGGAAACGACCTGGCAATGCCGCCAATGACCAGATCACCGTGATGGACTTGCGGTACTTCCCGTTGCAACGCGGGCAATTCAACTACAGTCCCGACCTTGGAACAACGCTTACGCCCGCGAAGAATTGGGGAGGCGTGATGAAGTCATTGTCTATTGCAGCGACAAACCTCGTGAATGAGAACATCAACTTCATAGAGTTGTGGATGCGTGTCGATAGAATCCCGGCGGCCCAACCGGACTTCAAAATGGTCATCGAGATGGGAGCGATCAGTGAGAATGTCATCCCGTTGCCGTCGCCCAAGGGAATTGATCGTACACTTCATGATGAGGATTATACCATCTCCAATAATCCCAACGGAACACTTCAAGAAGGGGAGGACATCGGTCTCGACATGTTGAGTAATGCCGAGGAAATCGCACGCTACAGCAGTATCCCCGGCATCAGCGCTGCCGATCCGAGCGGTGATGACTATTCCTTTAGTAACTCAAACGTGGGGACTGTGCAAGAGGACTATTCCTTCATTAATGGCACCGAGAACAATAAGAACAGTCCCGCAGGATTGATACCGGATACCGAAGACCTGAACGCCAACGGTATTGTGGACCTTGCCAATTCCTATTTCCGGTATGAGCTGCCATTGAATACCGATACTCTTCTCTTTGATAACCCGTATATCGTTGGCGGCGGCAACAAGGGATGGTACCAGTTCCGCATCCCTATTCGTGACTGGACGGGGCAAGTCGGCTCTCCGAGCTTTGAGAATATCGAGTTCGTCCGTGTGTTGTTTGCCAATGCAGCAGACACTGTGGCGGTGCGTATAGCAGACTTCAGCCTTGTTGGCAACCAGTGGCAGGAAATTCGAAAGGACAGCACCTTTGCAGTAAGTGTGATCGGTTTGGAGGAGAATCCTGCGTACACGAGTCCTCCCGGCGTCATCCAGGAGCGGGATAAAACACGGCCAGACGAAGAAGTCTATGCCAACGAACAATCACTGGCACTTCTTCTTACCGGCGTTCCGGATGGCGAGTCGCGCCAGGCCATAAAGTATTATTCGTATCGTCCGCTCGACCTGTTCAATTACAAAACCATGAAGATGTTTGTTCATGGGGATCCGGGTTTTCAGTATCGCGGGCCGAATGACTATGACGCAGAGTATTTCTTCCGGTTCGGGGCCGATACCTTGAATTTTTATGAATACCGCGCACCCATTCACCCCGATTGGGACTCCCGCAATGAGATGGTGATAAATTTTCCGGACCTCACCGCTATAAAACAAACACGTGACTCCACGACCATCATCTCCGAACCCATCCCCGTCGAAGGCGGCCCACCGGGAGCCGTGTATCGTGTTCTCGGCAACCCGTCATTGACTCAGGTACGATTTCTGGTGATCGGTGTTACCAACAGACCAGACAGGCTCAGGCCGGGGAATCCTCTCATTGGAGATGTGTGGATCAACGAATTACGTCTCACAACAGTCGATGATACACCTGGTTGGGCGTACCGATTCGATACTCAATTGAAACTGGCGGATCTTGGCTCAGTATCGTTCAACTACTCAAAAGTGGATCCGAATTTTCATACGCTTGAACAGCGGTTCGGGTCGCGGCAGACGGGAGTAAACTGGGGGCTTGGTGCTTCAGTACAGTTGGAGAAGTTCTTTCCCACAGATTGGGTAGGGACATCCTTGCCGTTTTCATACACGCACACAGAAGGAATTATCCGCCCGAAGTACCTTCCCAATTCTGACGTTCTCGTAACTGAAGCCGCCGAACTCACGCGTGCGAGACTCCTTGACAATGGCGCGTCGGAATCTGAAGCACAGGACGCAGCGAATCAGATCACCAGTGAATCCGAGTCGTTCCGGGTTTCCGACACATATGCCGCTCCCACGTTGCGTCTCGGTTTGCCGTCGCAGGAATGGTTTATCCGCGATACGTTCAACAAACTCTCGTTTGGCATCAACTACACCAAGAGCACGGAACGGAGTCCGGCCGTTGCCCGCGGTCTCTCCTGGCAATGGACTGCGCGCATAGCGTACGCGTTTACGTTCTCTCCGGACTATTTCGTCAGCCCGTTCAGTAGTCTGTTTGACGGACTCGGCTTCCTTGATGACTATAAGGACATGAAAATCTTCTTCACGCCGACGAGTTTTTCGTGGTCGTTCTCAGCCGCACGTTCAAGGAATGTCTCATTGCAGCGAGCCATAGGATCGCGGGAAACCATCACGCGCAACTTTACAGCGTCGCGCCAATTGGGTTTCGGCTGGAAACTCACCGAAGGAGGATTGCTGAATCTTTCGGGTGACTATAGCCTTGGCGTGGAATCCAGTCTTCTTGCGTTCGAGACAGATCGCCTCGGCAACCAGCGCCGGTTTTCCCAGATCATCGACGACATTTTCTTCGGTGATAAGTTTATCAACTTCGGCGAAGACACCAGATATTCACAACGGAACCAATTCAACACCAGGCCCAATATTCCCAATATCTTGAATATCAAGAAATACCTTGATGTCTCCTTTGGGTACGGGGTAGATTATAGCTGGGCGAATCAGTTGCTGCGCGGCGATCTGGGGAAGTCGGCGGGGTTCAACAATAACATCAATTTTTCCACGAACTTCAGACTGAAGGCGCTTATCGATCCACTATTTAATGATGGACCGACAACAGTAGCGCCACCTCCGCGTGGTCGTCGTGGTGCGTCCGATCCCAAAGATCAGCCTCCGACTGCCGACAGCACAACGCAGGCTCCGGATTCCGCGAGTGCCGGTGGTGGCATGGGGAAGGCATTCGACCAGATAAAGAATATCATGAAGGTGCTGATCAAGGTACCGTTCCTTGATTACGATAATATCAATGTGACGTTTACCCAGACCAACAGCGCGCAGAACAGTGGTGTCGTTGGTAGAACCGGGTTTGTCAATTTCTGGGGACGTGTTCCATTCTTTCAGGATTCCGAACCCCGGCACGGACCGTCAAGGCTTTATCAGCTTGGTCTTATTTCCGATCCGAGCGGAAGGCTCACGAACTTCGGGTCACGGTCTCACTTCCCGTTTTTTGGTTGGGATGTTGAGCCGGGCGTGCGCGCGACTGGTGGTGTCCTTGTCAATAGTTACCGGCAAACGAACCGCCTGGCCTTTAAAACAACGCGCTCGTTGTGGGAAGGCGCGAAGCTTGACCTGAACTGGAACATCGGGTGGGCGTACAACCGCTCACAGAACCTGTCCACCGATTCCGTCGGGGCAAATGCCGGAATGCCGATCATCACCAATACCACTGTGACAGGGAGTGTCGAACGTTCATTCTTTACGCTTCCTGATGTTCTGTTCTTCGGTATCTTTAAAAGTAATCTGAAGGAAGTCAGTAAGAAGTATACGGAATTGAGGAATAGCCGCGACACCTCATTGACTGATGACGAGAAACTTGCACGTGCATTTGAGGAGGGCTTCGAGGCACTCCCGCTCTTCCGTACCGGGTTCGGACAATTCTATCCGAGGGTTAACTGGAGTCTCCGATGGGACGGACTTGAGAAGCTCCCGTTGTTCTCCGGGTTTGTTACGAGGCTTTCTCTGGATCATTCATACTCCTCCACGTACACGCGGCAGTTTCGTAATTTACCCGGCGGCGGTGGCGAGCAAACGGATGCACAGCGGGTTGCGTATGGCTTCGCTCCGTTGATGGGTTTGAACTTTACGTTCAAGGATTTATTCAAGGGAAGCCTGGGAGCGACGATGCGATACAATACCAACACGTCGTTCGACCTCCAAACATCATCCAGGAATATTGTGGAAACCCTTGCCCAGGAAATTTCCATTACCGCTTCGTACAATAGGAGAGGTTTTGAGATTCCACTTTTTGGACTCGCATTGAATAACGATCTCGACGTCAGTTTCTCCTATTCCATCACGAAGAACTCGCGCAAACAGTACGAGATTGCTCTTCTTGAAGCCAATACCGAAGGGACGCCGCTGGAGGGAACCACACGGACGGTGATGGAACCGAGAATCAAATACATACTGAGTTCCCGTGTTACCGCCTCCATCTACTATCGCTACACAAAAATAGCGCCTGACGATTCCGGCTCACGAATTCCCGGAAGCACCACCAATGAAGCAGGTCTTGATATTCATATTTCCATTCAGTAACGGTTCGTCGGCTTTTGACCGGCGGTTGATTCTCAAAGCGCAAATACATATTTTTTTTCACATCGAAAGTATGAATGGACACTAAAGGCAAGATTCTCTGGGTTGATGATGAGATTGATCTGCTGCGGCCGCACATCCGGCTTCTGGTGGACAAGGGGTATAGTGTGGAGACGGCAACCAACGGAGAAGACGCCGTGAGTATGGTGCGCGGGACGGGGTTTGACCTGGTATTCCTCGACGAAATGATGGCCGGAATGGGTGGTCTGCGTACCCTTGCCGAAATAAAAGACCTCCGCCCGAATCTCCCTGTCGTCATGATTACAAAGAACGAAGAAGAATCCCTGATGGAAGAGGCTATTGGGGGGAAGATCAGCGACTATTTGACCAAGCCGGTAAACCCAAGCCAGATCCTGATGGCGTGCAAGAAATTCCTTGAGGTCAGGAAGATCACCGGCGCCGCAGTCTCACGGGATTATATCCAGGAGTTCAATCAGATTTCCACGGCGCTGATGGGCGGTCCGGACTTCAATGGGTGGATCGATATCTACTCACGTCTCACTGACAGAGCGATCGAGTTGGATGCCCATCCGGAACTCGGGTTAAAGCAAACGTTACTGGATCAGACGAAAGAATGCAATCTTGCATTCGGCAAGTATGTTGAGAAAAACTATCGTGACTGGGTTGCCCAATCGACCAATAAGCCGATACTTTCTCCGGAGGTGGTCGACCAATTTCTTATTCCGGAATTGAATTCCGGCAAATCCGTTTTCTTTTTCGTGATCGACTGCCTTCGTCTTGACCAGTGGCTCGTGATGGAAAACGTATTGCACGAATATTTCACCATCGACAAGAAATACTACTACAGCATTCTCCCCACAGCCACACCGTACTCACGGAACGCCATCTTCAGTGGTGCATTTCCGAGTGAAGTCGAGGTGCGCTTCCCGGAGCTATGGGAGAAAAGCGAGGATGATGAAAGCAGTCGGAACAGGTACGAGCGCCAATTCCTGGACAAGCTTCTGGAACGCCGAAAAATTATCCTGAAACCGGAAGCGAAGTATGTAAAGATCCTGGATGCAGAATTCGGCAGAAGCATTGAAAATAATATCATGTCGTACACCCAATCGAAACTCACGTCCATCGTGGTCAATTTCGTTGATATGCTTGCTCATGGCCGGTCGGATTCAAGCCTGCTCAAGGAAATCGCTCCCGATGAGTCGGCATATAGAACGCTGACCAAGTCATGGTTTATGCATTCATCATTCTTCGGAATGCTCAAGACACTGTCACGCCAAAAGAACGTCAAGATTATATTGACAACGGACCATGGAAGCATCAGGTGTTTACGCGGGTCGAAGGTCCTTGGCGACCGTGAAGCGTCGACAAACCTGCGCTATAAATACGGACGCAACCTGAAATCCGAAGAGAGGGCTGCGATCTTCGTCAAGGATCCCATGGAATTCAAGCTTCCGCGGCGTGGAGTGACGGTCAACTACATCATTGCAAAGGAAGACTACTACTTCGTGTACCCGACAGATTATCATAAATACCTCAACCAATACCGTGACAGTTTCCAGCATGGCGGAGTCTCGATGGAAGAAATGATTCTCCCTCTGGTGACTCTTGATCCGAAAGGATGAACGCATTCGTTACGCATTCGAGGGAGGAGACAATCGCTCTCGGGAAAATGTTTGCCGCGAGCATACAGCCCGGAGATGTTATCGCTTTGATTGGCAACCTCGGCAGTGGCAAAACACAGTTCGTGACCGGTGTGTGCGAAGGGTTCGGAGCCGCTACACCTGTAACAAGCCCGACATTCACACTGATAAATGAACATCAGACACGTCGAGGCAAGCTTGTCCATATCGACCTGTACCGTCTCTCCTCGCGCAGAGAGCTGGGCGAGTTGGGACTTGAAGAGTATATCAACGGTCAGGTCGTTTGTCTGATCGAATGGGCTGAAATCGTTCTCGATCTTCTTCCTGATACATATTATCTCGTAAAACTCAACTATGGATCGGGAGAGCAGGACCGGGAGATAGTGATTGAACGGGTAACACGTCCCGGGCTTGAGGCCGGGTTATGAGATTGCTCGGAATTGAGACGTCAACTTCTGTGTGTGGTGCGGCGGTTGCGGTCGATCAGAAAATAGTTTCGATGGTGGAGTTCGATGAAAAGTACGTTCACGCGGAAAAATTGCTCACATGTATTGAGCAGGCGCTGGAATCGGCGGGGATTGCTCCCGCATTGCTGGACGGGATCGCAGTATCCATCGGACCAGGTTCGTTTACGGGATTGCGCATAGGCTTGAGCGTTGCAAAAGGGCTTGCATTTTCTCTCGATAAACCCATTGTTGCAGTCCCGACACTTGAGGCACTTGCGTATCGGGTGATTGATGAGGATATTATTGATCAGTCAGAGTCCGTGCTTGCAGTTCTTGACGCACGGCGGAATGAAGTCTATTGTCAGTTGTTTGAGGCCACGAGTCAGGACCTGAAAACTGTGTGGGAGCCGAGAGACGTGATTGTTTCGGAATTGATCTCGCAGCTTGCAGACCGCAGAGTTGTAGTCATAGGTGATGGATCGGAAAAAGTCATGAAAGACATTGGTCGGGAAGGTCGTGCCGTACGCGAAGCGCCTTCAACGATCAACCGTTGTTCGGCAAGAAGTGTGGCATTGATTGGAAACAGGAAACTCCAACGTGGTGAGACTGAGTACATGGCAACCCTTGAGCCGTATTACATAAAAGAATTCCATACCAAGGCACAATAATATGTCCTGGTTCAAACGTTCCAAAGAAAACATCGCCACAGAAACCCAGAAACGGGAACTCCCCGACGGGATGTGGACGAAGTGTGAGCAGTGCGGCGAGATTATTCATAAGAAAGAACTCGAGCAGCACCTCCACACGTGTCCCAAGTGTAACGCACACTTCCGCATCGGGAGCAAGGAATATATTGAAATCCTGCTCGACCCGGATTCCTTCAAGGAAAGCGATCGGAAGATGCGTTCGGTTGATCCATTGCGTTTTGTTGATACAAAAAAATACCGTGACAGAATTCCGGAGGCGATCAAAAAATCCGGACTCTACGATGCTGTCCGGTGGGGGACGGGGACGATGGAGAAGGTCAATGTCGTTCTCGCAGCAATGGATTTCTCGTTTATCGGCGGAAGCATGGGCTCTGTAGTTGGCGAGAAAATCGGAAGGGCGATCGATAAGTCATGGAAGACAAAGGCACCGTTGATCGTCGTCTCGTCGAGTGGCGGCGCGCGCATGATGGAGGGAGCGCTCTCTCTCATGCAGATGGCGAAGACAGGTGCGAAACTTGCCCGCCTGGCGGAAGCACGGGTTCCGTACATCTCTCTTTTGACAGACCCGACGACGGGTGGCGTGACTGCGAGTTATGCCATGCTGGGAGATATCAATATTGCCGAACCGAACGCGCTCATCGGATTCGCCGGCCCACGCATTATCAAACAAACCATCGGCAAGGATTTGCCGCCGGGATTCCAGCGCTCCGAATTTCTTCTCGAGCATGGCTTCCTGGATTTGGTGGTTCACCGAAAGGAGATGAAGAACACAATTGTTCAATTACTTCGTCTCCTCAATCCCTGATTTCTCACGATTGGGTACTTTATGAATATTCATGTACTTGGCGTTCCGATGGACCTTGGCTCCGGTCGTCGTGGCGTGGATATGGGTCCTTCTGCGATTCGCATTGCCGGCTTGAGCGACAGATTGAAGGAACTGGGCAATCGCGTGATCGATGAGGGCGACTTGGACATCAAGAATGTCGAAGAGCTGCGTGTTGGTGAGATGAAGGCGCGGTACCTTCGAGAGATTACCCGCGCCTCAAAACTCCTTGCCACAAAGGTGGATAAGATTATCAGCCACGGTCACTTTCCGCTTGTTCTCGGAGGTGATCATTCCATCGCGGTAGGCACGATCTCCGGCATCGCGGCGTTTGCGAAGAGGAAACGGAAAAAGATGGGACTTCTCTGGGTAGACGCTCACGGTGATATTAACACTCCAGCCACGTCGCCATCAGGAAATATTCACGGTATGCCGCTGGCGGCCGTACTTGGCTTGGGCCCACGAGAATTGGCGCATGTTGGCGGCAATCATCCCAAGGTCGATCCCGAGAACGTGGCTCTCGTTGCAATTCGCAGTCTTGACGATGGAGAAAAAAAACATCTGAAACAGACGGGTGTCCATGTGTTCACCATGCCGGACATTGACCGACAGGGTATCCACCGTGTGATGAAGAAAGCTCTTGCGCGTGTAAGCGATGGCACCGACTACGTCCACGTCAGCTTCGACCTTGATGCGGTCGATCCAACTGTTGCCCCGGGTGTTGGCACCCCGGTAAAGGGAGGACTTGATTATCGCGAAGCGCATCTTATTATGGAATTCATTTCCGACTCCAAAGTCATGACGTCGCTGGAAATCGTTGAAGTAAATCCCATCCTTGATGAACACAATTCATCGGCTGCCTTTGCCGTCGAGCTTGTTCAGTCTGCATTTGGCAAGAGGATTCTCTAAGAACATGGCTGAACTGATCCGCGATGTTCATGTCATGCAGCAGATGGCCGACCGGTGTCGCGCTTCCGGCAAGCGGATAGGTGTCGTTCCGACAATGGGGTACTTGCATGAAGGACACCTTAGCTTGATACGCGAAGCAAAAAAGAGAGCGGACGTGGTGATTACGACAGTGTTTGTCAACCCAAAACAATTCGGCCCCTCCGAAGACTTCTCCCGCTATCCGCGCAACCTCGACGGCGATGTCGCACTTGCCACGTCAGGCGGTACGGATATTATTTTCGCACCGGAAGCACACGCCGTTTATCCGGATGGGTATCTGACCACGATAGACGTGGCGCACCTGGATTCTCTCCAGGAAGGCAAATCCCGTCCGGGCCACTTCCGCGGCGTTACGACGGTTGTTGCGAAACTTATCAATATCACGAAACCTCATGTTGCAGTATTCGGGCAGAAGGACGCACAGCAGGCAGTGATTATCCGCAGAATGATGGAGGACTTGAACTTCGACGTTGAGGTGGTGGTTGCTCCCATCGTTCGGGAAGCCGACGGGCTTGCCATGAGTTCACGCAACTCATATTTGACGCCCGACCAACGTCGTGAAGCACCCGTATTGCATCACGCACTTCAGCTTGCCGGGAGAATGATCAAGGAGGGTGCAATTGAAAGCGAAGCAATCATTAACGAGATGAAGCAGGTGATTGACTCTGGCTCTTCAGGGTCCATAGACTATATTTCCATTGCTGATGGTCGAACTCTTGAAGAAGTTCCGCGGTGTACTGTTCGACCATTATTGGTTTCTCTCGCTGTTCGGTTTGGTTCAACACGCCTCATTGATAATGTCACCATCACTTCCTGAGAACATGGCAAAACCTCTCGCAGTTGTTATTCTTGCGGCGGGCAAGGGAACGCGGATGAACAATCCCGATCTCCCCAAAGTGATGCACGAGGTGCAGGGAAAGCCCATGATACAGCACGTCGTGGAGTTGGCGAATACTCTTGCACCGTCTCATATTGTCGTCGTCGTTGGGTGGCAGAAACAATCCGTCATCAATCATTTTGAGAAACTGCCTTTCCCTGTGATGTGCGTTGAGCAATCTCCTCAACTCGGGACTGGTCACGCCGTGATGCAATCGGAATCCACGTTGGCAGGTTTTCAGGGCGATGTGCTGGTGCTTTCGGGTGATGTTCCGCTTCTGACAGCGTCAACTGTAACATCCCTCATACAACATCATCGCTCCGCAAGAGCGGTTGCCACTGTTCTTACTGCCAATCTTGATGATCCGACCGGCTATGGTCGCATTCTCAGGGGGGGTGATGGAAATGTTTATTCAATTGTTGAGCAGCGGGATGCGACGGAGGATGAACGGAAGGTGAGAGAGGTCAATTCCGGAATTTATCTTTTTGACGCGCCTCATTTATTCGATGGGTTGAAGCATATTACCACATCCAATGCCCAGGCGGAGTACTACCTCACAGATGTCTTTTCCTACTTCTGGAAAAGCAAGTTCCGGGTCGCTGCCCTTGCCGCACCCGATTTCCGCGAGATTATGGGGATTAACACCATGGAACAGCTTGAAGAGGCGCGCTCCATGATGAGGATGTCCCGAGGTTGACAATCGGCTCTGTTTTCTGTACTTTTCACACGGTATGCAGGAGGAATTCATGACGAAAATGATGGTGTTTGCAATAGGGCTGATCGTCTTGACGAGTGCAGCGAACGCACAGTTCAAGTCACAGCCAAACGGTGAGTCGAAGATTTCGGACAACCTGATGCAGAGCTCTTCGTCTCTGTTTGGGTGGTTCAATCCTGAAAAATTCCACATGAGACACTCGTTGAGTTTTTCGTATCAGACGATTGGAAGTCAGGGCCTATCCCTTGGAACATATACCAACAGTATGATGTATGAGGTGGCGGACAATCTTAACGCCCGTGCCGATGTCAGTTTAAGCTACTCTCCATATAACTCATTCGCGCAGCATGGCAAGAGCGACCTGAGCAATATCTATCTCAGCAGGGCACAGGTTGATTACAAACCGTGGGAGAACTTCACGGTGCAGTTGCAGTACAGAAATATTCCGTCTGCCAACAGATATTATTCCCCTTTCTATAGTCCCTGGTATCGGGAGGACGGATTCTGATCAAAACATTTTCAGTCTGTCCGATCATCGGAATGTTGATACAGAACCGGGTGCTTGTCTGTGGATATGTACGACACGATCCGGTTCTCTCGTTTTCTACAGGTTCATGAAGTCTCGTCCACCACTTCACCATCCTCACACACACACCGCGCCGTCGAAGAAGGATCCCCGCAGCATAGCGCTTAATGTTGCGGTCATCGTCCTCTTCCTTGTTGTTGCAGTTCTCGGCTACTCGCTTCTGCAGCGTCATGTGTTCAATAAGCCGGTGGAGGCAACGCGCGCAGTCGTCTCCGGCGATGTGATCCAGCTTGATGTGTTAAACGGCTGCGGGATTTCACGCGCAGCCTCCAGCGTCACTGGGTACCTTCGTGCGCGAGGGTATGATGTTGTTGAGATGAGGAACTACAAGTCATTCGACGTTGATGAGTCGTTGGTGATTGATCGAACGGGTGATCTTGAAACTGCACGCAAGGTTGCCTATGCCCTGGGAGTAAGCGAACGCAACATTGTGCAACAGATTAATCAGGACTATTATGTGGACGTATCTGTTGTTATCGGTAAAGACTATAATTCACTGAAAGCATCACGGTAGGGGAGATTCAATTTGAGATCGATCAGTCTTGCAAAAAAGATCGCCTCACTTGCGCTGACCAAAAAGGCGGGTGACATTCTCGTCATGGACTTGCGCAAGCTCAACAGTGTCACGGATTTTTTTGTCGTCTGTTCTGCTGATTCGGATGTGCAAATCAAAGCCGTCGTTGGTGCTGTGCAGGAGGGGTTGCTGGAGGAGGATGTCAGGGCATGGCACCGTGAATCGGGAAGTCCGAACTGGGCGCTGCTGGACTATGTGGACGTTGTGCTGCATGTGTTTCACAAGAACACCCGGGGATTTTATAATCTTGAAAAGCTCTGGGGCGATGCAAAGATTATGCGCGTAGAAGAGAAAAAAGTCCGCGCCAAACCTTCCCGTGCGCGCCGTACACCTGCGAAGCCAAGAAAGAGGAAACTTGCTTCATGAAGCGGTATCTTGCCGACAAGGTCAGTGCAGCCCTTGTCAAACTTGGTTTACCTTCCAATACCACAATAGCGTTTGAAAAACCGCGACAGGCCGAACATGGCGATCTCACCACGAATGTTGCCATGGTCCTTGCAAAACAGATTCGCAAGAATCCGCGTCAACTGGCAACGGAGATCACAGATGCCCTCGGTATTGATACCGCGCTCGTAAAAAAGGTGGAAGTCGCGGGTGGCGGATTCATCAATTTTACCTTTACCGAGCAATTCTTCTTTGCGCAACTCAAGTCCCTCCTCCAAAACGAACATGCGTATGGCCGATCAAACATCGGTCGCGGGCAAAGGACGCTTGTGGAGTTTGTGAGTGCAAATCCCACGGGGCCCCTCACAGTCGGACATGGCCGCGGAGCTGTTCTGGGCGACACTGCAGCCAATCTGCTTGAATGGTGCGGCTACAACGTCGAGCGGGAGTACTACTACAACAACGCCGGACGGCAAATGCGCGTGCTTGGCGACTCTGTCCGTTTGCGCTATCTTGGATTGCTTGGTGATCCGGTGACCTTTCCCGAGGATTACTACCAGGGTGAGTATATCCGTGAAACTGCGCGCCATCTTATGGAACTCCATGGCGACACTTTACGCAACGAACCGGCAGAAGGGAAATTCAAGGAAGCGGCAGAGAGCGAGATCTTTGCAGACATCAAGAAGTCTTTGAAACTCCTTGGGATCGAATTCCAGTCATTCTTCAATGAGAACTCGCTGTATGTTGATGGCAAGATCGAGGAACTCATTACAGAACTTCGTACACGCGGATTGGTGTATGAACAGGAAGGCGCACTCTGGCTGAAGATGACAGAGCTAGGCCGGGAGAAAGATAAGGTAATTGTGAAAAACTCCGGCGAGCCGACGTACCGCCTCCCGGATATCGCATATCATGTTGAGAAGTTCCGTCGCGGATACGACATGATGATTGATGTTTTCGGGTCAGATCATATTGCCACTTATCCGGACGTGCTTGCCGCGCTGAAGGCTTTGGGGTATGATATCGACAAGGTGAAAGTGCTGATTCATCAATTTGTAACGATTGTCCAAAATGGTGAAGCGGTGAAGATGTCCACGCGTAAAGCAAACTTCGTTACACTGGATGAGTTGATTGAACTGGTCGGTGTTGATAAGTTGATTGAGGAAAAAGGTGCCGATGTGGTACGGTACTTCTTCCTAATGAGAAGCGCGAACAGTCACCTTAACTTTGATCTTGGGCTTGCCAAACAAGCCTCGGACGAAAACCCTGTGTATTATCTCCAGTATGCTCATGCGCGCATCGCGAGCCTCATTCGATACGCGGAAGAACAAGGACACGCCGCACAAGGCGACGTGCATTTTAGTCTCCTGGTCACATCCTCGGAATTGGACCTCATCCGGACATTGCTCCAATTCCCCGATACAATTGAATCATGTGCTGTGACACTCGAACCACACCATCTGGCCGAATATTTACATGTTGTCGCCGGTGCCTTCCACAAATTCTATCATGAGTGTCGGGTGGTTACTGAGGAGAAGGAACTCACGGTTGCGCGCCTCGCTCTCTGCCGTGCTACAAAGGCCATTCTGCGGAACGGGTTCACGGTTTTGGGGATTTCTGCACCCGAGAGAATGTAGAGTCGCGTTGACTTTCGGGCATGGAATCGTTATCTTTTTGATGGTTTTTCACTGATACTTCAAGAAAGGATCAACCCCTCGCCTCTTCGCTACAGCGTTTCCAGTGATGTTTCCACAATCTCCCCCGCGTCATATTGAGCTAGCTTATAAGTTGGAAGGTCTGCATGGTGCTTCCGTTGCTGTTGTCGAATCTTTGATGATTGGAAAGATGTTCAAGAAGGGTAACATAGAAGGGGTCATCGTCAAGCCACTAAAGAAATACATTGACGACCGTGGTTGGCTTGTCGAAATATTTCGAGAGGACGAACTGGCCGAGGAGCATTTTCCCGTGATGGGTTATATATCCACCACGCAGTCGGGAGTTGCACGGGGGCCGCATGAGCACGTTGACCAGGCCGACAATTTTGCATTTCTCGGTCCGTCAAATTTCAATGTTTATCTCTGGGACAACCGTAAGAATTCGCCAACATACATGACAATGAGTGTGTTCACCGCCGGTGAGGGTGCTCCGTGCTCCGTTATTATTCCACCGGGTGTTGTCCATGCATATAAAAATATTGGAGATGAACCGGGAATGGTGGTGAACTGTCCGAATCGTTTATTCGCGGGCAAGAATAAAAAGGAGCCGGTTGACGAGATCCGGCATGAGTCGCAACCTGATAGCATTTTCAAAATTACTTAATGAAGAGTTTTCGATGTTGATGATTGTTCTCAAGCGAGGGCCAAGGTGACTCTTGAAAAACATCGGCAGGATTGGGATGACCTAGGGATGGTTGATCCCTTGTGGGCAATCCTCTCGGATAGTACACGTAAGAATGGAACATGGAACACGTCTGAGTTCTTTGCAACTGGAACACGTGAGATTACCGCCATGATGGAAGTTGCTACAAGACTTGGTCGTCCACTCCAAAAAAAGTCCGCACTTGATTTCGGCTGTGGCGTAGGGAGATTGACAAGAGCATTGAGCATTCATTTTCAACATTGCTGTGGTGTCGACATTTCTCAGCCAATGATAGAAAAGGCGAAGGAATTCAATAAAGATTCTCCGCGGTGTGAGTTCCTCCTCAACACCCAGGGAGACCTCGAGATCTTTAAGGATGAATCCTTCGATTTGATTTATACGAATCTTGTCCTCCAGCATTTGCCCTCACGGAAAATCATTTTGGGCTATGTGAATGAGTTCATTAGAATACTGAAAAAGGATGGCTTGCTCATATTCCAGTTGCCGAGCGCGCTGCCCCTTGCCAACAGAATTCAGCTACGTCGAAGGTTATACAACATCCTCAGAACTCTGGGTCTCAATGAGATGTATCTGTATCGAACGCTTCATTTGTGGCCAATGCGGATGAATTTTATTCCCGAGAAGACGATATGCTCACACATTTCCGATAGACAAGCCGACCTGCTTCTCACGGCACATGATTCTCAAGAGAGTGAAAAGCTTAAGAGCAGAATATACTATGTTACAAAGTAGTCGCCATCATGCTTCCGGACAACAACGTAGTGAAGATTCAGGACAACGATGAAAACTCTTCTTGTCACGGGCGGCGCGGGTTTCATCGGATCCAACTTTATCCGCTATATGCTTGACACCCGCCCGGACTTGCACATTGTGAATTTCGACAAGCTCACATACGCGGGTAATCTTGAGAGTCTTGAAGACGTGTCCTCGCACCCCAACTATCATTTTGTCCGAGGTGATATTTGCCAACGTGTTGAAGTGGATGGAGTGTGGAAGAGATTCAGCGTGGATACGGTTGTGCATTTTGCAGCCGAGTCACATGTTGATCGCAGTATTCTGGGAGCGACGGTATTCGTTGAAACAAATGTTCTGGGAACGCAAATCCTGCTCGATGTGGCAAAAGGGCGCGAGGTCGAGCGGTTTCTGCACGTTTCTACTGATGAAGTGTACGGTTCACTTGGACTCACCGGAAAATTCACGGAAGCGACTCCGCTTCACCCGAACAGTCCCTACGCAGCGAGCAAAGCAAGCTCGGACATGCTCACACTCGCGTATCACCATACATTCGGACTTCCCGTTCTTGTGACACGTTGCTCCAACAACTATGGTCCGTACCAGTTCCCTGAAAAACTCATTCCACTGATGATCATGAATGCCCTGAACGACAAGCCGCTGCCGGTGTACGGTGATGGTTTGAACGTACGAGACTGGCTCTATGTTGAAGACCATTGTCGTGCAATTGAACGAGTGCTTGACAATGGCCGTGTCGGAGAAGTGTACAACATCGGTGGCAACAATGAATGGAAGAACATCGATATCGTCCGGTTGTTATTAAAACAATTGAAGAAGCCTGAATCACTGATTACTTTTGTCAAGGACAGGCTTGGCCACGACCGACGATATGCCATTGAGGCAACAAAGATGATGACCGAACTGGATTGGGCTCCGGTCGCTTCCTTTGAAACCGGACTTGCCACAACGATTGACTGGTATCTCTCGCACCGTACATGGTGCGACCATGTGATGTCCGGAGAATACAAGGAATACTATCAAAAGCAGTATCATGAGGCCTAAATCCGTGAAGCGAATTCGATTGATTTTCGGACTTATTCTTCTTTTATCTATCGTGGGGTTTCCCGTTGTGGCGGAAGCTCAATCCATTCCTCAAGGTATGTCCATTCCGGACCTGACCCAGTTACGCTCCGGCGCAAAGTCAGAGAGTTCACCGTTCACCGGAAAACCAGTTGCCATGGACGCACCGGTGAATCCGGCGGAGTATAGTGTTGGTCCCGGCGATGTCCTTGCAATCAATGTTTGGTCCAGCGCGCCGAAAGAGCACACGGTAACCGTGACTCCTGAAGGTATGATGTTGATTCCGAACGTTGGACTGATTGATGTGCGCGGGTTGGTTCTTCAGGCGGCCAAGGAAAAAATTGTTGAACGCATGAGACGATTTTATACTCAAGGCGACATGACCGTTACATTGCTTTCTCCTCGCCGGGTTGTTGTTCAGATTGTCGGAAGCGTGATCAACGAAGGAACCTACGAGATGTCCTCTGTCGAGCGGGTCGACCAACTCGTGACAAAGGGGAACCAGCCGACTGAATCTCAACTCAATGATCGAGACTTTGCAGCCAAGGTAGACTGGGCACGACAAAGCGCCTCCCATCGGCACATTGTGCTTCAACGACGAGATGGAACCGTACATAAAATTGATCTCATAAAATATTACGCAACAGGGGAAGGCCGGTTCAATCCATACCTGCATGAAGGTGATCAAGTGTTCATTCCAGAACTTTCTCCACTTTCAAGATCCGTTGGTGTCTATGGAGCTGTCGTGCGAGAAGGGACGTTCGAGTTTGTGCAGGGAGATCGTCTCTCGGATATTCTCCAGTGGAGTCTCGGTGCAACGCCTCAAGCGAGCAACGGCGCTACGCTGCTCACTCGCCTGACTCCCGACGGCAATTCGATGGATTCAATCCGGATCAATTTATCGGATGCTGCAAGAGACGGAGCTGGTGACATTGAGTTGAGGCCGGGTGACCGGCTTATTGTGCATGCCGATGCGGAGCTACGCCAGAACTATATCGTCGCGGTGGAAGGAGAAGTTCGCTTTGAAGGTCGATACCCCATTACCCGAGGAACAACTCGCCTGACTGAGGTCATTACGTCTGCGGGAGGATTTACTGAAACGGCATTCCTGGCTGGTGCTACAGTATTGCGGAAAACACCGGGGTTTAACAATCCTGATCGACTTGAAGAAGAACAATTACGAACGATGCGAGCCAGCTTGAGTAATCAAGATAGCGGATATTATGTGACGGAAACGGCGGTTCGACTGAAGGGCGAACTTGTCTCCGTGGACTTCACAAAGCTGTTCAAGGAAGGCGACGCTTCTCAAGATGTTATTCTTCAGCCATACGATGAAATACGTATTCCCGCGCGCACCATGACAATTTATGTTTTCGGTCAGGTGTTATCGCCGGGTCACGTTCCATTTGTCGTCGGAGAGGATGCCAGCCACTATATTGAAAGAGCAGGTGGATACACACAGGAGGCCCGTTCGGGCGATGTGAAGATCATCAAAGCCAGCACACGAGTCTGGCTGGATCCGGACGAGACAACTGTGGAAGACGGTGATTTCATCTGGGTGCCGCGCGAGATACACTATCCGTTTTCGTACTATATCACAACGTATGCTCAGGTAGCAAGCATTATTGGCGTCGTTGCAACTGTCGCCTTACTGATTCACAATCTTAGCAACTGAGGGGTGATGCCGACAGAACCAACATCGCAAGGAACTCCAGACGCGTTGCCGCTGACCCCGGGAGGGTCTTTCCTTGAGTTCCTGTCCGTCGTCAGCAAACACCGAAAATTCATCTCGCGCTTTGTTCTCCTCACGACAGTGGTCACAACGGTTGTCATGTTGCTGATGCCGAAGTGGTACAAGTCCACCGCTTCTGTTTTCCCCGCGGAGAAAGCAGACCTTTTCGGGGCATTGGATGGTGTTTCGTCTTTGGTGAAATCCTTTTCTCCATCACGAGCGCTTTCATCACTCACCGGAAGTTCCGAAACTGACAAGTATCTCGCAATTCTCAAGAGCGCGACTGTGCTCAACGCGGTCATTCAAAAATTCGATTTGGTAAAAGTGTATGACATCACGTCCTATCCCGCTGAGAAGACGACAAAAGAATTGCTGAGCAACGTTGATTTCAATGTGGAATCAGAAGGAAATCTCACTATATCGGTATATGACAAGGACCCCCGGCGCGCTGCTGATATGGCCAATTTCTTTGTCGAAATGTTGAACAAGACGAATACCGAGCTTCAGGTCCAGAATGCGCGTGGGAACCGTACGTTCATCGAGGAACGATACAACAAGAATCTCACCGACCTCGCCGCCGCGGAAGACTCGCTGAAGGCATTCCAGCAACGCTACGGTATTATTGCAATGCCCGAACAAACCGAAGCGTCAATCAAAGCTGGGGCTGAGATTGCGGCCCAGCTCGCATTGAAAGAAGTTGAGCTTGGAGTTCTTCGAAGGACGCAATCGCCCGATCACCCGTTGGCCATTGGAGCCGAGATTGAAATTGATGAACTGAATCGGAAGATTAAGCAGATGAACTCTGGTACCCAGGGTGCTGAAAGCGACATGAAGATTCTTGTGCCGTTTTATCGAGTTCCGCAACTTGGACAAACATATATCCGGCGATTCCGCGATGTGGAAATCCAGTACAAGATACTTCAGTTTCTCACGCCGATGTATGAACAGGCAAAAGTCGAGGAACGAAGACAGACGCCTTCCGTCATTGTGTTGGATCGGGCCGGGCCGGCGGAGAGAAAATCGAAGCCGAAAATCTCTCTCTATGCGTTGATTGCATTCACTGCGTCAAGCCTTATTGCCTGCCTGGTGGTGTTTACGCGGGAGGGCCTGTCGCGCATGAAGCGAATGCAGCCCGATCGTTACGAGAGCGTTATGTCATCGCTCCGATCCGATTGGTTCGGCCTGCGTATGTGGGGTAAGCCATGATGTTGAACTTCGTGGCCGGTGTTGACACGTGGATACACTAACGGTCCTGCGGAACCGCATTTCATGACTCTCATTTCGCTTCTCTGCTTCGGGATCTGCGCGGGGATCGGCATTTCAGTTCTCAGGCGGAATGCAGATCCTCTCTCTCCGGCGAGATTATTCGGGTTTATCTGGAGCCTTGCCATCGGTCTCGCTGATTTCAAATTCAGCGCATATCAGCACGAATGGGACCCTGTCGGATGGATCCTGTTGCTTATCGGACTGGGTTCTTTCCTCCTCGGAACGTTCATTGCGAATGTCCTGAACCTTGACGGCAAACAGTTGCCGGTCTGTGCAATGCGTCTGAAACTGGGGGGGGAGTCGGTGTTCGAGGGAAGACTATTCTGGTTGATTTCTCTGAGTGTTGCAGTGTACGCCGTCTCGTATCTCGCGAATTACCTGGTGAAGGGCTGGTTGCCATTTTTTGTTGTTGGGAAGAACATATCAAGAGTTGATTTCAATGTTTCCGGCCTGACCCTTTTTCTGTATTCACCTCCATATATAATCTTCTCGGTTGTTCTGTATTGTATTTTTGTTGTCGGACACAGGACCCGGAAGACAATACTTTTGGTCATGTCAGTGGTGACCTTGGCATCCTTCCTTTTACTTCTCCAGAGATACCAGATAATCATGGCGGCAACAATTTGTTTTATCCTATTGTACTATGCGACCCCTTATATTCGCTTTCGAACGGCATTCCCTTTTTTTGCCATTGTGGGCGGCTTCTTCTTTTGGGTCTCATCGCTAAGGTTGAGTCATGTCGTCTCCACCTTTATGTACTCGGCGTCAAAGATGAAGTTCTCAAAAGATTATGCGATGCTGACGGAACCCTACATGTACATGGTGATGAATCTGGAAAATTTCGCGCGTTCTGTAAGCCTGTCGGACCACCACACCTATGGATACTTCACGTTTGATTTTATTACTGCAATCACC
>JBJXHC010000105.1:0-3059 GCA_046160825.1 Bacteroidota bacterium | reverse complement strand
GTCCGTAGGATAATCTTCAATCATCTCACCATGGACGACAACATCCTTCACATCAGCCCTTGAAATGCCGCGCTCCAACATTCTTGCAATGAGTGCTTGCGCCAATCAACATTGTCTGAGAGAATCGCTTTGGTGAGTTTCTCGGTATCCATCGCCAATAGGGTCCGTTCAGCCTTGAACGAATGATGCGTTCGCTCCGCACTACAATAATGAATGCTGCGGAGAGTTGCAAGTGTGTAGCATGTGAGCGGGACGGGAGTCCCGCACAACGAACTTCATTTGTTTCGTTTCAAGTACTCTGCAATAATTGCGTTGTAATTGCTCTTCTCCCCTTTGCGCGGTTTGCGGGTATTGGAATTCGATGCGCTGGTTTTTTTCATCGTCGCTTTTGCGTGAGCAACCGCCTCACGGAATTTGTCAATATGTTTCTTCTGCGCGGCGCTCAATTTCCGTTTGCTGAAATCGGGGCGCTGGGAGATGTACACTTTCCCGTTCCGCTTCTTAAATACAAAGCCCCCCATCCTGCCGCTAATGCCGCTGAACATGCTGTGAAGATCTGCGTCAGCCATACTATATCCCCTCGGTGCTTGTCAATAGCTGGTCTCTATCTTGTCCGTTTCTTCTCCGTATCTGCTCCGTATCTACTCCGTCGCTCTAAGCTTGCTCGTTCGGTGGCGGTAGCCAACTCTTCGCATGAAACGTTGCAAAAGCGAATCCCACACACCACTCCAACCTCATCGGAGTAATGTATGGGATCAAAATAAACTCGCTTATGTTTCATCCCCTGTTCAGCCTGTGGCAAGTTCAGTCTAAGGGTTTGAGAAACCCGCTCGTATTCCCTGCGGGTTGTTGTTACCTCTCACTTACAATAACAATTGCTGCGGAGAGTTACAAGTGAACGGCGCTCGTTGCGCTGGGACTCCGTCCCGCCTGGCTGCACATGAACGGGTCGGGAGACCCGTTCAACGCTTAGCCCGCCCGTAATTTCTCCAACTCATACCAGCAAGCATAAAGCGCTCGACTTTTACTTCGTCACAGTGGAGTGCGCTCGCCATGTTTTCACGCCGCCTCTCTAAAACTGTATAACTCAATCTCTTCATCCTTACCGCGAAGTTTGATCCTTCCCATACTTTCAGTCGTGAGGTGACTTGAGATTGGAAGTTGATGGAGCAATTGACCGGAGAGCAACAGGTCGCGCTTCACCACGGTACATTCGGAGCGGATGCGTGCGGCGGTGTTCACCGTATCGCCATGGAACACAATCTCACGTTTGATATCACCAATGAGTCCGGCGGTGACAGTGCCGTAATGATACCCGACCTTGAACGTGGGAACGATGCCGTACTTTTTCTCATACGTGTCGCCGACGAGCGCAATCGCTGCTGCAACACGAAAATAGCAATTGATGCATTCTGCATCTCGCAATCCCCGGTCCTTCGCCCACGTTACCACGACCTCATCACCGACATATTGATAGATTTCACCCTTGCTCTCGACAATTGCCGGAGTAATGTCATAAAAGAAGTCGTTCAGAAATCCATGGTAACGTTGGTGTCCGAGTTTTTCGGCGATGCTTGTAGACGCTTTGAGGTCGAGGAACATGAACACCCGGTTTTCTTCAACAGGCAAGTGGTACTTGCCGGTGAAGAAAAATAGCAACGCATTTTGCCCGAGCGTGCGGTTGACCTGCCGGAAGAACGTTATGAAAAGGATTACGACGAGCGCGTACACATTGATATTGAAGAATGCCCGCTGGCTAATCCCCAGTCGTGGATCGGTCGCCAATGGAAATGCTTCGATGAACGGACGTCCTTGAAATACCATAAAGTAGACCGTCATAACAACCATAACGATGGCGTGGATAATGAGAAGGTAATAGAGCGTCTGCACGACAATGAGGAGCGGGAACCGAAGACGACGGAGTCTGGACTGAAAGACATGGAACTCACCGAATGATATCCCGATACCCAGAAGAAGCCCAATCAGAGTGGCATTGAAATGGACGTTCCACACCGGAATGCCCGGCGTGTACGCCTCGACAATGATGAACGGGTACACGAAGCCGCCCAGTGAGGTAATGAGTGCTACGACTGCAGTGTTCGTGAGCTTACGTTTTGTACCGACTGTGAATTCCATACGTTGCGCACTCCAAGTTGTGGGGTAACTGTGGTAGGACCGATTGCCTTGACACAAGGCGTCGACACGAAGGTCTTAGATAAGTCGTCTTACTTTGTGTCTGTAATTCAAATACGCATGTCCGTGTGATTTGGCGAGATGTTCTTCTTCCAGTCGGATTTGAATTTGAATGAGGACATAAGCAAGAATGAGAAACAGTCCAGTCAACGCGTTTGGTGTTGCAAGAAACAGTCCAGCCAGGCATACGATCATTCCGAAGAAAACAGGGTTTCTTGAAATGCGGAATAGTCCTGTGGTTACTAGTTCTGTTTCCGTGTTGGCGTCGATACCAATACGCCAAGAGTTGCCCATCTGGCTCTGAGCAACGATGGTCCAAATGAATGCGAAAGCTAGAAGTCCAAGCCCGATCAGCGTGATCAAGGGGTTGACGAGTTGTTTCATGGGGAGAAGGTATTCAGAAAGATCCGGGGAAACCGAAAATGCAATAACATAAAGGAACACAGCCATCAATGTCACCTTGAAGTAGAATCCAATAAGTCCGAATGCACTGTCGTCGTTGGGTAGTACAAGAGGATTCTTGCCGATTCTTCTTGCCACCAGAACTGTTTTGGCGACAAACGTAAGTCCGAGATAAAGAACAAAATATATTGGTAAGATCAGCCTTAAGGTCTGGTCCATCGAAGTGTTCCTTTCGTTTTCACGTTACTCGCCGGTACGTAATGATGAACAGATAACAACCGACGGTAAAGTCAAGTAAGCTGCAAAAAAGGTCGTAATGTGGCGGGAGTAAGTCTGGGCTTGGAAAGAAAGAGTATGCGATGTCCCAAAGTCCGTGCAGGAAATAACCTGCTACCAAAACGTATAAATTTTTTTTGATTCCATAGTACGCGATGAAGACGAAGCATATTGCTTGCACAGCATTG
>JBJXHC010000104.1:0-5156 GCA_046160825.1 Bacteroidota bacterium | reverse complement strand
ACTCCTATTGTCCCAATGCCGACGTTGCCGCCTGTAGTTATGTTAAATCTGTCCCCGTAGCCACCCTGATGTATGGCAAATGAATGATCCGGATTTGCACTGAACCACCACGCACCATCGTTATCTGAGCCACCAGGAGCATACACTCCAATTCTCGTGGCGCCATCCCCCCAAGTATTTGCGCCATTACCTTTTGCAACAATCCACCCACGCGTTTCCAAACTATTTTTCAAACTACCATTGCCGACATTTGCCAACGGAGATGTTGATCCAATTCCAACATTGCAGCCCAAGAGCCAAGAGGATCCTGCTGCAGACAGTTTGTTCATGTAAGCCGTGGTCTCTTCCGGAGGCGCTGCCGTCACTATGAAGGTTGCATCGCTAACGTAATCATAATATGTAGTCGTCACGTCGATATATTTGTATGCGCCAGGAGCAGTTAAGGCTCTATAGACTCTGTATTTCGTCGCCCCCAGAACAGGATTCCAACTGATCCGAATGCCGTGGTCCGGATCAAGCAGATCGAAACGCAATTGAGCAGAAGCTTTTGTCCAACCTGTGCCATCTGAAGCAGTTACTCTGAAATAGTAGTCGTCCACTGGCAGCCCCCCACTGGTCGGAGACGGGGCGGCAGCGACTCCGGTTGGGGTTAGCATCTCAGTCGCAAGATTAGAATCCGGTGCGAGGGTTAGTTTCTCTTGCGGATTCCGAGTTGGATCGATTCCAATACCGACATTGCAGGCCGCGTTGACCACTACCCCGGGAACGGGTACAGTTCCTCCTAATCGGATTGTCCCATTGACATCCAGATTAGATGCCGGAGCCGGGACACCAATGCCAACTTTGCCAGCAACTTCCACAATAGTAGATTTGACTATCGACGCGGCGCCACTAAATTTGGGTACGGTATTTGTCACACCGTTTGCTGGGGTGATAGTGACAGTAGCCATGATATGTCTCCTTATAGGTTGTATTAAATGTTTATCGAAAGAACGCTATGTACTGAATCAATGCCGGATTTCGTTGAGATTATCATCGTAACGTCGTCGGAAAAGGTTTAACCATAAATTGAGTTGTACTCGTAATCAAACCAATGACGCATACGTAACTCACCACAACGAAACGGCGAGCTTTGTAATCGAATGAGTCATGCAAGACTGTATATCTATTTTCCTGCGGGTGCCGCAACAACGAGCACGACGAGTAAACCCACGACGACGGCTCCAGTAACCAGGATTGTTTTGAGACGTGCATCTCCAAATTTTGAATCCCAATCCTCTTGCGCCAGTTGATATGCTTTATGGGCAGCCTTTGGATACTGATCTTCAGGTGGTGATACCTTGCCTTTGTAAGCATCGAATTGGTCTTGATAATATGAAAGCCAAGCAGATTCGTTGTTCTCCGTAATGGGCGGCTGCTTGATAGTTGTTACGCCTGCATGTTGCGACGCACTGCATGACATCAGCAGTGACACGATCAAAACGGGGATTAAGAACCTTGTCGCTTTCAGCGATTCGTCGAGTTTCATGACTGGCAGCTTTCATGTTTAGTTTTGAAGTTTGCAAAAGCAAATGGCGCATAATGATTTCAAGCACGCTGGGCGCATACTACTTTCCATTATGCAAGGAATCACTTTGTTCAGTCGTTAGGTATTCATACTCGTAGCTATGACCTATGATCACTCCCGGTATGAGGCCAACGACGACACCGGCGCCCCCGACAAAAACCAGACCTATGGCAATCATTCCCTCTCGACCGAGCGCATTGCTCTCAGGACCGGAAGAACCGAGGATTACGCCGGCGGTACCACCAACGAGGAACCCAAATCCCATTCCCTCCAAAGCTCCAACGAGATGGTTCTTGATGACAATTCTCTTGATCTGCGGGGTGGCCACTTTAGATCTCTCACTTGTACTCGCGTCCAACCACGAGGCAGAGTCGTTAGATATCTTCAGCTCCTTTGCGAGTATGTGTCTTTCGTCTTTCAGTTCAATATTTACCTGCTGCCCTCTCAGTTCTTCAATCATCTCCCCGTAGCTATACTCGGAATTTGGTTTGCCACCTGAACTGACCGTGTATGAAGATGAACAGCCGGTCAAGACAATCGCGAGACCGAAAAATAATGTAGTCAGTTTCAACTCGGTTGGACACGAATGATATTTCATAGTTGTCTCCGTTTGTTCGATGCAGTTGCCTGTCACAGCGAGATCGTCAGGCGGCAAATATCCCTACTTGTTCGTTGTATCCGTTGAATCTATTGGGAAGCTGTACTCATACGGGTGGCCAACTATCGCTCCAACAATGAGACCCAATGGTGGGGACACCAGTGTTCCAACAACAACAAACCCGAACCCCGAATCATCAACTCCGACGCTCGTGTTCGTTGCTAACACAAACGCAGCCCCAAGAACTCCAAACCCAAGTCCCTTCAACGCACCGATGAGGTGATTTGTTCTTGAGATTCTCCGAACCTCATTCACCGCCACAGCATAATGCTCGCTGCTCGCACGATCGGCCCAGTAAAGGGAGTCAGCTTTCACTACAATCTGCTTGGCTGATATTTCTCTGCCATCTTTTAGATCGATGACAGCATGCTTTTCTATGAACTCATAGTTGAGCTGGTCGTAGGAGTAATCTCCTTTCCCCGGTAAGGGGGTAACCATGTACGAAGTACCACAACCATTCAAAACAAAGATGGTCGTTGCCAGAAGGCAGAAGTATGCGCCGATTCTGTGAACGTGTTTCATTGGTGTTGTCCCTTTCATGCTAATCATTGTGAGCGTCGTTGCTTACGATTGTTATGTGTTCGTACACAGCGGCAGGCACCGCAATTCCAATCTCAGCTTCTACCTGAACAATGATGTTTGTCATGTTCATCAGCGCCGTCACTACTTGAAAACATCGAATGAGACACCCACACCGAAATAGATCTGGAAATATTGAGGGTATATCTTGACAGAAGCGGAGCCAAGTTGTTGAGGGACGAAAAAACTCTTCACATATTTTACTCCTCCGTCAAGCGCAACGGTATTTGAGAAATTCAGATCAAGCCCGATCGTGAGGTCATAGCCAAACACCACATGAAGAATGTGCTCAAGGTTTTGTGAGATTGGATTGTCCGGATCAGCATCGTTAGGAACGACGTTGTCAATACTGAAATCGTGAAAGATGAGGGCCAGGTTCACACCGGCATGCGGGCGAAGGAAACCGTTTCCGTGTCCACCAAGTTGAGCGCCGGCAAAGAGCCGCACGTAGTTCTGACTTGTGGTCTGCTCGACCCTGAGACCTGTGATTCTATCCCTTAGATCAATCCGTTTGTTCAAAAAATTTACGAACTCAAGACCACCAGTCGCAGCGAATGTCTCCGACGCGATTGGCAGCGGGAACACCGCATGGATCCCACCTCCCCAGCTCGGTCGAGTATACGTCTCGGCGTCAAGTCCATATGGCACCATGCGGATGGCATAGATGCCAAGTTTCCCCGAACCGGTAGCACTGTCTCCAATCAATAACCAGCAAAGAATCACGAGACAGCCATCTCGTATCGCCTTCTTGAATGAGGTCATGTATCCTCCGCCTAGTTTCGAATTGTGAATGAGATATGGGAACGAGTTCCCGTTGGTGAGCAACACACTTAGTCTCCTCGCCCGATGCGATCAACATAAGAACCATAGTATGTGAGAGTCTCTCCGTCTGCAGTCCGGATGGTAACAGATCTCAAATCCTCCTGATCTCCCACTTCGGTGATGATAGTTCCCCGAACGATGTCGCCATTCTTCATGTATAGCGTATCAGTTTTGGCAGAATTCTTTTCGATTTGCGTCTTCCCTCTGGAGTCGTTTCCTTCCGTTACTTGAAATTCATAATATTCGCGGTGACCTACTATCGCCCCGGTTATTAGTCCGATCCCAGCACCGATTACCCCGTAACCGAACACGGCCACCGCACCCATTTCCTTTCTATAGCCCTCTGACTCTCCGGAGGTAGAGAGCCACCCGACTCCGGCGCCTCCAAGTCCACCCAAAAAAAGCCACTCCACGGCCCCCAGCACGTGGTCCTTCTTGATGATGACGATTCTCTTGAGCTTCTCCATACTCACTTTAAATTCTTGACCTATCCTCGCATCACCCCACGAAGCTGAGTCGCCATATATCTTAACCTGCTTTGCAAATATTTCCTTGCCCTCTCGCGGCTCGATTGTGACACTCCCTCCTGTAAGTTCTTTGTTCAACTGCCCGGTGGTTGTGTATCGAACCGGGTACGTCGACGAACAGCCGCATAGGGGAATGATGAGAAGAAAAAGTAATATCGTAAGTTCCAACTCCGTTGACAACAAATGCCGTTTCATATGTATCTCCTTTTAAAAAGGGACCAACTCTTTTTGAAAGAAAGCCTGCTGAAAAAAGAGCGATGGGGCTTTTCTTTTCAGACCCTTGTCTTGATTTGCTGACTTCCCACGAGTATGCATAGGCGCAATCCTTTTGAAAAAGTTTTTGAAAACAGAAAAGACGATCTGCAGAATATTGACTGTTGGGCGGTTTGAGAAGCTGAGTGAGGCCGGAGGTGGGGCCTCCTTCAGAACCAGACTTCACTAGAAGGAAAACTAGCGTTGTCGAAGCAGGTAACATTATTTCGCCCTTCATGAAGAAGGAAAAGGAGAGACAACATGTGTGTGCACATATGGACACTTCCGTACGCGAGACACACAACGATGTTGACAGACAACTAATTGATGTGACTAAACCGTGATAGTAAGAAAACGAACCTATGAGAAGCTGAATGCATCATGTCAAGCCTCAACCTTGAAACATGTCTGCATTCTATCCCACAAGCTGCCCTCTTCAATAATCGAGTTTTTTTTGGCGAGCAACCACTGATCGGAACCCCCGGCGTGTCCGCCCCAGAGCAATTCGAGATTCTTTGTGTCATCTGCCCATTGCGAAAACGCGCCTTGGCGAGCAGCAGATGACTTTAGTTGTAACAGCATGCTACAAACATCGGTGACCAATGTCAAGCAAGACCCTACGCGCGGGTGTGCGACATATTTGTAGTCCGTTTCTACGCAGCTTTGGCGCGCCAAGTCCAGAAATCCTCCCACCGTCTGCTGAACAGTGTGCACCTGAGAGCGATGATGCTGTTCGCTCCGGCAACAGTCC
>JBJXHC010000103.1:0-7091 GCA_046160825.1 Bacteroidota bacterium | reverse complement strand
GATTACTGTGTCGGGCCCGTAGAGTCATCCTTGGGGGAAGGAGGTTTCAGTTCTTCAAAATCCGCATCCTTCACATCGGAGAAGGTCTCGGCTGGGCGTTTAGGTGCCCCGAAGACCCCCTCGTCTTCTCTGATGCCGCCCGTACGTGAAATGATTCGGACGACCCGCAACATCAGGTAGGCAAACAGTGCAACCATCAACACCAACATCAACCGCATGCGCGTCCTTTCAGAGATGCTTCATTGGATTATAGTACTCGACCGCCGAACGGTTTGTCCGGAAAATCTCCTGAACAAGTTCGTTGAACTCTTGTTTGTTATTGACGAAATCCATGTCCGTGGCGTTGACAATCAGCAACGGTGTTGCCTTATACCGGAAGAAGAAATAATTGTATGCTTCATTGAGATCCCGGATGTACTCCTCGGACATATGGGTTTCATACGTTCGGGCCCGCTTCTTGATATTCGCCATCAGTCGCGGGACGCTCGATTGGAGATACACCACAAGATCAGGAGTGGGAATGTTGTGTTGGATACTCGACACAAGCGACTCGTAAAGTTTCAGCTCTTCATCCTGAAGATTGAGATAAGCGAAGATCTTATCCTTCTCAAACACATAATCGGTGATCAGAAATTTGTGGAAGAGATCCGCCTGGAACAATTCCTGCTGCTGCTTGTAGCGTGTCAACAGGAAGAATATCTGCGTCTGAAACGCGTACCGGTCCTGATCCTTATAGAAATCCTTGAGAAAGGGGTTTTCCTCGAAGCGCTCAAGCACGACCTTCGCATCCAATTGCTCGCCGAGCATATTGCAGAGCGTTGTCTTGCCGGCACCAATCACACCTTCGATGGCGATATAACGGACGTTGCTCTGTTCAACCAGCGTTGCGAGTTCAGGAGACACGTAGAGGGACCCTTGAATGCTGAAACGGTTAAAGAAAAATACGAAATGATGTCTTGATGACTTTCCCGGTATCCTTGCACGATGCCGAGAGCTTTTCCACTGTCATGCCGTTTGTCGGATGAACCAGATCCGGCGCAATCTCTCTCAGCGGAACGAGAACGAACCGACGATTTTCCATCTCTGCGTGTGGAACGTTCAATGTTTCATCGCTGAACACGAGTCCATCATACACCAGGATATCGATGTCGATTTCCCTCGGACCCCACTGCTCCGATTCCATGCGGCCCACACGTTGTTCAATCTCCTTGACCTTCAGATATAATTCCGCCGGCGGCAACGTGGTTTCCATTTCGACGCAGGCGTTCAGGAATTTGGGCTGGTTCGGTTTACCATACGGATCTGTTTCATATACCGACGATGTCCAGATCACTTTCGATGTCGGGAGATTCTTCAGCTCGTTTGCCGCCTGCTGAAGAAACTTGTGCCGTTCACCGAGATTCGACCCAAGCCCGAGAAATACATTGAACGTCTTCATCGGCTGTGCGTCACCTCGACTTCAACATAATCCACTACCCCCTTTAAGGGAGGATGTGGCTTCCTGACACGCACCACAACCTTCTCAAGGTGGGAGAATTCTTTGAGTAATCCCTGAGCGATCGTGTTTGCCACTGTCTCAATCAACCGGTACTTTTTCTCCGCAACCATCCGCTGGACAGAAGAATACACCTTCGCGTAATCAATCGTATGCTTCAGTGCATCGGTCTCAGCCGCAGCCGCCATGTCGCAGAACATATCAACGTCCAGTTCGAACCTTGCTCCCAGGTTCTGTTCTTCACTCAGGACGCCGTGGTAGGCATAGAAGACGGCGTTATGTATGCGAATGCGGTTGAGTTCGACCATAAATCACAAGTTGACGTGCTGATGAATATAGAGATTGACCGTGCGAGAATCAATCTTTCCCTGCCGTATTGATCTAGGATTTCTCGATCTTCGCCCAGGTGTCCCGCAACGTCACAGAACGGTTGAAGACAAGCGCACCGGGCTTGGAATCATTATCCACGCAGAAATAGCCAAGACGTTCAAACTGAAACCTCTCCTGCACGTTCGCACTAGCCAACGATGGCTCGACTTTGCAGTCTGATAAGACCTCCAGCGAATCCGGGTTAATCTGTGCCTTCCAATTCTCACCGTCAGGGTTTTCCACCTTGAAATGCCGGTCGTACAACCGCACCTCGGCGTTCACAGCATGTTCAACCGATACCCAGTGGATGGTTCCCTTCACCTTGCGGGCACTCTGTGATGAACCACTCTTGGTTTCCGCATCATAGGTGCATTGTAGTTCAATAATCTCTCCCGATTTCTCGTCCTTGACAACACCAACGCACTTGATAATGTACGCGTAGCGCAGTCGTACCTCAGCTCCGGGTGACAGACGGAAGTACTTCTTTGGCGGGTCTTCACGGAAATCATCCTGCTCAATGTACAGCACTTTGCTGAACGGAACCTTTCTGGAGCCGCCACCGGGATCTTCCGGGTTATTCACTGCTTCGAGTTGCTCGATCTGTCCATCCGGATAATTCTCGATCACAATTCTTAGTGGACGAAGAACAGCCATAACACGCGGCGCACGCTTGTTCAAGTCGTCCCGCAGACTTTCTTCAAGCAACAACACATCCGCGGTGTATTCTCGCTTTGCCACACCGATCCGCTCAGCAAAATTGCGGATGGATTCCGGAGTGTACCCGCGCCGACGCAAACCTGAGATCGTCGGCATACGCGGGTCGTTCCACCCTTTCACAAATCCTTCCTCGACGAGCTGGAGGAGTTTGCGCTTGCTCATCATTGTATACGTCAAGTTCAATCGGGCAAACTCAATTTGCTGGGGATGGTGTAGCTCCAGTTGGTCGATACACCAGTCGTACAACGGGCGGTGATTCTCAAATTCAAGTGTACAGATGGAATGTGTGATTCCTTCGATCGCATCCGACTGTCCATGTGCCCAGTCGTACGTGGGATAGATACACCATTTGTCCCCCGTGCGATGGTGTGTTGCGAACAGGATACGGTACATCACCGGATCGCGCATGTTGAGGTTGGGGGACGACATATCAATTTTCGCACGGAGTGTCCGGGAACCGTTCGGGAATTCTCCTTTGCGCATACGTTGGAGGAGATCGAGGTTCTCTTCGACGGATCGCTCGCGGTACGGACTATTCTTTCCCGGCTCAGTCAACGTTCCCCTGTACTCCCGAATCTGATCTCCCGAGAGATCGCAGACATAAGCTTTCTCTTTGCGGATAAGCTTGACGGCAAACTCATACAGTTGCTCGAAGTAATCGGAGGCATAGAACAGCGCATCCCATTCAAAGCCCAGCCAACGGACATCCTCCATGATCGACTCGACGTATTCCTGCTCTTCCTTCGTCGGGTTCGTATCATCGAAGCGCAGGTTGCAACTACCCTTGTAGTCGCGTGCGATGCCGAAATTCAGACAGATCGATTTTGCATGACCGATATGGAGATACCCGTTCGGCTCGGGAGGAAATCGTGTAGCAACCTTCCCGCCGTACTTATTGGTCTTCAGGTGCTCGTCGATAATTTCCCGGATAAAATTTATCCGAGGTGATTCGCCTGTCGGTTTCTCATTTTCCATGACTATCCCAGTTTGTCGATTGCTGATTTCATTCTTCGTATCGTTTCATCTTTCCCGATGATAAAGAGGATGTCGTACAACCCTGGTCCAACCCCCATGCCGGAAGCCGCCAGTCGAAGCGGATGGATCAGTTCGCCAGCTTTAATCTTCAATGTCTCCGCTGCACGGTGCAGGGCTGCTTCGTAGTCTTCCTTCTTTTGAACTCCCATCGCAGAGAACTCGCTTATCAGCACATTGAGTTGCGCAGGCGATTCCGGTTTCCATCGTTTCTTCACAACATCGGGATCGTACGCCGAAGGAGCTTCGAAGAAATACGGACTCTTCTCCAGAAAATCCTTCACGAATGTCACCCTGTCTCGCATCGCAAGAATGACGTGGAGAATATATTCATCCTTAAACTGGCCGTTGGCAAACGTGGAGTGCTTCAGTTGCTCCTTCAGCATTTCCAGAACTTCGGCATCAGATTTCCTTCGGAGGTGTTGGAAGTTCATCCAGTCGAGTTTTTCAACATTAAACACTGCGCCGGACTGCCCAACCCGCTCAAGAGAAAATTCTTTGACGAGTTCCTCGAGCGAGAATATCTCCCGCTCATCTCCCGGATTCCATCCGAGGAAAGCAACGAAGTTGACCAGTGCCTCTTTCAGATAACCCTTTTGCCGATAATCTTCAACGGCAACGTCACCCTGTCGTTTACTGAGTTTGGACTTGTCCGGATTCAAGAGTAACGGAAGATGGGCGAACGTCGGAAGCTGCCATCCGAAGTACTGATACAACAGAACATGCTTCGGAGTACTCGAAAGCCACTCCTCGCCGCGTATGACGTGCGAAACCTCCATCAAATGATCGTCCACAACATTGGCAAGGTGGTATGTTGGATAACCATCTGACTTCAACAACACCTGGTCATCTATTTGATCGGTGGAGAACTCCACCCTTCCGCGGACAACATCATCAAATCCCACGGTCGTCCCGTCCGGCACTCTAAGTCGGATAACGGATGGAATACCTGATTCCAGTTTCGACTTTACTTCTTCCTTACTCAGCTTCAATGCGCGGCGATCGTACTTTGGTGTGAGCCGCATCTTCTCCTGAGCTTTCCTCATTTCATCCAATTCTTCTGCCGTATCGAACGCGTAGTAGGCTTTCTCCTTCTCCACCAAATCCAATGCATGTTGATGGTAAATGGCGATGCGCTCTGATTGCACGTACGGTCCATTCGATCCACCCTTCACCGGCCCCTCATCGTATTCCAGTCCCGCCCATTGAAGTGTATGAATAAGGTTCTCCACCGCGCCTTCAACGTATCGGGCACGGTCGGTATCCTCTATGCGGAGAATGAACGTGCCACCGTGTTTCCGGGCAAAAAGATAGTTATACAATGCCGTCCGCAGTCCGCCTACATGCAGATAACCGGTCGGACTCGGGGCAAAGCGTACGCGTACGTGGTTCACAATCTTTAGGGTCGAATTTGAGAAGTCGTTGAGTGCGCTGGATCGGTGATGACTCCGGAGCGCTATCATAGTACAAAAAACCATGATGATTTTCCAGAATACTGCTTGCGTGTGAGTGCCGCGAGGAATATCTTCATGTACAAACTATGAACGTCAAAACCATCACAGTCATCGGCGGCGGGGTCATCGGCATTACCACCGCACACTATCTCCAAAGAATCGGCTACCAGACGGAGGTCGTAACACATCTGCGCGCCGATAAGGGCATCGGGAATCTTGTGCTTCCTGAGTTTGCCAGTCTCTATGCACCGGCGTTGATTGTCCCGCATTCTGTGGAGATGGAGAACCTTGACGAGGTATTTGAAACGTCGCAGAAGGAATTTGGCAAGTACGTGGGCATGCTCGGAACGGCAGTGCGATGGCAACAGCACTACGAACTATTTGCAAATAAAACTGTGGCAATGCCTTCCTATGCGAAAGCCTTGCATAACCTTGTTCCGTATGGAAGCTCGCGGCGACATTTTCAGTTCGAACAAGCGATCAAGCACGAGATATCGGGATGGGTGGCCGAATGTTTGTTTGTCGAGACACCGGTGTATATTCCCTACTTATTCAGGGAATACATGGTGTCGGGAGGGAGGATTGTTGAACTGGAAGAACCTCTTGATCCTGGTATGGTCAAGAACATTCGCTCCGATTTAATCGTCAATTGCACAGGCCTTTGGTCCCGCGAGCTTTTCAATGATAACAATCTCTATCCGATACGTGGACACTTGTTGATGATAGAGGATGCGCCCTTTCCCTTGCGACCGGATGGTTTGGTGTGCTCCTACAACTATTCTCCTCCCTCAAGCGAATATGAATATGATGTGTATTGCTTCCCTCGCTCCGCTGCCTGCCCTCCCGGTCAGCGTGGTTGGATACTCGGTGGAAGCCGTGAAGCCCCCCGGCAAACAGGTGGTGAATTGTGGCGTGTTCCGGAAACGCGGCACACACTGCTGGACGGCGTCCCCGAACCCATCGTCACCATCAACCGATCAATCATGCGAGCACTTACACAGGGGGCCAACATCGACGACTACAAGAGAAAGAGTATGATCGGATACAGGCCCGGACGACATGGCGGTGTACGATTGGAGTTGGTGCAGGAATTTGGGCGACCTGTTATCCATAACTATGGGCATGGCGGTGCCGGCGTGACACTGAGCTGGGGTTGCGCGGCCAAAGTCGCACGCCTCATTGCCTACGGATAACAGTGTGAACGAGAAGTAAGCGACGCCTTTTTATCTCGCCTTACCGGCAGCAATCTCACCCTGACGAGCATAGTCGATTGCCTCTGCGAGTATGCGCGCAGCTTCCTGTGGCGCGTGGAATCCCATCGAGTTCTCTGCCGCGACAAAATCAAACCGGAACTGTGCCTTGCGTTGGAGTGACCTCGCAGGCTCCAATGCCTTGTCCGTAACACCCCGCGCCATCGCTCTGTTCATTTCATCATATAACTGCAAGAGTGCCTGCTCGCTTCTGTCCATGAGTTTGCGCGTGCGATCCTGGATCATCTCTACCCTTGCTTTCATTTCATCTTCAGGCTGTGGATGACAATTCTGACATGCCCGCGAGATATTCAGAATCGGACTGCGGATATGGTGGTCGCTGATCTTCACCGCACCGTCACGTTTGTATGGCATATGGCAATCTGCACACGCAACGCCGCTGCGGGCATGGATTCCCTGATTCCACATTTCAAACTCCGGATGCTGGGCTTTCAACACCTTCGCTCCGGTTTCTTCATGCACCCAATCGCTAAACTCCTCTGCATCATAGTAGGCCTCAATCTCTTCAACCTTCAGACCGTTATGCCACGGATACGTCACCGTCTTCTTCTCTCCTTTGAAATAATACTCCACGTGACACTGTCCGCACACATAACTCCGCATCTCCTGTCGTGTTGCACTCTTGTTGGGATCATAGTTATCAACTCCCCTGCTCGCCTTCATAAACACCTTGATGCCGTTCAGAAATCCCGGTCGTGTGACGCGGAGATCCATCGTCTTGGGATCGTGGCAATCAATACACGCTATCGGATG
>JBJXHC010000102.1:0-13671 GCA_046160825.1 Bacteroidota bacterium | reverse complement strand
AGAGCGGTGCGTTCGCCACGCAGAATTGATCGTGCATCTCCATCAAGTGAAGCGATACTGGAGCCGGCCATCACCAAGGCTCCTTCCTGCCGCTCCGGTGTAAGCGTAATGCTATGATCACAATACTGGAACACAAGGGCTGCGACCTCAAGACCTGCAAGTACCCCCTCTTCCTTGCAGAGAAACTCTCCCTTGACAAGTTGACCATCAGGAAGAATCGACTCGCTGGTCACGTCGCCCATCCCGATGTCTTCGAGAAGAGCAAGCTCAATCAGCCGGCCGATGCGGCCATCATTCAATACGTCGTTAAGCATGACAACAAACCCGGAGACCCAGGGTGATCATTTGGTTTTCGCATTCATTTTTTCCTCGATCCGTTCGAGGAATTGAGCCGGAGCGCGGGTGGGCTTTCCGGAGGAAGCATTGATGAAACTGTGAATAGTATGTCCAACCGCCATCACCTCGGTTTCGCCTTCCTTCCGTACTTCATAATCCAAACGCACACGGGCGACCGGTACTTCGCGCAGCATTGTTGTAATCAGAAGGGCATCGTCATACCGCGCAGAGCGCTTATAATTCGCATGTGCTTCAATCACCGGGAGATAGAATCCCATTTCCTCGATCTGCGGGTAGGGCAACCCCATATCGCGAAGGAGGTCCGATCTCCCCTGTTCGAAGTATTCGAAGAACTTCCCATAGTACACCATCTTCATCTGATCCGTATCTGCATACCGGACCCGCACCTGTGTCACGTACGTGATCATGATCTATCCTGCCCACTCGCCCATCTTGCTGAATTTTTCCACCCGTCGCTCGAATAATTTCTCCGGCTTCATTTTCAGAAGCGGCTTGAGTTCATCAAGGAGAACTTCCTTGAGAATCTCGGCCATCTTCTCATAATTCCTGTGAGCGCCACCCATCGGCTCGGGGATAATTTCATCAATCACACCTTGCTTCTTGAGATCCGGGGCGGTAAGCTGTAGTGCCTCCGCTGCCTGTTCCTTGTACTCCCAACTACGCCAGAGAATGCTCGAACACGATTCCGGTGAAATCACGGAGTACCATGAATTCTCGAGCATAAGGATTCTATCTCCTATGCCGATACCGAGCGCACCACCCGAGGCACCTTCGCCGATGACGACAATAATAATTGGTACACGTAGTCTGGACATTTCCAGAAGGTTACGCGCAATTGCCTCGGCCTGGCCGCGTTCCTCCGCTTCAAGTCCGGGGTACGCTCCGGGAGTGTCGAGCAGCGTAATCACCGGCTTGTTGAATTTCTCCGCAAGCTTCATTAAGCGGAGTGCCTTGCGATATCCTTCCGGGTTCGGCATCCCGAAGTTCCGGTACAGATTGGATTTCGTATCTCTGCCTTTTTGGTGACCGAGCATCATCACCGACTGGGTCCCGAGTTTTGCGAACCCGCCCACGATCGCTTTATCGTCGCGGAAATTCCGGTCGCCGTGGAGTTCGATGAAGTCCGTGGTCATCAACTGGATGTAGTCGAGCGTGTATGGGCGGTCGGGGTGACGGGCGAGTTGCACCTTTTGCCATCGCGTCAATCCGGCATAGACACTTTGCTGCAACTGGTTCACCCGTTTTTCGATCTTCACAATTTCCTGCGCAATGCCCGGGTTGTCGGCATACCGGCGCATTTCCTCCACCTTCTGTTCCAGCTCTACAATCGGCTTCTCAAATTCCAATACAACTTTTGGCATCGGGACAGACCTCCTACTGTTTCAAGAGCAGAAGAATTGACTTGAGAACGATCTCAAGATCGAGCATTGACGATTGGTTCTTCGCATAGTATAGTTCGAATTTTTCAATTTCGGCTGGCTCAAGATCCTGACGTTCATGTATTTGTACGATGCCCGTGAGCCCGTGCTTCCCGAGATACAGTGTATCGTAACCCACTGCTTGCGGCGCTTCTTTGACTCCTCCATCAGGCAGCAGCCTTCCCACCAAGCTTAGTCTACCGGAAAAAACCTGAGGAAGCAATAGAATTTTTCTCGATAGTGTCCCAGTCATGGCCGGACGCATCTTGTGCCGTATTGCGGTGATGTGATAAATCGTGAGCAAAAGAACGGACGTACAGACAATATCAAAGAGTCGCTTGAGAACGCGATGTACAGGTTTCCGGATATTGTATTCGATGTCAATGAGCGGGAGTGCGTCAAGGGAATCAATACGTGTTTTCCCGATGATTGCCTCCAGGCTGTTGGGTACCAAACGGAAATTGACGCCTCGTGTATTGCTCCGCGCAATGACAGAAAGGATATCGGTGTACGCAAGTCCGTCCGTCGAGAAAATCACCTCACCCACTTTGCGCTCATTGATCACCTTGCCGATATGATCAATACTGCCGATGATTTCGAGTCCGGCAACCTTCTCACCTATCCGTTTACGCGTGGTATCAACAAATCCCACAAGATCGTATCCACCATCAACCCGCCCGCGCAATTTCTTCACTACCTCCTGGGCTGAAGGGCCTGTGCCAACAACAATGGTACGACGACCCAGCAAGCTCCCGCGTGTTCCGTCAGCCGTCCGTCCGCCGCGCAAGCGGAAGACAAGCCGCCAACCTGGAACCATGACAAGTGTGAGCACACCGGAGATGAGAACCACCGCCCGACTGAATGCAAAATCCTTTGCAAAAAAAACAAGTGCCGAGATGAGAATGTACCCAATGAGCACGGCAACACCAGAGCGCGACACGGAGTACTTGCTCGTCGTGTATGCGCCGGACAAATAGAGGGAACACGTCACGATCAACGCTGGTATTGTCCAGACAACGGGGTAAGAGCCATCCGGGAAATGAAACAACTCGTTGAAGTAAATCAATTCAGCAAGCACCAGCGCGATGTCCACGAGTACAAGATCAACCATGGCAAGAACAAACACGCTGCTTCCCCGCACTGCAAAAGCCAGCATAGCGCGTAGAAGGATTCCAATATTCAGAAAGACTTCAACAAACGGCGAACGGCTGAAGTGTTTCTCCACGAAGAGTTGCATGGCATGATAAAACGTCCTGATCTCGTCGATGTCACTGCGGCGCGTACTTTCACCCTTGTAGTGAATTATCTGCGTCGCATGGACATAAAATACTTTGCTACTTGATTGTTTGACACGGTAGCACCAATCAAGGTCTTCCCCGTACATAAAGAAAGCCTCATCAAGCCCTCCTACCTGGCTGTATGTTTCCTGGGAAATCATCATGAACGATCCGCTCACCGCATCGACTTCATACGTTTCGTCAGTACTCAAGTACGTCAGGTTATATTTGCCGAAGAGACGGGATGTGGGGAAGAGCGAACTCAATCCCATAATCTTTGTGAATGCCACCCAGGGAGTCGGGAAACTCCTTCTACACGGAAGCTGAAAAGAACCGTCGGGGTTAAGAATCTCGCATCCTGCGAGTCCGACAGTCGGGTTGTTCTTAAAGAAGTCCAGCATGACATGGAGTGTATCCTCCTGGACGATGGTGTCGGGATTAATGAGGAGGAAGTGGCGTCCGCGGGCCTGCTTCAATGCGATGTTGTTTGCACGGGCAAAGCCGAGGTTGACCTTGCTTTCGATCAGAATGACTTCGGGGAACTTGTCACGCAGCATTTCCACGCTGCCGTCGTCCGAGGCGTTATCAACCACAAAAACTTCCACGCTGAGTCCGGCGGACGCCCGTTTCAGTGACGCCAGCGCGTTCTCCAGAAAATGGCGAACATTGTAGTTGACGATGATGATGGAAAGGTCCATTCCTTCATCACAAACGATTGAAGATACTGCCAAAGCGGAGTTTCAAGAGCATGAAGAATGCCTCATAGACGATCTTTCTGGACATCTTTGAAACACCCGAACGGCGCTCGTGAAAAACGATGGGTATCTCCTTCAGCCGGAATCCCTTCCTCCAAGCCTTATAGCTCATTTCAATCTGGAATGCGTACCCATTGGACTGAATCTTGTCAAGGTCAATTGCCTCGAGAACGATGCGTCGAAAACATTTGAACCCACCGGTCGCGTCGGTGAGGGGAAGTCCGGTGATGAAACGCGTATATGCATTCGCAGAATAGCTGAGCATGAGGCGTTGGATCGGCCAGTTCAAAATCCGTACACCGCCGATGTAGCGCGAACCAAGCACAAGGTCCGCATGTTCGATCTTTGCCAGAAAATTCGGAATCTCTGTTGGGCTGTGCGAGAAGTCTGCGTCCATTTCGCATACGCAGTCATATCCGTTCTTGAGCGCGTATTTGAACCCCGCCACATACGCGGTCCCAAGACCCATCTTCCCTTCACGTTCAATCAAGTGTACACGACTTTCACCCTCCATCATGTTTCGCACAAGAGCAGCCGTGCCGTCGGGAGAATTGTCATCAACAATGAGCACATCCACATTCGGAGCCTTGCTCAGCACGGCAGGAATGAGTTTGGGAATGTTGTCTGCTTCATTGTACGTCGGTATGACGATAAGGACTTTGAGCATGAGTATCGGATGATTCCAGTTATGAGTGTGTGTAGAAATTCTTCACGGCGTCCGCGATGTAGACGGATTGTTCTTCCGTCAGTTCCGTGTGCATTGGCAGAGAGATCACTTCATCGGCGGCCTGCTCCGTTATTGGAAAGTCCCCTTTGCACGCGCCCGCAACTGCAAATGCCTTTTGCAAATGAAGCGGAACAGGATAATAGATGGCGTGCGGGATTTCCAGTTTCTTCAAATGTTCTGCAAGGGCATCCCGGCGTGGAGCACGCAGTGTATATTGATGAAAAATATGTTGGCCTGTCGACGCAACATGCGGAACGGTGACGGGGCTGCCCTTAAGAAGTTCATCATAGCGTTCCGCAGCATGCTGACGAGCCGAGTTCCATTGTTCAAGGTGACGGAGCTTCACTTTCAATAGGGCCGCCTGAATCGTATCGAGCCGGCTGTTCACTCCAAGCACTTCGTGGTAATAGCGGACTTTCGAACCGTGGGCCGCGATCACTTTCATCTTTTCCCACAGATGCTGGTCGTTCGTGACCATCATACCCGCATCGCCAAACGCCCCAAGATTCTTACTCGGAAAATAGCTGATACAGGAAATATCGCCGAACGTACAGACCTTCTTCCCCCTGTATGAGGCTCCCATTGCCTGCGCCGAGTCTTCAATAACTTTCAGATTCCTTCGACGAGCAATTTCCATGATCGGATCCATATCCGCAGACTGTCCATAGAGATGGACGGGGATGATTGCCTTTGTGCGCGGTGTGATCGCTGTTTCAATTTTTGCCGGATCGATATTAAAGGTTTTCGGATCAATATCCACGTAGACAGGTTTGGCACCAAGTAATGCAATCGTCTCCGTTGTCGCAACAAATGAAAACGGAGTCGTAATCACTTCATCACCCTGACCGATGCCAAGGGCCATCATCGCAATCTGGAGCGCATCGGTACCGGAAGCGCATCCGAGAGCATAGCCCACACCAAGGTATCCCGCAACCTGACACTCAAACTCGCCGACATCCTTGCCAAGGATAAACTGCCCCGAGTCCAACACCGAATGAATAGCCGCATCGACTTCAGGCTTGATCTTCCGATACTGACCAACAACATCCACCATGTGGAGTTTCATTGAGTCCTCATCAACAATGTCAATGTGTTCCTTTGCCGGTTAACGCAACCAGCAGAGTACGGAAAAGTATCTTAATGTCCAAAGTGATTGACATGTTTTCAAGGTAATATAAATCGTACTTCACCTTCATGCGAACGTCATCAACCGATGTATCGTATTTCAGCTTTACCTGTGCCCAGCCTGTAATACCTGGACGAACGAGTAACCGTCGAGTATAGAGCCCGATCTCTTTCTTGAGATTATCCACAAAAAAAGAGCGCTCAGGCCTTGGCCCCACAAGGCTCATCTCGCCTTTAAGGACGTTAATAAACTGTGGAATCTCATCAATGCGGAACCTCCGCAGAACCGAGCCAACACGGGTTACCCGTTTGTCAGATGGCGCAGCCCACACTGGACCAGTTTCCTTTTCCGCATCATCCACCATGGAACGAAACTTGTAGAGTTTGAACAGTCGTCCGCGTTTGCCAACACGTTCCTGGGCAAAGAAGATGGGTCCGGGAGAATCAATGACAATCAAAAGACAGATCAGAATCCATGCGGGAAGAAACGGTATCAATACGAACATGGACATTGTCACATCCATCATTCTCTTGACGAGGCGCTGCCAGGCCTTCAGGTTTGTTGGATAGAGACGGATCAAAGGATGGCCGAGAATTTCTTCGGTCTTGAATCCGCCAAACATTCCAAACCCCTCGGGCATCACTTTGATACTCGGAACCATTCCGTTGCATCGCGCGGCAATTTCCAACAATTCTTCCCTATCGTACGTCGTGACAACGAGTATCTCCTCGATGTTATATTTTCTCACAACATCCGGAATGTCATGAGTCGATCCCAGCACAGGTAATCCGAGGAACGTCTCTGTTTCAACTCTGTTGTCCACGAATCCTTTGATGTGATATTTCAGACCTGGTCGATTCCTGATTTCTTCCACGAGCTCGGCAGCCGCAGAGGATGTCCCTACGACGATGGTATTCCGGCGTCTGAATCCGAGGATTTCATACTTGCGCTCGATACCAACAATAAACATTCTTGTGAAGAGAACGAGCATCGCAATGCTCACGCCATGGAACAGCGTGGCAAGCCTTCCTCCCCACGACATCGCTGCAGGATCAAACGTCGCTATGAAAAGGAAAAGTGTCCCGATCCCTACTGCTTTGAGAATCGCCAGACCATAGTCAATGCGAGACATGTCCCATGGAATCTCATAAAGTCCGCCGAGCAGGAACAGTGTCAACCACATAACCATCAGGAGAAACATGGCTGGACTGATGATGTATGTTTCCAATGGAACATACCCCCCCGCCCATACAAGTCCTGAGTGGAATCTGAACCAGTAGGTGAGGAGAAATGCTCCGACAATCGAGCCCATGTCACCCATGACCAAAACGGTGCGATCGATTATTCGGGCAACGCTGAGTGGTTGTATCGGCGGCTTCTCGTTCTGCCTGGCAAGCCGCATCTCTTCGATGTAACCAAGTCTCCGGATGCTGAAGACCGCCGACATCAATACTATCGTCAACAGAGCGGTTGCGTAGAGACTGTCAAGAACAACCAACAAGACCGCAACAAGACCATTGAACAGCGATATAGCATAGATCGTGACCACGGTTTGCCGGTGTGTAAGTCCGAGATCCATCAGTCGGTGGTGGATATGCTCTTTATCAGGCTTGAGAGGATGCATCCCCTTCTTTATGCGACGAATAAATGCGACCGAGGTATCCACAATGGGCACACCCAATGCAACAACAACGACAAGCAATGAAATCGGTTGTACTTCTGCCGATTGATGTTGCAGAACACGCAATGAAATACAGGCAAGCAAGAAGCCGAGAAACAAGCTTCCCGTATCACCCATAAAAATGGAGGCAGGATGAAAATTGTATCGGAGAAAACCCATGCATGCTGCAATGAGACTGACACCTGCGATCACCACAAGTTCATCCCCAACGTACGCACCGATAATTACAAGAGACGAGGCAACAATTGCAGAAACACCGCATGCGAGGCCATCGAGTCCGTCGAGAAGGTTGACGGCGTTTGTTATCCCAACGAGCCAGAGAAATGTAAGTGGGACGCCCCAGAGACCAAGGTCGATCACTCCGAAAAGTGGAAGCGAGAGAACGTCAATCCGAAAACCAGCCGCAACAACTCCCACTGCCGCTGCTGATTGCACGATAAGCTTACCAAGCGACCCAACACCCCTTACATCGTCGACGATCCCAAGGGCCACTATGCTTGTCAGCGCCAGCAGGAGCAGGGGCAGAAAAACCGGTCCCGCCTGTGGGAGTTTTGCAAAGAACAATATCGCTACAATACCGACAACAAAACCCCCAATGATTGCCATGCCTCCCAAACGCGGAATGAAATGCTGATGTACCTTGCGTTCGCTTGGATAGTCTCCTATACGACGACGTATTGCAAACGCACGAATACTCGGCGTCAAGAGAGACGAGGCAAGGAACGAAAGGACCGGGACTATCAGATTCCGCAAAGACACCTCACGTTCTTGTCAGCCCGTTACGTGTCAAATCGTGAACAAGTTTACTGTACTTCTCACCCACAACCTCTTTTGAATACTGCCGTTTGACGAACTCGAATCCACGCTGGCCTTCGTCTGTGAGTTTGTTATTGTCATGATATGACAACTCCACGGCGCGTACATATGCTTCGGCATCGCCCGGAGGAACAACACGCCCACACTTCACACTATTGATAAGCCACGCCAGCTCCGAGTCGTCATCTGCCTGAACAATAACTGATTTTGCACAAGCCATGATGGTATAGATTTTTGAGGGAAACGTGTCTTTCGTTGTTGACGCCTTCATAGGAATTGTACAAATATCAGCGGACGCATTCACGAGAGCCATCGTTTCCCTGGCTTGATATCCAAGCAATCTGATATTTCGCAGATTCCGTTGTACAACAGTCTCCTCAAGCCATTTTCGACGTGCCCCATCACCAACAATGACAAACTGAATCGGGAGGTCATGCAGACGTTCAGCAGCGAGGAGAAATGCGTCCCAATCCTGACTCAGGCCAATGTTACCACCATAGAGAACATTAAACGTTCGAACAAGATCATGCTGCTCAGCGAATGCGTTGGATCGGGGAAGCGGGCGATAAAGCTGCGTGTCCACAAAGTTCGGTATGACCACCAGTTTTCTATTGTCCACACGGTCTTTCACAATCTGATTGAACCATTCGGAGATGCTTACCACCCGCGCACTTCGGTCGTACACAAAACGTTCAAGCCATTTCAGTATTCTAATGAATAATCGATTCTTGATGAGTCCCTGGTTAACTGCAAAATCCGGATAGATCTCCTGGATGTTATAAACGAAAGGTACGTGTCGTGCACCGCTTAACAGCCATCCGACAATTCCAATGGTGAGCGGAGGGGATGGTGTAATGACAAGATCGTACCTGCCAATCCGAAATAATCCCACGATCAACGAAACAAGGTGGAAGTAGAGATAATCAAGTACGCGGGTGTATACCCGGTCGCCTTTCATTGGAAGCCTCACATGCCAAACCGGAATACCATCAAGTGAGCTTTCACCTAATAACCCCAACCAGTGCTTGCGCATTGGTTGCCGTTCAAGCGATCCCACGTCCAGATTGTAGTGGGGTGTTGTCGTCAGCACAACAACATCGTGTCCAAAAATCTTGAGCTGCCGTGCAAGGTCTGTCATGAGGTAGGAAGTTGAAACCGCGTCCGGCGAAAATACTAATGTATGGAGAAGCACTCTGGCCATAGTGAGCAAGAAATGTTTGGTAGATTCTTTTTTGTTCGAGAGTTAGTCGGCTCGTGAGGCCCGTTGTTCTTCAGCACGGATCATTTCTTCAATAATTGATGGAAGCGAACGGGTGATGGACCAGCCTGGAAAGTGTTTCTTCAGCTTGCCGAGATCAGACATGTAGCAGATATGATCACCTTTTCTGTTTATGTCACTGTAAGTCCATTTGACTTTGTAGCCACCGACCTGTTCGATCAACGCGAATGATTCGAGGATTGAAGTCGCATTCTCGCGCCCACCTCCAAGGTTGTACACCTCACCGGGCCGTGGATTCGCTGCAAATGCCTCAAAAGCTTGTATAACGTCGTAGCTATGGATTTGATCCCTCACTTGTTTTGCCTTGTAGCCGAAAACAGTGTACGGTTTGCCTGCGATTGCCACATGAACAAGATAGGATAAGAACCCATGCAACTCAACGCCGGAGTGCGATGGTCCCGTCAGGCAGCCTCCACGGAACACCCCTACGTTGAGTCCAAAATATCGTCCATACTCTTGCGCGAGAACATCTCCCGCAGTTTTCGATGCCCCAAAAAGAGAATGCAAGCACCGGTCTATCCTGCACTCTTCTGAGATCCCCTCGTAATCCTCAGGGCGGGAGTAGTCATACCGTGTTTCCTTCTCCACCATGGGAACCTCATTCGGGGCGTCGCCATACACCTTGTTGGTACTGAGGTGGAGAAATGCAGCCTCGGGACAATGCTGTCTGGTTGCTTCGAGAAGGTTTAATGTACCAACGGCATTGACATCAAAGTCATCGAAAGGAATGGCGGCGGCACGATCATGCGAAGGCTGCGCTGCGCAATGAATAATCTTGTCAAATCGATTCTCCCGGAAGAAGTCCAGAACCATGCGTCGGTCTCTGATATCGATACCATGGTGTGTAAATTTCCTCGTGGATGCCATCAGGCGATTGAGGTTCCAGGTAGTATCACCCTGCGGACCGAAGAATTCTTTTCGCATGTTATTATCAATCCCATGGACTTCGTGTCCCTGAGCATCATAGTATTCGACTGCTTCAGATCCGATGAGACCGCTGCTGCCGGTAACGAGTATTTTCATAAGATACCTTTTCCACCTGAGTCCGCCCACATGTGGCGTACAAGCACCAGATGGCGCTTTAGTTTAGACTATGTTCACCGATAACTTTTTGATATACTTGCATGGTTTCCCTTGCGGCTTTGCTCCAAGAGAACCTTTTGATATTTTCAAACCCTCTCCGACGCATCAATTCTTGCTCCTCCGTATTCCCTGCTAACTTAGCGATCTTTTCTGCAATATCGTCGGGGCTGTTCGGATCAAAGAACAATGCGGCTCGCCCCGCAATCTCAGGCAATGAGGCTGCAGTTGAGCACGTCACAGGAACGCCCAACGCCATCGCTTCCACAACTGGCAGACCGAAGCCCTCATAAAGCGAAGGGAAAATCATCATCTGTGCCCCAGAGAGGATAGTCAAAACATCTCCATCGTTGATATAACCAGTAAAAACAATACCCTTGTCATTGTCGTCAAGTACCGTTGCAATTTCTCCGTGGGGAGGCCTGTGACCGATCAGAACAAGTTGACTCTGCAAACCGTATTGTCGCCGCACTATTGACAAGGCACGCAGTAAATTAGGGATATTCTTGTTGGGACTGATACTACTAAAAGCTATCCAGTATGGCTGCGCGATCTGGAACCGCAAAAGAGGTTTATTGTTATTTTCCCCCTCGTATGGTTCTCTACTAGGATGTGGGGCTTCATGAATGACGGTCACTTTCCCGTTTGGTACTCGAAGATACCGCTGTATTTCTTCTCGTGAAAATTCTGACACTGCTATGACGTGATCCGTTGCCCACGCGCCGAGTCGGACAAAACTGCCCAGACCCAGTCTTCGCAAGAGTGGCATCTTGGATCCGAATGAAATAAAATTCAGGTCGTGAATTGTAACAATAGATTTACATGGAGTTCTCAGTGGACTAGTGTAACCAAGCGAATGGAGAACATCAAGATGATACTGTCGCGCCAGGCGGGGAAGCGTGGTCTGTTCGTACAGATAGCGTGCTCCTTGATTCGATGCACCTGTATCACAAATGACCTTGTGAAAGTTTCCTTTGTCCGGGATGGTCCAATCGGCGGCATCCCGGTTGAGGAAAATGAAAAACTCATCGGGGGCATCCAACCCCGACAAACCCTGGACTACCCCCCGAGCATAGGTTTCTGTTCCGCCTACAATTCCAGGGATCAGATACAGCAGGTTCAGGCCTATTTTCATTTCTCAATCATCCTCATGGAATCGCCATCGAGCCGGGGAGACCATCAGTGTACTCACGCTTCAATCGTTTTTTTTCCCAGCATTGAACGCAGCAATTGAAAGTCCTTCATGGTCAGTCCTTTTGAAAGGACAAGTATTGTGATGTATAACGCAAGCACCAGGGGCAAGACCCACCACACCTGTTCGGAAGACGTAATGAGTGCTGGAACAATCCCGATGATAGCGGCTAAACAAGGTTTCCAAAGTGCAGTTCCCAACGCGAACGGTTTGGCGTGTGGGAAGGAAATCAGCAACGCAAGAAAATATGCAGTCTCGACGATAAGGCTGGCCAGTGCGGCTCCCACGATTCCCTTGTGCAGAATAAGAAACGGTGTTACAGCGGTGTAGCCAATTGAAACGAGCACAATCCCGTAGGAGTATCTGCGCTGCAGATCGGATGCAATCAGTGCTATCTCAAAAATAGCCCGGCCGATCACCAGCACGAGTGACCACAACAAAAGCCTCAGCACGGGCGCTGCCCCTACATACGCGGGAGGATACAGCAGAGAAATGATGTGTTCACTCAACAGCAAGCCAGCCAGCCCGATCGGAACAGCTGCAATGACCGCCAAATTGAAAAACCTTTGCACAAACCGTATATAGAGTTCTTTTGATCCGTGAAACTGCGTGGTCAATGTGGGGATAAGAACCCTGTGGAATGTTACAATAGCATATGCCCAGACAAAAACAATGAGCCGATGCATGGCGGTGAAGTAGCCAAGCTCGGATCCGGTTAGAAGGTATCCACCAATTAACGTTGCTGCAAACAAATTGTAGTTCGTGAGAATTGTCGCCACTCCAATCGGCATCGATTCACGGAAAACCTGCAGCGCCCTCCCAGCCGAAAACCCGCGTACACTGAAATGAAACTCCCGTGATGCCATATGAAACAACACAAACGTCGGGAGTGCGATGCTGGCAACGTAGAACCATGCTGCCATTTCCGTGTCACCGGTACTCCGAACAAAAAGCACTACGAGCACAAAAAACAGCAGGCCTTTTATAACCCGATTGAGGGTAACGGCCAGGACCTCCTGCCGTGAATCAAATATCCAATCGGTTGACATTGCCATCGGAAACAGAGTCAGAGCAAACAACGTCAATAACCCCGCGGCGTCTGCCGGAATAAGGCCTGACGAACCTAGGCCGACAGAGACTCCAAAGAGCAAAACAGCAAGAACACCCCGCAACAAAACGATATTTGTCATCCACAAGGAGGAATCTTCCGGGTTACGCGCAACACGTCGCAAACCAACCACTTCCAATCCAAAATCACCGGCACGCAAAAGATAGAGCATCCACGCACTAGCCAGATTCCACGCACCAAATGCGGATGGAGTCACCACCCTGGCCAAATGGAGAATCGCAAGAAGGTTAAACACCTGCCCGACAATATTCCCGGCCAAGAGAACGGTAAAATTTCTGGTGAGCCTTCTTCCGATGCTCAATGGAGCCTCACATTGTGAGGAGCATCAGCTGCGAAAGTCATGTAAGATTCTGCGCGACAATTGGCGTTTCCCGGCACTGTTCCGGTCTTACCGTATATCTTAGAATGAGATAAAGAACAATCAAGCAGTATCCAAACCAAAGAAAAGCGAAGGGAAAATTAAAGTAGGAAATCACAATAACAAAGACCATGACCCCGTATGCTGTCACGTTCTTCAATGTCGGCCTGGTTCGCATCCGGTAGTACAGCAATCCGATAACAAGACCAAGGAGCATGGGAATAATCGCCAGTCCGATGACACCAAAATCACTATAGAACCACCAAAAGGCGGTGTACGTATTATAGCTGCTGTTGATGTACGGGGTTCGCTCCAGATTAAAATAATCGAGCACCCAGTACTTGATCCCGGTGATTGCAGTAATAAAATCAAACGTGAAGTATCCATAGGTGTGGTGGTCCGACAGGCTTACAGAACGCGCGAAATTTTCCAGATTCATCACCATGTACATGTAGGGTTCCGTCAGCATCGCATAA
>JBJXHC010000101.1:0-3404 GCA_046160825.1 Bacteroidota bacterium | reverse complement strand
ACTTCCTTTTTTCTCGTTTGCTCTTCTCGTCTCTTCAGTTCTTGCTCCTTACGCCTCTGTTCCTCATCCTTAATTCTCTGCGCTTCTTCCTTCTGTCTCCATTCCTGTTCTTGCCGCTTGCGCGCTTGCTCCTCTTGCGCTTTCGCAGCTGCTTGCTTTGCTCGTTGTTCGCTGAGTCTGAATTCATCGAGCACTCCACCCATCTCCTCGCAACTCTGGAAACGGTTCTCGGGGTTTGCCTCGATTGCTTTGCAGATAATGGCGACCAGTTCGCCCGGCAAACCGGGGTTGAGTGTATCCGGTGAAGGAATCCTGCCGCCGGCAATCATCTGTCGAATATCGAGGTCTGCCATCTTCTCGTCAAAAGGAAGCCTGCCCGCTACGGCTTCGTACAGCGTCATACCAATCGAGTAGATATCGCCGCGGTGATCCACATTCGCGAGTCCACGCATTTGCTCAGGCGGCATATAGTACAGCGTACCACCCGCCCCGACAGTCACTGTGGAAGGAACCGTCTTTTGGATTTAGCAAGTCCGAAGTCGAGCACTTTGACAACGCTTTCACGCGTCAACATCACGTTCATTGGCTTTAGGTCGCGATGGAAAATCTTCGCTTTATGTGCATGCCCAACAGCAGAAAGCAGTTGCGTGAAGATGTGCCCGACTTCACTCGGCGGCAATGCACCACTACGATGCAAGCGATCAGCAAGCGTCTCCCCTTCGATGAGTTCCATCACGATACAAAGCACATAATCTGTTGGACGCATCGTGAGAACAGTAACAATGTTTGGATAATTCAGCCTCTCAAGGGCCTTTGCCTCATCCTGAAAGCGTTTGAGAAGACCTTTGTCCTCCGCCAAACTGAAATCCATAAACTTGAGCGCGACATCACGATCGAGGAGGGTGTCTTTTCCCCTGTACACGACACCCATGCCACCTTTACCGATTCGGCCGGTGACTTCGTAGATGTCAATTTTTTTTCCGATGATGCCGGACATACTAAAGTTCTGCAAGGATTACTGTTTGGCGAGCCAGAAACCCTCTTTCTATTCTGTGATCAATTTCCCCAGAGGGTCTCGGCCAGAATTCGGGACGTTGCGGGTCGGGTTTCGCCTTCTATCGTTCACTAATGATTGACTGCAAGATCTCAACCGCTCTTTTTTTCTACAAGAGAGGCGCTGACAAGCGCGAACTTGAGACCGGTGCCCGGAGAAATCTCAACCTCACTCCTGATCTCCACATCGTTAACAAACGTGTGATTCTTGCTGCCGAGATCCTTCAAAGTAATTTTACCATTCTTGACAGTGACAATTGCATGCCTTCTTCCAACAGAGCTATTCTGAATGAACACATCACATGTTGCTTCTCTACCGATAAGGTTCTCACCCTCTTTGAGTTTGAACCGAGTGGTAGTTCCGTCAGACTTTACGATCTCTATAGAGAATTCTTTCGCCTCCGCGAGCGGTGGAACCGGCAAGAACTCTGGATCGGGTCGCGTCCCACCCACGTCGCCTGACGGGGCTATATCCGGCGTGAGAGGGGGAATGGGGGCTGCAAGTACATCCTCGGAGACCGTTTCGACAACTGTTGCAACTGGACGAACCTGCTTCTTTTCCAGAGGTCTGGGTTCAACTTCCGTGAGCACTGGAGGCGGTTCCGCTTTCCGAGAGCCGACTTGAACATCATCTATAACCAGAAAGACAAAGTCGAAGACGTTCGCGAGTTTGATCACATTGAGCTTGTCGAGGCGTTCTTTCGTACGAACGCGTATGCCGTCCACCTTCGTTCCGTTGCGACTCTTCAGGTCTTCAATGAAATAGCAGTTTTCGTTATCATCATAGAAGATGCGAGCGTGTTTTTTCGAAATCACCTGAGGATAGAGTTGAATCGAATTGCCAGGCGCCTTGCCAATGGTCGCTTCATCAGCTATTTCAAAGTTTGCTCCTGCAAGAAGCCCCGTTCTCGAAAAGAGTAAAGCTTTCATGGTCTCTCCACAAAGAGTTGGAGGTTGCCACGATTCTCCTTATTCGGATGCATGAAATGACATGTGATGCAGGCGTTCGAACCGGAATCAGGGTTATGGCACTCGATGCAGTTTTCCTTTGTCGGGAGGTTATGTGTTGCCGCCACGTCCAGCATAGAAACTTTGACACTAGCTTTCGCCGCAACTACAGAATCCAAGGACAACGCGTCCGCGATGGGGATTACATCATGACACTCATAGCACGCTCTATGAAGAATATGCGCCCGATGATCGAACTGCGCGCGAACGAGTGTTTGCTGCACTGCATCCACGCTCAAAATCCCCGCCCGTTCAAGCTCGTGGCACTTCCGACAGGGATTCGCGAGTAGGCGAGCAAGCCTCTCAACATTCGGGTTTACGGTTGGAAGCCCCACCCGAAATAGTGAGTCTGGAAGGCTAGCATTGGGTGACATCGCGCTCCGTTCAGCGATCTTGAGAAGCGAATCAATCCGTGACACTTCGAACTGAACCGTCGAATCCGTTATCGGTCGTAAGCCCGTCACGTAATCGCGGAGAGCCTTGATCGCCTCAGTGTATACTTTTCGTTTTTGCTTCGACGAAGGAATCTCTGAAGCCTTCAGCAGGTCGGATAGCCCGGCTTCATCATACAACATTTTTCGCAGTTGCTTCAAATTCTCGAGCACCCAGGGGTCGCGGTGGTAGATTACGAACTTTCGCACCTTGCCGTCCTCAACAACAAACTCACGCGGATTTGTGTAGAATGCCCAGATCGTCCCCGGACCTCTTCTCGATTTTATCATGTCGAGAGTTTCAAGTCCGATCGGGCTTGCATCTGTTTTGATCGTAAACATGTCTGACGATCGAACGGGCGGGTGGCATTTGGCGGAACCACAGTGAAGATCGAAATCCAACGGCTTGAAGTGCTTGCCGTCCGGTTGGGCGTTGTGGCAATACAAGCATGCCGTCTCGATATTCGGCGTGTTTATCTCCTTCATCACAAGTTTGGTGTGCCTGATGTGGCTCATTTTTAGGGTTGAATCGTCGGGGACACCCATGCGTGCGAATTCAAACTCGGGATGATCGGCGGTCAAGGACGTGTAATGACACGCTGCACACTTGGTGTCGCTCACAATCGTGATTAATGCATCGCGCCCTTGATGTTCGAGATGACATTCGGCGCACATTTTTTCCTTCGTCTTATTCCTCGCTTTCGCGTCACTGATTCTAGCAGGGTTTTCGGACCGATACAGGTAGTGTGCGGGGAATGTGTACACTCCGAGCTTGTCATTTGTTTTTTCGTGACACATTTTGCAGTTAGCATCCGCAGCACCTCCGAAGTCTTTATGGCATTTGCTACACTCGGCTTCGAAATTTGCATGGCTTGAGGACAGAGGTCCGCTGGAGATGAAACTGTTCTTCAG
>JBJXHC010000100.1:0-11193 GCA_046160825.1 Bacteroidota bacterium | reverse complement strand
CGGCGTTTTTCAAATATCAGAATGGATATATTCCAACCGACAAACTTCACCCTGGCTTTGGTTATTGGGTACACTGCACCCAAGCGGGGAACCTCATTCTGACTAATGGGGCGGCATGCCCTCCAGTAAAAAAGCCCAAAGACATATTTATCATCACCGACAGTGAAGGCAATCAGCAAGAATTACACGTTGTCAATATAGAGGTGAGTGAGGGAGCGGAGAGCATGGAAATGCCTCCACCATTTCCAGAGGCAGACTTTGATGTCAGGTGGGGATCAGGAGACTTTGAAATTGCCGTGCAGCCAAATGCTGAACCGATAGAACTTCCCATAGATCTCAATGAAGTGTCATTCCCGATTACTCTGGAGTGGGAGTTGGATCCAGAGAATGATCTAGAATATGCCCTTATTCCCCCGGAAGGAAATGGCCCCAACAAAGCTCCAACTCAGATCTCAACAAAAGGCCGATCTACAATCACCTCTCATGCAAACAGGATACAGTTGGTCGCCAATAAGAGTAGGACTTCACAAACGAACCAAGTCCCCAAAGAGTTCGGTCTTCATCAGAACTACCCCAACCCATTCAATCCGAGTACCACACTCAGTTTTTCTCTACCGCACAACACAAACGTACAACTGAAGGTCTTTAATACACTCGGTCAGGAGATTGCAACACTTGTTGATGGAATGCAGTCCGCAGGTTACAAGTCAGTCGCATTCGATGCGAGCAATCTATCGAGCGGAGTGTATCTCTACAAGTTAACAGCTGGCGAGTTTTCATCTATCAAGAAAATGGTCGTGATGAAGTAGGACGAATCCATATTACGGACCAACTCAAAACCTCTGCCCGATTATGGACAGAGGTTTTTTCTCTTTGAGTCCAACCGACGTTAGTGTTTTGGCGAATGAACACCACCAAGGTGTTTGCCACACAGATTACGCTGAGACAAATCGGTGCCTTGAATTCCTCTATCATATTCCCTATGTTTTGTCCGGGCTGACCGGAAAATGCACGTCGCTATTGCGGGAATCCCTGAAGCAATTTCTATTCCGATGAACACAACACCTCCGCAGCGCGCGGATTCAAGGAGGAATATACGATGATAAACCCCCAGGAAGTACACAACGCAAGACTCAAAGCATGGGTTGAGGAGGCGAGGGCGCTATGTAAACCCGACGCAGTGTACTGGTGCGGCGGCTCTGAGGAAGAATATAACCACATGTGCGACCTGCTGGTGAAATCCGGCACATTCAAGAAACTCAATCCCGACAGACGTCCCAACAGTTATCTCGCGCTTTCCGATCCGGGCGATGTGGCCCGCGTGGAAGACCGGACGTTTATCTGCAGCGTCAGGAAGCAGGATGCCGGTCCCACCAACAACTGGATGCATCCGAAGGAAATGAAAACAACGCTCTCGAAGCTCTTCGACGGATGCATGCGCGGTCGTACGATGTACGTTGTGCCGTTCAGTATGGGACCGCTCGGATCACCCATCTCTCATATTGGCGTTGAACTCACCGATAGTCCGTACGTGGTCGTGAATATGAAAATCATGACACGCATGGGAAAGAAAGTGCTCGACGTTCTCGGTAACGGCGAGTTCGTCCCGTGTCTTCATTCCGTGGGAATGCCGCTGGCACAGGGGCAAAAAGATGTTGCGTGGCCATGCAATCAGGAACACAAATACATCGTGCACTTCCCGGAAGAGCGGGCAATCTGGTCGTTCGGCAGCGGATACGGTGGCAACGCATTGCTCGGCAAGAAATGTTTCGCTCTCCGCATCGCATCCGTCATGGCCCGCGACGAAGGGTGGCTGGCCGAACACATGCTCATCCTCGGCGTCGAGGATCCGAAAGGTGAAAAAACATACGTCGCAGCAGCGTTCCCGAGTGCGTGCGGAAAAACCAATTTTGCCATGCTCATTCCACCAAAGGTATTCAAGGGCTACAAAGTCACAACCGTTGGCGACGATATCGCGTGGATCAAGGCGGGCGAGGATGGGCGACTCTATGCAATCAACCCTGAGGCGGGATATTTTGGTGTTGCCCCCGGCACTTCGGAAAAATCAAATCCGAACGCGATGGCAAGCATCCGGAAGAACACGATCTTCACCAACGTGGCACTCACTCCCGACGGCGATGTATGGTGGGAAGGAATGACGGATACTCCGCCCGCACAATTGACCGACTGGCGCAGCCAGCCCTGGACTCCGGGCGGTGGCAAGGCAGCGGCGCATCCGAACGCGCGTTTCACCGCGCCGGCGCATCAGAATCCCGTGATCGACGAGCGATGGGAAGACCCCAAAGGCGTTCCGATCAGCGCGTTCATCTTCGGCGGTAGACGCAGCTCCGTTGTGCCTCTGGTATATCAGGCAGTCAACTGGAACTTCGGCGTTTATCTCGCTGCCACCATGGGATCGGAAACCACAGCGGCGGCGGCGGGTACGGTCGGCAATGTTCGCCGCGACCCGATGGCCATGCTTCCATTCGCCGGCTACCACATGGGGGAATACTTCAACCACTGGTTGCAGTTCGGCCGGAATGTCCCCAACCCGCCGCGCATTTTCGGCGTCAACTGGTTCCGCAAGGACGAGAGCGGCAAGTTCATGTGGCCGGGATTCGGCGAGAACATGCGCGTCTTAAAATGGATCGTTGACCGTGTCCATGGCCGCGGCTACGCCATAGAGAGTCCGCTAGGATGGATGCCCCGCTACGAGGATTTCAACTGGGAAGGCCTGGAGGAAATGACGGAAGAGAAATTCAACAAACTCATGTCCGTGAACAGTGCCAAATGGAAGGATGAGGTCCTCTCGCACGAAGAACTATTCTCACGACTCTACGACGAACTTCCCAGGGAATTCACTTTCATGCGCGAACTGATTCTTTCGGGCCTCTGGCGCTCGCCGGAAAATTGGAGTCTCGCGCAAGAGTAAATCCGCATGAACCAACCTTACGTATGTTGTGTTGTAGGGGAGGAATGGTGGATTATCTCATAAAAGGAACAACAACGTGAAAAGCCTGGTGCTGTGTGGTGTGGCGTGTGTCAGCCTGCTGTTTTCCTGTACGGATCGGGGCAACAATCAAACAACATCTTCTCAATCTCAAACTTCAATGGAATCGAACAAAAACATTGCAACTGCGACCTTCGGCGCCGGATGCTTTTGGTGCATCGAAGCATGTTTCCAGGATCTCGAGGGCGTAAAGGAAGTCGTTTCGGGTTATGCTGGCGGTACCGTTTCCAACCCGACATACGACCAAGTTTCCTCGGGACGCACCGGACATGCAGAGGTTGCTCAGATCATGTACGACTCGACAAAAGTCACATTCGACCAACTGCTTGAAGTCTTCTGGACTGCACACGACCCCACAACGCTGAACCGTCAGGGGGCCGATGTGGGAACACAGTATCGCTCGGCGATCTTCTATCACGATGAACACCAGAAAAAGCTTGCTGAGAACTATAAGCAGAAACTGGAATCTTCCGGCGCGTTTGATAGTCCGATCGTCACAGAAATCAGTCCGTTCACCAAATTCTATAAAGCAGAAGAATATCATCAGAACTATTACAACCAGAATCCCAACCAGCCGTACTGTATGTTCGTGGTAAAGCCGAAACTCGACAAGATCAGGAAGGTATTCAAAGACCGGCTGAAAGCCGAAGCCAAATAGGAATTCTTCTGGGGCGCGGTGTGATAAATGCCGCGCACTCCCTTGCTTCATCCCGCCTGAATTGGTAGATTATTCCCGCATTTATTACAATCACGCCGTAGCTCTCTTCATCTATTTTCAATCCATCCTTTTATTGAATGAAGGAATCTGTATGAGCCGATTAGCCTTCCATGCATACGTCGCTCTCTGCATTCTGCTGACACCGCGCGTATCGTTCGCACAAACAACGCCTCCAGAAGGACTGCGTAAGAATACACCGACGATTTTTGCGTTAACCAACGCACGTATCATTTCTTCTCCCGGCAAGGTGGTTGAAGGTGGAACGCTTGTCGTGCGGGACGGCATCATCGAATCCGTTGGCGCGGGATCTCTGCCTGCTGATGCGCGTATCATTGATATGAAAGGAATGACCATCTATCCGGGTCTCATCGACAGTTATTCCGACTATGGCCAGCCAAAGGCAGATGACAAGGAAGAGAAACCCCCGGCGGAACGCGGACCGGCCCATTGGAACGCCACGATTCAATCGCACCAGCGTGCCGAGTTACTCTTCGTGCCTGATGGCAAGACTGCCGAGAAACTCCGCTCACAAGGATTTACATCAGCTATGGTTGTTCCACAAAAAGGAATCTTCCGCGGAACCGCTGCTGTGGTGAACCTCGGTGAGGGGAAAGCCAACGAGCAAGTTGTCAGAGCGGGAGTGGCACAGGTTGTTACGTTCGACCGTGGTTCGGGTGATGGATATCCCGGTTCACTGATGGGCGTGATTGCCATGATACGACAAACTCTTCTTGACGCCGAGTGGTACGCAAAGGCACAAGTCGCATACACAAAGAACCCATCGTTGCAACGCCCGGAAGCCAACGAACCACTTGCAGCACTGTCACAGAGTATTGCGGGGAAGATCCCCTTCATCATTGAAACAACCGACGAACAGAACCTTCTTCGCTCACACCGAATTGCGCAGGAGTTCTCACTCAACCTTATTGCGCGTGGCAGCGGTAACGAGTACAAGCTGCTGGATGCCATCAGTGCCACAAAGAGACCAGTCATTCTTCCGTTGAATTTCCCGGAAGTTCCAGCGGTCCAGACGCCCGAGGACGCGTTGCAGTATTCATTGACCGAGCTCCGATACTGGGACGAAGCTCCGGAGAATCCGAAATGGCTCCAAGCGGCAACTGTCAGCGTGGCCTTTACAACTGCGACATTGAAGGAAGCCGACAAGTTTCTTGGCCAGGTCCGTAAGGCCGTTGAGCGCGGCCTCTCTCCCGACGCAGCCCTCGCGGCGTTAACGACCACACCAGCAAAGCTCTTCGGCGTGGAGAAGCAATTGGGTTCGCTGGCTCCCGGTAGAATTGCAAATTTTATTATCACTGATGGAGACTTGTTCGCTGAGAAGACGAAGATACGCGAAACATGGATTGATGGAAAACGATATGAGATAAAACCGACTCCCGCAATCGACCCGCGCGGAACGTGGGAATTGACACTTGCCGGTACTCCCTCATCAGAGAAGATCACTCTTCAATTAAAGGGTGAGGTGGATGCTTTGCAGGGGACGATCACCAAAGGGAAAGATGTCAAGCTCAAGAGCGTCTCGCTCTCCGGAACGCGAATTCAACTATCGTTCACAGGTGATTCGATTGGCTATACCGGCGTGACTCGGATGACTGCCAGCGTCGAGCAGAAGCTCGTGATCGGCACAGGCGAATGGGCAACGGGCACCGCGTTCAGTTGGAGCGGGACGCGCACGGCAGACTTCACTCCGGAACCCGACACTTCAAAGCCGAAGCCGGCGGTGATTGCATCGTTTCCTCCAAACTACCCGCACGGAGAATTCGGTCGTGCCCGCATCCCGGATCAAGCTGGCGCCGTGATTGTCAAAGGTGCAACCATTTGGACATCGGGGCCGCAGGGCAATATCGAAAACGGAGATCTGTTGGTACAAAAAGGAAGGATCGTAAGCGTGGGAACGAATATCGGTATTCCGTCAGGGGCGATCGTTATTGATGGCAAGGGAAAACACATCACCCCCGGACTGATTGACGCGCATTCGCATACCGGAGCAAGTGGCAGTGTAAATGAAGCGGGTCAGGCCATCAGCGCCGAGGTGCGTCTTGGCGATGTGGTGAACGCAAGCGACATCGACATTTATCGCCAACTTGCAGGCGGTCTCACAGTCGCGCACGTCCTTCACGGTTCCGCCAATCCCATCGGCGGACAGTCCCAGCTTATTAAACTCCGATGGGGCATGTTGCCTGAGGAATTGAAATTTGAGAACGCCCCTCCCACCATCAAATTCGCGCTTGGTGAGAATGTGAAGCAATCCAATTGGGGCGACAATAACACGACGCGTTATCCACAGACACGCATGGGCGTTGAGCAGATTATCAGGGATGAATTCATCGCGGCTCTTGAATATGAGAAATCCTGGCAGCGATATGAAAAGGACAACGATGGAATCCCCCCGCGTCGCGACCTCGAACTCGAAACCATTCTCGAAATCATCCGCGGCAAACGCTTTATCCATTGCCATTCCTACCGTCAAGATGAAATTCTCATGTTGATGCGATTGGGTGAAGAACTTGGTTTCAAGGTCAGTGTCTTCCAACACATTCTCGAAGGCTACAAAGTTGCAGATGTTATGGCAAAGCATGGCGCGGGCGGATCGTCGTTCAGCGATTGGTGGGCGTACAAGCTCGAAGTCTATGATGCGATTCCGTATAACGGTGCGTTGATGCACAACGTCGGTGTGCTCGTCTCGTTCAACTCGGACAGCGACGAGATGGCGCGCCGTATGAACACCGAAGCCGCCAAGGCCGTGAAGTACGGTGGCGTTTCGGAGATCGAGGCTTTCAACTTTGTCACCATCAACCCTGCAAAGCAGCTTAAGGTTGACAATCGGGTAGGTTCCCTTGAAGCAGGAAAAGACGCCGACTTCGTTGTGTGGAGCGGCCACCCTCTTTCCACATATTCAAAGTGCGAGCAGACATGGATCGAGGGAAGAAGGTTTTTTGATCTTGAAGAAGACAAGCAACTGCGGAAGCAGGTGGAAGAGCAACGCGCCGTACTCGTGCAGAAAGCGCTTGATGCAAAGCCCAAAGGGGGCGGCGATACACCGAAGTCCGAACCAAAGAAGGGCGACTTCTTCGATAAACATCCATACGGCTGCTCAGCGGAGGGACACTAATGAAAACGCTCATGACTACTCTCGCACTCTGCTTCGTTATCCTTGCAGCCGTTGCATCAGATCAGATTCCGGCAAAACCGCAGGAGCGTGCTATTGCAATCGTTGGTGCAACCATCCATCCGGTTACGGGACCGGCCATTACGAACGGGACAATAGTCTTTGATAAAGGAAAGATAACAGCACTTGGCTCTTCGGTTGCCATTCCTGAAGGAACCGACGTAGTTCAAGCCACCGGCAAGCATGTATATCCCGGCTTGATTAGCGCTGACACGTACATCGGGCTTACGGAAATTGGCGCTGTCCGTGCATCCAACGACCGAAACGAATCCGGCGGCATCAATCCGAACGTGCGGGCTGAGGCCGCGTTCAACCCCGAATCGGAGTTGATTCCGGTTGCGCGTGCGAACGGCATTCTGCTCGCCGTGATCTCTCCCGCGGGCGGATTGATCTCGGGAACAAGCGCCATGATGATGATGGACGGCTGGACATGGGAGGACATGGTGTTCAAGTCTCCCGCAGCCATGTACGTATCGTGGCCTTCCATGACCATCAACCGCGGATCGTTTGTCCGCCGATCAGAAGAAGAGCAGAAGAAAGAGCGCGACAAGAATCTCAAGGAGCTGGCCGATGTGTTCCGCGATGCGCGGGCATACATGAAGGCACGAAGAGCCTCCGGAGTTCCTTCGCATGATACCGATGTCCGTTGGGAGGCAATGATTCCAGTGCTTGAAAGAAAAGTTCCAATCGTCGTGAGGGCAAACGAAGTACAACAAATCCAGGCGGCGGTGGCGTGGGCTGAACAGGAAAGTCTGCGTGTCATCATCAGTGGTGGACACGATGCGTGGCGCGTAGCCAATCTGCTCAAGGCAAAAAACATCCCCGTGCTGGCCGGTGGCATCCACAGACTTCCATCCCGCCGCTTCGAGCCATACGATGAGGCATTTGTATTGCCGAAGAAACTGTACGATGCCGGTGTTCAGTTTGCGATCATGAGTGGTGACGAAGCCGGTCACGAACGCAGCATGCCCTATCAGGCATCTCAAGCCGCCGCATACGGACTCCCGAAAGACGAAGCGCTGAAAGCCATCACCCTCTACCCCGCTCAGCTCTTCGGCGTTGCAGACCGGGTCGGCTCACTTGAAGTCGGCAAGGATGCAACGCTCATTGTTACCACAGCCGATCCACTGGAGATTATGTGTAACGTCGAGCAGGCGTTCATTCAAGGGCGCAAGATCGACCTCACCAGCAAGCACACGATGCTGTATGAGAAATACAAAGAGAAGTATAAGAGAAGCGGGATGTGAGATTGGAGATGTGGCTGATATGTTACAACGGAGCCCGGTTGATGCCGGGCTTTTGTTACTGTTGCAGATCTTTCAGTTTCGTCACATGCTTAAATTCCACCTCCGGAAACCCTGCAAAGTGTTGATACCCGCAATGAATCTTCTGCCATTCTTTCGATCTCATGTCTGCTTCAAGTGTTCCTGACTTGGTCTCAGCAACGAAGTAGAGTTTCGTTTGGCCTTTGAATACGAGGGCCCAATCGGGACGGTACTCGCCAATCGGAGTTTTGATGACAAACTTCCTCGGCAGCTTGATAAAGAACTCCACGTCCTCATTGTCCTCGCAATCTTTGGCAAATCTTTTCTCGGGGCCGGAGAGTGAATCGATCTCAATGTAATTGTACAACGTCTTTTCTTGTTTGCTAACAGTGAACAAGTTGTCGATATACGCTTCGATCTCTCCATCTTCGAACAGGCGCATCTCGTACATTTCTCCTGCAACTTTCAAATACTTCACACCCTCAACCATCATCGTACTAAGGACACTCTTGATCTCACGGATGACATTGTCCAGAAACATCTGCGGATTCTTCAGGCAATCGGCAAGTCTGCCGGACTCTTCCAGAATCCGCACAATAGTTGAACGTGTAAGTTCGGTTTTTGATTGAACATACCCCAACAGGTCGGGAACCTCAACCTTCATCGACTCAATACCGTGAACCCGTGTCTGCAATGTTGCCCCTGTGATTCCAACGTTGTCCATCACGACCTGCGTGCGTTGAGTGACGATTCGTGGTGCAACCGTCGTTTCCATCTGCTGAACACGCTTTGCAGCCTCCCGCACTAACTCATCAGTCCCATATTGGACTCGGTACGTGGTTTTCTGTCGGATACGGTTCCAAAGCTCCAGAAACGATTGGTCGGTGTCGTATCCTCTTTTCAATCGAACCTGAACCTTGTCCTCTTTCTTCTTGATACGTCCTTCAAACTTCTCGCCTGTATCCTCCTCGATCTCTTTTTGCAATTGCTTTGCAAAGTCTTCGTAGCTCTCGTTCGCAACAACGGTCAGCCTGTTGATGGACTTATCGAACACCCGATTGCCTTCGCTGTTGACGGCAAGCCGCAATCCTCGCCCGATCTCCTGCCGTTTCTTCAACTCGGACTTGGTTTCGTTGAGTGTGCAAAGCTGGAACACATTCGGATTGTCCCAACCCTCCCGAAGGGCCGAGTGGCTGAAGATGAAGCGCAACGGTTCGGCTGCATCAAGGAGTTGTTCCTTCCGCTGCATGATCTTTTGGTAAGCACTGACATCGTCTTCAGACGGCTTGCCCTCACGTGAGTCTTTCAAAACGCCCTTCTTGTCCTGTGCGAAATACCCGTCATGAACGGCTTCCACGTCAAACGGGATGAGCCCTTGATATTCATTTTTATCCGCAAACTCAGTGTAGATACTCTCAAACCATTCACCGAACTTTCCTTTGACAGTCGTTCCGCCCTCATAGGTTCGATAATTCTTCACTTTGTCAATAAAGAAGAGGCTAAGCACCTTGATTCCAAGCGGCTTGAGTCTCGCTTCCTTGCGGAAGTGCTCTTCAATGGCTTTCCGCATCTGGACTTTCATGATCTCTTCCTGATAGCCGCCCTGCGATGCGCCGACTTCCAACCGCCGCCCGTTTGAGAATTCCACATATCCGTCTTCGGCGTTAATCCCGTTGACGATGTATCCTTCGCGGTATTGTTCCCGTCCCTTTGATAGGTCAAAGAGATTGTAGCCATTCTCAAGCGTAACAGTCTTACGCAGAATCTTATTGGCACCCGCCACATCAATCGTCACCCGGGCTTTGAGTTTCGTTCTCAATAGCCGAAAGCCCTCAACGCGAATAAACGGAAGATTGAACCCCTGCTCACTATATACCGAGTCCACTTCAATTTGCTTTACCAATCCGAGATCGTACGCCTTCACCGGACTCAGTTTGTACACCTGATTGTAGAGATTCGTGTGGGTGGCTGAGTAGCGCAATGTGCATGCTGGATTCAGGTTCTGGATCGCCTTCTTCCTGATCTCCGTCTCCATGTTCTGCGGCTCATCCACGATGATAAAAGGGTGGGTGTGTTGGATGAACTCAATCGGTTTCTTACCGGTCAGCTTGTCGTTTGCCTTGTTGATGACGTTCTCATCTTTGGCAAACGAGTCGATATTGATAACGAGGATTTGAATCGTGTTGCTGGATGCGAAGCCGCGCAGGACTGAAACGTTGCGGGAATCGTAAACGTGGTAGGAGAGAGGCGTCTTGTTGTAAATGTCCTGGAAGTGTTCGTGAGTGATCTGAAGGTTCTTGAGTACGCCTTCACGTATAGCGATGCTCGGCACAACGATGATGAATTTCTTGAAGCCATACACCTTGTTCAGCTCGTAGATGGTTCGCAGATATACGTACGTCTTGCCAGTTCCTGTCTCCATTTCGACAGAGAAGTTCATGCCATCGAGCGCTTCGGATAGCCTCAAACCATTCCGTTGTTGAATCTTCTTTAGGTTTTCCAGGATCTCCTGCTCGGTCAAACGAATCGCATTCCCAACGCCAAACTCGCTGAATTGCAGACTGGTCTGCGCACCGCCAAGCGAGAACTCAAAGTCACCCGTACTCAACGGCTGGCCCTCAAACACGTCCACCGTGGATTGAATGGCCTGAAGCTGGTATTCTTGGTTTGGTTCGAAGTGAAGTTTCATCATGCTATCGGTTGAGCCACCGGTCCGGACACTTAAGGATGAAGCCGTCAGACTTCTGAACTTCGAGCGGGAACATACTCTTGGCAAGATTTGCCCTGCCCAGAGTGAAGCAAGCATGCGCCTGCTTTGTGAGTTCTAAAGAATGCCGCTGGGGAGGGAATGCGATAACGATCCTCTTGTTCGGGAAGAGGCTGCGAATCGACTTGATGGGTGCGGTCAAGTCACTGTCAGCCGAAACAAGCAGTGCCGTATCGAATCGATCCTGAAAGGCATCGTTCATCATCTCAACAGCGATATTCACATCAGTCATCTTCTCATTGGGAA
>JBJXHC010000099.1:0-3510 GCA_046160825.1 Bacteroidota bacterium | reverse complement strand
CACCGCGACATCAAGCCGGAGAACATCATGGTCACCGCGGATGGGCAGGTGAAGATCATGGACTTCGGCCTTGCCAAGCTCACAGGTGGTACGCGGCTGACCATTGCCGGCACAACGATGGGTACCGTGGCGTACATGTCGCCGGAACAAGTACGCGGTGAGGATGTTGATCAGCGTTCGGACATCTGGGCGTTGGGTGTGGTGTTGTACGAAATGTTCACGCAGACATGTCCGTTCAAGGGAGATCATCCTACGGCCATGATGTATGAAATCATGAACAAGGATGCCCCCCGCCTTACGGAGTTGCGAACCGACGCCCCTCCGGGTCTAGAAGCTGTTGTTGAAAAAACACTGGCAAAGAGTCCGGCTGATCGGTATCAACACCTCGGAGAGTTGATTTCCGATCTTGAGATGGTGAAGGGAGCCGGCGTACCAACGGCTACTGTTATGCTCCCTACCGAGCGACAAATTCGCAAGCTTGTGGCAATCATGTTTACCAACATGGTCGGCTACAGTGCTATGACGCAAAAGAACGAGTCCCTCGCACTTGACCTCCTTGAAGAACACCGAATTCTCCTGCGCTCACTCTTTCCCAAATATGACGGACGAGAAATTGAAACGGTCGGCGATGCGTTCTTCGTCGAATTCTCAAGCGCACTCGAAGCCGTCCGATGTGCCGTCGACATTCAAACGTCGTTGCAATCCCGCAACAAGGATGTTGATCCCGGAATGAAAATCAGGTTGCGGATCGGCATTCACTTAGGCGATGTAGTATATCGCGGTCCGAATGTGTTGGGTGATGGTGTGAATATCGCTGCGCGGCTTGAACCGCTAGCCGAGCCTGAAGGCATCTGCATCTCCGAAGACGTAGCACGCCAGGTGCAGAACAAGTTAGACATGCATTTGCGGAAGCTTGATAAAAAATCGCTCAAGAACATTCAGCTTCCGGTTGAAATCTATAGTGTCCAACTTCCTTGGATGCCGAAGCCGCCAGAAAGAGAACCCACATCTTCCGTGGCAAATGCTGCAAGCAACAAACAACCAACACTCAAAGGCTCGAAGCTCACCTGGATTGTAGCCTCCGGTCTGGTCGCACTTTTCACGGCCGTAGTTATTCTTTATTTCTTTAAGCCGAAGTCAGAATCAGCAAACAGTAGGACGATTGCCGTGCTACCGTTCGACAACGTGGGGGGCAAGGCAGAGGAAGAATGGTTCAGCGACGGGATGACGGATGATATTCTGACACAGCTTGGCAAAATTGCTGCTCTGAAAGTCATCTCACGAACGACGATGATGCAGTACAAAAGAACTACGAAGGCGACGCCTGAAATCGGGAAGGAACTCAACGCAGGCGTGGTTCTGAACGGAAGCGTGCGCCGCGCCGCTGATCAAGTGCGAATCACAGCACAGCTAATTGATGCCAACGCCGACAAGGCAATGTGGTCGGATTCATATGATAGAGAGTTCACGAAAATCTTTGCAATCCAGAGCGAGGTTGCAATGGAGATTGCCAAGATGCTCGAAGCCACAATTTCTCCCGATGAGACAAAAAGCTTGGAACGAAAGCCGACGGACAATCTTGAAGCGTATGAGTTGTATTTGAAAGGACGCTATTATTGGAACCAACGACGGCCTGACAAGCTGAACAAGGGCATTGAGTATTTCAAGCAAGCAATCGCGAAAGACTCCAACTATGCTCTTGCGTACGCCGGATTGGCCGATTCCTACACTATCCTGGGAAATTACAATCTGTTTCCTCCCCAACAAACATATCCGAAGGCAAAGGCAGCAGCCTTAAAGGCGGTGTCGATTGATAGTAGTCTTGCTGAGGCTCATGCGTCGCTGGGATTTGCAAAGATGAATTATGATTGGGATTGGGCTGCCGCAGAAAAAGAATTGAAGCGAGCAATTGAGATCAATCCTAACTATGCCACTGCGCGCAGTTGGTATGCCTTCTTGTTGACAGTGATGGGACGATTCAAAGAAGCAACGCAGGTTAGAAAGAAAGCATTGGAATTGGATCCGCTTTCACCGGTTATTAATGCTGATATAGGGCTCACGTTGTACTTCGAGCGCAGGTACGACGAAGCGATTGAGCAATTTAATAAGACACTCGAAATTGACCCCACGTTCCTTTTGGTAAATGTTGCTCTGGCAGGAGCGTATGAGCAGAAGAAGATGTACTCGAACGCTATAGAAAAATTGCAACAGTTGACGGCGGGTTTAGCCTTTGCTTCTATACGTCATCCAATTCCCATTGCTGCGCTCGGACATGTGTACGCGTTGTCTGGAAGAAAAGATGAGGCACTGGATATGGATGAACTCCTTGAAAATAAGACAGGCGAGTATGAGTATGTTGCCCCGTATTGGAGGGGAGTGCTCTCAATAGGACTTGGAAAAAAGGATGAAGCGCTCGCATGGCTTGAGGAAGGTTATAAAGAGCATGACGGCTCGATGGTCGTTCTGAAAGTCGATCCGGTTTTTGATGGCATTCGTTCAGATCCGAGGTTTGCCGCGTTGCTCAGAAAGATGGGATTGGAACAATGATCGGCCAAACCACATCGTGCCCATCAGCATAGTATCGTCCACAGCGATGTAAAGCCCGAGAACATTGTGGGCTAACCGTTTGAAAACAAAAGCAACTGAGTGATGATTGCTTGTGCAAGCCGTCCTTGGAGTGTTGCAGTTCGTGATTTTGTAATCCTTTTTACAACATCTGAAGGTCTGAGATTTAATGCATTGAACAGGCGGAAAAAATTAGTGACACGGCATTGCACAAAAGTTATCTTAGGAATGTGAAAACAAATCGAGAAATTATAGCAGCGTGGGAAAAGGAGAAGAGAGTTCTTCATTGATCCACCAAAAAGATGGCGGACAAGTCGGACAAACCATCTCCCTCTACAAGATTCTCGAGAAGCTTGGTGAAGACGGCATGGGCGAGGTGCATAAGGCTCAGTATATGAACCACATGGCAGGCAGTTCCACTCAACAAACAGATCGGTAAGGGATGCTTGATGACCCCAAAGAGCTCCGCTACCTAGCGGCAATCATGTTCACTGACATGGTTGGTTACAGCGCACTCATGCAGAAAGATGAATCTCTTGCGCTTGATTTGCTTGATGAGCATAGGCAACTTCTGCGCTCCTTGTTTCCGAAATACGTGGGAAGAGAAATCGAGACGGCGGGTGATGCGTTCTTTGTAGAGTTTGCAAGCGCGTTGCAAGCTGTGCGGTGTGCCGTCGAGATTCAAGAGACTCTGTTCCGGCGCAATAAATCAGTCTCTCAGGAGAAGCGCATCCAAATTCGGATTGGCGTGCACATAGGGGATGTTGTTGCTCGCGGCAACAACGTTTTAGGCGATGGGGTGAATATCGCAGCGCGGATCGAGCCGTTGGCCGAGCCGGGAGGAATATGCATATCCGAAGATGTGGTACGGCAGATCCAAAACGCATTTCAACTGCCGCTTCACAAGCTTGACAAACAACAACTGAAAAACATTAGACTCTCCGT
>JBJXHC010000098.1:0-42408 GCA_046160825.1 Bacteroidota bacterium | reverse complement strand
AAATGAATTGTCATAGCTCAGCTTGATCAGTGCATCCTCCGCTTGGTCGGCCTCACCAGTAACGAGAATAATAGCCGCTGCTCCTTTGTCCCTTGCTGTTCGTGCCTTGGAACGGAGAGCACTGTGACGAGAAAACTCGCTGTGCGGGTCGGTGCCGTCGGGACTGTAGCGCAATATGACAACGACCTTTCCGGTGACGTCAAGATTCTTGTAGTCATCATAATTCTTGTCAGGAACTGTCATTCCGTATCCTGCAAAGACAACTCCGCCCGTAACCGTGCCGTCAGAACTGAATCCCAATGGCCTGAAATCCTCATCAGGCGTGAGTTGCATTTCCGTGCCCGCACCCCTGATGGTGAGGTGATTAGCCTTCCCTGATTTTACAGAAGAAACAAATTCAAATTCCTGTAGGTAGGTATTGTCTTTCCCGCCGGGCAGGAGGCCGTATTTTTTGAATTCATTCCCAATGAAAGCAGCCGCTTTAGCGTTTCCTTCCGTGCCCGATCCACGACCTTCCAACTCATCGGAGGCGAGGAACCGGACGTGCGCTCTCAATTCGTCACTGGTGATTTCAGTTGACGAAGTTTGCGCATACGTCAAGACTCCGGATGCAATACTCAGTAGCGTGTAAAGAACAAATTTCTGGGTCATCGTTTCCTCAATTCTCCGTATCAAATTCAATTCCTTCTCCTCCTGTTTCGAGAACTCGTACCACCTCAACCATAACTCCTACTTGACAAGTACTTGCAAGTCCCTGCAACGGCCGAACCACAATCCGTGCCCTCATACCATCGATGAAAAGCTCGCGGGCGTTGTCGCCGACAAGTTCATACTCCTTCCCATCACTGTCTTCAAACTGCCAGCACCCACGTTCCACAGCTACAAAATGCACCGTTCCCGCAAGCACCGTCCCATCAGAATTATCTGATTCGTGCATTTGCAATCCCGGTCCGCACGAATTCATCAGTATCGCCGCGAGAAGGATGAGGACACTCCGGTACATCAGTCTTTCCAGTCCGCGATGAAGAGGTTCGTTTCTCCGCGTGCCTTGCCCTTTCTATTCGAGGCAAAGACAAGCCGCTTTCCATCCCGCGTAAACATGGGAAAACCATCGAACGTCTCATTAAATGTGATTCGTTCGAGCCCGCCCCCATCAACATTAATCATATAGAGATCAAAGTTGCGGCCTTTGGGGTCGGCAACGTTTGAGGCAAAAATTATTCGCTTGTTATCCGGATGAAAGAATGGGCCAAAGTTGGCCGCCCCGTTATTGGTCACCTGCCGTTTTTCTGTCCCATCCGCATTCATGACGAACAACTCCATGCGTGAGGGGCGGACGAGATTCTGAGTGAGCAGGGATTTGTATTCTGCCCTTGATGAAGAGTCTGTGTGGTGCCAACCACGGTACACAATCAAGTTGCCATCCGACGAATAGAACGCTCCGCCGTCATACCCCACCTCGTCCGTCAATTGCCGGACATCGGTGCCATCACACTTCATGCTGTAGAGATCAAGATCTCCATTCCTCATCGACGTGAAAACCACTCGTTCGCTTGTCGGAGAGATGGTCGCTTCGGCATCGTATCCCGCAGTTGATGTCAACTGTCGAAGGTTCCGGCCATCGCGTCCTGATACGAAGATATCGAACTCGGGATACACAGCCCACATATATCCTTTGGAATAATCCGGAGAGGGAGGACATTGTGAACTAAAATGATGTGTCGAGGAATATAGAATCGCTGTATCGCCTGGGAAAAAATATCCGCACGTTGTTCTTCCGATGCCCGTGCTAACCATCTTCACGTTACCTGATGTCAGATCCATGATGAATTCCTGATCGCACTTCAGGCTATCACGCGTTGACTGGAAGATCAGGTGCTTTTCATCAAAAGAGAAATATGCCTCAGCGTTCTGCCCACCGAATGTCAACTGCCTGAGATTGGAGAAGTGTGTTTCGCCGGAGTCGATAAGGGATGAAGCGTTTTCCTGGGCGATTCCGAGAGAGTGGGACTGAACAAAAAGAGTGAGCGAGTATATGACGAAGGGTATTTTGATCAAGAGGTCTGTACCGTTAATTATGAGTGGAACGGTGGAATACTGATGTGCATCCATTCATCATTTCATTCCCTGCAATGCAAGTTTGAGTCGGTCAAATGAATCTGATGAACGTGCGCTATATGCCAAATCCATGTACGCGATCCGACCCTCGCGGTCAATCACGTAGATTGTACGTTTGTTGTAACCCGTTTTCTCGTTGTAGCTGTCATATTGCTTTGCAACGGCATGATCGTGGTCGGAGAATAATCCAAATTGAAGGTTCAGGTGTTTGGCCCATTCACGATGAGAGGAAACATAGTCTCCACTGATTCCGTACACGGTGGCGCCCAGTGCCGAGAGTTCTGTGAAGCTATCACGCATGGTACACATTTCTGTTGTGCATCCTCCACTCCAATCAGCAGGATAGAATGCAAGGATCGTCAACGAAGCACTGCCGGGTCCACCAACATGTATTCCGGATGAGATGACAGTATCTTTTGTTGCGAAGGGGAGAGTGAACGATGGTGCCACATCTCCGACCTTGAATGTTTGGGCGCTTGTCACGGCAAATGAGATTACGGAAATCAGAACAAGGGAGAAAGCCTTGAAGTTCATTGCCATGGTTTTATTCAGTCAAGTAAGATGGTTGAGTGTCTCTGAAAATGTACGAAATTCTGGACTTACATTCCTTGACTATCCCTGTGTCTGTGAATATATTGTCCGAGGATTCTTAAGTACATCATCAAGGCATACCATGTCATTCAACGGCAAGACAGCAATAGTCACAGGGGGCGCGGGTGCTCTCGGTTCCGTTATCGCGCGTGCGTTCCTTCATGCGGGAGCAAGCGTTGCTATCCCGTACAATTCCCGAAATTCACTTGATGCGGTTCCTGACCTGGCAAATGATGGACGAGTCTTTACCTCCAAAACGGATCTTACCCTCGAGAAGGATGTGGACCTGTTTACGAGTGATACCGAGAAAAAGTTCGGGACAGTCGATTTTCTCGTCAACGCGGCCGGCGGATACGTGGGTGGTAAGACCATTGCCGAAGTGCCTGTTGAGGAATGGGACTCCATCATCAATCTGAACTTGAAGACAGCGTTCCTCGCTTGTCGCAGCGCGTTGCGTATCATGGGCAAGCGCAACTTCGGTCGTATTATCAATATCGCTTCAATGATTGCGCTTTCTCCGAGTGCAACGAAGGGGTCTTACGCAGTTTCCAAACGGGGAGTTATTACCCTCACAGAGGCGATCCACGAGGAGGTAAAAGGGACTGGGATTACCGTCAATGCCATTGCACCGAGCATTATTCTGACCGAAGCCAATAAGCAATGGATGAGCATGGCTGACGAGAAGAAGTGGGTTACCCCGGAGGAAATCGCGGCACTTGTGTTGTTCCTGTGCTCGGATGATGCACGATCAATTGGCGGCAACACTGTCAAAATCTATGGTGGAGTCTGACCACGAGTATCGGTTGACTTTGACGGCGGAATCGGATATTTTATGCAGTATTCAATACATAACAGGCATTTCGTCATCAAAAAATTACTTTGACATTGAAATCACCATGAAGGCGGCGTGCATTCCTGCCTTTTTTTTTGCTTTGAAGGAGAGTATCGAGGATGTTGAAGGAAAAGATCATTGAAGACCTGAAGACCGCGATGAAATCCGGCGATAAGGTACGTCTCGAGACGCTCAGGACATTACGTGCTGCGTTAATGGAACGCGAGATAGAAAAGCGTGGCGGCCCCCAACCAGTAACTCATTAAGACGAAATTGCCGTTCTAACATCGGCAGCAAAGAAGCGCCGTGAATCCATGGAGCAATTCCAGGCCGGTGGCAGACCCGAACTTGTTGCGCAGGAAGAGGCTGAACTTGCCATCATCCAGGAGTATTTGCCGAAACAGCTTTCAGGCGGGGAGATCGAAACAATCATCGATACGATTATTGCCGAAGTGGGCGCAACTTCCGCCGCTGACTTTGGAAAGGCCATGCCTGCTGTAATGAAACAACTGAAGGGTAAGGCCGATGGGAAACTTATACAGGAACTTGTGAAAAAGAAACTCGGTGGAGCCTAAGTGAACTTCGATTTCATTGATATATTCCTCATTGCTGGACTCTTGATTGGAGCCGCTCTGGGCTATCGAGCAGGAGTTATGCGGAAGTTGCTCAGCCTTCTTGCTCTTATCGGTTCAATCGTTCTGGCTTCTCATCTGATGAAGTCCGTCGGATCATTTTTTACCGAAACTGTATTGCTCTCCGAACCGACGGGATCCATTGTCGGCTTCGCTGTTGTTGTACTGGTGATTATGGTCGGCATCATCCTTCTGTATAAAAACTATGCATCGAAGGGCATGCCCAAAATCCAAAGCCAGGTTTTCGGAGTAATTCTCGGGATGATTGAGACGACGATTATCATCAGTCTCTTGTTACTCATGTTCAAACTGTATGACTGGCCCGATAAAGAAACGCGTGACAATTCCCTTCTTTACACACCTCTCATTAAAGCCACGCCTGTACTCTTCGACGAGCTCCGTCCGTACTTTCCCGGAGCCGATGGCTTCCGAAGTGAACTCTCAAGAACTTTTCGGAAACAGAACATCTTTGATGAGCCAGTGGATAAAAAGAAGCGATGAATGGGTTTGATGAGGCGATAGACAAACTGGAATTTCACAAGATCCGTGAACGCATTGCCCGCTACGCCCTCTCCGACGCCGGTCGTGAGGTCCTGCTGACGCTTCCGATTTCCGTTTCCCTTCCTGATATCCGTATCGCACTCGACCGTGTTTCGGAAATGAAACAGTTCCTTGTTGAAGAGGGGGGACTCCCATTCGATTCGTTGCAGAGTTCGGGCGATGCCATTCGGAAATCAGCCGTCGAAGGACTCTTCCTCCAGCCCCGTGAGTTCCTCCAGATTGCTTCGATGCTCAGAGCTGCCCGGGTTCTCCGTTCTTCACTCGCGAAGAGGAAGGAAATCTCCCTGCTGTTGTGGGAACTTGTGGAGAATATCCACACGGACAAGGTATTGGAATATAATATCGAACAGGCGATTGATGAGACCGGTGCAGTGAAGTCGAATGCATCGAAAGAGCTTCAATCCATCAGTCGGGCAATTGCCGATCGTTATGACAATCTGCGCAAGAAGCTTGAAGGAATACTCCGTCATGTATCGGGACTCGGATTTAGCCAGGAGGAAATCATTACGACCCGTGAAGGTCGCATGGTCATTCCCGTAAAGTCCGAGCACAAAAACCAGGTGCCGGGGTTTATGCATAGCGCGTCATCAAGCGGTGCCACCGTATTCATCGAGCCGGCGGAAACACTCGATCTGAACAACGAGATCAGGAGTCTGCAATTCCAGGAACAGCGCGAGATCGAGCGTATACTCCGCGCACTTACCGGCCAAGTGGGTGCTTCGAAGGATTCACTTCTCAGAACTTCCGAGATTCTCACCACGGTCGATGTTCTGCATGCAAAAGCAAAATATTCAATCGAAACTCTGGGTGTTGGTCCTACAGTCCAACACGATGGGCCGTTTATTCTGAAGCAAGGACGCCATCCGATTCTGCTCATGAATCATGGTTACAACCAGACAGTTCCCCTGGACATGATACTCGGCGATGGATTCACGACGCTCGTCATAAGCGGCCCGAATGCCGGCGGAAAGAGTGTTGCCATGAAAGCCATCGGGCTTTTCGCACTGATGGTGCAGGCGGGGCTGCATATTTCAGCCTCCGATCAGACGCGTGTTCGAATATTCCAAAACCTGCTCGTCGATATTGGTGACAATCAATCAATCGAAAACGACCTGAGCACATTCAGTTCTCATCTCCGCCACCTCAAGAATATCACGGAACAGGCCGACGATGATACGCTTGTGCTTATTGATGAAATTGGGTCGGGAACAGATCCATCCGAAGGCGGAGCGTTTGCGGCCGCCATGCTGGAACTGTTGACTCAGCGCGGAACGTATACCATTGCTACGACGCATCATGGTGCACTCAAAGCTTTCGCGTATGAGACTCCGGGAATTGAAAACGGAGCAATGGAGTTCGACCAATCGACCTTGACGCCAACGTATCGGTTCCGGAGCGGTGTTCCCGGCAGCAGTTATGCTCTGGAAATGGCAACCCGCATGGGATTTGAAGATGGAATACTGCGACGGTCACGAGAATTCCTGGGTGTACAACAAACCCGGCTCGATAGTCTGATCACGAATCTTGAAGCCACTGTCCAGCAACATAAAAGGGATGTGGAGACATTACGGGAAGAAAAGACCCGCGTGGGTGTCCTGATTCGAGAATATGAAACGAAAATCAAATATCAATCCACGGAACTCCGCGCACTCAAACAAAAAGCAATTGAAGAAGCAAAGGGCATCGTGGATTCCGCAAATGCGGTTATCGAACGAAGCATACGCGAGATCAAGGAAACATCTGCCGATAAAAACACTGTGAAGTTGGTACGCGATGAACTTTCGCAACTGAAGCGCAGCGTCGAGAAGAATGAACACGATATTGCTCCTGAAATGACGACAAAGACGAACGCAGTTGCAGTAGGCACCACGGTTCGTCTCAAGGGTGGACAAGAAGATGGTGAAGTGATCTCGCTGTCTCCTGATGGAAAAACTGCAGTTGTAGTATTCGGGGCGGTGAAAATGAAAGTGGCATGCAACGATCTTATTCTCGCATCCGGCCGCAAACCCCAGGTAACACGTATGACCAATGTTGACAACGAGGAAAAGCGCCGCAGTGTCGTACAGGATCTCGATTTGCGCGGATTGACAGGGGAGGAGGCATTGCCGATGGTGGACAAGATCATTGATGATGCAATGCTTGCCGGTCTCTATCGGGTCGATATCATTCATGGCAAGGGAACCGGCGCTCTCCGGAAAAAGGTTACCGATTTTCTCTCTCAGCATCCGCGCGTAAAGTCATTTCGTTTCGGGGAATGGAATGAGGGTGGAATGGGTGCAACGGTTGTAGAATTACAGGACTGACGAATGAAACAAAGAGCCATCAAAACAATCCTCATCGCAAATCGTGGTGAGATTGCTGTGAGGATTATCCGAACGTGCAAAGAGCTCGGCATCCGGACGGTTGCGGTGTATTCCGATGCTGATCGTTCAATGCCACATGTGTTACAGGCAGACGAAGCGTATCGGTTGGGTCCACCGCCTTCAAACCAGAGTTATTTGCTCATGGACCGAATCATTGAAGTCGCAACCGCCGCCGGCGCCGATGCCGTTCATCCCGGCTACGGGTTTCTATCGGAAAATGCTGTGTTCGCAGAGCGGGTAACCAAAGCCGACTTGGTGTTTATCGGACCTGACGCTCATTCGATTCGCGCAATGGGCGATAAAACCGAAGCACGCAAGCTCGTCAGTGCTGCAAGGGTTCCCACTGTGCCAGGAACACCAGGAGCGGTAAGTAGTGAAACAGAAGCCGCAGGGTTTTGCAAGTCTGTTGGATTCCCGGTGTTGATCAAGGCCGCCGCCGGTGGTGGTGGCAAGGGAATGCGTGTGGTTCACAACGCAGGTGAGTTCGCGTCGGCGTTCGCGTCTGCACAATCAGAGGCACAGTCGGCCTTCGGCGATAATCGGGTGTACGTTGAGAAGTACCTGGAGAAACCGCGACACGTTGAGTTCCAGATTCTCGGAGATCGTCACGGTACGGTCATTCATCTCGGTGAACGCGAATGTTCCATCCAACGTCGACATCAAAAACTCATCGAAGAAACCCCCTCAGTAATTGTTGATGATGACCTGCGACAGAGGATGGGTGAGACTGCAGTTCTCGCTGCCCGGTCTGTCAACTATCACAATGCGGGAACCATCGAGTTTCTTGTGGACAAGGACGGGAATTTCTATTTTCTTGAGATGAATACGCGATTGCAGGTCGAGCATCCCATCACGGAACTGAGGACAGGAATTGATTTAGTGGCACAGCAGATCCGGATTGCAATGGGCGAACCTCTGGGGTTCAAGCAAGAAGACATTGAATTCCGGGGTCATGCAATCGAATGCCGTATCTGTGCGGAAGATCCGACAAACAACTTCCTCCCATCAACCGGGACGATCGCACACTTGAAGCCGCCACAAGGTATCGGTATCAGGGAGGACCGGGGCATTGACGCAGGCGGCACCATCTCTGTGTATTACGATCCGATGATCTCAAAACTTGTCGCGTGGGGACAAACACGTAATGAAGCGATCAATAGAATGAAGCGGGCGTTGCATGAATACGAGATCCTTGGAGTCAAGACGAACATTCCGGCCCTGCTCTTTATTCTTAACCATCGGAAATTCACAGCAGGAGATTTCGATACGCATTTCATCCAACACCACTACGACGTGGCTCGATTGCCTGTGCTTAGCAAAGACCAAAGCCAGGCAGCAGCAATTGTCTGCGCCTATCTTGAATCAAGGGGACATTCAAGTGAAGGTGGCACGAGTTCTCTCGTGTCAGATCACTCATGGAAAGAAAGTACAACAAACAGCGCAATGAAAACACGGCGTACCTGGAAAGACCAACGCACATTGAATCAGCGAGGATAAAACGTTGCGCACCTTTGATGTGACCATCCAGGAAGAGAAACTCACGGTTACCCTGGCCGAGGACGGTACGATTCATTTCAACGGAGTACCGGTGAAGGCTGAAATCATACGGATTGACCAGTACAATTATTCCGTACTGATCAACGGACAATCCTTCAACGTGCTGACTCTTAAGAGCGGCGACGTCTACAACGTGCTGCTAAATGCGGTCGCTGTTGATGTGCAGGTGGAGTCGGAGCGGACACGTCTGCTCAAGAAATACGGAGCAAATGCTGTCAGCACAAATCAGAATGCAGAGATCCATGCCCCGATGCCGGCACTGATCGTTAAGGTGGAAGTAGCGGTGGGGGATGAGGTACAGCAAGGACAGGGTCTTGTCGTTCTTGAAGCGATGAAAATGGAAAATGAAATCAAGGCGCACCGTGCGGGGCGCGTGAAACAGATACTGGTACAGCGTGGCGCCACGGTCGAAAAAGGCGAACTCTTGCTTGTATTGGAATAGTGAGGAAGAATGGAAACGACGCTTCAATCGAAAGTAGCACGGGAGCCACTTGTTGATCTCTCACTGGCCCTCGAACACGGCCTTACTGAGGATGAGTACAATAAAGTGTTGACGATCCTTGGTCGTGTTCCTACCTATACTGAACTCGGTATCTTCAGCGTCATGTGGAGTGAACATTGCAGCTACAAGAATTCGATCGCCGTTCTGAAAACTCTTCCACGGAGTGGTGGACGACTTCTGGTCAGTGCTGGCGAGGAAAATGCCGGACTTGTCGATATTGGCGATGGTCTCGCCGTTGCCTTCAAGATTGAAAGCCACAATCATCCATCCGCCGTTGAGCCGTATCAGGGCGCAGCAACCGGAGTCGGTGGTATCATGCGCGACATATTCACCATGGGTGCACGGCCAATCGCTGGACTCAATTCTCTCCGCTTCGGCGATATCTCGAATGACCGAACGAAGTATTTGGTAAAAGGGGTCGTAAAGGGAATTGGCGACTACGGAAATAGTTTTGGTGTACCAACGGTCGCCGGCGAAGTATATTTCGAACCGTGTTATCAGGAGAACCCTCTCGTCAATGCAATGGCAGTGGGGATTGTGAAGCATGGCGAATGGGCAAGTGCCATTGCAAAAGGCGCCGGCAACCCGGTGATGATCGTAGGTTCGGCAACCGGTCGCGATGGTATTCATGGGGCAACGTTTGCCTCCGAAGAGATTTCCGAGGCGTCTGAAGCAAAGAGACCCTCTGTCCAGGTGGGTGATCCATTCACGGAGAAACTCTTGTTGGAAGCTTCGCTTGAGGCAATACGGTCTGGATATGTCGTCGGCATTCAAGACATGGGCGCTGCCGGCATTACGTGCTCGACTTCAGAGATGAGTGCCCGCGGACGTTGCGGAATGAATGTGAATCTCAATCTGGTGCCAGCGCGGGAAGAGGGAATGAGTGCCTATGAATTGATGCTCTCGGAATCCCAGGAGCGTATGCTCGTCGTTGTTGAGAAAGGTCGTGAGATGAATGTACAAGCGATCTTCGAGAAATGGGATTTACATGCAGAGATTATCGGCGAAGTGACCGATACCGGTAGGATTGTGGTTTCGTACGACGGCAGGATCGTGGCGGATATTCCTTCTGAGCCTTTGGTCCTTGGCGGTGGAGCGCCTGTTTATATCAGAGAATCTCGAGAACCTGAGTACCTTGCTGAAACGAGGTCATTCGATCCGGCGACCATTCCCATACCTGCTGACCTTAACGATGTTTTTCTTAGACTCTTGAAATCACCAAACATCGCAAGCAAGCGCTGGGTATATGAACAGTACGATGGAATGGTACGGACGAATAATCTCATCCTTTCTGAAGGTGATGCAGCAGTCATTCTCATCAAGGAATCCGGAAAGGCATTGTCTCTAAAGACAGACTGCAACAGTAGATATGTGTATCTCAATCCACGCAGAGGTGGAATGATTGCAGTTGCAGAATCTGCAAGAAATGTTGTATGTACGGGCGCTCAGCCATTGGCGATTACCAACTGCCTGAACTTTGGAAACCCATACAAACCGGAAGTCTATTGGCAGTTCAAAGAAGCTGTTGCTGGAATTGCAGAAGCTTGCAAGATTCTCGACACTCCCGTAACTGGTGGTAACGTGAGCTTCTATAACGAGAGCCCAAGCGGCGCCGTATATCCCACACCCGTCATCGGAATGCTTGGCCTTATTGATGACCTAAAGAATGTCACGACTTCGGCCTTTAAGGATGAAGGTGACGTCATCTTGCTTCTCGGCGATACTTTGGGACACTTGGGTGGCTCTGAATACCTGTCTGTAATTCACGGAATAGTCGCCGGTGATGCTCCGCCGATTGATCTCATAGCTGAGAAAAATCTACAGCAAGCTGTTTTACATCTCATTCAAGCCGGCGTTGTGAAATCGGCACATGATTGCTCTGAGGGCGGATTGGCAGTGGCAATTGCCGAGTGCTGCTTCACGGGCCCAAGTCCAATTGGCGCTACGATAAAAACTATCCCGTTGGGACGACGTGACGCTGTGTTATTTAGTGAGGACCAGTCGCGCATTGTCATTACAAGCAATCTTCGAGATATTCCTTACGTCCGGGGAGTGCTTGCTGGCAGAGGAATACGATACTCTGAAATGGGTGTAGTTGGAGGGACGAGCCTAAGCCTTTCGGAGGACGTAAATGTTAGCGTTGGAACAATCAAGGAAGCCTACACAGCGGAAATTCAAGGTCACTTGACATAATATGTATTATGCGTTTATACTGCCAATGTGAATCAAGTAATAACGGTTAGCATATGCTTCCCAATTGAAATCGAGACATGTGTACACTCAGCAATTATTTCCCCGTCAGCATGCACGACGAATGGTGAGTCGGCGGTAATCTGAATATCCTTGCCGGTTGCCATTGCTACTCTATCCAGGTTCGTGTGATGTCCCCTGATTACCTTCGGCATGATTGACAGGATCTGTAAGATGCCCAAATCACTAATCATGCAGATATCCAACATGCCATCATCCACTTGAGCGTCTGGCGTGAGAACAAATCCACCTCCGGCGCTGGTCCCATTGCCAATCGCAATCAAGAGTTGTCGACCACAACGTGCAGTCGCATCAATGCGAATCTCGAACAACGGTGACTTGTATTCACCTAACGTCTTCAATACGGCCGCTATGTAGAGAGGTAAACCTCTCAGGAACTTGATCTCTCGCGTTTTTCTTGCTACGGCGGCATCAAATCCAACTCCAGCACCATTAACAAAGTATCTCGACTCAGTGTTGCTCCCGTCGGGAGCATGACAAACAATACCCCCGATGTCAATCTTTTTCTCATGCCCGGAGAATAATCGGTCGAGTGCCAGTTCTGGATTTAAAGGAATCTTCAAAGACTTTATCAAATCGTTTCCAGATCCAGCGGGAATGACAGCAAGAATCTTATTCGTACCTGCAATTCCGTTCACAATTTCATTAATTGTACCGTCTCCGCCGACCGCGACCACAATCAAACGGTTTGTTTGTCTTGCGTAGGCTGTGGCTTCGCCAGAGCCGTTTGAAACATGAATCTCTGCTTCAACACCTTTGTCTGCAAGGGCCTGAATGAGCCAGGCTCCAACCTTTTTCCCTTTTCCCTTTCCGGCAGCCGGGTTGATTATGACAGCTATTGGTTTCAAAGGCTAGGTGCGGGCCTGCGGAGGCTTAATCTCTGTGCTGATACGACAAATCTTCCCTTTAGCAGAATCATATACTGCTGATCCTTGAAACAGCATGTGGGCGCTACCTTCAAGCGAGACATTGTGGGCACTTTCGCCTCTTAACTCGAAGTTCACCTGGAGTTTCTCTCCGCTTCTGACTCCCACTTGAACAGGATGTTTAACGCGTCCGGACAATACCGAGACCAGTGCCGCTGCAACAGACCCCGTTCCACAAGCAAGAGTTTCATCCTCAACTCCTCGCTCATATGTTCTTATAGATATACTATTAGGTCCAATGACCTGAACAAAATTCACGTTTGTTCCTGCAGGGCTAAATAAATTATTCTCGCGTATAGCGCGACCAATATCATGTACGTTTATCGTGGAGACATCTTCGACAAAGATAATCACATGCGGGGAACCATTATCAATAAAGTAGGCGGCAAATACACCCAATTCCGTTTTAATTTGGATGTTCTCCTTGAAGTTTTTCGGTTGCTTCATCCAGAGGCGTACGTTTTCTCCATTGATTTCCGCCATATAGTTGAAATCCAATGCTTCAAAAGTCATCCTAGGTCCGGCAACACCCTTCAGATACGCGTAGCGAGCAATACATCTCCCCCCATTGCCACACATTCCGCCGAACGACCCATCCGCATTGTAGTACGACATCTTGAAGTCCACGTGATTACTTTTCTGCAAGACGAGAAGTCCATCCGCTCCGATGCCGAAAACACGGGAGCACAATGTTTGAGCCAAGAGTGGCTTGTTCGTGGGTAAAGAATCGAGGCGATCGTCAATCAAGACAAAGTCGTTTCCTGCACCCGAAACTTTTGTAAATTCGATTCTATGCATGGTGGCTGTAGATAGCAACTTCGAATGAAACATTCAAGATGGGTTTAAAAAGGGAACGCTTCCCGAAGGAAGCGTCCGATTGTTTTGTGGAGATGGCGGGAGTCGAACCCGCGTCCGAAGAAAAGACCATCAAGACCACTACATACTTAGCCTGTCTTTCTTGCTTCGTCTCAGCCTATCCGACAGACAGGACAGTGCCAAGACAGCCCCAACAGTCCCCGGTTTCCCGAGGTTCACTGGCTGCTGTCAGGGAACACAGCCAGCTATCCTGCAATAAGTCGGCGCCCCTTTGAAGCCCTGCAGGAAGGACCTCTCAAGACGGGCAACTTAACCTAAGTTAGGCTGCCAGTGCGTAGTTGTAGTCTGCACTTAGAAGTTTTCCGCTTTATTATCGTGCAACTCGGAGAGCACGGTATGCAATCTTGACCATCTTCTTCCCCGTCGAATCCATATCATCCCCTCACCCTAAGTTATGAAAGAATCAGAAGAAGAGCAATTGATGAAGTCCTACGCTGTAGGATAATTTTTCATCAGTGATTTCTTGAGATAGAGGAACGCCTCTTTCGGGGTATCAATAAACTTGAATAGTTTCAGATCTTCCTTAGATAGCACTCCACGCGATACCATCTCATCAAAGTTAAGGACTTTCGTCCAATACTCGCTACCGTAGATGACGACTGTCATTTTCTTCTTGATCTTCTGCGTTTGAACCAATGTAAGCACCTCCAACAACTCATCAAGCGTACCAAATCCACCCGGGAAGACAACGAGAGCCTTTGCAAGATAGGCAAACCAGAACTTTCGGAGAAAGAAGTAATGGAACTCAAAGTTCAACTCGGGGGTAATGTACGCGTTTGCAAATTGTTCGAATGGAAGGCTAATGTTCAGGCCGATGGATTTCCCTTTGGCCAGGTACGCTCCCCTGTTTGCGGCCTCCATAATTCCCGGACCGCCACCGGAACAAACCACAAAGCGGTTGCGTTGCTTGAGTGTTTTTGACCAACGAGTCAGGAGCCTGGCAACCTCGACGGTATCTTCGTAGTACCTTGACATCTCCAGTTGCATTTCAGCTTGATGAAGCGATGTCATCATCACCGTGGTCGGGCGTTTCACATTCTTTATTTTCAGGCGAGCTGCACGCAGATTCGTCGTGGATTCGCCGCGCGGTTTTATTCTTGCCGAGCCGAAAAACACAATCGTATCGCGGATATTGTGTTTGCGAAAGCGTCGCTGCGGCTCAAGAAACTCCGCCATAATCCGGATGATGCGCCCATCAGGACTGCCGAGAAACTCCATGTTGCGATACGCTCTGGGGTGCTTGGGAAGTTGTTTCTTTGGAGGCATAGAACCTTCTATTTTCTTAGTCTATGAGACAATAATACTTGGTCGTTTTCTCATCAATTTTGACGTTGGCGGTAATCAATCCACGGTTCACGAGATGACCCAGTGATTGATAGATGCTTCTCCGATCCCAACCAAACAGGCGCGCTATATCCGGAACAGAACAGACAAACTGGTTGCGGAAATACCGTTCGAGAATCTTTACGCGAGCCTCTTCAACATTGACCTTGCGTGCCGCTCGAACCTGTTGCGGATACGCCTTATGAACCAACGCCCACTCAAAAGTAAACGGATTGTAGTGCTCTGCGACTTTCACGATGTACATCTTTGCCTGCAGTTCTGCCATGGCCTTGTCAAACCGGGGCCTGTCCGCCTTGGTATGGTTTCCGGTGGCAAGCTTGAGTCCTTTGGTAACTTGGGGAGACGAATCCGTCAGTGCGTCCATGATGCTCTTGGCAATTGGCGAGACGTTCCCACGTCTGAACTCATCGAGGTACTCATCCTTGGCACCCGTCCTTTCGGCGAGCGCATAAAAATATGGGAACAACTCAAGCGAAATCATCGTTGGCCGGCGCTTGAGTACCTTCCCATAATACGCCTTCATTTCACTCGGTAGAATATTTTTCATCTTCCATACGAACGACAGACAGGGGTCCGAATGTGTATGCACCGGAAGCACGGGGTGTCGTTCACCTGTCGCGGCATGCCACAGACATGGAAGCTCGGAGTTAACCGACTTGAAAGCAAAGCAGAATCCAACATCGTTTACGAAAGCCATCGCCTGCTGTTTTGTTCGAACTGCGAGACGTGGTGTTCGGCGATGAACCTTGTCCCGCCACTTTTCTATTTCCTCAAAGCTAAAGCTGAGTTTCATGGCTGACAATACTTCCTTTGAATACGAATTACGAAACAGGGATTGGAAATGCAGTGATCGTTACCGGCACGTTCTGATTTGCCTGCCGCGCTTCCAGCATGTCCCCCGGTTCAAATTCCTTCTTGACAATACCAATTCCTATCGTCCGCCCGTTAGCAGCGACTGCACTCGTTAGCCATCCCACCACGTCTCCTTTGACCCAGAGATCCAGCGGCAACACTGAAACAGGCAAAACCGAATCTGCAACAATGCCGACTTTGTGTCGTTGCACCTTCTGATACGTATCGAGCCTGGCAATTATCTCCTGACCGATGTAACACCCTTTTGTATAGCTGATGGCATGTCGAAGATCGGCTTCGTATGGATTGAATGAGTCGTTGAATTCCCCGGGTGATGACGGAATCCCTGATGTGACCCTCCATGCGTCGAACTGGTTGCTGTCGATGATTGGAATACCCACATTTGCGGAAGAGGAAGCAAGTTTGTTCCAGAGGCCTTCTGCCGCATCTTGACCAATGAGAATATTGACAAACTCTGTCCCGAATTCGGCAATGACATATGCAAGGCCGGCGGGTTGAACCAAGCCATGCTTCATCACATCCACGTTGATGCCAAGTTGTCTCGCTGTCTGCACAGCGTTCTCCCCAATCAACGAATACATGACTTGATACTCCAAGCGGACAGATGTACGAACATCTTCCATGATGGTGTATTTGTCGATCCAGCTCTTCACATCAATTTCCCGTCCGGGAGATGTTATCAGGATGATTGCGTTGAGAGTTGCCAACACATGGACGTAGTCGAGGATGCGACCTTTTTCCGTTACAAATATGGTCGGCCTGACATCACCACTCTTCATTCCCCGAAGGTCGTTCGTAGTGATGCGTTGAAGAAGATCGAGCGCATCCTGTCCTTGAACGTCAACGATTCCTGAGTTGGAGCGATCAATCAAGAACAGACGTGAGGTGAGATTGGTGATCTGTGTGGCACTCACATCCATCAGAATCTCCTCTTGGATGCGTGCGATAGAAGAGTTACAACGCGAATCAAATGATGGGTGCAACGCCGGAGTGTGCTGGGTAGACCGTGATGGAGAGTGTGAATGGGTAAGGTCATGAAGATTGAGTGCACCCACCAGGACTCGAACCTGGAACCCACTGATTAAGAGTCAGTTGCTCTACCGATTGAGCCATGGGTGCGGTTTTCGCAACGCCGTTCTAGGGAGCAGGTTGCTCACCTTGGGCCGGAGGAAGCTGTGGTGTAGTCGCTGCTGGCGTCGTGACCTGTCCACCCATTCCCTTCTGAATGATGCTTTCTGCGGTGGCCCCTCTGGGCAGGAAGAAGATGTTGATGATAAGACTCAGGGCCAGAAAGGTTCCCGCAAGAATCTGTGTGGCTCGAATTAGGAAATCTGCCGTGCGCCGAACGCCGAACATCGTTCCTACAGACCCACCACCGAAGGTTCCGGCGAGTCCTCCACCCTTGCTTGCTTGCATAAGAACGACGACAACCAAGAGAATACTGATGATAACCTGCACAATAATCAGAAAACTGAACATAAGGCCAACCTTTGATAAATAGACGTTTGAGGTTATTAAAAAATACGCAAAAAGGCAGGAGGAATCAAGTTCCATAGCCCCAATTGGCTAACTTTTCCCACGTCAAAGCCTCTTCACTGTGATCTCTCTTCCATTTCAGCAGCGATTCCATATACTTACCAATAACATCAAACTCAAGGTTGACCTCGGTGCCAATCCCTGCTTTTGAAAGCGTCGTGTTCTGCAATGTGTGGGGGATTATCGAAGCAACAAAATTCTTCGAATCCAATCCAGCAACAGTAAGGCTTATTCCATCAACGGCAACAGATCCCACGGCAATAAGGTATCGTCCAAATGTTTCCGGAAATGTCACGGTAATGAGCCAACTGTTTTCCTGCTTTTCAATGTTCGATATCTGACCCACTCCGTCCACATGGCCAAGAACCAAATGTCCCCCGAGACGATCACTGAGTCGCAGCGGGAGTTCGAGATTGACAGGCGACGATTCCTTCAAACTGCCAAGAGTGGTTTTCTTCAGCGTTTCTTCAACTGCCTGGACTGTGAACGACGAGAATGATTTCGCAACCACTGTCTGGCACGCACCGTTGACAGAAATGCTATCATTGATTTGTAACTCTGTCGCCAGTCGAGGGGCGCTCACCGTGAAGTCCATGCCTCCTCCGTTGCGTTTGCACTGAACAACGGTTCCAACCTCTTGTATGATTCCCGTAAACATCTACGTTCCTCCCAAATTCATGGCAATCAAAATATCTTTGCCGATCGATTCAACACGGAGATCGGCAGGTGCAAATTGCGATAATTGATGAAGCGATATCCCTGGTGTACCATCTCCCATCATGTTAGGTGAAAGAAACACACTGAGTCTATCAACGAGAGATTGTCGAATGAAACTGGCGAAGACCTTTCCCCCTCCTTCTACAAGCAGCGAACCAATCTTGTAACGGTACACCTTCTTGAGGACAGGTTTGAGCGATTGTTTCTGATTCGCAATAGGGATAAAGACAACACCACGCCGTTCGAGCCTTGCGGCCTTGGCCTTCTGTTTCTTAAGGACATTTCCTTTCACGCACACAAAGACATTCCTGCCAGCAATCTTGAATACTCTGGCTGAAATGGGAATGGAAAAGTTGCCATCAAGAATCACCGCATGCGGGTTACGGCCACGGACCAACCTTGCATCCAGAATCGGATCGTCAGCGATGATGGTGCCGACACCGACAAGGACTGCATCGTGTGTCGCTCTCCAATGATGAACAAGGGTCCGGGATGCCGATGAAGATATCCAAACACGTTTGCCCTTGTGTGGAGCAATCTTTCCATCAAGCGTTTGCGCGACTTTCATGTGAATGTACGGCCAACGACGCACGATATGGGTGACAAATTCGCGATTGAGTTCCGTCGCTTCGTTCTCGAGTATTCCCACAGTGACCTTGATTCCGGCTCGCCTCAAAGCGCTGATCCCACGACCGGCCACGAGTGAATTGGGATCGCGCATCGCCACAACAACGCGTGGAATGCGTTTACTGATAATAAACCTGGTACACGGGGGAGTCTTGCCAACGTGTACACACGGTTCAAGATTCACGTAGAGTGTAGTGTCAGCGAATGAACCGCGGTGTGAGCGGATGCATTCCACTTCGGCATGTGGACCGCCAAATCTCCGATGGTATCCGCGTGCAAGAACCCGTCCGTTCCTCACAAGGACGGCGCCAACCAGAGGATTAGGGCTCACATACCCCAGTCCCCGTGTCGCCAGAGACAGGCACTTGCTCATCATGAGTTCATTAACTCTGGCTTCGTCTCTCACATTCTCATCTCTTGAGCGAAAAAGTGAATCTACTTCCTTTGCCCACCACGCTCTCAGCCTGAATGGTGCCTTCATGCGCCTCTACAATGTGCTTTACAATGGCAAGACCAAGACCCGTCCCGCCAACTTCTCTTGACCGATCTCTATCGACCCGATAGAAGCGCTCGAAGATGCGTGGGATGTGCTCAGCCGGAATACCGCTTCCTGTATCCTCAACGGTGATCTCACATTTGCCTCGGGCCGGACGTACCTGAAGCGTGATCGTGCCACCTGGTTCAGTGTACTTGATCGCATTATCAATCAGATTAATCATCACCTGTTTTAATCGTTCTTTGTCTCCGTACACTTCGTCTCTATCATCTGCTTCCGAGGCACAAGTAACGGTGATGCGTTTTTTTTCTGCCTCTGCACGCATCTCTTCCATCGTCTGTCGAACGAACCCAACGATCGGGAAATACCGAAAGCTCATCTTCATCTCACCGGATTCAATACGTGAGATCTCGATCAGGTCATTCAATAACGCATTGAGGCGGTCGGCATGCCGGTATGCCTTCCCGAGAAACTCCCGGTTTACTGCCGGGTCATCCACGGCGCCATCCAGCAGAGTCTCAAGAAACCCTTGAATCGAAAATATCGGTGTCCGCAATTCATGCGACACATTTCCAAGAAACTCACTGCGAACGAGTTCCAGTTTCTTCAATTTCTTGATCTCACTCCCCAGCTTTTCAGCCATCCGGTTGAGAGCAATCGAAAGCTCCCCTATTTCATCCTTTGATATGTATTGCACGCGTTCCTCAACTTCACCTCGCGTTATTGCTTGTGCCGTCCTGGAGACCATCAGCAAAGGGGCCGTCAACTTTCGGGCAAATCGCAAGCTGATCACTGTCACGGCCACAGTCATCAGGATTCCCACCAGGACAATCGCTATTTGGACTTCCGATACAATGCTGCCCACAGCGGTTGTCTCCGGCACGCTCTTCTCAATGGAGCTTCTGATCTGCCACGACGTTACGATACCTACTGAGAGCAGTCCAACCAGCGTCATGCCCAAGGCGGTGAGAAGTATTTTGGTGCGAAGGTTCAATGCGGTGTGCGACGCGTAAAGGAGTGACTATTCACGAAAGCGGTAGCCGACGCCCTTCACCGTTTCTATTGTTACCCAGTCCTCGCCGAGTTTCTCGCGAATCTTACGAATGTGTACGTCAACTGTCCGGTCGATCACAAACACATCACTTCCCCAGATATGGTTGAGAAGCATTTCGCGTGAATAGACTTTGCCCCTGTTGCCGGCAAGAAGCGCAAGAAGTTCAAACTCCTTCTTGGGGAGAAATATCTCTTTCTTCCCCATCCGGACGGTGTAGTTGGATCGGTTGATTTCGAGGCGCCCGACTTTGATAATCGGATGATCACCGTGGTCTTCAGCCGCCTGCTCCTTGCGCCTGAGAACAGCCTTGACACGGGCAAGAAGTTTCCGCTGACTGATGGGCTTTTGGATATAGTCGTCGGCGCCGAGTTCGAGTCCAAGGATTTCGTCTACTTCGCTCGATCGGGCAGTGAGAAAGATAATCGGAATGGATGCCGTTGCCGGATTGGATTTCAACCGCTTGCATGTTTCGAACCCATCAAGCACGGGCATCATAAGGTCAAGGATGACAAGGCCTGTGGAACCACCTGCCTTGTCCAGGGCTTCCTTACCGTTAAAAGCAGAAAGAACATCATAGCCCTCTTTGGAGAGATTATAGGTAATGAGGTCCACGATGTCGCGTTCATCGTCCACGACAAGGATCTTTGTTTTCAAGAATCTTCCTCTGGATGTGTCAGCCGAATGTCACTTCTTTTCCCGTCCTGACCGACTTGTAGACTGCGTCCACAACGCGCATTCGTTGTACTGCTTCTTCTGCAGTAGAGATCACCGGATGGACGTTGTGTACCGCACCGAGGAAATGTTTAATTTCGTTTTCGTATGAACGCTTATACAAATGTTGCGGTGATTCCATTTTTGCAGGAGCAAGGTTGACCAGATTCCCATGCAATTCTTTGTTGATCCGGAGCGGGTTCAGGCTTGCACTTCCGTCTGTTCCGAACAGCTGGCATGAGTAGATGTCGTCTGTAACGCACATGGACCAACTGACTTCAAGGTTCAGCAGCGAACCATTCTTCATTGAAATTGAGACGATGGAGGTATCTTCAACTTTTTTTGTCTTATGGGTGTAGTGCGACGCACTCACTTTGCGTACGTCCGGGTAGTCGAGCAACCAAAAGGCCATATCAAGCATAACGATACCCAGGTCAACAAGCACACCGCCACCCGATTTTTCCTTCTGCGTAAACCAACCACTGTCCGTACTTCTTTTGCGCATCCACCCGGCCTTGGTATAGAAGACTTTGCCAAGTTCTTTTCCCTGAAGGAAGCTCTTCAGGATCATCGTGTCAGGTCGGAAGCGATGATTCATGCCGACCATCAATTTACGTTTGCTCTGTCTGGCTGCTTCGGCAATTTCAACAGCTTCAGCGTAGTCCCGTGCGATCGGCTTTTCGACAAGAACATCCTTGCCCGCCTTGAGTGCCGCCAGGGTTACATCCCGATGGGCATCTGTGGACGTAGCAACGATAAGGGCATCAAGCTCTTCCATCTCGATCATCTTTTCGTGATCGGTGAATACCTTCTTGATCCCGAATTTCTCGGCGACAAGACGGGCCCGGCTTTTATCGCGGTCACACACGGCAACGACATTCACTTCAGGTAACTTTGTGAGAATCGGAAGATGAACGACCTGTGCAATCCAACCGAGACCGACAACTCCGATATTGGTGCGTTCCATATGCTCTCAGGTAAGGACGACTTCAATGGGGCGATGGTGGGTGATGGGCTTCTTCGGTAAAGTTTCGCGGACGACACCCGCAATACCGGCGGCATCAAGTCCAACTTCCTTGAACAGTTCATCAGGCGTTCCATGTTCAACGAAGCAATCGGGAAGACCATGGATACGCAACCGGACATTCATTGTACCGCGGGACGCGTAGTACTCAGACACTGCGCTGCCGAATCCTCCGGTTACCACATTGTCTTCGATGGTTACGATTGATGAAAAGCGCGTCGCTATCTCGTCGAGCAAAACGGTGTCCAATGGTTTGACGAATCGCATGTTCACGACCTCGGCAGTAATGCCCTCTTTTTCCAGAAGGTCGGCTGCTTTCAGTGCATTGTGACTCAAGTGACCAATGGCGAGGATTGCAACACTGTGACCTGATCGCAAAGTCTCGGCCTTGCCAATGGGAATGAGATCAAAACCTTGCTTCAATGAGACGCCAAGGCCATTGCCTCGAGGATAGCGGAGAGCGATCGGCCCGTTCCGGTGCTCCGTGGCGGTGTAGAGCATGTCGCGAAGCTCACTCTCATCTTTCGGAGACATGATCACCATGCCGGGAATCATTCGGAGGTATGAAAGATCGAACACACCATGATGGGTCGGCCCGTCTGCACCGACGAGTCCCGCCCGGTCAAGTGCAAACACAACATGTAAATGCTGTATGGCAACATCGTGGATAATCTGGTCAAACGCTCGCTGTAGAAATGTCGAATAAATAGCCGCAACAGGGATGCAGCCCTGTGTTGCGAGTCCGGCGGCGAACGTTATTCCATGTTGCTCAGCTATACCGACATCATAAAAGCGTTCCGGCATTTCACGTTGTAGTTGATCCAGACCGGTTCCATCGGGCATGGCTGCCGTGATACCAACGATGCGGGGATTGGCTTTTGCCAACTCAACTACGGCCGCACCAAAGACCTTGGTGAATGCCGGCGGTCCGTCGGTTTTCTTTGGAGACTTACCTGTAATCTTGTCGAACGGCGTAACACCGTGGAGTCGTTGCACGTCAGCTTCGGCGGGTTTGTATCCCTTCCCCTTTTGGGTCACCACATGGACGAGTATTGGTCCCGGATAGTTCTTTACGTCCTGAAATATGCGGACAAGTTGAGAGATATTGTGTCCGTTCACCGGCCCGAAATATCGGAAGCCAAGCGCCTCGAATAACATACCGGGAGTGATGACAACTTTGATCCCCTCTTCAACACGCGAAGCGACCTTGCGGATTCTATCCCCCCAAACATCAAGCTTGCCGGTCAAATCATATACGTTCGATTTGAAGCGATTATACGACGGGTTGGAGATGATCTGCGTGAAGTAATTGGATATTGCCCAGACATTCGGAGCGATAGACATGTTATTATCGTTGAGCACAACGATCATGTCTTTCTTAAGCATACCGGCGTTGTTCATTCCTTCATACGCCATCCCGCCGGTCATTGCCCCATCGCCGACAATGGCAACCACCTTGTAGTCCTGGTTCACCCGTTCACGTGCAGCAACCATACCCAGAGCCGCTGAAATAGCTGTGCTGGCATGCCCGGCGCCGAAAGTATCATATTCACTTTCAGAGCGTTTCAGGAATCCACTCAGGCCTTTGTATTGACGGATGGTGTGGAGCAGGTGCTTTCGACCTGTAAGAATCTTGTGAGGGTAGGCTTGATGGCCAACATCCCACACCAACTTGTCGTGGGGAGTATTGAAGACACGGTGGAGGGCAACAGTAAGTTCGACGGAGCCAAGACCGGCACCAAGATGTCCTCCGGTCGTTGAGACGACGTCGATGAGAAAACGACGCACTTCATCGCACAATGTTTTTATATCCGCTGGTGAGAGTCTCCTGATATCTGCCGGAGCATCCACACTTGAAAGCAATGGATACGATTCACCTGCCATGTCTCAGCCCCATGAGTCTGGTTCTTTCCATCTTATTCTTCCGGGTCGATATCAAACAACTCAAAGTTTCCTTCAAGTGTCTTGCCCAATCGCTTAACCTTCAACTCTGCCTGATTAAGCTTGTCAACACAGATCTTTGAGAGCGTAATCCCCTCTTCGTATATCTTGATTGAATCCTCAAGAGGGATGTCTCCCCGCTCCAACTGATCCACGATCTCTTCAAGTCTGTGGAGCGAATGCTCGAACGAATGTTTCGTTGGTTCCTTTTTGCCGGGTGCCATATTCTTATGAGACAATGGATTTTATCTTTCCATCATGGAAAGCGATTTCCAGCTCATCGTCTGCTCGCATTTTCTTGCTTGAGCGGACAATCTTGCCATCCTTGTAAACGATTGTGTAGCCCCGATGCAACACCAGTCGTGGATTGAGCGCCGAAGCCCGGTGTTGAAATTCATTGACCCTGGCCCGTGCGATTTCGAGAGTATGGGAGATTGAGGATACCATGCCTCTCTCTAAATCATCAAGGCGCTGGCTATGCTGGCGAAGGAGATCCACAGGTTTGTTAAACGAATAACTTTTCAGGAGATGGCGGATATGCGTTTTGTGTGAATCCAGCATATGGACTACATTTTCATGCATAGTATAGGAATTATTCCTAAGAAGTTCAACAAGAGCGGATTTGTCCTTCACAACCATTTCTGCCGCGGCCGACGGAGTTGGCGCTCGTAGATCCGCAACAAAGTCGGCAATTGTGAAGTCGATCTCGTGACCAACGGCGCTTATGACGGGAATTTTCGATCTGTAGATCGCGCGCGCGACAACCTCTTCGTTGAATGCCCACAGGTCTTCAAGTGAGCCTCCTCCCCGCCCCACAATCATCACGTCTATCTCCTTGAAGCGATTCAGCTCATCGAGCGCACCTGCAATCTCCTTTGCTGCTCCCGGTCCCTGGACCTTGACGGGCACGAGAATCACTTCAACACACGGAAAGCGTCGTCGGAGCACTTTTAACATATCTTGAATCGCTGCACCCGTTGGCGATGTAACGATACCAATTCGTTCCGGAAAAGGGGGAAGGCTCCTCTTCCTTTCAAGATCGAAGAGCCCTTCCGATGCGAGCTTCTGCTTGAGATTTTCGAATGCCGCCTGGAGTTCCCCCAATCCAACCGGCTTGAGCGAAGTAACATCAAGTTGATAGGTCCCACGGATCTCGTATACCGTAAGTCGGCCAGTCGCTATGACTTTCATGCCATCCGCTGGAGTAACAGCGAGGTTAACGACTTTGCTTCTCCAGATCACCGCAGAAATCTGTGCGCTCTCATCTTTGAGTGTGAAATACACATGACCCGAAGAGTGGAGTTTGACATTGGATAACTCCCCCTGAACAGAGATAGTGGTAAAAGCAACTTCAAGTGTTTTCTTAATTTTCCGCGTCACTTCCGTGACGGTAAGAACAGGCCTTTCCAAACAATTACTCCATTCCGGGATGGTGACTTCTTAGAGTTGTGTGCCGAAATATGGATAAAAGATAACTTCGATGCAACGCTTCCCAAATGATTGCGTTCCATATGTTGAATCTGTATATTCATCGACAAAATTGAAGGAACCTTAATGAAACTCGACGTGCTTGCGATTGGAGCACACCCCGATGATGTGGAGCTCTCTTGTGGCGGAACCATACGAAAACTGGTCAAGCAGGGTCGGATTGTCGGGATATGCGATCTCACCGAGGGAGAGCTTGGGACAAGAGGAACAGTTACGATCCGCAGATCTGAATCTATCGAAGCATCAAACATTCTCGGTACACGGGTGAGAGAAAATCTGGGCTTGCCAGACGGGAACATAGAGATCAACTACGAGAATAGAATTAAACTCATGAGGGTTATTCGCCGGTACAGGCCGGAGATACTGCTTTTCCCTCATACTTTCGAAAGGCATCCCGATCATGAGCATGCGCATCGTTTATGCAAAGAGGCATGGTTCTATGCCGGGCTCGCAAAGGTGGAAACAGAAATCGACGGCATTAAACAACAAGCGTTCCGGCCATCGAAATACTTCATGTTCATGCAAACCGCTGAGTTCATTCCCTCGTTTATTGTGGACATAAGCGAAGAATATGAAGACCGCGTGAGAGCTATTCGTGCCTTCAAGTCCCAGTTCCATGATCCTGAGAGTTCTGAACCGGAAACATTCCTGAGCAATCCTGAATTCATGGAGTTTCTCCGCACACGATGCGAATATCTGGGTGATAGAATAGGCCGGAAGTATGGTGAGGGGTTTGCTTCTTTTGAACCTGTGAAGGTTGACGATCTCTTCTCACTTATCTGATCTGTGAACTTTCCGCACAACCATGCCAAACATACACCCTTTTCTCGTTCACTTCCCCATAGCGTTGCTCACAGTCTCAGTCCTAACGGACATTGTAGCTCTTGCTGCCCGGAGACCTTCATGGCATAGCTTCGCTTGGTGGTTACAGATCATTGGTACAGTTGGAATGTTCGCAGCCGTGGCAACAGGTCTTCAGGCCGAGGCGACCGTATTCATTCCTGAAGCAGCCCATGCGTTATTCGAATTGCATGAGCAACTTGCGTTTGCGGGATCAGCAGCGTTCACGGTGGTTTTTCTTTGGAGGATAGCGAAGCGAGGAAGCCTACCAGAAAACAAGTTAGCCGGATTTATAGCGCTGGAAATACTGGCGATGTCCCTTTTGCTGTCAGCAGCATGGTTCGGTGGGGAACTTGTGTTCAGTTATGGCGTTGGTGTCAGATAAAGGCTCGGCCAAACTTGAATTCACCTCTTGTTATACAATGTGAGAGAAGAGGTTACATGGATTTACCTTGTGCTTCATGAAGATACCTGTGGGTTCTTAAGTGATGCATCCTGCGCACGCCGAACGATGGTAATGATAAGCCCAAGCAGGATTATGATAACACCTGACCAAACGAGATTGATGTAAGGTTTAACACTGGCTTCCACAACCAGGATGTCAACATCAGAGTTCTGGCTGCTTTTTCCGGTGCCCAGATTGACCACTGCAATCTCAATCGTAGAGTTCTCTTTGTTCTCGCGATCCGGATTCATGTTTGCAATGGTAAATTCGATTTTCTCGTTGAATCGCGCAGGCCTGTCGGTACTTTCGCCGTTGATGATGACCTTTGACGGAGTAATGGTCTCCGGTGTGGTGCTCCCGTAGGGCTTCACCAGCAATGTGGCTCCGATCTTCACTTCCTTCCCTTCGAGCATAGCGGCTTTCTCCATCACCGGAAAATCGAAATCGACAAAGGTAACATCCAAATCGCCGACTTTCTTCGTTTCCCCTTTTCGCAACTTGACCACATCTGCAGTCGACTTTCCCTTGCCTCCCGCTTCCTCTAGCGACAGTGGGGCAATATAGAAATCATGTGTCACAAAATTTTTGATGTCGGGATTACGCATCAAACCTTCAGTATATGAACTGTAATACATGATCGGGGCAATAATCTCTTCCTGTCTCCCATCCTTTTCGACAAGAACATTGAACGCAAACTTCTCCCCTTCAATCGCGCGATATCCGGTATATGTCAGCTTGTAGCCAAGTGACTCCACCGGCTTGCCTTGTGCAAGTGACAGGGTCTGTTTGTCGTCATACTTTGACGAGGTAACAAACCCGAGAAACATAATTGCGATGCCTACGTGCGTAATGGCCCCTCCGGCGTACTTCGGGTTTCCCTTGATAATTCTCCAACCGACGACGAGATTCGCCGCAAGCGAGAACGCAGAGGCAAAAACAAACAGAGCCACCAGAAAGTCCGACATTCCAAGGAAAGCCATGACTATTGTGATGACGAGGCTGGTGCCTACCGGCAACATCAATGTTCGGAGGAATTCCTTCTTGCTGGAACGCGTCCACCACAGCAGTTGTCCTACACCGGAAAGTATACCAATGGCGATTCCCAACGGCAGTATCGTGGTCACGTAATACGAGATATCGACTGCGGTTGTTTTCCCCTGAAGTATCTGGGTAATGATCGGGGCAGATGTTCCCACAGTAATGAACACCGCGGCAAACACCAGGGCTGCAGACCCGAGGAAGAGAGCGAATTCCCGCGACATGTACGAATGCTGAACCGGAATCGCCGGCATCTCTCGCATGCGTTTGATCAACATGCCAAATCCCATCACCACAAAAAGTGTCATCATCCCGATGAGCAGCCAGTACGCCCACATTCCGGGATCGACAAACGAATGCACGGAAGTATCACCAAGCACACCACTTCTCGTCAGGAAAGTCGAATAGAGGACAAAGAGGAAACAGAGCATTGCCAACGCAAGATTGGTTTTTACAAACGCTCCACTCTTGCGCTGTGAAAGGATGGTGTGGATGGCAGCAACAGAGAAAAGCCACGGCACAAGCGACGAATTCTCAACAGGATCCCATCCCCAATATCCGCCCCAGCCGAGGGTCTCGTACGCCCAATATCCGCCCAACATAATGCCTATGCCAAGCTGTAACGAACCAAAAACGATCCATGGCGTGGCAGGGCGAATCCAGTTGATGTAGTCACGCTTCATCATTGCGGCTACGGCATATGCATACGGCACTCCCATCGCAGCAAAGCCGGTAAAGAGGATTTGCGGGTGAATTACCATCCAGTAATTCTGCAAAAGCGGATTGAGACCACGGCCGTTTGCAGGAACAAAACCCGCCTGCACCTGATCCGGCCAACTCTCCCACACATAGAGAAATGGGTTCTTCACAATCAACATCATCAAGAGGAAGAGTGTAATGAGACCGAAGACCGTCATCACTTGTGGCTCATAACCCTTGCGTGAAGAATATTGCATCAGGAAGACACCGATGAGCGAGGTGTAGAGCGTCCAGAGAAGGAAACTCCCTTCCTGACCTGCATAAAATGTCGAGATCAATAGTGGGATGGGGAGTTCACGGGAACTGTAATTCCAGACGTAAGTATATTGGAATTGGTTTGTGAGGATGAGATATAACAGTGTTGCAGAAATACACATGATCAGAACGACGGCAGCATGAAAACAAGTGCGGCCCACCTTGAGCATGAATTCATCCCCTCGTCGGTGATGCTGGTAATATGCAACAACCGAGACCAGACAACTGACAAAAGCCAGTTTGATAAGTATGCCGCCGATCATCCTCTATGCCCTCGCTGCTGGTTCGCCAACTAAACACTCTCTTTTACTTGTGACCCGTCCGCTTCATACTTGGATGGACATTTGGTGAGAACCTCAGTTGCATGGAAGTACCCCTTCTCTTCCAGATATCGTCCCTTCGCTACAACACTGGTTGCGACTTCGAAATTATTGGGAGCCGCGCCTTCGAGAACCACCTTGCACTCGCGCCCTTGCTCATCCACAAGATAGAACGTGAACTCGGTCGCTTTTGAGTCGAAGAACGACTCTTTATCCTTTTGCCAGGATCCCTTGAGCTGCACCTTCTTATGCGTCTTCATGGCTCCTGCAACATCAGTATACTCCACATTACTTTCCATGAATGAGTATGACCCGAAAATGATACACGCGACCACGACACTCACACCCAGAATCACCTTGATGTTCATACGTTTCTTCCCTCCTTATTTTTCATCCGACGTTCCAATGCTTTGATCTTTGCCTCAATGCGGAACAGGTACGAGTAAATACCGAACCAGACGACGAGCGCTATAATAAGCACGATATAGAGTGAGTTCTGGCTTAGGAATTCCATCTACTCTCCTTCGGAAATACTCTGGTTGAAATGGATGCGTGTCGCTCGAACATTCAGATTCCACATCCAGAAGAATAACCCCGTAAATCCCATTAATGAACTGAAAAATACGACCAGCATTGTGCTGTTCATATGTACCTGTCCCTGGACGTTCAGGATTGGCTCGGGATGCAAGCTTGCAAGAATACGAGGCATGATGAACATGAAAAACGGCATTGTCACCGCTGCAATAATCGCGTACACAGCCGAGAGCGATGCTCGCTTTTCTTCCACTTCAATGGCTGAACGCAATGCAAAATAAGCGCCGTATATCAAGAGGAGGACGAAAATCGATGTTTGGCGTGGATCCCAATTCCAGAATGATCCCCAACTGAATTTTGCCCAGATGGCGCCCGTTGCCGTGGCAAGCAGGCAGAAGAGTAGTCCGAGTCCGGCGGCGGATGCGGATCGAATATCATCCTCGGGATTCTTCTTGCGAAGGTATTTTATCCCATACACCATGCTGATGACGAATGCGAGAGCACTCAGCCAGGCGGTCGGCACGTGGAAGAACATAATGCGTGCCTTTTCCTCGAGGCCCGGAATTATAGGGAGTTCGTACCATTGGGATGGCTGAGCTGACATCGGGAGAGTCAGACTAAATATCACCACTGCAGTGAGCCACAACCCCAAGACAAGTCTCATGTCAATCTTTCCAAATATACTCGAACAACAGAAACGACACGATTACTATGGCGACAATATACGAAAGAAGGAGCTGAAATTCACCTATTGCCTCGTCAAAGAACGCCCCTTCCACAGCGAGTTTCGTGGCGTTAATGACTGTAAGCAGAAGCGGCAGTAATATAGGAAATGAGAGAACGGGATAAAGAGTTCCCTTGGTATTCGCCTTTGCAATAATTGCCGCGATTATTGTCGCTGCAGCAGCAAATCCAAGGCTTCCAAGCAGCAGCGTCACCAAGAAGATGCTGTATGTTTGAACGACGAAACCGTGGACGAACAGCATGTAGAGAACTACCGTCACAGCATTCAACCCATGAACAAGAACAAGATTGAAAAGGAGTTTCCCGCAGTACACGGAAGCTGGTGATGCGAGTAATTGAAGAGTCATTGCTGTGCCACGTTCCTCTTCAGCGACAAACGTACGCGAAAGTCCGGACATTGCGCTGAAGAAGATCACAACCCAAAGCATTGCACATAGAACTTCCGGCGGAGCCTCTTCATTGCCAAGTGAGAAGAGGATAATGGAGACTGCCGTCAGAACAAACATAATCAGTGCACTGATTGCATAGCGGGTTCTGATCTCAGAGGACCAATCCTTCCTCAGGATCGCCAATGCGGAACGGATCGTGCCTGGTGGGGCTTTCTCAGATGAGGTCATCAAGGTCAAGTCTAAGATCGTAGTGGTCTACATCGGAGAGCGTGTTTGTGGCAACGATAAGCAGTGAATGTCCCTGATATTCAGTCATCACTTCACGGACAAATTGAATTCCGTGGTTGTCAAGATTTGATGTCGGCTCATCGAGAATCAGCACGGGAGGCCGGTGCAGAAGCGCAAAAGCATACTTCACCCGCTGTTTCATCCCTGATGAGTACGTTCCAACGGGATCGTGCTTGCGTCTGAGGATACCGAGCCGGTCCAGCAGACTATCGATTTCTCCTGGTGAAGGTTCAATGCCGCGTACGGCGAGGCTGAGCAATAAATTTTCATAGGCAGAGAACTCTTCGTACATCTGAAGATATGGGGAAACGAAACCCATAAATCTGTTACGTTGTATGGCTATTGGTTCTGATCCCCTCTTCATCGTAACGGTGCCGGAAGTCGGAGCGAGCACATCGCTCAGAATTTTCACGAGTGTGGATTTACCGGAACCGTTCCTGCCGGTGATGAGAAGCGTTTGAGGAGATTCCAGCAAGAACGAAACATTGTCGAAGACGACGCGACGATTAAATACTTTCTTGAGATTCTCTGCCTGGAGGGTGATGGTCATCTGCGCATGGCAACAATCTTGCCCTTGAGGATGTTGTCGGGTAACTCCAGAATGAATAAATACACACCCGATTGGACGACTTCATTGTTCGTCCCTCTTCCATTCCATAGAAACACATGCTTTTCAAACCGTGAGACAGAACTGATGGTTGAAGAATACACCAGGTTCATGTCAACTGAATAAATGTAGAGCGTCCCCGGAACAGGTGAGGTTGCACCGATACCGATTGAAACGAATGAGTTCCCGTCAACAACAAACGGATTCGGAAACGGAATCCCGTTTTTGATGCCTGAAGAACCGGCAATATCCTGAGTGAACCAATTCGTGCGGTCAGGTACGTCGAGTTTTACGAAGATACCAATACTCGTGGGTAAGTATGAATCGTCTAACTCACTTGTATTAAGGAGATACGTGTACGGGAAGAGTTCCCCGGTATTTTCCACCGCAGCAGCGAAGTTGATGTTCGAAAGAGCAAGAGTCACGGCTTCAAGGTCATTTTTTAACACCTGATAGTACCGCGCTGAAAGCGCTTCAAGATTACTCGAGACTGAGCGTGATGGTGGTGTGAATCCGACAACTGTTGGAATCATTTGAGGGAAGTAAGCACCCTCCGGATAGTACGTGGTATCTGCTCTTGATCCGGTGAAGTAGTTCCATTTAGTCCATTCAGCAAACGCACTCCGGAAGTCACCGGACACTTCACGCAATGATAAATCAATTGCTTCGAGAGGTCTGACCGAAGCGATAATTTCCCAGGAACGTTTGATGGACTCACGGCCAAAACGCTTTGCCACATACTGGCACCAGATTCCTCGGCTGTACATAATGAATTCGCTCGTCGTGAAGGACCGGTCGGGCCTCCTGAAATGACCAAAACTCGAGCGCAAATACGCGTAATAGTCATTGACATCGGTATAGACTTCATCTTCCATCCAGACCGAGGTCATTTCATAATAATAAATCTCGCCCCCACTCCAGTATCCGTAGTTGCCAAGTTGGATTGCATGGTGGTATTCGTGCGCAAGCGTTACGCGTAACGCTGGAATACCCTTGTTCGTGTCGGGATTGACAAAAACAAAATCGTTATCAATGGTAATGAACGTCGTGTAGCGTCGTGGCGCGATTGGAGCATCATCCGGGGTGGCACTGCCATAGAGAGAACCCAGTTCTTGAATGATGATATCATATTCCGGCCCGCCCCCAAGCGACCCATCTTCCGGTGCAGACGGGTAGCCAAGCACTGCTGTTTCGAACTCGATCACGTGACCAGCAATCGCTGCCACAGAATCCACGAACTCTTCATATGAATTCTGTATTCTTTGATACGAGGCATCAAGCATTGCCGGTGTATTCGTGCCGGTGGTATCGTAGTGGATTCGGATATTATCCCGAACAACGCTTTTCTGCATAGCAGGTCGTTGAAGAATTGCCAATGTGCGGGAGCCGAAGCGTTCGACAACTTCCTGCCTGTGGTCATTGATATACATGGCTACAGGAACGCCACACTTGATTGCGGCTGAGGAGTCACTGGTCAGCCCAAGATCGTACGATACGTGAGTATAAACCGACTGGACAGAGGATGGTGTTTCTTGAGAGTGAAGTTCAAGAGAGGGCAAAGAGCAAAGAAGAACGTAATATATGAAGAGCAATCCTCTCATCTTCGAAATGCATGAGGAATGATTGACACCATGCCTCTATCACCGTGAGACACGACCAAATCCTGTTGCCCCTGCTTGACAAACTGCCCGACACGAATAGCACGAACACCGACGGCTGAAATCACCTTGATCGGTGCTTGAAACCCACCACCCGTCCGTTGATACAACGCCAGAACTGATGAGCGTTTCTGATCAATAAATACAATGTCGTTGTATCCATCCATATCAACATCGGTTATCAGCAGAGCGTCCTCATGAAGCGGGGTCACATCCCGTATCCATTCGAGAGAATCCCGGAATGTTCCATCGCCTTCCCCATAGGCAATAATAATTGCACCTTTCCCCTCCCCAATGAAGACAACAATATCCTTTGCCGAGTCGCTGTCGACGAAACCGGTGGCAATTCCCCGAGTGCTGCCCGTTGAATCGGAGTACTCAAATGTTTTCTGTATCGTAGTGAAATCGAACTCTCGTTTGGTGGACCCCACAGAGACTATCGTAGTTCGTGAGGCTTCGGAGTGCGTGGCACAGACCAGATCATATTTTCCATTGCCTGTCAAATCATCCACCGTTAATGCCACAATCCAATTCGGTAGATTCGCTCTCAGGCTACGTTCGACGAACTGGCGACCCGAGATCTGCTCGAACAGGGAGAGAGACGGCGTCCGCGCAGGCATAGCGGAATATCTGACCAGAATTTCCAGCGACCCGGAGTCCTCTCGTGCAAGCACAACATACGGATTAACTCCGGCTGGGATTGTGAATGACTCATGTCCCGACGGATTCTGTTTGAACTTGATCACTGTGAGCTTTTCATCCGAGGTATGTGACGTGATCAGTGTCTGTGGGCTGCCTTCTGCAAAGCCCGCAGCATGAATATACACAGGCTGCTCCGGCAGTGTCATCGAGTATTGCCCCGAAAACATTCCCTTGCCCTGATTCAAAAACAGGGACATACTGGATGATCCGGTGTTCACCACTGCCACATCGGGTGTTCCATCGCCATTAAAGTCTTTGACCGACAGTCCTCCTGGTGACCGACCCGTGGAAAGAACCATCGGCCAGGGTTTTGTGGTTGTACCACCCGTATTGCCTATGACAATCAGGCTTTTCCTTTTGCGCTCAACGAGGATAAGGTCCTGTCTCTTGTTTCCATCAATGTCAGCGAGCGCCCAGTGTGCGCCGGTTGGACCAAGCCATACAGGGTCCGAAAATCTTCCATGTCCCACTGAAAGCGCTACTCCGATCTGTTCCGCTGTACCGAACACAATATCGTATAGGGCATCGTCGTTGGCGTGCGCAAACTGTACCGTCTGAACATTACCGGTACTTGCAATGGTTGCCACTGGAAGAATTTCGCCGGTGGGGTTACCTTCCAACACGGCGATGGTGCCGCGTTCAGGAAGAGTGACAGCAACAGAGAATGTCCGTTGCTTTGATACTGATGTCAGCGAAAGAACACCAGGTTCTCCAGGCAGCTTGACCGCCACTTGTTCAGAGAACACCCCACGACCTATTCCATAGAAAGTCAGCAGTTCATTGGAGAGCCAATTGAGAATAACAAGATCGGTGATCGCGTCGCCGTTCAAGTCAGCGGCCTTGAGGTCACTGACGGAAATATCGGGAAAAAGGACATCACCGGGAAGAAATCGTTTGCTGCCTTTCCCGAGCAATACCTGCACACCGGAGAGCTTCCTGCCAAACAACAGAATGTCTTTCCGTTTGTCATTGTTGATGTCGGCGACGACCACATGTGATGCGTTTGTTAGAATGGGAATGATTGTTTCTTCAATCTTCGAAGATCCGGACTTCGACAACACGTGGACGGATTCCCCATCAAGACTCAGGGAGAAATATTCGTCATTTCCGTCGCCATCAATATCTGCATGTATGGTTCCTTGGAGGGGTGCAGACGAGGTGAACACCATTTGCTGATGGAGTGTCGGGAAAGGAGAAACTTTGTAGATATAAAATCCATTCCTATCGTCGGTCAGGGCAAGTTCGATTCCGTTTTTCGTACGTCCGACGGTAAGGCCCAGTGGAGTAAATTCGAGTGGAAGATCGAGGACTGGACCGAATGAAGTATATGTCCGTTGTCCCAATGCCGCACCGGAACAGAGGAGATGAAAATACAGAATGTGCAGCGCCAAGCGGAAACGGAGAAAGCGCTGGAGGTGGTATGGAAGCACCGCGAACGGTATCAAGTCCTCAACAAGCCTGCATTATTCATGGGGCCTTCTTCTTAGTCGTGCCTCGCGCCGGACAAGGGCCTCTTCATACCGGCGTTGCTCCTCTTGAGTTTCCGGAACGATGGCCGGAACAGGAACTGGCTTTCCCTGGTCATCAATGGCAACGAATGTCAAGTATGCATTGTTTGCACGACGAGGCTCCCCACCACGAAGCGCAAATGCCGTGACAAGTACGCCAATTTCCATTGACGTGTTGAACGCACGGTTCACTGAGGCTTGTAGTGTTACGACTTCTCCGAGGCGGATAGCGTGATGGAAATTGATCTCATCAACAGACGCGGTTACGCACACCCTTCCCGAGTGTCGCTGGGCAGAGATCGCCGCTGCAATGTCAATCCAGTGCATGAGCCTGCCGCCAAGGAGGTTGCCGAGTTGATTTGTGTCGTTCGGCAGCACCAGCTCTGTCGAAAACACCTGGGAGTTACGGACGAATCGTGTTTCCATCATTGTGAACGCTGTGATGAGACAGGCGGGAGTGATCTCAGATCTTCTTCAATAGCGACCTTGAGTTTATCGGCACGATCACGGAGTACGCTGTTGGGAAAGCGTTCGATAAATGTTGTTATCACCGTCCGGGCCTCGTCGTACCGTTTTCTACTCATCAACGCCTCCGCTTTTCCGAAGTATGAGAGGGGCGCAAAATCCGTGTCGTGGTATTTCTCAATCACATCGTCGTAGTAGAACAATGCAGACTTGTAGTATTCAAGGATCGCGTATTGCTGTGCAATCTCATACGACTTTGCTGCAAGGCGGGTGGAGAGCTCCTTGATGCGACCCTCCGCGCTGGAAGCGCTATCGTGGGAAGGATAATATTCTACAAAGGACTGCAACTCGTCTATCGCCTTCAATGTGTATTGTTGATCAAGCATGGAGGGCGGCGACAGATAAAAATAACAGAGTCCGATCTTGAACTGCGCATCAGGAATGAGAGGGCTCGCAGTCATGCTCCTCTTGAGTTGCTGGTATTCAAATGCAGCGAGGAGATATTCGCCGCGGGCAAACCGGCTCTCCCCCAGGAAATATTGGGCGTCATCCGCATGTGCGCTTCCCTGGTACTGAAGAGTGATAATCGTGAATTCATTGATCGCTTCAAGGTAGTCTTCGTCATCGTACAGGGCCTTGGCTCGCTGAAACCTTTCATCGGCCGAGAGCGTCGTTGCTTCTTCAGAAGACGAACATCCTGACAAAAGAAACGCAACAAGAATTGCACATCTGATTGTTGTGTTTACCATACTCCCCCACCTGCTCCATTCACATTCGAAAGTGTTTTGACTCGTTCAAGAACGACACTGGCTTCTTGATCTGTGATTTCAAAAGTTGGTTGCAAACCCACCGAAGCCGGCACGCATTCAAATAAAGAAATGCGTGTTCCCTTCTCGTCTTTTGTGATTATAACTGAAACGGCAAAACTCCATTGTGTCCAGAATGTGAAAGGTTGTCTGAAAACAAAATTACCCAGCGAATAGACCGTGAGCTTGCCATTATTCGCCTCCATGCCATGAGGAACATGAGGATGGTGACCAAGAAAGAGATCCGCCCCGGCCATCACTACCTGATCTGCAAGCCACGTTGTTCTTCGTGTCGGTTTCTCAGTGTATTCTTCGCCCCCGTGGTAACTTACGACCACGAAATCCGCGATGTCGCCAGCCGAACGAATAGCAGGGAGCAATCTGGATGTGTCTGAAGAAGCAACATATCGCTTCCAGATCGGGTCGGTAATATTCATAACATCCGTGAAAGCAATAAACGCGATGGAAATGTCGTGGCTCTTCATAATAATTGGATCGTAGAGTGTTGCACTGTCCAATGATGTCCCAACAAAGGGAACACCGGCTGCCTCCAGATTATCAATCGTCTGCGCCAACGCGGATATGCCATAATCCAACGAGTGATTGTTTGCCGTTGAAACGACGGTCACTCCTCCCTGCTTCAAGCTCCATGCTCCTTCAGGTGGACCGGTAAAGATAAGGTTGTTCCGAGGATGCTGTGTTTCTCCTTTTTGGTCTGACAGGGTACACTCAAGATTGGCAAACACGATATCATACTCCTTGAACTTTTTTGCGACCCGCGCAAACGGGAACAGGGTATCTCCCGAAAGAATTCTCTGGCCTACTTCCCTGCCCAGGTTCACATCACCCACCGCGAGAAACGTCACACTCGATTCGCGTTGCTCCGGCTCAGGCGTTGGTGAGGAACGGATGCCGGTTTCGCTCACGATGTTGAACGCCCTTAACACCAGCACCACTACAGCGATCAAACCCAGCAGCGCCGGGAGAAAACTCTCCTTCACGCCGTCTAACTCCGCACATGGAACAACAGAAACACGGCCACACCGATGGCTCCTAACAGCACAACCGGTTCAACGAGGGTAGAAAACACGCCTTCAGACTCACGATAGCCCTTTGTCATGGGGATGGATGGATTCTCCACTGACTCTATCGACGACACGGGTATGGTATCCCTGGCACTCTCTGTGAAGTCCGAGAGAATGAGATTTGTTCCGGTTCTTTCATCCACAAAACGCAAACTCATGTTAAACTGGACAACACGATCCGCGATCTTTTCCCCCAGGAAACCATCGCGTCGGATATTTTCATATCTTGTGTGGCCGCCTCGAATGCCAAACTCTGCAATCACCTCCGCTGAATCCGGCATTGTCAGACTCCACTGCTGCTCGGTAAAGGCTGACTGAATTCCTGAATCAATGTACCACGCCGACTCTGCCGGGAGAATCCTGATTGCCACGGGCCTCTGGATCCCAAGTCCTCGAATAGCCGACATGGCTATTCTGTTTGCGAGAGACCGGAATACATCCAGATTGCTCGCTGGCACCTGCATCACGCCGGTCTCCTGCCCCTTTCCCGTGGAGAAGGCAAGAAGAGCGATCACCATCACATGTCGTACGGGTATCGGCAGGGTCTATCCCTCCATCTCATGCATAGATGCCACGCATCTTCAGAGTTCTTGCCACTTTATCAATCGCCAGGATATACGCACCGATACGCATCGTGACCTTGTATTTTTCCGCTGTGTCATATACGGTGTCGAAGGCAGTACGCATCATTCGGTCCAAGCGACGGTTAACGCGTTGCAGACTCCAGAAATATCCAACCCGGTCCTGTACCCACTCAAAATAGGAAACCGTTACTCCACCTGAATTTGCAAGAATATCAGGGATGACGAGAATTCCCTTTTCCTGAAGAATGGGATCGGCCATAGCCGTGGTCGGTCCATTTGCACCTTCTGTGATGATTTTTGCTCTGAGATTTCGTGCAACTTGTGGCGTAATCTGGTCTTCCTTCGCTGCAGGCACAAGCACGTCACACTCAAGTTGTAAAAGCTCGGTTTGGGAAATATCATCACCACCCTTCCATCCGGCAAGAGTCTTGTTCGCCTCCACATACGCGATGGCATCCTTGATGTCGATACCGTTCTTGTTGTAGAAACCTGCTGCAACATCGCTGATCGCTATAACCTTGCACCCTTGTTCTTGCAAGAGCAAGGCGGAGATGGAGCCGACGTTTCCGAAGCCCTGCACCACAACTGTGGCGTCGGTCGGATTCATCTTCAATCGCTCCAACGCGCAGAGAGTATTGACCATCACGCCACGACCGGTGGCTTCACGTCTTCCAAGCGAGCCACCGAGGATCAATGGCTTGCCAGTAACGACGGCAGTCTCTGTCCTCCGGCTGTGCATGCTGTACGTGTCCATGATCCAGGCCATCGTGGTTTCATTGGTATTCATGTCAGGTGCGGGAACGTCCTTATCAGGTCCGAAAACATCCATCATGTTTGCGGTGTAACGGCGGGTAATTTTTTCGATTTCAACACGAGTGAGCTTCGACGGATCACACTTCACACCACCTTTAGCTCCTCCGAACGGGATGTTTACCACAGCGCATTTCCACGTCATCCAAGCCGCAAGGGCCCTCACTTCATCAAGAGAGACATCCGGTGAGTATCTGATCCCTCCCTTGGAAGGTCCCATAACGTCGTTATGGATGACGCGATAGCCTTCAAACACCTCAATCTGTCCATCATCCATCTGAATCGGGATGGAGACAATGTATTGTCGAACCGGCGTTTTGAGGTACTCATACACCCCCTTCTCAAGGCCCAAAATGTCGGCGGCGACATCGAACCGCTTCATCATGGACTCCAGGGGATTTTCCTTGTCAACGAGTGGTGCGGGTTCCTTGTAGCTGCCCGAGTGATGTTGAGTCATGCAGTGTGGAAACTCTCCTTTCTAAACTGAATGTATTCTTTGGTCAAAAGTGAGGGAAACCTACAAAAAAACGGCTTGATATACAAGCAGTTGGCGGGAACCTCTGAAGGCATGCTCCAACTATTGTTGGTGCTGTCGGATGCGATTCAGTTCCCTGACAACAAGGTCCATATCGTCATCAAGGAAATGGCGAGAGAATCGGCGGGCGCGTCGAACATCGTTTTCATCAATCGTGGCAAGGATAAGATCTTCGTCGAACTGCTTCGCGGCAACCACGAGTTCTCCGTCCGGACCAGCGATACTTGATCCACCCCAGAAGTTCACTCCGTCCTCATAACCGACTCTGTTACAAAACGCGATGTATGTGGTGAGGAGGCGAGCATATGCTTTGTGGTTTTCGCTGTTTGCCACTGCAATAGGCAGTTCTTTCTCATCGCCGCCAACCCGGGTCGGACTTGCAACGAGCGCAATAACAATACCGGCACCATCCTGAGCCTGAATGTACGGAAGCGCGGGATGCCAAAGGTCTTCACAAATCAAAACGCCAATGCGACCATGCTTCGTGTCAATAGCCCTTGCGGATTCGCCGCGATTGAAATAGCGCATTTCTTCAAACATGCCATACGTTGGCGGATAGACTTTGCGATGAGCGACAGACAACGCCCCATCTTCAAAGAGGAACGCCGAATTGAATAACCTGAAATGCTTGTCCTCTTCAACTCCCCCGGCAAGGATGGAAATGGATTTGCTGAGTTTGAAAAGAGGAGCAAGTTCTTTGGGGGGAATATCAGGTCGGATCGCAAGATCCCAGTTCATGTCCTTGATCGAGTATCCTGTAAGGCTGAGTTCCGGAAACACGACGAGATTAGCGCCCAACGCCCTGGCTCTCGTTGCCATGGCGACATGCTTCTTGACGTTGGCAGCAACATTGCCAAGAACAGGATCAATTTGGGCGAGAGCAAGTTTGAATTTCATGAGAAACGAAGAATGGACATGAGAAGATGTGCCAACATTGTGTGAAACGGTGAACTCAATGTCAGCATACTATTCGGAAAGATCGAACATGCGGATGTCGCGAATATACTGGACTGTTTTATCCGTCTTGAGATCCTTGAGCTTGACGATTTTTTTCTCAATCCGGACCAGATTGTCCCTGATAATGGTAAGATATGTCTTGAGATTGTCCGATTCGTGGTGTTTAAGCAACTCCGTCACGTTAATTCTCATTTCATCAAGCGGAAGACGAATCTCCTGGGATATTTTGACAACAAGTTCGGAGATTGCTTCGAGACGCTTTTGCGTGATCTCCAACCTTGTCAACTGTTCCCGTAATGATTGTCTCTCGATAACATTGAGAATCGTCTTTGGCAAAACGGGAGTTGATATTTCTTCCTTTACCAGGTAATCCTCAACGCCGAGTTTCATTACTTCCACAGCAAGATCAAAATCTTTGTTCACAGTAAGGAAGACGACCGGTGTCTGCACATGACGTTCATGCAGGAGTCGTGTGATTTCAAGCCCATTCTGTCCGGGAAGAAAATAATCCATGAGGATAACGTCAAAGACCTGCTCACGTTCGATCTCTCCCAGAGCCTCTTTCCCGTTCTCCTTCCACACTATTTCAAATGTTTCCGGTTCATGCTTGCGCAGGAACACCTCGACAAGCTTGGCAAAGTCCCGGTTGTCCTCGACGAGTAATATTCGTATCGCCTTCTGCTCTTCCATGCGGCCCGCCTTATTTCGGAACTGTGAAATAGAACGTACTTCCCTTGCCTACGGTTGAATCCAGCCAAATGCGCCCGTGATGCTTTTCAACGATCTTCTTCACGATGGTCAGCCCAGCGCCTGTCCCCCGATATTCTTCGTTACGTTGCAGTCGCTGGAAGATCATGAATATCTTCTCGTAATACTGAGCGTCAATCCCGATACCATCATCTGCCACCGAGAACACGTAGTGTGTGTCCTCTTCCGTCATATCAATGGCAATGGTTGGTGACGGTTTGTTGTTGAATTTTAGTGCATTCGAAATCAGGTTCCGGAATACCATACTCAACTGCGTTGCATTGTAACGGACTTCAGGCAATCCGGGGGGCACAGTAACATTGACGTGCTTCTCTTGCAGAAGGAATCTGAGATCATGAAGGATTTCCTTGATCAAGAGCCCGACGGAAACCGTATGCACGGCTTCGGTAACCCGACCAAGCCGGGAAAGGGTCAACAAGTCATCAATCAAGCTCTTCATCCTTGCACTTGACTGGACAACAGAGGAAAGATACTCCCGTGCCTCGTCGTCGATCTTGTCCTTGTAATCCTTGAGCAAGATCTTGCTGTATCCCTCGATGCTGATTAGTGGCTCCTTAAGATCGTGTGAGACCACGTACGTAAAATCGTCCAACTCCTTGTTGCGGGCCTCAATTTCCATGGATTTATTGATCGTATCCTCGTACAGGCGTGCTCGCTCAAGGGCAATTTCAGTCAAATTAGCGATACTTTCCAAGAGACGCAAGTGAGCTTCGGAGTAGATGTCGGTGCCTTCCGCCTCCACCATGAGGAAGCCAATCGGCTCTTCATTGGACTTCACCGGAACAACAAGTCTGGAGTTCATCGCCGCCCCTCCTTCAAGCCCGGTACGTCGTATTGATGTTCCCGCGGCAATCGCATCCGATATATCAGATTGTTCGCTCACGGTGACCTCCACATTCTTGCGTGGTTCTTCGGACCGGGTAATGATATCACCGCCAGCTTCGAAGACAGCCGTGGTCGAATATTTTTCCGGATTGAACGTGAGGTACGAAAAGCGATCAATCGGGAAAACACGGGATATCTCCGAATGCACACTTTGCAACAAGGTCTGCGTGTCCAGCGCACCGCTCAAATGTTTTCCCAGTTCATACAATGAAGTGATACGGGTAACCTGAGCTTCCACTTCTGCATACAACTGCGCGTTTTCAATCGCCGCCCCAATCTGGTTGCCGATCAGAAGCAGGAGTTGCTGTTCCTGTGAAGAGAATTCATGCGGAAGCGAAAACCCGACATCCATGGCGCCGAGAACATTCTCCATGAATTTCAGGAGG
>JBJXHC010000097.1:0-68777 GCA_046160825.1 Bacteroidota bacterium | reverse complement strand
CCCAATCCATCCTACTGCCACCGCTTTGTAAACACCGTGACAATCCCAACGACGTGGGCGTAGAACACCAGCAACGGAATCATTAGTCCACCTCCTTGACGCTTAATGCGGCCCGTACCGTGCGCATCAGGATTTTCAGATCAAACGCCACGGACCAGTTTTCAATGTAATACAAGTCGTACTTGATCCGTTCTTCGAGTGATGTGTCGCCCCTGAGGCCGTTCACCTGTGCCCAACCGGTCAGGCCTGTCTTGACGCGATGTCTGTCCAGGTACTTGGGAATGGCGTGCTGAAATTCCTTTACGTAATGCGCCCGCTCAGGCCGGGGACCCACCAAACTCATTTCTCCTTTGAGCACGTTGAACAACTGCGGCAGCTCATCGATGCTGAGTTTGCGGATGAATGCCCCGATGCGCGTGCGACGGGGGTCGTTACGAATCCCCAGCCCGGCTTCATCGTCAAGCTCTTCGGAGCCGACGCGCATCGAACGGAACTTGTACATTGTGAAACGCTTCCCGTCAAGTCCCACGCGTTCCTGTTTGAAGAACACAGGACCGCGTGAATCGAGCTTGATGAGAATTATGATCAGCAACAAGACCGGACTGAGTAGAATGATGATCGTCCCGGCAACGACAATATCAAACGTACGCTTTGTTATTCTCCCCCAGAACGTCAGCGGGATGCCTTTGATTTTTAGGAAGGGAATGCCCTCCAAGTCCTTCACCTGTACGTTGCTCGTCAGTACTTCCAGAACATCCGGCACCATCATAAATTCAACATTGATTCCTTCGCATTCTCCGATCAGATCGAAAAGTTGGCTGTGATCCTTTGAGCGTAGAGCGAGGAATACCAGTTCAATGCGGTGAGCGCGGATGAAGGCAGGTGCTTCGGTGATCTTGCCGAGATAGGTGGACGAAGAGAGGTCGAGACCGGGTTCTGCAGGCTCGTCGGCGAAGTAACCGAGGATCTTAATGCCGAATGAAGGATGGCCGTTGAGCCGCGAGAACACTTCGTTGGCGAGGCCGTCGTTGCCTATGATGATAGCGTATTGAAGATTGAGACCACGACGGTACAAACTCCGTTCGATTCCATGGACGATTGCCCGTCCGGTGAAGATCAATGCAATGGACGTTCCCCACAACAACCCGAACACCACGCGTGAATAGGAGAACTCACGATAGAAGAACGCCGCGCTCATGACAATGAGCATCCCGAGGCTGATGACCTTGACGACGCTGATGAGTTCATCCGCAAGGCTAACACTGCGGCGCGGGCGGTACATCTTGCGTGCGTTGAATAACAAAAGCCACACAACGATGATGAACAACGAACCGGTCAGATATCCGGTGATGTTCGGAGAATCGATATCCACGAAGCCGAGCGAATCGAAGAACGAACTGCGGAAACGGAGCCAGTACGAGAAGAGGAAGGCACACTCGACGGCGATTGAGTCGGAGAGCACCGTGAGTAAAGGAATAAGGATGTCTCCGCGGCGCTGGCGCGTCGTTCTGGGTGCCGATGTCCCTGTTGGTGCAGGGAGGTCAGCCATAGATCTCCCGCTCGACGAGGCCACAAATGATGTGTCCGACGGTGATATGCCCCTCCTGGATGCGCTGTGTGTCATTGGAAGGGACGATGATGGCGATATCCACGAGATCCCTGGCTGTGCCGCCATCTTTGCCGAGGAAGCCGATGGTTGCCATTCCTTTGGACCTTGCCATCTTGAAGGCGTTGTTGACACTCTCCGATTTCCCGCTCGTACTGATCCCTATCAACACATCACCCGATTGTCCAAGCGCTTCCACGGCACGTGCAAACACGTTGTCGTAACCAAGGTCGTTTGCCCCCGCAGTGAGCATCGACGAGTCCGTGGTAAGCGCAATGGCCGGGATGCCAGGTCGCTTGATTGCGGGGTTCATGCGGATGACAAACTCCGTGGCAATATGCTGCGCATCCGCCGCGCTGCCGCCGTTTCCACAAAGCAGAATCTTCTTCTTATCATTCAACGACTTGATGATGAGATCGACCGCCTTGATGATCTTGTCGGTACAATGCTCAAAGATCTTCAGCTTGATTTCCGAACTGGCCTTCAGTTCATCCTGGATGAATGCCTGTCGGGCGAGAATTGTAAGTGGTAAATGGGCCATAAGAGATCTTTCGAGGCTGGAGGTCTATGCAATATCTATGTTCTTCACTCTGTTGATTTGCGATTGAACTACCAACCAAGGCTCCCGTTTTGGTCTGTTCTCCGGCCTGAAAATGTTGTCAATGGACTCATCGTAGACATATCTTTGGAAATGCAGCCAGAACATTACACCAGAACCTCCGCGAAGCACCAATTGGGAATCTATGAATAACCTCAGTAGGGCTAGGCTTCGATCCTTTCCGATGAATTTGAAGAACTCGTGAAGAAACTCATAGCGGTGATCGGCCAGGTCTTGGTCATGCGGATACATCGCAAATATCAAGGCGAGCAAATCCCCGGTACTCCACTTCGCAAAGAGAACTGAACCTCTTGACTGGAGGGCAGTGACTATTGATTCGTGATTTCCGGCATCGGCGACACGCTCAACAAGTTGGATGACTCTTGCTGGTGCGGATTCAGCCGTCAGACTAGATAACTGATCCTCTTGAGTCAATCGTATTATCCGACTTCCTATTGCATCAACGTAACAACTTGCCGTCAAAGCCCACTCGTCAACTTCATGTTGAATTGCCCGAACTTTAGCTCCAACAACTTTGATCCCCGAGGTGGAGAGAATAGCAAACAGGATGATCCCAGCCCATGCCAATGCTAGCCCTTCTGCCCAAATGCCAGAAACATAGCGATACAGGAGTTCTTTCGGGGCAAAATATCCCAACGCTATACTTCCCACAATAACACCTGCAAACAGTCCCCACGAAGCGAGCAAAATGAGCTTCGCCACTGGCGTCACTATAACACACCTGAGCCTTTGCCAGAATAGGATTCGCCTCAGTTTGTGAGGGTCAAGCCTCTCAACATGCTCCACGACAGCTGAATAGTTCACCTTCGTTCCAGATGTTTTTGTTGCGATGCATCTGAGGATAGACAGTAACATCAAAACAATAGTGCATAGGCAGTGGGATGTGTTTGTCTAAACCACTCAACAAAATCGCGAATATCGCCTTTGAAATGGTCTTCAAGATCGTCAATTGAGTAGAAGCGCTTGAACTCTTCATTTAGTGCCGACCGCATAATGAGTTTATACTTTTGTAAAACATCATGTGTATAAAATGCAGTTCGAAATCGACCTTGCCTAAAGTTGTGCGAATCAATCTTCACTATTCGTTTTGAACGATTGTCTGGAAGTCCTCCCACCAATTCAAAACACAATCCGAATAGCGCCATTAGAACTTCTGGGTCAGTTTGTTCCATCGACTGAATCGAAGTCTTAATGCACCGAAGATACCTTTCAATCTCTGCTTTGTGAATGCCGTCAGTATCAATTGTACTCAAAGTGAAGGATAGGGCGGAAGATAATCTTTTCAGAATATGCTTCCATTTTTTCTCTTCCAGCCTACTCCCGTGAATACAATTGTATCGCGTGCCAAGAGTAAATCGGAGTATGTCCTCGGCTTGGATTGATAGGATCACCCTTCCATTAATTTCTCTCTTCGAGTGTATTCCTAGTCCCATATCTTTATACCCGGTCTTTGTTCCTGTCGTCTCCCGCTTAAATGAACCGGTTCCTTTCCCAACGCTCACGTATCCCCCTTTGCCATAGCCTCCGTCTGACGGTTTGCATCAAGGACCAGCTCGACGGCTTCCAAGAGATTCTCCCGAGCTTCCAGGAGGGTTTCGCCCTGAGTATTGGCACCCGGCAGTTCTGCAACAAAAGCAACATATCCTTCGGGTACCTTCTGAAACACTGCTGTGAGATTCATCTGCCCTCCTTCGTCATTGTTTCAAGCAAACACTAGAACCTACTCAAGCCGTGCTCGTGCATTTCGAAATACCTCGGCCGCCGGACGAGCCTTAGCTTTACCATTGACGAATTCCTCGTGACGTCGCAGAGCTTCCTTCGCCCAGAGTTGTTCATTCTTACTCTTGGTTAGTTCATCCGGCTGCGAAGGTTCCTTCCTGACGTTCACGAATCCCTCTTTGCAATAGTTTCCTGATCATTCTCCATCCATGCCGGCGTGAGATTGTGGTAGAGCACGTCTGGGTCAATGTCAGCGCCGTTTTCCCACATGATGGTTCCCATGCGTTCGTTGACCTTAAGCGATCGGAAGACTTCATGGTCATTGCGAATTTTATCGAAAACCGGCCCATGAAGGTAGGGCTCCAAATCGACGACTCGCCGGGTGCCATCGGTGAACTCAATACGAACGTTAAATTCCGAGGTAGGCTCGGCGTGTAGAACTCTCACAAGCTTGCGTGTTGGCATTATTTCTCCAACATCCTCTGGATAACATCCATCGCTCCCATCAATGCCTCATCAAGCTTCGTTACATCCTTGCCACCCGCGGTTGCAAGGTGCGGCTTGCCGCCACCCCCACCGCCAACTTGTTTGGCGAGCTCACCCACGATCTTGCCGGCTTGCAGGTTCTTTGTCTTGATGAGATCATCTGTAACAACGCAGACGAGTGCAACCTTCTCGTCGATGACACTGGCAAGAACACCAACGCCACTGCCAAGCTTGGAACGCAATGTATCGCCGATGCTCTTCAACTCGTCCATAGTGGATGCGTCGACCTTCGAGGAGACAATCTTGAAGCCATTGAGTGCCACGGCACTTGCCACCAATCCATCAATCCCTCCGGCAGCTTCCTTCACCTTGTGTTTGCTCAACTCCTTGCGCATGTCGGCGGCGTGCTTGGTGAACTCTTCAATCGTTTGCTCGCGCTCCACAATGTGCTTCTCAACCGTACTGATCGCCAATGAAGGATCGGGAGGGAGGGAGACGGCTCCAAGTGCTGGACGTTTGTACTCGGGCGTCTGACCCGCGTACTTGCCCAGTTCCTTCTGGAGAGATTCCGTTTCCTCAATCAGTCGCTCCAATTGAGCAGTTAACGTGCCAGCACGTTCTTTCTGCTGCTCGATATAGCGTTGGATGCCTTCGCCTGTGACCGCCTCGATGCGACGCACGCCACTGGCAATACTCGACTCGGAGATAATCTTGAAGAGCCCGATGTCTTTGGTGTTTTTGACGTGTGTGCCACCGCAGAACTCCACGCTGAACTTCTCATCGATAAACACAACGCGCACAATGTCGCCATACTTGTCGCCGAAGAACATTTTGACGTTCGGGATTTTCTTCGCCTTCTCAATCGGCATATCGACTTCGGTAAAGACAGAAATATCCTCGGCGATCTTCCCATTCACAATGTCTTCGATTGCTTTTATCTCTTCCGGACTGATCTTCCCAAAATGAGGAAAGTCGAAGCGCAAGTGATCCGGCGCGACCAAGGAGCCTTGCTGATGGACGTGTGTTCCAAGAACTCGCCTCAGTGCCTCATGCACAATGTGTGTGGCTGAGTGGTTGCGCTGGATGCTCTGGCGACGGGGGACGTCAACTCTCAAAGCTACGCTTTGGCCGATCACATCATCTATCCCTTGCACGCGATGAAGAACGCCGTCTCCAGATCTAAGAACTGAATTGATTTGAAATTTACCCCCAAGCATTTCAATGATACCCGTGTCAGCTACTTGTCCACCAGATTCAGTATAGAATGGGGTTTTTTCCGTAACGATGTATTCAACAATTCCTTCGTTGCTAAGTTTGCTCGAACTAACAATTGTCTCGCACTCGAAGTTGTCATAACCGACAAACTTGGTTTTTATGTCTAACATTTGATCAAGAAGCTCTTTGGCCCTCGACCTTGACGCACGGCCGCGGTGTCGCTGTCCTTCCATCAGTTCTGTAAACCTGCTAACATCAACCTTCAACCCGAACTCGGAAGCCATCAATTGTGTCAAGTCGAGAGGGAAGCCATACGTATCATATAACTTGAACGCATCATCACCGGGAAACACTTTCGTCGAACCAACTCGCGCAGCAACAGACTCAAATATCTCCAATCCTCTATCCAGCGTCGCGTTAAATCCCTCTTCCTCAGCTTTTATCACACGTTCAACATGGGATTGTTTTTCCACAATCTCCGGGAACGCCTTGCCCATCGAATCAACTACAGAGCCAGTGATCTTGTAGATGAATGGTTCCTTCATGCCGAGGTTGCGGCCAAAGCGCGCAGCACGACGAAGAATCCTGCGCAGCACGTAGCCCCGACCGTCATTGCCGGGAATTGCGCCATCAGTGATCGAGAACGTGAGCATGCGAATGTGGTCGGCGATAACACGCATCGCAATATCGGTGGGGGAGTCGAGTCCACCGGTGTACGGCTTGCCCACAGTGTTTGCAATCGCCGAGATGATCGGCATGAACACATCGGTATCGTAGTTGGATTTCTTCCCTTGCAATACGGCACAGACACGCTCGAAGCCCATACCTGTGTCAACATGCTTTGCCGGGAGATTCTCAAGCTCGCCCTTCTCATTCCGGTTGTTCTGGATAAAAACCAGGTTCCATATTTCCATCACACGTGCATCCCCGGCGTTCACAAGATGGCCACCGGAATAGTCGGGCGTCAAGTCAATATGGATTTCAGAACACGGTCCGCACGGTCCAGTTTCGCCCATTTCCCAAAAATTATCTTTCTTACCAAACTTCTGGATGTGTGTGGGGTCGATGTCGGTGACTTTCTTCCAAAGCTCCGCTGCTTCGTCGTCAGTCTCGTACACGGTTGCGTAGAGGCGCTTCTTCTCCAGGCCCCATACACGGGTAAGCAGATCCCACGCCCACTCGATGGCTTCCTTCTTGTAGTAGTCGCCGAATGACCAGTTGCCGAGCATCTCAAAGAATGTGTGGTGGTACGTGTCCCGCCCGACTTCTTCCAGGTCGTTATGCTTCCCGCTGACACGAATACACTTCTGCGTATCCGCTGCACGCACATACTCACGCTTGCCTGTGCCAAGGAAGACATCCTTGAACTGATTCATCCCCGCGTTGGTAAACAGAAGGGTGGGATCGCCGTGAGGAATCACCTGCGAGCTTTGCACAATCCGGTGCCCGCGTTGCTCAAAGTAATCAAGAAAGCTCTGTCGTATTTCTTTGGATGTCATCATCAGTCATCAGTCTTCATTTTATATTTTTACTTTTACCTTTTGCCTTGATTTTACACTTCAATCTGCGTCATCAACCGTATTTCCTCCAGCACACTGCTCACATCCATGCAGCGGAGCAAATCGCCGGCATACACCACGGCTTTTCCCGTATTGTGGACTTCCGATGCAAGGCCTTCCGCTTTGCTCTGAGTACACTTGATCGCCTTGATAAGTTGGACAATCACTTCCTCAAACGAATGGACGTTGTCATTGAAGAGAATGACTTTCGCAGGCTCTTCGATAATGACTTCTTCCTGATCGTCGTGCTGTTCTAGAGGTTTCTCAGGCATGGGTGTGGCGCAAACTCCCTTAAGATTGCTGAAAATTACCAAAAAATGCATTCTATTGCAACCAACCCGGCTGAGTGATCACGCAAAGGCGCAAAGAAGCAAAGGTAAAAAAGCAGAAAGCGCGAAATCACAATAGGTGACCAAGACTTTATCGGATGCACGATGTGGTGGATGAGTTTCCATAGAGGTTCGTCGCTCGCGCAGCACTACGGTCGTTGAATGAACTCATCTTGCACTCAACTCACACTCTCCGTATATTTGAATCAGATTTGTCTTCACATGTAACCCCTCAAAGGATTTCTCGAATGATATTTGATCTTGACCTCATTAAGAAGGCATACAGTCAGTTCCCGGATCGCATAGAGGCCAGCCGCAAAGTGGTGGGTCGTCCGCTCACGCTTTCCGAAAAAATTGTCTATGCACACTACTGGCAACCGGTGGAGCAGGCTGCGGAGCGTGGCAAGACATACGTTGACCTTGCACCAGATCGAGTGGCAATGCAGGATGCAACGGCACAGATGGCACTGTTACAGTTCATGTCAGCAGGTATTCCAACCGTGGCAGTTCCAAGCACAGTGCATTGCGACCACTTGATTCAAGCGCAGGTTGGCGCTCGTGCAGATTTGGCTCAGGCGTTCACGGATAACAAAGAGGTGTTCGATTTTCTTGCCGGAGTTTCAAACAAGTACGGCATTGGATTCTGGAAGCCGGGTGCGGGGATTATCCATCAAGTAGTTCTGGAGAATTACGCATTCCCCGGCGGTATGATGATTGGGACCGATTCGCACACGCCCAACGCCGGCGGACTTGGTATGATCGCCATTGGCGTCGGTGGAGCGGATGCGGTTGACGTGATGTCGGGGATGCCGTGGGAGCTGAAATTCCCGAAAGTCATTGGCGTGAAGTTGACTGGCTCTCTCAGCGGCTGGACTTCAGCCAAGGATGTTATTCTCAAAGTTGCAGGCATTCTCACTGTACGAGGCGGAACAGGTGCCATCGTGGAGTATTTTGGTGAAGGAACGAAGTCCATCTCGGCGACGGGAAAAGGAACTATCTGCAATATGGGTGCTGAAGTCGGTGCAACGACTTCGATCTTCCCGTACGATTCCCGAATGGCAGACTACTTGAACGCAACCGGCAGAGCTGCCGTTGCAAAACTCGCCGACAAGATAGCTGAACATCTCCGCCCGGATACTGAAGTCCTTCAATCGCCGGAAAAATATTATGATCAGGTTATCGAGATCAATCTCTCGGAGCTTGAGCCATTGGTGAATGGCCCCTTCACGCCCGACAAGGCCTGGAAGATCTCCGAGTTTGGAAATGCGGTTCGCTCAAACAACTATCCGGAAGAACTGCGTGTCGCTCTGATTGGAAGCTGCACGAACTCGAGCTACGAAGACATCGAACGGGCTACCAGCATTGCACGGCAGGCCTTGAGCAAGGGGCTCCACGCGAAGTCGGAGTTCACCATTACGCCGGGTTCGGAACAGATTCGCGCAACGATCGAGCGTGACGGACATTTGAAAATCCTCACCGAAATTGGCGGACTGGTATTGGCGAACGCCTGCGGTCCATGCATCGGTCAATGGAAGAGGCATGATGTGCAGAAGGGTGATAAGAACTCAATCATCACATCGTTTAACCGCAATTTTGCCGGCCGCAACGATGCGAATCCCGATACGCACGCGTTCGTTGCAAGTCCGGAGATCGTTACTGCCTTTGCCCTTGCAGGTCGACTCACATTCAATCCACTTACAGACACGTTGGTGAATGAGAAAGGCGAATTGGTGAAGCTCGATCCTCCCAGCGGGAATGAATTACCGCGCAAGGGGTTTACGCCAGGGGCAAAGGGCTATACCGCTCCCGCGAAGAATGGAACCAAAGTAGTTGTGAAGGTCTCTCCCAAGAGTGACCGCTTGCAAGTGCTCTCAGCGTTTGCACCGTGGGACGGCAATGATTTTATCGACCTTCCGGTGCTGCTCAAAGCAAAGGGGAAGTGTACGACCGATCATATCTCTCCCGCAGGCAAGTGGTTGAAGTATAGAGGCCATCTCGACAATATTTCCAACAACATGTTCATCGGCGCGGTGAATGCCTACAGTGACGACATCGGCAAGGGAAAGAATGTTTTCACCGGGGAGATCAAGGATTTCTCAGCCGTCGCACGAGAGTACAAAGCACGCGGACTCGGCTGGATTGTGGTTGGAGATGAAAATTATGGAGAAGGATCGAGTCGAGAGCATGCTGCGATGGAACCTCGCTGGCTTGGTGGCAAGGCGATCGTTGTGAAGAGCTTTGCGCGCATCCATGAGACCAACCTGAAGAAGCAGGGAATGCTTCCGCTAACGTTTGCAAGTCCCAATGACTACGACAAGGTGCGCGAAGACGACAAGGCCTCAATAGTTGGATTGTCGAGATTTGCCCCCGGTGTCCCGCTACGGCTCCTCCTGAAACACTCGGATGGCACCATCGACGAGTGTTTGCTCAACCATACGTTCAATGAAAACCAGATCGAGTGGTTCAAAGCCGGTAGCGCCCTGAACCTGATTGCAGGCCAGTTGAAGAAGCCGAATGTTGAGAAGAGGAAAACATCAAAGAAACGTCCGGCAGCAAAGAAGAAAGCTACCAAGGCAAAGCCGAAACGAAAAATCAAACTGAAAACAAAGAAAGTAGCAAAGCCGCTGGCCAAGAAGGCGAAAACCAAACGGAACCAGAAACGCCGGAAATAGGTTGTAGAAGGTAGAGTTCCAAATTCATGCACAGATTTTTATGGAGATGAAGCAATGAGATATGATCCAGTAATGATCCAACCATTTCGAGATGAACTGACAAGAATTGGGTTCAGAGAATTGAATACACCCGCCGCAGTCGACAAATCAATCAACGAGGACAAGGGATTGAACTTCATTGTCGTCAACTCGGTTTGCGGATGCGCGGCTGGCAAAGCGCGTCCCGGTATCGCGATGGCGTTAAAGCAATCGCCCTTCAAGCCGGACCACCTGACGACGGTATTCGCGGGCGGTGATGTTGAAGCAACGGCCAGACTCAGGGAGATTATGGGGAATATCCCGCCGTCATCGCCGGCAATGGCATTCTTCAAGGATGGCCAACTTGTGCATTTCGTTCCGCGGTTCCAGATTGAAAGCCGCGATGCGCTTCAGATTTCGCAGCATCTGATTGAGACATTGAAAGAACTGAGCACGAAGACGGAAACCACGCCTGCGCAATAAATTCTGCATCCTTCTCTAAAAACACGACAGGCGTCCAGTGAGGCGCCTGTTTGTGTTTCTACTGGAAAATAATGAAATCGTTCAGGATGATCCCTGAAAGACATGGCTGAAGTATTGCCGTACTGCACCAAATCAGTTAACTTTTCTGGAATCCTATTCAAACCCTTTTCACCTGACCGGTATCTTACAACCGTTAATCAGGCACATCATGGTGAGCGTGGCACAACGGGAGTCCCTCCTGGGGCCGGAACAGCACGAAAGCACAGACGAGCTCGTACGCAGGGCACAGACCGGCGACAAAGCAGCATTTGAGTTGCTCTATCGCGGGCATGCTGGCCGTGTGTACGCGCTTTGTCTTCGGATCATTGCCGACAGCGACCGCGCCGCCGAGTTAACCCAGGATGTCTTTGTCCGCGTCTGGCAGATGATCGGCTCGTTTCGTTGGGAGAGCGCCTTCGCATCCTGGCTTCATCGTGTCACCGTCAATGTGGTGTTGGTGGATCTTCGAAGCGAGCGGCGGAGGACGGGAAGAGTCATGGTGATGGAAGAACTTCCGGATGTTGGTGCTCATCAGTCATCACCTGAATCTGCGATGGACATCGAAAAGGCCATTGGTGCGTTGCCGCCGCAAGCAAGGGCTATTCTGGTTCTTCATGACATTGAAGGCTATCGACATGACGAGATTGCAGAACGGATGGGTCTTGCCACCGGAACGTGCAAAGCGCAACTCCACCGGGCACGCAAATTGTTGAGGGAGGCATTGGGACGATGAGCATCCACGAAACCGAAGAACACCTGCACGATTACCTGGATGGCGTTTTGAGCGTTGAACAACGTCACCGCGTTGAGGCACACCTTGCAGAGTGCATCCGCTGCCGCAATGAGATGAAGCATCTGCGTATCTTGCGCGATGATGTCCGCGAGCTTCCCAGCAGCCTCACTCCTCCGCGTGATCTCTGGCCGGGAATCTCGGCGCAGATTGAAGCAGAGCATTCCAATATTCTTCATCATCCCGCAAGCTCTGCAATTGGTAACATGCCGCGAAGACGATTTGGTTGGACCAAGCGTCTCACTCTCGCTGCAAGCGTCGTGATTGTCATTGGAGGAGCTTTCTGGGCGAGTGTGCTCTTTACCAGTCCCTCCTGGAAAGTTGCCAGGCTCGAAGGCATGCCGGTCATTGGGTCCAACCTGATGGACGAAATCGCAGAGCTTGGAGTGGGGGATTGGCTGGAAACTGACGCTACATCACGAGCAAAGCTGGATGTTGGAACGATTGGTGAATTAGAAATTGAGCCGAACACGCGTTTGCGGCTCATCGAATCCAAGTCGTCCGACCATCGCATCGCACTGGCAAAAGGGACGATCCGCGCGACTATCTGGGCACCCCCGCGCCTTTTCTTTGTGGAAACCCCCTCGGCAACGGCGATTGATCTTGGATGTGCCTACACATTACAAGTTGATGACAATGGAGGCGGGATACTCAAGGTGACCGCCGGATGGGTTGCGTTGGAACTTGCGGGTCGTTCATCCATTATTCCTGCCGGGGCACAATGCGAGACGCGTCCCGGTATCGGGCCTGGTACGCCTTACTATGACGATGCCACGCCACGCTTCAAGCATGCAATTTCTGAGTTTGATTTTGCAAGCCCGTCCCAGACGACGCTTCAGATTCTTATTGACGAAGCCCGTCCGAAAGACGCGGTAACACTGTTCCATCTTCTCTCTCGAACGCACGCCGGTGATCGTGTGCGGATCTATAACCGCCTCGCCGTACTTGCGCCTCCTCCGAAGGGCGTTACGTGCAACGGTATCATCGAGGGAGATAAAAAAATGGTGCAAGCCTGGTCCGAAGAACTGGGGCTTGACGCGCATTGGTGGTCAATGTAATTCCCCGGTTTTTTTATTTCGGATCCCTTCTCGTTCCATTCAAACCCTCGCTGCTCCAGCGGTATCTTACTTTACGAACGCCGGTTGATTTTCACTCACCTCAGGAGGACGTATGCTTGCACATCGCATGTTCAGTATTATTATCGTTGCAGCCGTATTTGTCGCCACTTCTTCATCCATTCTTGCGAAGCCCACGACATATCACGTGCGCGCTGAAGATTCGAACATAGGTTTCACCATCTACAAATGGGTTGTATTCAAAGAGGAAGGAAGGTTTCGTGACTATTCCGGATCAATTACGTATGATGCGGGCCAGCCATCGGCAACTGCCGTTGACTTCAGCATCAAGACGGGAAGCGTCGATAGTCGAAACGGTGATCGTGATGGTGCAATCAAGTCACCTGATCTCCTCCATTCGGCGCGCTATCCCCTCATGACATTCAAAAGCACAAGCGCACGATCGGGCGGCAAAGACACGCTGCTTGTAACGGGCGATTTTACGATACGGGACATCACCAAACGCATCACGGTGCCCGTGAGAATTTTGGGAACCACAAAGGTCGGAGATATTGGAGAACTGATCGGCTTTGAAACCACGTTCACGATTGACCGTAATGATTATGGTATTGCTCCGGGGATGACGATGATCGGGAACGAGGTTACGATTCACATGATGATAGGAGCTGCAAGCGGCGGAGCATCGGCCCGCCGGTAACTCACTTTAGAATGGGAGAAATATGAAGACCATTATTTTCGTTCTTGCTATGGTATCCTTTGGGATCGGTGCGCTCAAGGCTTCTTCTGGTGGAAACCAGAAGGAAATCTCCGCGGGAATAGTAATTGGCGGAAAAGATGAACCCGGCGAGCCAATGATTGTCCACGGAACGGTCTATGCAGAAGATGGAACAACCCCGGTACCTGGAATTATTGTCCATGTTTATCACACAGACACTGAAGGAAACTACCGCCGGAAATCAGACGGGCCGGGTGATCCCCGCTTACAGGGGACCATGAAAACAAATGCCAACGGGGAGTATAAATACCGAACGATCAAACCGGGGTCGTACCCATCAACACGGAATCCCGCTCATGTTCACTATGTACTTTCAGGTATGGGGTACTCAAAACAATATGACGAACTTATGTTTGAAGGTGATCCGTTTCTGACTGAGAGGGCTGTTGGAGATTCTCGAAAGTTGGGAACATTCGGGACGATTCGTCCCCTTGAACGTGAAGAAGATGGCATGCTGCGTTGCAGGAAAGATGTCAGATTAAAGAAATAGCCAACAAGCAATAAAAAGTCAGAATTGAAGTTTGTACCTCCAATCGTTATCTTTGGACTGATTTTTCGCTGCATTTTAATCGTGGGAGCAGATGAAAGAACGTTCCAAAGAACGAATGGCAGAGTTGCTTTTGCAAGAGCTTTTCGAGCAACTCTCAGAGCGTGAAAACGTCAAGCGTATGCTTGGCGACATGTCGTCCTTGCCCGTAGATGAAGTTGTCGAGAAGCTTGTCGGCGACATCGAGCAATTGATTACACGGCATCGCCTTGAGGCAGTGGAAGTACTCAAAGGCAAAGTCCCGGCCGCTACCGCGCCCGTTCATCGCGAACCTCCCAACGAAGTAAAGTCGCAACAACCGGTTGAATCTCGTCCACGTATCACGGAGCCGTTATCTCCTGCTCCATCAGCAAAACCGGCAGAACCCAAACCCTCACCGGTTATTCCTCCAAAGGACCCACAGCATATAGAAACCGTAGCGCCACGAGTGGAACCAAAGATCGAACCTCCCAAGGTTGAACTCCCAAAGATCGAGGAGAAGAAGGAACCATCACGACCAGCTACCAAGGAACCCTTCTGGGGAGACATCGAACAGGAATTGAAGAAGGCGAAGCGCTCGCAGGAGCCAAAACATATCGAAGAACAGCGCATCACTCCTCCCCCGATACCGGAGGTAGTGAGCATCAAGGAAGAAGAGGATGAGATTGTGGAGCAGGAGGTCGAGGAACGCGAGGAAGATGATGCGGGTGTTGTTGCAAACGTAAGTGAGTTGCGAACTGCGACTGATTTCTCGGATGATGACGTTGTCTATCTTCACGGTGTTTCTCTGATTCCGGAACATGAACCACATGCGGAAACGCCGTTCATGCTGGAAGAGAAGGGGATTGATCCTCGTGGCTTTATTTTCGCATTCGACTACGAAGGGCTTCGGTTTTATCTCAGCAAAATCCTCCCCACCGTGATGAATATCAGCAAGACCGGAATGCTTCTTCTCGGGAAACAGGAGTCATTGCAGTTTCAGGGGGCACACGAATCGATACTGAACGATCTTCGTATGCACGGTATCATCCTGCCGTTCCAATTCGGGGTCATCGCTCGTGGCAGGGATGATTTGATGGGGCAAATCGATGAACACAAGAATGAGATCGTGGAGACATTGGAAACTCTGCTTGCGACCAAGTGGTGGGTGTTGAATCTCCAGGTTCTTGACGGCAGGATAGCACAGGTTGTCGGTTCGGACACTGCGCCTCCCCCCAGAAAAGGTCGCGGTGTCGAGCGAGTCTCCTACTCAAAAATGCCGATGCCGAAGAAGTACGACATCAAAATGCTCGAACGCATGTTGCATCGGGAAAAACGTCTTGCCGAATCTGTCCACGAAGAACTGAAGGTCATAGCTGACCGTGGCGACATCGATGAGATTGTGAGTTTAGGGAGTGGTTCGTCGGAGGAGTGGAAGTCCATTCTCAAGGCCTCCTACGAAGTACAGCCGCAGAATGTTATGAAGTTCTTCCATGCAGTCACCGATCTTCAATATCGCCACTTGATGTTTGACCTGATGCTGTCGGTCTCTGGTGATGGAGAGGCGTTTTCGTTCAACGAAAAATAAGGACTATAGCGGTTCTGCAACAATCTCGGCAGTACCCAGGTCCTCTCCCACAGTGATAGTGAGTTGGTTGGGGCGACAACATACCTGACAGTCCTCGACGTACACCTGTTGCATTCCACCGGTGGTATCCACCATTGTTTCGTTAACGCTGAAACAATAGACGCATGTGAATGAAGTCTCGACTTCCATGAAACACCTCTGTTTGAAAACTGCACCAGGGTACCAATTTGGGGCGACAGTTACCAGTGAATTGTATTGTTCGCCGTCATCACGTTGTTGCTTTTCAGTACCGTGTTTTCAATATTGATCCGGTGTCCGAACCTTTATGCCTTCCACAGCACTATCCCGATAGGAGTACCTGATGTCTGAGAACAAACTCTCCGGCGAAGTATTCTACCCATCAGAAGAGACTTTGCGTCTGTCCCATGTAAAAAAGTGGGCCGATCTTGCTTCGTTTGCAGAAAAGGATCTGGAAGGATTCTGGACAAAGGAAGCAAATGAACTCCATTGGTTTGCGCCCTGGAAGAAAGTGCTGGACGATTCGAAGAAGCCGTTCTATCAATGGTTCGTCGGAGGCAAAACGAATATCGTCCACAATTGCCTCGACAGACATACCGCAACCGCCCGCCGGAATAAACTCGCGCTGTTATGGGAAGGGGAGAAGGGAGAGTTCCGTTCTTTCTCGTATTTCGCACTGCGTCGCGAGACCTGCAAGTTTGCAAACATCTTGAAGAGTCTCGGTGTCCAGAAGGGTGACCGGGTCACCATCTACATGGGACGTGTGCCCGAGTTGCCGATTGCCATGCTTGCCTGCGCACGTATCGGTGCGGTTCATTCTGTGGTCTACGGCGGCTTCACTGTTGAGGCATTGGCGGAGCGGATTGAGGACAGTCATTCCAAAGTGCTTATCACATGCGACGGAGCGTTTCAACGCGGCAAGATCGTTCCGCTGAAGCAAATTGCGGACGAGGCTTTGCAACGGGCAGCCTCGGTGGAAAGTGTTCTCGTGGTCAAACGGACAGGCGAGTCGGTGAACATGGAGCCAGGCCGCGACATGTGGTACCATGAACTGATGGCGCTACCCATTGCCAACAGTGTTTGTCCGGTGGAAGAGGTTGACGCCGAGCATCCACTCTTTCTTCTCTACACTTCAGGAACAACGGGGAAACCCAAGGCGATATTACATACACACGGCGGTTATATGGTCGGTACGTACACCACGCTAAAGTATGTATTTGATATCCACGAAGAGGATCGCTACTGGTGCGCCGCCGATCCCGGATGGATCACCGGACACAGCTACATTGTGTATGGACCCCTGCTTAATGGGACGACGTCGTTCATGTACGAAGGCGCACCGACATATCCTTATCCAAACCGATGGTGGCAGATGATCGAGAAGTACGGAATCAATATCCTCTACACAGCACCCACTGCCATCCGCGGACTGATGCGTTTCGGCGAGGCGTGGCCCAACAGGCACGATCTCTCTTCGCTACGGTTGCTTGGTTCTGTCGGAGAGCCGATTAACCCCGAGGCATGGAAGTGGTATCATCGCATCATCGGCAAGAACAATTGTCCGATCATGGACACGTGGTGGCAGACCGAAACAGGCATGTTCATGATTACGCCCATGCCGTGTGTCCCGCTCAAGCCTGGATCGGGAACCCGCCCTTTCCCTGGCGTGAAAATGGACATCTACAACGAAGAAGGAAATCCGGTTGCCCCAAACGAGGAGGGGTTTCTCGTCATCAAGACTCCCTGGCCGGCAATGCTGCGCACAATCTATAACGATCCTGATCGCTATGTAAGTCAGTACTGGGGAAAATTCCCCGGCGTATACCTCACGGGGGATTCGGCACGTCGCGATGAAGACGGTTACTACTGGGTGATCGGTCGGGTGGATGACGTGATCAAGGTATCGGGATACCGGTTAGGGACAGCTGAGATCGAAAGTGCATTGGTGAGTCACTCTGCCGTTGCCGAAGCCGCAGCTATTGGTCTTCCACACGAAGTGAAGGGCAATGCGATTCATGCGTACGTCATACTCAGAGCCGGAACGAAAACACACGACGGATTAATTGAAGAACTCCGCAACCACATCGCACACGAGCTTGGTCCGATTGCAAAGCCTGAACAAATCCAGATCGTCGATTCGCTCCCCAAGACCCGTAGCGGCAAGATCATGCGTCGTGTCCTCAAAGCAAAAGCGCTTGGACAAGATCCGGGAAACCTTACAACGCTGGAGGAGTGATCCGGTGTTCAGGAGACACACCACATGTTATTGAAGCCTGCCACAGTACACATTCTAAGTGCCTTTGTCGATGATGGCGTTGGGGGCAACCCTGCCGGAGTGGTGCTTGATGCCGAGAAGTACAGCAAACAGGAGCGACAGACAATTGCCGCGAAGGTGGGCCTTTCTGAAACGGCGTTTGTCTCATCATCCACGGTAGCAGACTACAAGCTTGAGTTCTTTACACCCACGGAACAAATCCCACATTGTGGTCACGCCACAATCGCAACGTTCTCCTTCCTTGCTCAAAAAGGATTGCTCAAGAAAACCAAAAGCTCCAAAGAGACCGTTGATGGGATCCGTAATATTTATCTGACAGATAATCTCACGTTCATGGAACAAACAGCTCCGCGATACACGGTTGTGGGCCCACAGACACCAGGTGTCAATACTCATTTGGTTATGGATTCATTGTTTCTTAATTCCGCCAACCTTCCTGACAATCTGTTCCCCATCATCGCGAACACCGGTAATAATTTTCTCCTGATTCCTTTGCGCAACGAAGAGACCCTGGCGAAGATACGACCTGAATTCGGTAGCGTGGAGAGGATCAGCAAGTTACTTGATCTTGTGGGATACTACGCGTTTACGACTCAAGGAGGTGGCGAACATGGAGATGCTGTCGCGAGGATGTTCGGTCCCGCGTACGGTATTCCGGAAGAATCTGCTACCGGAATGGCCGCAGGTCCGCTTGCCTGTTATCTGCATGACGTTCTTGGTGTCAAGAAGCAACGTTACATTATCAAGCAGGGCCAGTTCATGCGACCACCTTCTCCAAGCAAGATCATCGTCAACCTTGTTGTCGAGAATGAGGAAATTACGAGATTGCTGGTCGGTGGAAGTGCAACGTTCTTACGAGCGGTTACCTTCGGTTAAATTCCATCCGTGATTTCCAGCCTTTGTTAACTACAACCCTGTTTTCCCTGCATAATCCTACTCTCTGGTTCATTGGTTCATTACTTGCGTAGTGAAGTATTCGATTCCGGACTTCGTTTTTGTAGGCCATTTTCCGTATATTTTCTTGAGATCGAAACCAAACAAGGATTCTGAACGACAGTGGAATTTACGGTTGACATACTTGTTGTCCTCATGCCGATTCTCTACGCGGGACTGGTGATGGTCTATGGAGTGTCGTTCTTTGGCATCAAGCCTGCGCTCGATCTGATCAAACCACGATACCTTGGTGTTGTTGTCGCGACCCACCTTGGCTATATTCTGTTGAGAACCGTTGCGTTCGATCATCCACCGATTACCACGGTGTTCGAGATCATGACAGTGTTGGCATTCTGTATTGCCATTTCCTACACATATATTGAAATACGAACCCAAGCCAGCAACACAGGCTTTTTCATATTGATTCTGGCGCTTGTCTTCCAGAGCGTCTCGTCGCTGTTTATCAAAGACCTTGTTGAGATAGCACCGATCCTCAGGAGCAACTTGCTCGGATTTCATGTTGCCGCCGCGTTACTTGGATACACTGCCATTTCGTTGTCGGCTGCATACGGTCTCCTGTACCTGATGTTGTACCACGAGATCAAATCGACGCGCTTTGGGTTGATCTATAAACGACTTCCCAATCTTGAGACTCTTGAAAAGATGAGCCACAAATCCGAAGTGTTCGGGTTTTGGATGCTTACCATTGCAATCCTTGTTGGCATGGTGTGGTTGCCACGCGCTTTCGAGAACTTCTCCTACTTCGATCCCAAACTGATAGCGTCTTTGGTTATCTGGTTCATCTACGCAATTGGCCTTTCAGCCAAACGAAAGTTGGGATGGCAGGGCCGTCGGACGATGATCATCTCGCTTGTAGGGTTCGGGTTCATCTTTCTTTCGATGACGGTCATAAACATGTACATGAGCGGCTTTCACGGTTTTTATTAAGACAAAAGAATGAATCTCCTTTCCATAGGCATCAGTCACCACACAGCTCCTGTTGAATTGCGGGAGAAGATGTGGATGTCCGTTGACGAGATGCGGGGAGCCCTGACGCAACTGAATAAACAGTTTTTCAGTGAGAGTGTGATTATATCGACATGCAACCGAACCGAACTGTATGGCATGACGACCGAGGTTACTGTTGACGACGCTGCGTTGCGAAGGTTCTTGATTGATTTCAAGAACGCCGCATCCACGGTTCGTCCTGAACACTTTACCGGAAGTTTCTCCGGCGGCGCTGTCAACCATCTGTTCAAAGTGGTGTCGGGTGTTGATTCGATGGTGGTTGGTGACATCCAGATCCTGAACCAGGTGAAGGAAGCGTTCCAGGTTTCCCGGGAAATGAACTCCCTCGGCCCCATCATGAGCCGACTCATGCAAGCGACGCTCCATGTCGGAAAGCGTGTTCGTACTGAAACCTCGATATGTGAAGGTGCTGTCTCAGTCAGTTACGCAGCCGTTGAGCTTGCCAACAAGATTTTTGAGGATCTCTCAAGGAAATCCGCCTTGATGATTGGTGCCGGAGAAACCGGAGAACTGACGATGAAACACCTCGTCGGCAAGGGGATTGGAGACCTCCGCATCGCAAACCGAACGCGGGCAAAGGCCGAGGCGCTGGTTGCCCAACTCGGCGGGTCGGTTGTCGACTATGAAAACATTACCGATGCATTGGCCGTTGCAGATATCGTGATTACTTCCGTCACAAGCCCGTCATACATCGTCCAGCCGGCGGAAGTCCACAAAGTGATGAAGCAGCGCTCTCACAATCCTCTCTTCATTATTGATATAGGAGTCCCGCGAAACGTCGACCCGTCTGCGGGGAGGATCGACAACGTATTCCTTTACGACATAGACTCACTCAGCGCGATGGTTGACGCGAACCTCGACCGGCGCAAACAGGAAATCCCAAAGGTCAATACGATCATCCGTGAGGAAATGGTGGACTTTTTCCACTGGCACAATTCGCTGGCAGTCGGACCGACGATCCATGACTTGCGCGATGCACTTGAAGGAATCCGAAAAGATGAAGTGGAGAAGAACATCAATCGCTTTGCGCCCGAGGATCGTGAACTTGTGGAAATAATCACGAAGCGCATCGTCAACAAGATACTGCACCAACCGGTAACGAATTTGAAACACGGCGCAGAGAACGGCTCTCGAGGAACGGAAACGCAACATCGGATCAGGGCACTGAGGGAGTTGTTCGGCATTTCAGACAAGAAGAATAGTGAATAGGAACGTCCGAATTGGAAGCCGCGGCAGTACTCTTGCTCTGTGGCAGGCACGTTGGGTGGAACAACAACTCCGTCGTATGGTGCCCTCACTCGAGGTGACCATTTCCATTATCAAGACGAAGGGTGATAAGATATTGGACGCACCTCTCTCTCAAATTGGAGGGAAGGGTGTATTCACCCGTGAGATTGAACAGGCGCTGCTCGCACATGAGATCGATATCGCTGTCCACAGTCTCAAGGATCTGCCTACGGAACTGCCGGATGGTCTCAAGCTGGGCGCGGTATGTGAACGAGAAGATGTACGCGATGTGTTCATTCCCCATTCAAAGAACTTGGAAAGGCGCCTCTTCAGCCAACCGCTTGGAGTATCCATCGGCACCGGCAGCCTGCGACGAAAGTGCCAGGTACTGAATCTCCGGCCAGATTTTCAGATCATGGATATGCGCGGCAACCTTGACACCAGGTTGAGAAAATTGGAAGAATCGGATTGGGCAGGGATCCTGCTGGCGCGTGCCGGCCTGGTGCGATTGGGATTGGAGGAGAGAATTGGTGAATCGCTTGACGCGATGGCAATCCTGCCGGCTGTTGGACAGGGAGCCTTGGGTATCGAAACGAGGAAGGATGATGCATCCATTGCGGACATCGTTGCATTATTGCATCACGAAGACACACATGCTGCAATCGCTGCAGAAAGAGCCCTGTTGCGAAAGCTTGAGGGTGGCTGCCAGGTGCCGATTGGAGCGTATGGCAGAATTGAAGGAGGGACTCTGAAGCTTGACGCAATTGTCGGCTCGCTGGATGGAAAGACTGTCATTCGTGGATCGTTAACCGGTGATGCTGGCAAGCCGGAGGAGGTCGGGGTGAAACTCGCCGGGCGTCTTCTGCATGAAGGGGCGTTGGAAATTCTTCAAGAGATCAGGATTTCCGGTACCAACGAAACCCAGCGGGTAGATGTGTGAGTTTGCAGGGAAGAACTATTCTCCTGACACGAGACCGTGCGCAATCGGCGGAGTTTGAGTCTGAAGTTGCCCGTCGCGGTGGCCGGGTCGTGTGCGTTCCGATGATCGTGATTACCGATCCCGATTCCTGGCGGGCATGCGATGAAGCGCTTAAGGGAATTGATCGTTACAACGGATTGGTGTTTACGAGTATCAACGCAGTGGAAAAGTTCATTGGACGAGCTGAAGTGAAACGGGTACAAGGTAGTACGTTGAACCGGTTGACAACGTACGTTGTGGGTGAGAGAACGAAGGCGGAACTGGAGCATCATGGGCTTTATGCTGCGATAATTCCGGGGGACTATTCGGCGTCGGCTCTGGCGAAAACCCTCGTTGAATCGGATGTGAGGGACAGACAGTTCCTCCATCCATGTGGAAATCTGAAGCGCGAAGAAATTGGTGTTCGTATCGCGGAGCTGGGAGGACGAGTCGATGAGGTTATGGTCTACAAAACCGAAGGGCCGGACCGAAATGCTGCTGAAGCAATTGTACCGCTATTGAAATCGGGGGTCGTCGACGTCATCACGTTCGCGAGCCCATCTGCAGTGAAGAACTACGCTGGTTTGCTTGGCACCAGTCGTCCTGACGTACGTATTGCTGTCATTGGCCATACAACAGCGGAGGCAATGGAAGAACTCGGCTGGCGACCCGACATTATGGCGACACAATCCACAATGTCCGGTCTGCTTGAAGCCATTGATTCATTCTTTGAGTGAGAGGCTTGTAGCACATGAAAAATGATCTATTCCTGAGAGCATGTAAGAAACAACGTGTTGAACGCACACCCGTCTGGATGATGCGGCAGGCAGGCAGATACCTGCCGGAATACCGGGCAGTTCGTGCGAAAGCGGATTTCAAGACATTATGCAAGACTCCGGAACTCGCATCCGAAGTAACTTTGCAGCCGGTGGATATTATTGGTGTGGACGCGGCGATTATCTTCAGTGATATTCTGGTCATTCCCGAAGCCATGGGTCTTCCTTTTGAGATGATCGAATCACGCGGGCCGACATTCGAGAATCCTATTCGCAGAAGAGACGATGTTGAAAGGCTGACAGTTGCTGATCCGGAAAAGAGCTTGAAGTTTGTGACGGATGCGCTGGCGATGACGAAGAGACATCTCGGTGGCCGTGTTCCCCTTATTGGTTTTTCCGGTTCACCCTGGACGCTGGCCGCATATATGGTGGAGGGTTCCGGCAGCAAAGCCTTTGGTCGAGCCAAGCGCATGATGCTTGATGAACCGGAAACCATGCATCAGTTGCTTGATAAACTCTCCCAATCCGTGCGGTTGTATCTCGAAGCCCAGCTTGCTGCCGGTGCCGACGCCATTCAGATATTCGATACCTGGGGAGGAATATTGACTCCCGATCACTACAAAGAATTCTCTCTCGAATATATCTTTGACATTGTTGCGAAGCTGAACAGAAACGGCGCGCCAGTCATCGTGTTTTCCAAAGGCGCCAATCATTCCCTCAAAGATATTGCCGATATTGGCGCTGACGTGGTGGGTGTGGATTGGACCGTCGATCTTGCAGATGTCAGAAAACAGATTGGTGAGAAGGTCAGTGTTCAGGGGAATCTCGATCCGGCGATTCTCTATGCCTCACCGGAAAAAATACGCTCCGAGGTGTGCGCCATTTTGAAGAAGTTCGGGAAAGGGACGGGGCACGTATTCAATCTCGGACACGGGATTTTTCCGGACGTTCCGGTCGATCATGCGAAAGCATTTGTGCGAGCAGTGCAGGAAGAAAGCCCCGTGTTCCATACATAAATGAATCCAGCGGCCCATATATCGCGTCAGAGCCCTTCATCAAACGCCTTTCGTGAACGGGTGCGTAAATTCTTTGAATCATTGCAAGAGACGATTTGTGCAACAGTGGCGCAAGAGGACAAGAGCGGCACATTCGTCGTTGACCAATGGGAACGCCCGGAGGGTGGAGGGGGAGTCTCACGTGTGTTGGAAGAAGGTGCCATCTTTGAGAAGGCAGGCGTGAACACATCCACTGTCTTCGGTGTCTTGCCGGAGACCATCGCGATAAAAATGAATGTCGTCGCAGGTAATTTTTATGCAACGGGCATCTCACTCGTAATCCACCCGCGCAGTCCAATGATCCCAACGGTACACGCCAACTATCGGTATTTTGAGATGGACAACGGTAGTGCATGGTTTGGTGGGGGCACAGACATCACGCCATATTATTTGTACGAAGAGGATATCCGTCATTTTCATCAGACGATCAAGCTCGCATGTGACGGTCATGATCCCAGCTATTATCCGCGATTCAAGAAATGGTGCGATGAGTATTTCTTTATCAAGCATCGAAGTGAAACCCGCGGTGCGGGGGGAATATTCTTCGACTATATACGTGGCGATATGGAAGCGGTGTTTGCCTTTGTGCAGTCCGCCGGTGTTGCATTCATCGAATCGTACTTGCCGATCGTGCAACGTCGTGTGCATGAGTCTTGGGGTGACCGTGAGCGTGCCTGGCAACTTCATAGGCGGGGACGCTACGCAGAGTTTAATCTTGTCTACGATCGCGGGACGGCATTTGGACTGGAAACCAATGGCAGGGTCGAGTCTATTCTTATGTCGTTGCCGCCCGTTGCCCAGTGGCGCTATAATGTTCAAGCGGAACCGGATTCACCGGAGCAGAAGCTTCTTGATATTCTGCATTCACCACGAGAGTGGGTTGCCTGATACATTCTGATGACTGCCAAACGAATTTCTTCGCAACCAGTGCGACATTCATTGCCGGATAGCTCATCGACCCCGATGCCGGAGGCACTGCTGTTTTCCCGGTTGTGCGATATTATCGGTGCGATAACGAGAAGTACCGATCTTGAAAAGGGATGCGATGAGGTTGCGCTCACCATCTCGCGTGGCCTTGACTTTGATGTTGCGGCGATTGAACGATTTGGCAATGATGAAAAGGTCGTCATCAGGCTCGGTCAACACGGTGTCAGTCCGCAGCGTTCCGCCGTCGCCCTTTCCGCTACTCCAACCGGGATTGCTCAACGGAAGCGATCGCCCATTGTGCTTTCATCGCCTTTTCAGTGCAGGAAGTACTCTACGTCCCTGAAGGTGAAGCGCCCTCTGCACACAATCATCGTGGTGCCGTTGAGGCAAAAATCAAAGACGATGGGTGCTCTTTGGCTTGGATCTCGTGAGACGAAACTCATTCCCAAAACAATTGTGCGATTACTTGATGCGGCCGGAACAGAGATCTCGGCGTTTATACAGAAACTTGACTGCGCGCTGCTTCTTGACGAAGTGAGCCGGAAAAGTCGTTTGCTTTTTGAAAGTTCGCACGACACGATTCTCCTTATTGATCCGATTTCAGGACTCATTGAGGATGCCAGTCCTACAGTCCGTTCATTTCTCGGATATACTCCCAATGAAATCCGCGGCAAACCTGTTCTCTTCCTCCACCCTGAAGAAGAGCATCGCCGTCACCTGAAGCTGTTGAGATCGTTGCGTGATGGTGAGGGAGTAAAGAAATTCAAGACGATCCACTTTTTGCATAAGAACGGACGAAGTGTTCCGGGCGAGATGAAAGCACGAGCAGCCATGGTCGGGAACAAAACCGTGGTGGTGGCAGGAATACGTGATATTACGGAACAGCAGAGGGCCGAAGTACAGATCGCGGCATCGGAGGACTTGCTTCGGATTATTGTCGATGGCACACTGGATATGTTCTTCTATGTCCACAATGCGAAAGGCATCTTTACCTACGTCTCACCTTCCGTTGAAACAATCACAGGCCATAAGGTCAATGTCTGGATGGACCGGTTCGATAAATTCTTGACAAATAATCCCATCAACGAATCAGCCCGCGACGCAACACTCAAGATGATGCAGGAGGGGATCACATTTCCTCCATACTGTTGCGAGATTGTGCATGCTGGCGGGGACCGCATCCTTTTGGAAATCAATGCGAAGCCAATCCTGAAGGACGGGAAGGTTATTGGCGTTCAGGGCGTTGCACGCGACATTACCGATCGTACTCGCTGGGAGAAAAGTCTGCTCGAATCGGAGGAGAAGTATCGCTCTCTGTTTAATTCAGTGAGAGACGGTATTTTTCAGTGTGATCGTCTTGGTCGTATTGTCAGTATGAATACTGCGGGGGCGGAGATTCTTGGCTATCGATCTCCCGGTGAAGTCATTGCCGCAGGTATTCGATGGGCGGACGTGTACACCGAAGATGCAGAGCGGAGAAAGATCAGCGGGAATATCCGGCAACAGGGTTTTGTCAAGGCGGTGCAGTTTATCGCCCGAAGGAAGAACGGTGATTTGATCAACATCGAAGGTTCCGGTACAGGCATCTTTGATGCACAGGGAAACATTACCGGCTATGACGGAATTTTTCAGGATATTTCAGAGCGAAAACGGTTGGAGGAGCAATTAATTCAATCACAGAAGATGGAGAGTATCGGATTGCTCGCCGGTGGTATCGCACATGACTTCAACAACATCCTCGGTGGTATTTTAGGATATGCGTCGTACCTCAAGGGGCAATTTCCCACCGGAGACAAAGTACATCAACATCTTCTCACGATTGAACGCTCTGCCCTTCGCGCAGCGGAACTTACTTCGAAGCTGCTGGCTTTTGCACGCGGTGGCAAGTATGTTGTGAAGCCCACCGACATCAACATGGTCATCAATGAGACCATCCGTCTGCTGCAGGGATCGATTGACAAGACCATCATCATCACCGACGAGCTTGCAGTTGAACTGCCGGCAATTGCAGCAGATGCCGGCCAGATTCAACAAGTACTCATGAACCTCTGTGTGAATGCCCGTGACGCGATGCCTGACGGAGGTCGTCTTGGTATTCGTTCCGACCTCGTTCCGTCGACTCATCAGTTCATTGCCTCCCAGCCCGACGTGAAACCATGTCCATACGTCCGTGTCCGGGTCTCCGATACCGGAGTCGGCATCGATAAAATAATCCTCGGGAGAATATTCGAGCCTTTCTTCACCACCAAGGAAAAAGGAAAGGGGACGGGTCTTGGACTTGCGACGGTGTATGGGATCGTCAAGAACCACGGCGGTTTCATCGATGTTCAAAGTGAAGTTGGAAAGGGGACATCGTTCACGATCTATCTTCCGTCGATCACCCAGACAGCGGAGTTCGTTCGTGAAGGGATCGTGGAAACAACAGGGGGTACGGAGACCATCCTCGTGGTTGATGATGAAGAAACAATTCGCACTCTTGTGAGAGAACTCCTCACTGCCCGTGGGTATAATGTGATCGAAGCAACAAATGGTGTGGAGGCGGTTGAGAAATATGAACATACAGCTCCGCCGATAGACCTCGTTATTCTGGACATGATGATGCCGGAAATGGGAGGAAGAGAAACATTTCTTCAGTTGAAACAACTGGACGGTAACGTCCGTGCGATTCTCTCTACCGGCTATGCGCAAGATGATCGAGCCAGAGAGATGATGGAAATGGGCGTACTGGCGTTTGTTCAAAAGCCGTATCGCTCGGATGACCTCGCTGGTGTTGTACGATCTGTGCTTGATAGCGGGAAGAATGAACAAGTGAAGGATTCAATAATATGAGCGTTGCACAGAAACCGACCGGTGTTGTCTTGTTTCAATTGGGAGGCCCGGACTCTCTTGAGAGCGTTGAACCATTCCTCTATAATCTCTTCTGTGATCCCGATATTATCGATCTTCCACTGGCCTTTCTTTTGCGCAAGCCGCTGGCGACTTTCATATCCCGGCGGCGGGCGGAAAAGGTTCGGGGATACTACAGTCGTCTTGGAGGCAAGTCGCCAATACTCGATATTACGCGACGTCAGGCCAGCGCGTTGGAACTTGAACTCAATTCCAGGATTTATGCAAAGGTATATGTTGCGATGCGGTACTGGCATCCAATGACTGACGTTGTGTTGGAACAACTCCGTTCCGATGGGATTGAGCGGGTGGTACTGTTGCCGCTCTATCCGCAATATTCAAAAACAACCACGGGTTCGAGCGTCAATGAATGGAACCGCGTCCTTTCCCGGAAGGGAGGCTCTCCCTTTTCAACGCAGTTGGTCGAAGAGTATTGCGAACATCCATTGTACATCTCGGCGCTGGTGGAGAATATTTCTATTGCATTGAAGCGGGTGCCCGAAGCCGACAAATCCAAAGTACATCTGGTGTTCAGCGCACATGGCACGCCCATCAAGTTGGTGAAGGCAGGGGATCCATATCAGCAACAAATTATCAGGACGTATGACGCTGTCATCAAAGAGGGGAAGTTCAACCTGCCGCACCATCTCTGCTACCAGAGTAAAGTCGGGCCGGAGAAATGGCTTGAACCATCACTCGACAGCACTATCGAGAGACTGGCGAGCGAGCACGTTACTCACGTGATCGTTGTTCCGATTGCTTTCGTGTCAGACCATAGCGAAACGCTTTATGAAATTAATATTGAATCACGGGAAGAGGCAAACGAATTGGGCATCACCTATTTCGACATGATGCCGGCGCTGAACTCCAATCCACTGTTTATCAAAGCTCTTGCCGATGTTGTGCTGAGAAAAGTGATGCCATGAAACGTGTGGTTATCATCGGTGGGGGAATTAGCGGACTATCGGTTGCATGGCAACTGTACAAGGCCGGAATCAACGTTACCGTCCTTGAAAAGAGGTCCGCAGTCGGTGGAACGATGCAAACGATACATGATGACGGCTGGCTTGTGGAAACCGGTCCCAATAGCGCTCTGGAGACAACGCCACTGTTCCGCCAGATGTGTGACGACCTTGGCATCGAGTCCGAACGCTTATATGCCAACGATCGTGCAAAGAAGCGATACATCCTCCGTGATGGGAGATTGCAGTCACTGCCGACATCGCCGCTGGCTTTTTTAAGGAGTTCGCTCTGGTCTTTCAATGGCAAGCTGCGTTTGCTCAAAGAACCATTTGTCGGGCGGGCCTCGGTTGAGGAGAGTATTGCCGATTTTGTGGAGCGTCGATTGGGCCGCGAATTTCTCGACTATGCCATTAATCCATTTGTTGCCGGAGTATACGCCGGAGATCCGAAGCAGTTGAGCATCCGCTCTGCCTTCCCAAAGCTCTATGCGCTCGAAGAAAAATATGGTGGGTTGATAAAGGGTATGATAAAAGGCCGGAGGGAGCGCAAAAAGAGAGCAGAGAAGGCAAAAGATCGGGCAGAGATGTTTTCATTCGTCAAGGGTATGCAGATGTTTCCCGAGGCTATCGCCCGACATCTGGGTGACTCCGTGTTGACGGGGATTGAAGTGAAGCGAATTTCACCGAATAAGGACACGACTTTTCATCTCCATGTCATAAGTGGTGAGAAAGAAGAACTCATGACTGCTGATGCCGTCGTGATGACAGTGCCAGCGATGATCGCAGCGAAACTCGTTGCCCCATTATCAGAATCTGTTGCCCGTGGGCTTGAGTCGATTTACTATCCGCCGGTTACCGAGGTGTTCCTCGGTTTTCGGGAAACGCAGATAGGAATGCCCCTCGATGGCTTCGGATTTCTCGTTCCCGAAGTTGAACGCCGGAATATTCTCGGCACAATCTGGTCGTCGTCGCTTTTCCCCGGAAGGGCGCCGTCGGGTTTTGCAGCCCTTACAACATTTGTTGGCGGAGCGCGGCAACCGGGCTTGTGCGGACTTGACGATCGACAGGTTGTCTCCACTGTGCTTGAGGAACTACGTTCCATTATGCGAATCGAAGGAGAGCCAGTCTATCGCAAAATCACCCGATGGGATCGGGCAATTCCCCAATATAATCTCGGACATCATCATATCATTGAAAATATTGAGCGATTTGAGGCAGCTACTCCCGGTTTATTTCTTGGGGGAAATTATCGCGGAGGTATCTCGGTGGGAGATTGTGTGATGAGCGGGGAACGAATAGCGCAGAGGGTTCTCAGCCACGTAGCAATCAAATCCCATAGTGTAGGGATGCTCTCAACTGCCTGAGTCACGAATATCAATTTGAGGAGTACATGACAATGCTGGAGAAAAATGTTCTTACGGAGGTGACATCTATCCGGCGTCTCCGCCGGACACGAATGACAGAAGTGCTTCGTTCCATGGTGCGTGAGACCGAGCTTGCGAAGAATGATTTTGTTTACCCACTCTTCGTCGTTCCCGGCAGTAAGATAAAGAAGGAAGTCTCTTCCATGCCTGGCGTATTTCAGATGTCGGTGGATGAGATTGTGCGGGAATGTGTTGCGGTGAAAACACTCGGCATTCCTGCTGTCATTTTCTTCGGCATCCCCGAGGAGAAGGACGAGGTCGGCTCGGGGGCGTATGACGAACTTGGCATCGTGCAACAGGCGGTCCGTGCCGTGAAGCGGGAAGTCCCAGAGTTGCTGCTCATTACAGATGTTTGTTTGTGCGAGTACACATCGCATGGACATTGCGGCATCGTTCGCGGTAACGAAATCGTTAATGATGCGTCCGTCGAATTATTGGCGAAGGAAGCATTGACCCATGCACAGGCTGGTGCCGATATGATCGCTCCGTCAGACATGTTTGACGGGAGGGTGAAGGCGATTCGCCTGATCCTTGATGAGAATGGGTTCCACAATCTTCCCATCATGTCGTATGCGGCAAAGTACGCATCGGGATTCTATGGGCCATTCCGCGAGGCGGCTGAAAGCACGCCGAAGTTCGGCGACCGTCGCTCCCACCAGATGGACCCGGCGAATGCCGACGAGGCATTGCGTGAAGTTGCCCAGGATATTGAAGAAGGCGCCGACATTGTCATGGTAAAACCGGCGATGCCATACCTCGACATCGTCCGACGCGTGAAAGACACGTTTGGGATGCCCACGGCGGCATATAATGTGAGTGGTGAATACGCGATGGTGAAAGCAGCCGGGCGTGCGGGATGGATTGATGAGCAACGCGTTATGATGGAAATGCTTACCGGAATCAAGAGGGCGGGAGCAGATATTATTCTCACGTATTTTGCCAAGGAAGCTGCAAACCTGATCGACAAGCAAAATGGTGTGCGATGAACACTCCTCGTTCTGATTCCCTGTTCGAGCAAGCGCGGAACCGCATACCCGGCGGAGTGAACTCGCCCGTGCGGGCATTCAAGTCCGTCGGTCGGAACCCGATTTTCATCGCGAAAGCTTCCGGTTCCCGGTTCTGGGATGTCGATGGGAATGAATACATTGACTACATCGGTTCATGGGGACCGATGATTCACGGTCACTGTCATCCACTGGTCATGGAGGCGTTACAGGACGCGATTGGTCGCGGGACCAGCTACGGTGCGCCGACGGAGCTTGAAGTCCGGATGGCGGAGTTGATTTGCTCAATGGTACCATCCATGGAAATGGTGAGGATGGTGAACTCCGGCACAGAGGCGACAATGAGTGCGATCCGCCTCGCCCGCGCATACACGAAACGAGAGAAGGTTGTTAAGTTTGAAGGATGCTATCACGGCCATGGTGATTCATTCCTTATCAAGGCAGGCTCCGGCGCCCTAACGCTTGGTATTCCGGACAGTCCGGGTGTTTTGCCTGCTGTTGCTGCCGGTACACTCACTGCCACATTCAATGATCTTTCTTCTGTAGAAGCACTCGCGAAGGAACATAGAGGCAACATCGCTGCAATCATTATTGAACCTGTGGTGGGCAACATGGGATGTGTCCCGCCGACACCGGGATTCCTCGAGGGACTTCGCACACTTTGTACACGCGAAGGCATACTCCTGATATTTGATGAAGTGATGACAGGGTTCCGGCTTGCGAAGGGTGGAGCCCAGGAATTGTATGGCATTGCTGCCGACTTGACCACGCTTGGCAAGATCATCGGTGGAGGACTTCCCGTTGGTGCATATGGTGGGAAACGAGAAATCATGGAACTGGTTGCTCCCAGCGGACCAATGTATCAAGCAGGGACGCTCTCGGGCAATCCGCTCGCAATGACGGCCGGGCTTGTCTCCCTTTCAATCCTCAACGATGATCCGGGATTCTATAAGAAGCTGGAAGAAATGGCGATGCGACTTGAGAAAGGTTTGAGCGAGGAGATTCGGCGGATGGGGATTCCGGTGACCATCAATCGCGTCGGATCGATGTTCACGCTCTTTTTTACTACAGAACGAGTGACGGACTACACTTCGGCAGTGAAAGCTGATACGAAGAAGTTCGCCTTGTACTTTCGGGCGATGCTCGATCAGGGAATATATCTCGCTCCCTCACAATTCGAAGCGGCATTTCTCTCCGCTGCCCATTCAAAGGATGATATTGATCGAACTGTTGAGGCACATGATGTTGCGTTGCGTGCAGCGTTTGGATGAATGTTTCCACAGAATCGTTTCCAGGAAGCCGGTCAGTGTGATCGGCTTTTGTTTTACAACGGCCCGGCGCTCTACGCTGTACCCGCAAGACTTGAATGCGGACGTCGCGGTGGAGCTTTGATGAGGAAGCAGCAGTCGACAAAATCAGTGGGATCTTTATGAAGCTCGAAGAGCCGCGAGAATGCTGAGTCGGGAGGCGCGCACTGCCGGAAAGAAACCGCCAACGACTCCCATGATAAGGGAGAACAACAACGAGGTCACGACAATATCGGGCGAGAGCGAGAAAGAGAATGCAAGTTCTGAAAATGTCCCGAAATTGACGGTTGAAATAGTGAAGAATTGCAGTCCTGAGGCGATTGCCAGCCCAAATGCCCATCCAATCAGAGAAAGAAATATCGACTCAAGCAGGAAGGTAAAGAGGATGCTCGTGCGCTGGAAGCCGAGAGCACGCAACGTACCGATCTCGACAATTCGATTGGCGACTGCGGCATACATCGTGATGATGGCACCGACGATTGCACCGATACTGAATCCGATGGTGATAAAAACACCGAGCACGCTGATGAAGATCGACATGGCGCGTGATTGCTTCTCATAATATTCCTTCTCACGCTCAATTTTGATTGTCTGCATTCGGTTATCGGATTCCATCGCAGACTTCATCGCATCGAAGCTTTCCTTGTCCCGAAGCTTGACGGTCACCGATGAAAACGACGAAAGCCGGTTGAACGCCTGCAACAATTGGTCCACGTCACCCCATACTTCAGATTCAAATCCCGTCCCATCTGCTTCAAATACTCCCACAATCGTCCAGAGATCGCCACCGAATTTGATCGTCTGTCCGACCTGAGCGCCATTGAAGCGTTTGTTGATGTTGGTGCCGACAATCACTTCGCGAGAACCTTCGACAAACATCCTGCCGCTGGTGAGTCGAACAACCGGTCGCAACTGGAATGCCTGAGGTGTCACACCGCGAACCGTCACATTCCCCATATCGTTGCCAGCTATCTTCAGAAGATTGATGATGACAACAATTTCTGTGGAAAGAAGAGGTTTGCCATCATTGCTCTGATTAATCTGGGGAAGTGTGCGAATCGTATTCACCAGGTCCCTATTCAGTCCGCTGCTGAGTTCGTTTTCCGAGCCTTTCCTCAGCATGATGACATTCTCATCCGATCCCGTGGCAACAAGTGTCTTCTCAATGCCATAGGCAAGCATAAGTACGGCTGAGAAAACGAAAACAACAAGCGCAATCCCGAGCACAGTGAGCGTGACGGTGAGCTTTCGGGTGAAGAGACTGCGGATACTGTATTTGATGGGAATAGTCATGGTCGTCTATGTGGTTTCATGCTCTGAAACAAATGAGTATCAGCCTGTGCGTCGCAAACCGTCGATGATTTTCATTGATGTAGCGCGCCAAACAGGGAACATTGCCGCGAGGATCCCGACGATGAGTGCGGAAAGTCCTGCAAACACCAATGTCATTCCCTTGAGATCAAAGATCGGGAACCAGCCGGAAGGAAGCTGAGCGCCAATTGCCTCCACCATCGGGAATGATAATGCAATGCCGATAGCCCCGCCAAGAAATGAAATTAGCAGCGATTCACCGGCGATCAGACCCACGAGATGACCGGCGGTAAAGCCCAAGGTTTTAAGAATCGCATACTCCCTGATTCGCTCTCTTGCCGTCATCACCATCGTATTCGCGAGGACGAGCAGGATGACTCCAATGATCACAAACGAAACGAAATTCATTGCCGTAATAATCGCGCCGGACATTGAAACGAAGCTCTGCTGAAACGCCGCTTCTGTTTCCGATTTTGTTTCTGCACGCGAGTTTGCAAACAGCGTATCAATCGCACCGGAAATGGCGGCTGCTTTGCCGGGGTCACTGATTGTGACGATGTACCAACCAACATTACCTGCTCGTGATGGATCCTCCTGACGTACCCGTTCATCAAGGTACTGCCAGTGGAAGAGCATTTGTGTCGCGTCTGTACGTTCATCACGTGGCTTGTAGATGGCCCGTACAACAAACTCATACTTCCCTGGATAAATATCACCCTCAACGGGCATCACGTCGCCAATCTTCAGGTTGTAGTCCCGCGCGATCTTTTCCCCGATAATGCATGAGTTTCGTTCCTTCTTGAACGCATCCAACTCCGCTGGGTCCACAACGAATTCCGGGTAACCATCGAAAAAGGTTTCCGCATCCACGGCAAGCCGGGCAAAGAACTGGTTTTGATCGATGTACACTCCCTGGAACCAGTTTGCGAACGTCACCTTGGAAACGCCGGGTACGCGTGCAATCTGTGCCCCGTAAGCGTAGGGAAGAGGGAAGATAAAAGACACAGCGTGTCGCGTTATGAGGCGATTGTTGGCTGAAGCGTCCACCCCCGCATGCCATGCATCAACGACGGTGCGCAGGACGCCGAAGAACAGCACGGCGATGGCGATTCCCAGCACGGTCAATCCGGTGCGGAGCTTGTGTCGTAGAAGATTCCGAAAAATGAGTTTAAGGATTTTCATGGGAGCCGTATCGAATACTAAACTGTGAGTTCGCCCTTGTCGAGTTGCATGACCTTGTGTGCTTTCTCTGCGGCACGCGGGTCGTGCGTGACCATGACAATCGTTTTTTTGAATTCCTTGTTCAGCCGGTCAAGCAGCGTCATTATCTCTTCTGCGGATTTCTTGTCGAGGTCACCGGTTGGCTCATCTGCAACAAGTATCGTCGGATCGGTGACAAGGGCACGCGCAATGGCGACGCGCTGCTCCTGACCACCTGAGAGCTGTTTGGGGTAATGGTGTATTCGATCTCCCAACCCGACAAGTGTGAGCGCCGTTTCCACGTGATGCTTCTTCTCCTGCTTCGGGAGCTTGGTGAGCAACAACGGAAGCTCGACATTTTCGAATGCCGTCAGCACAGGCAACAGATTGTAAAACTGAAAGATGAACCCGACGTGATTGGCTCGCCAGCGAGCGAGGGCTGATTCATCAAGTCGGCCAATGTTCGTTCCGCCTACAAGAATGTCACCGGTATCCGGTTTATCAATGCCGGCGATGAGATTCAATAGTGTGGTTTTACCGGATCCGGAAGGGCCCATGAGAGCGAGGAATTCCCCCTCCGGTACGTTGATGGTGATGTTTGACAGCACCGGGATTTTCATCTTGTCTCGTTGATACGATTTCGAGACATTTTTTACTTCAATGATCGGCTGTCCGTTTGGTCCTGACATTTCCTTACTCCTGATGTTAACCAATGGAACGCATACGAAACGAAATACTATTTTTTTATTGTAACTTTGGATCCCGTCGTGATCTCGGGCGTGGGGCGGGCAACCAGTTTGTCCTCCTGGGTTACGCCCTCCAGGATTTCCACCCGGGTACCTGTTCTTTCTCCTACACGGACGGAAATTTCTGTCACTAATCCATCCCGGACGAGGAGTACAACATCTTTTCCCTCTCTGTTGACCACCACAGAGGTCGCCACGGTGAGCTTTGGTCCTGCTTGTACGGCTGCTTGGTCGGTTTCCTTGGTGAGGAACGTTACCTTGGCGCTCATTTCAGGTAACACGCTTTCATCGCGACTCTTAAATCGTACTTTCGTCAACACCGTTGCCTTGGCCCGGTCCGCGGTCGGCACAATTTTGTGAACGACTCCCTGATAGCGTTTCTCCGGGTACGCATCCAGCACGATCTCACACGGTTGTCCGGCAACCACTCGTGTAATATTTGATTCCGAAACGTCGGCCTCAACCAGAAGCGACGACATATCCGCCAATGTCACCACAGCCCCGCGTGAATTCGCCGATGAGGCAAACGGTGCAACTATTTCGCCAACATCGGCATCCTTTGTCAACACCGTGCCGTCGAACGGCGCACGGATACGCGTGTTTTCCAAATCGACCTCTGCGACCTTCACTGTTGCTTCGGCTGATCTAATGGCGGCCTGAACTCTGTTGTGACGGGCTTTGGCTCCGTCAACCTCGGCTTTTGACGTTAACCCCGAAGTGAGCATTGTTTGTTGACGCTCAAGTGTCTGGTATGCATCATCCAAATCTGCATTGGCAAGTTCCAGTTCTGCACGTGCGCGTTCAAGATTGGCAAGAACATCCTGGTCTTCAAGTCGGGCAATTACCTGTCCCTTTGTGACCTTGTCGCCCTCCTCAACGCCGAGATACACCAGGCGTCCTGCTCCTTTGGAAGCGACGGAAGCTTTCTGTTGCGCGACGACATATCCGCTTGCAGTGAGTACGGCATTCATCTGCGAAGGATAGGTGAGCGTTGCAGAAGTGAGTTCCACTTCAACAGCAGAGGCAAATGAATCTGATATAAACAAATATCCTGCGAGCAACAGGATTGCAACGATACCGACGATAAGAAAAACCGGACGGATCTTTTTCTCAGAAGAAGAGTCTTCTGTTCGCTTAATACGTAAGGATGACAGATCTGCGTTTTTTGTGTCACTCATGAACTTGATTTCACTTCCTGGTAGTAACGTAGTGGAACGAGAGTGTACAAAAGATAAGAAATTTGCAGCGTTGTCTCAAGCTGATAGAACACCAATCAACGTGGCGCGGAGAACACTCTTGGCTGCAAGTCACTCTTAGGAATTCGACTCCACCGATTTTCGGTAGGCCCAAGGCATATAAGGAAGTTTTACAACCACTCGGGAGAGAATTGGTCTTTTCGTTTTCTTGATGTCGGCAAAGCCAATCCCGGATTTTCTTTTGTCGTCCTTCCGTGGTGGTGCCGTGTAGTCGGGAGAGTTAAAGGCGGGCTCTGTACTCTCTCTTGAAATGAGGAACGTCAATCCGTTCTTGTACTCTTTCGAAGGGGGAAAGGAATAAAGGGAATAGAAACCCGTCCAGATACCAAGTGCCGCCCATACCAGAGACCCAATCACGACAACTATCACCAGCCACAAGATCGCCTTCACGTCGCCCCCCGCAACATTATGGAACTTCCGTCTCTACGCCAAACAATATCGGGAGATTCAATGGCAAGGTCAACTACAACACTCAGCTATGGGATTTTGCGTCTTCTTTCCAGTGTTTTTCCAGGCGGGTGGTGCCTCCCTTACCGATATGCTCCGAGTGATACTTGCCCCAACAGTCAATGTGGTCCCGGAATATTGTATTCTCCTTGCGAGGATATTTTATGATGTAATCAATTGCCTCGGGAAGTTCATCGAAACTGGCCGCATTACGAAAGTCAATAAGCCATTTCCCCTTGAATGTCGGTACGGTCTTTCGTATCGGGCGACGAACGCGGTGTTTCGGGATGCAGAGAAAGTCGACAATGGAATAGACATAATATACTGCGGGAGAGAGGGAGGAGTCGCGAATCAGGGTGAAACTGTGTGGTGCATAAAGAAGGAGTTTGCGAACGGCAAGATCATCAACGATGAACAGGAACTCCTGCGGCATTGGCGCCTCGTTCCAGTGTTTCATTGAGAACGGTTGCCTCTTCTCCTTTGCGTCGAAATGAATTGCATGGCGCGTCAATTCAAAATCAAGGGCTGTGAGGCTCCGCGTGTTGTCGGTGAATGGTTCCCGGATTGCGGTGAGGCGAGATTTGATGTCTTGCTCGAACATTTGAAATGCAGACTGTGAAGATGACGAACCTTCACAGAGCGCGCAGGGAAATCCCGCACGCTCTGTTTCGGAACGAATCCGTGCTTACTGTTTGCCGAATGCGAGCCAGCTACCTTCAACGCCGACAACACGACTATCACCCCAGGTTGCTATCTTGATAACGAACCCGTCACGTGTGATATTTTCCGCCTTCAGCAGAACACTGGAGTTGCCGTCTTTTCCGGCTTTGCCGTCATATCCGGTGAGACTGAGTAATACTGATGGTGCCTCGGTATATGGAGTCGAGAATTTTACAAATACGATATGTGTGCGCATGCCGGAGCCGGCGTTCAGTGTCCAGTTTTCGGAATTGAGGTTGGCGATGAAGTCACCTTTCTGCGTGCTCTGGGCATACGTAGTCAGCGTGATGGCAAGCAGTAGGGCGAGTACAGAGAGCGATTTCCTCATACGGGGACCTCCGAGTGTGATTATGAATTGGAACGTGGAATGATTGCGTTAGTATTCGGCGATAATATATTAGATTTTAGACGAAAGACAAGCCTGAACAGTCAACCTCTCTCCCTGAAAGGACCGATCACAATACAAACCCAACCGAGTATGAAACAGATACCGCCAATCGGTGTTATTGCTCCGAGCCATTTCATCCCTGTCAGTGTAAGGACGTACAGGCTGCCCGAAAAGAGTATCGTTCCGGCAACGAATAACATGCCAGCGCGATTCGTCCACGCAGACGTGGAGGGGAGGAGTCCTGCGACGATTAAACCAAAGGCATGGTACATCTGGTAACGCACGGCCGTTTCATAGACGGAGAGCATTTCTGTTGAGAGTACTGACTTCAGGCCATGTGCTCCGAAAGCGCCTGCGGTAACACCAATGGCTGCGGAGATTGCGCCGATGACGACAAAGCGTAGCGATGAATTCATAGAGAATAGTTTAAGCGACTGAAATTCATATACTTAGATGGGGAATGGAATAGACTACATGCAGGCCTCAATGTCCATATCTCCGCTGATGGTGATAAATGTGATGCACTGTCGATACTCTCCGACCACGATCATTTTTTGTTTCTCAATACCGAGCGCCGCTTTCACAATAATTGCGCTATGAAGTCTCTCAAGTATCGGCAATGGCTTGTCATCGAGAAGCACGCGGGCATTGCTCATCATCGGCGGGACATGAATCGTTACCCTGCATGAGTCTTGCCGTGCGCTATTTGGTGACCCAGATGGGGCTTCAGGATTAACCTGTGAAAGCGGAGTGCTCGGCAACAGATCCGGTACTCGTTTGCTCTCCCATGTACCGAGAACAATGAGCAAAACACCAAGCACCAAAACGAAAACTGCTACAGATCTACTGAACAGTCCCTTTGTTTTCGATACCGTTGACTGACGACGGTATCGCAAGAGGAGTGCAAGGATGCCCGCAACAGCGACGAAGGCAATCCCGGTGATGACCAAGGGATGAACATCAAATAGTTCTGACATGAATGCGCCGGCGATCCTCGGATGACTTTCGGTATCACATTGCTCTTTACCTTATTCCGGCAGAGCTACGGTTTCCTCGGAAGTTTCTCATCTCTCATGGCTGCGTTGTACGCAAAAGTTGCCATAATAACCGAGGTCTGCATGAGGTCCTCTTCAATAGCACGCTCGAATGTATCGCTGGTTGAATGCCATGTCAAGTTGAAGTATTCGATGTCGTCCTGGATGAATTGGAAAGCTGGAATCCCTATCCCATCAAAGGGAAGGTGGTCCGTACTACCGGTGTTTGTCAACGTGAGCGTTGAGGCGTCCATTGATTCGAAAGGCTTCAACCATTTCCGGAAGATGGTACGAACACTTTCGTTGCCTTGTAAATAGACCCCGCGCACCTTGCCTGTGCCATTGTCATTGTTGAAATACACAGAAAATCTCTCGCCTTGTTCGGTCAGGACAACGGATGAAACGGAATCCTTTGTCACCTTGTCGCCCAGGTGTTTCTTGACATACGCACGTGAGCCAAACAGCCCCTGTTCTTCTCCGCTCCATAGGCCAATACGAATAGTACGTCGGGGTTTGAGGTCGATCGCTTTGAGGATGCGCATCACCTCAATGCACGTGGCAACGCCTGTACCGTTATCATTTGTTCCGGTTGAGCCGTGCCACGAATCAAGGTGCGCACCGATCATGACGATTTCATCCTTCAAGTCGGTTCCTGGAATCTCCGCGATCACGTTGTACGACGAATCGGCTTTCCCAAACGCCACATCGAGGTTCATCTCCATTTTCACTTTCAACCCCCGCTCCAGCATACGATACATCCGGTTGTAATGCTCTGCCGCAACAGCAACTTGTGGTAGAATCTTCGGTGACTTGTTCTCGAAAGCCCGATACCGTGAAGACGCCGGTGTGTCGGGGTGAGACGTTACTCTGGAAGAAAGCACCATGATGTTTCCCCCGTCGTAACTGCTGGCACTGAGCAACGCCAGGGCTCCCTCTTTCTTGCACATCTCCATCAGTTCATAATCAATCAGCGCCGCCTTGCGCTGTTCGGCTCTGCGTTCTTCAGATCTCTCGCGCGGTGCTCGTGGTGCGGGGAAGTCCGCATTGGCCATGTCGAGCAAGCTCTGCTCTGTCTCCCGAACGGCTCTCGGTTTGAAATTCGGTCCGACAGCACGCGGCTCGTCGAGTAAAACGAACTTGCCCTTGAGTTTCCCCTTCAATGTTTGTAGAGCACTATCAGTCGAGGGGTTGGCGTAAATCACTTCGCCCCGTTCGGTTCCGTCTGTTCCCGGTGACCAGGCCTTCGGATATGACACGACAGGAAACGCGTGGGGTTCCAAAACAGTGGTGTGAAAATTCTTCAGCGACCAGGCCTTGCCGAATGGACCCCATGCATCAAGGTGGGCATTCTCAAGACCGAGGCCGGCGAGTTTGTTCTTTGCCCATTGTGCAGAACGGTAGTGTTCGGGTGAGCCCGTGAGTCGTGGTCCATAGAGATCAACGAGTTCACCCAGTGTCTCCATGACCTTCGATCTCTTCAATCCCTCTTCCTTAATCTTTGAAACTGTAGCGGTATCGACAGGCTCTTCAAACGGAGTCGAAGCGAGAGTGTTGATGGAAAAAAAAGAGATGAACAAGAACGCAAGAAATGCAGCCATGGGTCTCACGGTGTTATCCTTCAATATTGATTGGTGAATGCAGCGTCATTGACTCTTCAAGCAGGCGATGAACCTTGGCCATTCGTTGTTCAACTTCACGCGGTGTTGTACCAAGAATTGTAACGTGTCCCATCTTACGTTTTGGTTGAACGATGGTTTTTCCGTAGAGATGAAGTTTGATTCCTTCGATCTCAAGCAGAGCAGGAATATCGAGTCGACTCATGTGCTTGCCGAGAATATTTACCATGGCGCAAGATGTAAGAAGCGCAGGCGGTGCAACCGGCAAGCCGCATACGGTACGAACGAGTGCTTCAAACTGGGAAATACTGCATGCATCGAGTGTGTAGTGACCGGAATTGTGCGGTCGAGGCGCAAGCTCGTTGACAAGAAGCGCGCCTTCGATCGTAACGAACATTTCCACACAGAGTATTCCTACAACACTAAGCGTGTCAGCTATTGACCGAGCAAGTTTCTCACTCTCCTTCCGGAGTCTTTCACTGATGCGGGCCGGGATAATGGATACGTGAAGAATATTCTCACGGTGCTCATTTTCTGCAACGGGAAATGATACCGCATTCCCATTGAGTGAGCGTGCGACAATAACGGAAAGCTCGCACTGTAACATCACGAACTTCTCTACCACGTATTCGCCCGGACTTCCAAGAGTACCGAAGAAGTTCTCAACATCACTGTTCGTGCGCAACACGCTTTGCCCTTTGCCATCGTAGCCTGATGTTGCGGTCTTAACTACAACGGGTAGTCCGATTTCAGTGATGGCAGATTCCAATTCCGGGACGTTGGTTGCGAAAGTGAATGGTGCCGTCGGGAACCCGTGCCGTCGCAGCTCCAGCTTCTCCCGACGCCGGTGTTGGGAAATTTTGAGGATCGAGCTTCCCGGTCGTACGATCTTTGTTTGTTCAAGAGTGGTTACCGTTGCCGCGTTGATATTCTCAAACTCATACGTGATGACGTCGGCTTTGGTTGCCATTGCTGCCGATGCTTTTGCGTCGGTGTAGGGTGCGGTGATCGTCTTATCGGCAAGTCGGGAGGCCGGGCATGCCGGATCGGGATCCCAAACAATTGTCCGGTAGCCCATCCGCTGTGCTTCCCGAATGGTCATCATGCCGAGTTGACCGCCACCGATGATACCGATGGTTGAAGGAGGAAGTATGGGTGAGGATGAATTCAAAAGGAAAAAGGAAAAAAGAAAAAGGAAGGGGTCATATCTTTGTTTTGAGAACTTTATTCTTCAGTGTGCGCTGGTATTGCTCCATCTTCTTGCGCAGACCCGGATGCTTCGCCGAGAGAATGCGCACCGCTAACAGTCCTGCGTTTGCGGAGTTGTTGATACCAACTGTGGCTACAGGAACACCGGCAGGCATCTGTACGATTGAAAGCAGAGAGTCGAGTCCATCGAGTGATTTTGTTTTCACCGGAACGCCGATGACTGGTAACGAGGTCTTGGATGCGATCATTCCCGGAAGATGTGCTGCGCCGCCCGCTCCCGCAATAATAACTTCGATCCCGCTCCCCGCCGCTTCTTCGGCGTACCGGAACATCAGGTCCGGTGTGCGGTGTGCAGAAACAACCTTGAACTCGGTTGAGACACCAAACGTTGCAAGGATTTCTCGCGCAGCATTCATGTATGGAGCGTCAGATGTGCTGCCCATGACAATGCCGACGAGGGGTTTCGTATTTTTGCGTTTAGAGGATTTCATTTCTGAAGCTTGCTATTCTTTTTGAACTGGCTCAATCTAAACCTTTTTAGGGTATGTTGAAAGACTTATTGCAACGCCTCCAAGCTCTTCTGCAGCTTCTCCACGCTGGTTTCCATGTTTGTCTGTTTCTCCCGTTCTTTCTCCACAACTTCTTTTGGTGCTTTGGCGACAAAACTCTCGTTACCGAGTTTGTTTCGGATGCCGGTGATAAGTCCTGTAAGACGATCGATTTCTTTTTTGAGTCGGGCCTTCTCAACGCTGATGTCGATAAGACCTTCGAGGAGAACGAATAGTTCTTCGCCCTGAACCACGGCACTTACGCTCAACTTCGGGCGACTGCCGTCCTGAATAAATGAAAGGGAAGAGACACGGGCGAGTCGCTGGAGGTAGCCTGAGTATCGCTCCACACTTTCAATACTGCGTTTCCCGCTCATCTTCATTACAAGGGCGATTTCTTTTGATGGCGCAATATTCATTTCTCCCCGGATGTTGCGCAAGGACTCAATGACCCCCTGCACGAAGGCCATCTCTGCTTCGACATTCTTGTCCACGAACGACATCTCTGCCTGGATAAAACTGGAGCACATGATGGATTCATCCGGTGTTCTCGTTCTGATATTCTGCCAGAGTTCTTCAGTAATGAACGGCATGATCGGGTGCAGCATTCGCAGTGCGCCGTCGAAGACATCGAGAGCACGGCTCAGCACGGCTTGCTTGGTTTCAGCCGGCTCATTACCGTAGAAACGTGATTTGACCATCTCGACGTACCAATCGCAGTAGTCATGCCAGAAGAAATCATACACCGTCTTGGAAATCCTGTTGATCTCAAATTCATCCAGCGATATCATGATCTCTTGCGCGGTGGAGTGAAATCGGGAGAGAATCCACCGGTCGGCCAGGTCGAGGTGGTCAAGATTAAATTCTGATTTCTTTGGTGCTTCCCCGATCTGATCACGGTTCATGAGAATGAAGCGGCCTGCATTCCAAATCTTGTTGGCAAAGTTGCGGCCGATCTCGTTCTTCTCTTTTGCATAGAGAATATCCTGACCAAGGGGTGCAAGAAACAGAATCGTGAACCGCACCGCATCTGCGCCATACTCGGTGATCAGCTCAAGAGGTTCGGGCGAGTTGCCCAACGACTTGGACATCTTGCGTCCTTTGTCATCCCGGACGAGACTGGTGAAATAAACATGACGGAATGGAATGTTGGCATTGAGATCAGCGCTTCCGGTAAATGAAGGGCCGAACTTGAGTCCGGCCATAATCATACGTGCCACCCAAAAGAAAATAATATCCGGCGCCGTGACCAATGTATTTGTGGGATAAAAATATTGGAGGTCTTTGGCTTTCCCATGCTTCTCCTGTTCCGGCCAATCATGAACGGAGAACGGCCAGAGCCACGAAGAGAACCATGTATCGAGCACATCGTCGTCCTGGCGGAGCGGAATTGAAGGGGCGAGACCGAGTTTCGAGCGTGCTTCATCCTCGTTACGTGCAGCGGTGAACTTGCCATCAGGCGCATAGTACACTGGAATGCGGTGTCCCCACCAAAGCTGGCGCGAGATGCACCAGTCGCGTATGTTGGTCATCCAATATTCATACACTTTCGTCCACCGATCCGGGTAGAACGTGATCGTCCCATCAAGAACGACTTTCAATGCCGGCTCGGCAAGCGGTTTCATCTTTACGAACCACTGATCGGAGAGATATGGTTCGATGACGGTGTTGCAACGATAGCATTTGCCAACACTGTTCGTGTGGTCCTCGATTTTTGCAATCAGCCCTTGTGCTTCAAGGTCTTGCAGTACAAGCTTGCGTGCATCGTAGCGATCCATTCCACGATACTTTTCCGGAACGTTGTCATTCATCTTTGCGGAGACGTCGAAGATATTGATTTGGGCGAGATTGTGTCGCTGGCCGACCCAATAGTCGTTGGGATCATGTGCCGGAGTAATCTTCACCATGCCGGTGCCGAATGCCGGGTCAACATAGTCGTCTGCGATGATCGGAATTTTCCGCCCGACAAGCGGGAGTGTTGCCATTTTGCCTACGAGGTGTTTGTATCGTTCATCCTTCGGGTTCACTGCAATGGCAACGTCGCCGAACATTGTCTCCGGGCGCGTCGTGGCAACAATCGCAAACTCGTTTGGAGTGTCAGCCAATGGATACTTGATATGGTAGATCTTGACCTGCTGATCGGAATGCTCGACTTCATCATCACTAATTGCCGTGTGATCCTTCGGGCACCAGTTGACGATGTACTTGCCGCGATAAATCAAGCCTTCATCAAACAATCGAACGAACACTTCCCGCACCGCGTTGGACAAAGTCTCGTCCATCGTGAATTTCTCCCGCTGCCAGTCGCACGATGAACCGAGTGTCCGCAACTGCTGGATGATCACTCCGCCGTACTGCTTTTTCCATTCCCACACGCGTTCGATGAACTTCTCGCGGCCAAGATCGTGCCGGGTTTTGGATTCTTTTGCCAGCGAACGCTCAACCACATTCTGTGTGGCAATGCCTGCATGGTCGGTGCCCGGAATCCAACAGGCTTCATAGCCCATCATTCTCCGATATCGTATGAACGCGTCCTGTAGCGTATTGTTCAGGATGTGCCCCATGTGCAGCACACCCGTGATATTGGGAGGAGGAATGACAATCGTGTAAGGTTCCCGGACAGGATTGGGTTCTGCATGGAAGAGATCTTTTGATTCCCAGTGCTTGTACCAACGCGGCTCTACTTCGGTAGGGGAATAGACTTTCGGCAGTGATGGCTCTGAAGACGAATCAGACAAGGGAACTCCAATTATTGAAACGCGACAATGGAAAACGAGAAAGGCCTGATCTGAGAAGGAGAGGGCGGACTTACCGAACGGTGAATCGTCGTTCCACCTCGCTGGAATTTCCCATCCTGTCCTTGATGCGAATTACGAGTTGGTGGGAACCATGCTCTAGAGGGTCGGTCACCTGGTAGGATGCCCGTCGGTGTTCGCCATCTATCTCAGGTACGGCAATCACCCCGTCAATGTACATCTTTAGCTCATTGTAATCAACGCCGGAGAAGTTGTCGCCATATCGGAACTGGATGCGCGGGCGTCCACCCGATGTGCGCGTGATGTTTAATTGAGAGATGTGAGGAGGTGAAACGTCCTCATCAAGGAACAACTCTCCGAGTGTTCGTGTCACCCTTCCGGTGAGAACCGTTGACGACAAGTCGGATTTTGTGGCAAGAAGTTCTTCGCTTCCCAAAAGGTTGGCGAACAGTCCGACTTTGTGTCGGGAGGGATCAACGGTGACTGATGCAGTGATACCTTTGTCCAGAACGATATTATCCGGCAGAAGGCTGTAGGAAAGTTCCTCTCCCCCTCCCTGTTTTTTTATCTGCATGTAAATTGTCTTGAACACGGAGTTTGGTTCATATGCAATGTGCAGGTTTCCGTTGTCCACTTCAAACGAACCCGATTGTCCGGCCACGATGGGATAGAGATCGAATTCTGCGTTTGCCGAAGCTTCTTGTCCGTTGACTTCCGCCTGTAGTACCAGCCTGCGCATTCCGTGAAAGGTCTCGATCGGTCTGAATGTCCCAACATACTCATCGATATCGACGGGGGTGAGAGTGAACGTTCGTCGACTCTCGCCTTCATACACAACAACGATGGGTGATGATGTAAACACTTGATTCGTCGTTGCCCGCACGCGGATAAAATCCCGCTCGATGGTGTGTGTCAATTTCGCACTGCCCGCTGGTCCGGTGGGCTTCTTAAAAAATTGAATTTGAGGGATTGATCTTGTTCCCAAATGGTTCTCTGCAACGGCCTTGAGTACATCATATTTCCCTTCAGGCGTCGGGAGTGCAATGGTGTTGGTCGTTCGGTCCGGGTCGGGATAGACGGTCTTCAGGTTCCAGGCACCGGTTCCGTTCTTCTTCGAGTATAACAGCACCTTCTCGACTTTCTTGAGTTCGTTGAAGTGCATGGTAAACTCAGACGTCCCTGTAATTATCGAGAACTCCGGGGGATGATTGAAAATGAGTTTACCCGAGACCTCAGAACTATTGTTATTGAAATCCATGGTGACGATGCGGAAGTTGTGGGGGCCCTCTGAAAAGTCCGCAGTGTTTATGACTCCCGCATCCGGAGACTTTGGGGAATAGAAGGGGAGGTTGTTCGGCGAATTCATATATAATTTCTCGAACCGTCCCCGGCCCGAATGCAATAGGTCCCAATCATAGTACAGGCCGATCTGATGAGCCTCGGCACTGGGAGCGCGATCAAGCCTGATGGTAAATATCAAACTGTCATCGATGAAGAGTTCATGGCTATAAACACCGTGGCGGAAATTAGACCCGTTCGAAAGATCCCGGGCATCGATGGCAAAACCTGAGCGTCCTGTAAGCTGAATGGTCTCTCGCACAGAATACCTGGCGCGACCCGCAGCCTTGGCTGAAAGAACCCTCGGATTCCATTCTCCTTCAATGATTGCATGTTCCCCGAGCGGTGTGATAGCAACCCTTCTGATCTGTGGTGGGATATTATCGTTGACGTTCACCTGTTCGCACAGAAGCGGGTTGACGAAGTTCAGGTTCTCGTCGCGCAGTTCAAAGTGCAGGTGGGGCGAACCGACTCCGGTTTCTCCCGTGTACGCGATAATGTCGCCTTTACGGACAGGGAATTCCTGTGGCTCGCACTCGATAGTGACGGGATAATGCTCCAGGGCGTTCTGTTCCCGCGCGACTCGCGCATCAATCTCCGCGTTAAAGCGTTCGAGATGCGCGTAGGTGCTGTAATAGCCGTCGGGGTGACGCACGAATAGCATTTTGCCGTAGCCGGTAGGTGACACACTGATGCGCGAAACATAGCCATCTCTCATCGCAAATACCCGGTATCCGGTTGTACTTCCGGTGCCGATATCAACGCCACCGTGAAAATGCGTGCGTCGGTACTCAGCGAATGTGGAGGTCATTTTCCTCCCGCCGTCTGTCGGCCAGATGTAGTCGGAGAGGTCAGTGCGAATGGAGTCGTATGGATTCCGTGTCTCTCCTGATCCGTCACGCGGTAGCGCCGAATCCCTTGAAACTGAGGAGGAGATAAACAAGAGAATGGGAATTACAGAAAGTAGAATAACGCCTCGTTTCATCGCCCCCGCACTCTCATTGCTAACCAAGATGCTGGATGGATGGAGGCTTGGCGGCAAGAGACTTGCGTGCCTGTTCGTGTGCGATGATCTCCCGCGCAAGCGCAAGATATGTCGTTGCGCCACGGGAATTGACGTTGTACAGTACGGCGGGCTTCCCGTAGAAGCTGGCCTCGCTCAGCACTGTGTTCTTCGGGATGATGGTATCGAGAATGTATTTTTTGTACTTGGAATGAAGTTCACGCAAGGTGATATCTGTTACCTTTGTGTTGGGTTCATGCATTGTAAGCAGGATGCCTTCCACTTCCAGGGACTTGTTGGCTACATCATGCACCCACTCAAGATACTTGAAAAGCTTGTCAACCGCATCAAGAGAGAAGTGTCCTGACTTCACCGGCATGAGAACCGAATCAGCAGCGGTCAACGCGTTTGTCGTCATGCCGCGGAGAAATGGTGGACAGTCGAGAATGACGTAGTCGTATTCTTTCGCAACGCTGCGCAGGATGTTACGCAACATGGATCGATTCTCGGAGAGCTTCGTCAGCCGGTCTTCCATCTGCAGGGATTGAACATTTGAAGGAACGAAGTCGAGATACTCCAATTCCGTCTTGTGTATCGTATTGGTGAGATTGGAAATGAAGTTGAACACTTCGTACAGACCGGATTTGATATTCCCGCTGGTAAATCCAAGAGAGAGTCCAGAAGCGCCGAACGTGTCCAGATCGATCAGCAAAGTGCGCTGCTCCGCCACAGCAAGGCTGGCGGCGAGGTTTACCGCCGTCGTCGTCTTTCCGACGCCACCCTTGGGGAGAGCTATTGCGATTACTCTTGCCATGCCGTTGCTATGCCACCCTTACGCGAAGTTTGGTCACCGATTCAAGTTCTGCTTCAAGAATATCCCCCGATTCCACGCGTGCAACACCCTGCGGGGTACCGGTAAAAATCAGATCTCCAAGTTCCAATGTGAACAATGAAGACAAATATGATACCACATAGTCGATCTTAAAGATCATATCACTTGTGCTTGCCAATTGCCGACCTTTCCCATTCACCTTCAAAGAAATGGATAGGTCATGGGAATTCGTGACAAGTGCCCTCTCAACAATTGTAGAAACAGGAGCCGAAGTATCAAATCCTTTTGCCACGGACCAGGGTAACCCGCCTTTCTTGGCCTCAGCCTGCACATCGCGCAAGGTCATGTCGAGGCCAACCCCGTACCCGGCAACATGCTCCATCGCATCTGCAATAGCAATATTCTTCCCTTGCTTTCCAATCATAACTATCATCTCGACTTCATGATGAAGATCGTGAGAGATGGAAGGGATCACGATGCTGTCGCCATCATGGATAATAGCCGATGAGGGTTTGAGAAAAACAACCGGCTCTTGCGGAATAGCCGCAGCCATCTCCCGTGCATGTTCAGCATAATTTCGCCCAAGGCAGAGGATTTTGCCAACCGGGATCTCGTGCCTCTTAAAGGTAACAGTCTTCATGTATGAACATTAGTCTATAGTCTCTAAGGAATATACTGAGGTGAATCGACATTATCAATAGAAACATTGTAATCTAAAAAAGTTTGCGGGGGTAATCGAAGTCTTGCAATTGCTGGGAATAATCTCTAATTTGTGCCGTCAGTTTTGAAAGGGGAATGCTCTGGGGTCCGTTACTTATGCCGATGCGGGTGTCGATATTTCAAAAGCAGACGGCTTTGTCCGTCACATCAAGAAAGCCGTTCGATCCACCTACTCAAAATCTGTTCTCAGCGACATTGGCGCTTTCGGGGGTTTTTATGACGCGCGGTTCAAGGGTCTAAAATCACCTGTTCTGGTATCCAGTGTTGATGGTGTTGGTACGAAATTGAAAGTTGCGCAGCTTCTGGATCGACATGATACGGTGGGGCAGGATCTTGTCAACCACTGTGTCAATGATATTGCCGTATGCGGAGCGGTGCCAATGTTTTTTATGGACTACTTTGCAACCGGAAAGCTTGCAGATCATGTGGCGGTGCAGGTGATCGAAGGTTTCATCAAGGCGTGTCGGGAAAACAAGTGCTCGTTGATCGGAGGCGAGACTGCGGAAATGCCCGGATTCTATGCTGACAATCAATATGACCTCGCAGGCACAATCGTCGGCGTTGCCGAAAGAAAAAAGATCATCACCGGAGACAGGGTGCGAAAGAAAGACGTTCTGATCGGAATTCCCTCCACAGGTCTGCACACCAACGGCTATTCATTAGCGCGCAAGGTTCTGTTGGAAAAGTACTCGCTGAATGATCATGTTCCCTCAGTTGGAACCACGCTCGGTGATGCCCTCCTCACCATACACCGTTCATATCTTGAAGTTATCCGGCGTGTGAGGAAGAAGTTTGATGTGCATGGACTTGCACATATTACAGGTGGCGGAATCGAAGGGAACACTCAAAGAGTGGTTCCGAAAGGTTTGGCTATCAAGATCGACTGGACCAGCTGGAATCGTCCGCCAATTTTTCAATTGATTCAAGAAACAGGTCAGGTTCCAGAGGAAGACATGCGGCGGACATTCAATCTCGGTGTTGGTCTTGTCATCATCGTGCAGAAGAAGGAATCGTCGGATTTGCTCAAATTTCTGAAGAAAAACGGAGAGGTGGGGTTTTATATGGGAGAGGTTGTCGCCAACCCTTAAGCTCTCATCCATGGAAGACTCAAACCAGAAAACAAAAGATCAGGAACCCTCGCCCCCCAAAGGGATCAAGATCGACTTCGGTAACTATCCAACGTCGGCCGATGAATTGTCGTTGACGCAGGATGAGTTGCGAGACCGCGTTGTTCAGGCGCATTCGTTCTATGGCCGGATCGGTACCTTGGGAGAAATTGCTCTCCAGATTGATGCCGCGAAGAACAAGGAGGAAATCCTACAGGTTCTTCGCCATGAATCCAGGTGGCTCATTGATTGTGACGTATTCTTCATAGCACTCATCAACAAATCCCGCTCGCATTATTTCATCACCACACTTTCTCCCATTGCCGACTCCACTGACCTGAATCACAGACCATTCCAGGTCAATCAGGGGATACCGGGCTGGGTCATCCAGAATCAATCTCCCATTCTGATTGATGTTCCATCCGAGCCCGCGCTGGCTGAATCCGTTGAAGGAACACTTGCAGACCTCGGCATGAAATCGCTTCTTGTCGTACCGCTCCGGACGGGAGATGAGACGATTGGTTCGATGACATTCGCATCAGCGAAACCGGGTGCATATCAAGAAACGGAGATGTGGATTGGACAGTTGCTCGCCATTCAGGGGGCTACTGCGCTGAAAAACGCAGCGATCTTTGATGACGCACAGAAGCGACTTTCCCAGATTGAGCTTGTGAATGAGATCGCCGAAAAACTCACCTCGATGCTCGAACTCGACGAACTCCTCAACTCGGCCGCAGAGACCATTCAGAAGAGTTTCAATTATTTTGACGTGACCATCTTCCTGGTTGATGCCAAAACGAGCGAAGCGATTCTCGTCGCTCATTCCGGCAGTTATGTCGACTTCCTACCGCATGGGTACCGGCAGAGCTTCAAGGAAGGAGTTGTAGGATGGGTTGCGCACCATGGAGAGCGTTGTCTGATTAACGATGTGACCGAAGATGCGCGCTACATGGCCTATGAGTACCACAGCACGAAGTCAGAGCTTGCCGTTCCGATCATGGTGGGTGAGGAAGTTGTTGGCGTGCTGAACGTCGAAGACACCAAGCTTCACGCGTTTGACGAGACGGATGCGATTGTTTTGGAAACACTATGCGATCAGCTCGGCAGCGCGATCAAGAATGCGACTCTGTACGATGAGGTCAAGCGTGCGAATGCCAAACTCACGGAGCTTGACCGGATGAAGTCGGATTTCCTCGGGATCGTTTCGCACGATTTCCGGTCGCCGTTGGCAAGTATCATTCTTGCGGCGCGGGCATTGATGAAGCGGCGCGATACCATCGACCAGAAACGGCTGAGCGAGTATCTCACAATTATCGTAGACCAGGCCAACCGGCTCAGTATGCTCGCCGAGGATACACTTTCGATTACCAAGATGGAATCTGGGCAGTTGAACTACTTCTTCAAAGTAGTCAACCTCGAGCGATTGATCAAAGATGCTGCTGCTCTTGTACATTTCTCCCGACGGCACACCATTGAGTACCACGTGGATGCAGATGTTGCGTACATCAAAGGCGATCAAACCAAACTGCGCCAGGTGGTGCAGAACCTCCTCTCTAATGCAGTGAAGTACTCGCCGCGCGGAGGGAAGGTGCAAGTCACCGCCAAGGACTACAACGAGGAGAAGTTGATTGTCTCCGTTTCCGATGAGGGTATTGGAATCCCGAATGACCAGGTCGACCGGTTGTTCCAGAAATTCTCCCGCATTGAGAGCGGCGAAGCGAGAGAAATCAAAGGCTCAGGGTTGGGTCTATGGATTTGTCGCGAGATCGTCAGGGCTCATGGCGGAGAAATTTGGGTTGAGAGCGACTACGGCAAAGGAAGCACGTTCAATTTTATTCTCCGGAAGGCGCAGCCCGATTCTGTGAATTGAATTTCAAGGTGTCGCTTCCTGAAGCCTTCTTACTCTTCTCATCCAATCTCTTCACAACCAAACCATAGAACTCCCTCCATTTCGCCGGATTAAGATGGTAGGCATTTATAGTCCTGTGAACCTGTTCCTCAACCATGCCAAACTCGCTCATTACTTGCGCTGGATTGTTGAAAGATCCTTGCTTCGAGTCGGTTACCGTGCTATCTCTTTTCGATTCAAGGAGAGCCACGTAGACATCGACAAACTGTTCCAGTTCAAGTACATCTCCATCACCGGAAGTACCAGAGCAACTCGGTACCAAGACTAGACTGATTAAGAAAAAAGAAATCGCCAACAGTGTTTTCATTGCATTATGCTCCAACAAGTGTGACAGATTAACAAAAGACTGTCATGAAGTCAACCCAAACCAACATCCTTTGTTGATGGAACCTTGACTTTCAGGGTGGATGGTGTTATATTTTTCACCCAATCTGCAAAGATTTTCATCATAATTCATATGTTTCCATCATTTTTCAAGTGATTTCATGCCATCGACAGCTGATTTTCGACCGGGACTAGTAATTAAGTACAATAACGAGCTTTGGACCGTAGTAGAATTCCAACATGTGAATCCAGGCAATTGGCGCGCCTTTGTACGAACGAAGCTCAAGAACCTCAAGAGTGGTAAAGTCATTGAGAACAGGTTCCGTGCTGGCGAAGCAATCGACATCATCAAAATTGAACGACGCGAGTTCCAGTTTCTTTACAAAGATGGATCCGGCTATGTCTTTATGGACAAGGTTTCGTTCGATCAACTTACAGTGGAAGAGAAGCAGATTGGGGACGGGGCACAGTTCCTGAAGGATGGCGAATCGGTGGACATCCTCTTTAACGGCTCTGACATTACCGGGATCGAATTGCCGATTACCGTTGAGCTGAAGGTTGTCGAGACTGTTCCTGGCGTCCGTGGAGACACAGCTACTTCAGGTACAAAACCCGCGCAGGTGGAAACCGGCGCTACCGTGAATGTTCCGTTGTTCATCAATGAAGGGGATATGTTGAAGATCGATACCCGCTCGGGTGATTACATCGAAAGAGTAAAGAACTAGGGGGCTGCAATACCAGTTTCATCACAAAGTTTGTTGTGGGAGCGCAGTCATTCAACTATGGAGCTCAAATGGACCTAAGCTACGTTAAGAAGCTCATCAAGCTGGTCTCCGAAAGTGATGTTGAAGAAATTGAGATTGAGGAAGAAGGAAAGAAGATTCGCATTGCGAAGAGCAAGAACCATCTTGTTGCCGGGCCGGCCGTTGTAATGCCCCAGACGATACAGGTTCCCGCGTCTTTGTCTGCACCCAGCGAGTCAGCGGTTGTACAAGAGCCGCAGGGTTCTTCCGTTGCTGCAAATGCGAAGTTGCATGAAGTAAAGTCACCGATCGTCGGGACGTTCTATCGTTCGCCCGCTCCCGACGCGTCGCCCTTCGTTGAGATCGGATCCGTCATCCAGCCGGGCACCGTTCTCTGTATCATCGAAGCGATGAAGCTCATGAACGAAATTGAGTCGGATGTCTCCGGCAAGATTGTGAAAGCCTTTGTGGAGAGCGGCCAACCCGTCGAGTATGATCAAACTCTCTTTCTGGTCGAAAAGCCATAACCATCCCCCGGAGAGTCGGTTTGTTCAAAAAAGTCCTGATTGCCAACCGTGGAGAAATCGCACTCCGCATCATCCGTGTCTGCAAGCAGTTCGGTATCAAAACCGTTGCCGTCTATTCCAAGGCTGACCGTGATTCGCTTCATGTCCGCTTTGCTGACGAAGCCGTATGCATCGGTCCACCTCCCGGCAAAGAAAGTTACCTGAAAATTCCCCGCATCATGGCCGCGGCCGAAATCACCAACGCCGATGCCATCCATCCCGGTTACGGCTTCCTTGCCGAGAACGCGAGCTTTGCGGAGATATGCACAACCTCCGGACTCAAGTTCATTGGTCCGACTGCGGAAATGATCACGGCGATGGGGGATAAGGCGCTTGCCAAAGACACGATGAAGAAAGCCGGAGTACCCGTCGTGCCCGGAAGTGACGGCGTGGTGAAGAGTTCGGATGAAGGATTGGAGGTGGCGAAGGCCATTGGATTCCCCGTCATCATCAAAGCGGTGGCCGGTGGTGGCGGAAGAGGAATGAGAATAGTGCGTGAGGAGAGTGAGTTTGAAACAGCGTTCAAGACCGCCTCGCATGAAGCAGAGCAGGGATTCAGCAATCCCGACGTCTATCTTGAAAAATACATTGAGCAACCGCGGCACGTTGAAGTGCAGGTCTTTGGCGACCAACACGGTAACGTGATGCATTTTGGTGAGCGCGACTGTTCCGTGCAACGTCGTCACCAGAAGCTCATTGAAGAATCACCGTCTCCGATTGTGGACGAGGTATTGCGCAAAAAGATGGGAGACGCGGCAATCAAAGGGTGCAAAGCCGTGAACTACGAGAACGCCGGTACCATCGAATTCCTTGTTGACAAACACAAGAATTTCTATTTCATGGAGATGAATACCCGCATCCAGGTGGAGCATCCGGTGACCGAGCAGGTGACTGGCCATGATTTGATCAAGCTTCAGTTACGCATCGCTGCCGGCGAAAAACTTCCCCGCAAAAAAATTGCACGCCACGGTCACGCAATCGAATGCCGCATTAATGCCGAAGATCCGTTCAACGACTTCCGTCCGAGTCCCGGCAGGATTACTGATTTCCATATGCCCGGCGGGTTCGGGGTGCGTGTCGATACGCATAGCTATGCAGGATACGTTGTTCCACCATATTACGATTCACTGATTGCCAAACTCATTGTGTTTGCACAGACGCGGCAAGGTGCAATTCAAAAAATGGCTTCTGCATTGGATGAGTTTACGATTGAAGGAATCAAGACCACGATTCCCTTCCATCGCCAGGTGATGCAGGACGAAAAATTTCGCAGCGGTCACTTTGATACAAGCTTCCTCGAGACATTTCAGTTCTCACCCGAAAAGTAGACCATAGCCAACCAGAAAAGGAACGATCATGAACTTCCCCGAGAATCTGAAATACACCAAGGACCACGAGTGGGTGTCGATTGATGGCGATACCGGCACGGTTGGAATAACCGAGTATGCACAGGGCGAATTGGGAGATGTGGTGTTTGTTGAATTGCCTGCTGCGGGAAAAACCTTGAAGCAGCACGATTCATTCGGCACGATCGAAGCCGTGAAGGCAGTCTCCGACCTGTATGCCCCTCTCAACGGCTCTGTTACTGAGGTCAATAAGGATCTCGAGAAAACACCGGAGCTTGTGAACACCGATCCGTACGGCAAGGGATGGATGGTGAAAATGAAGATGACCAACACGAGTGAAGTTGCTTCGCTGCTCAGCGCGTCTGCATACAAAGCGCTGATAGGAAAATAAACGATTCCGGTCTTAGAACATCTCCAACTGTGTCTGATGTACCCGCCTGTAATGCTCAGTCGAAAGTCCGCTCCACCGTTTGTTCAAGCCGTGTTTCCTCGCATGGACAACGAACAGGTCCTTGATTGTCCTCGCGATCTCGCCTTCACCTGACATTCTCTTCCCAAACCGTGAATCACTCAATTCGCCTTGCCGCGTATCCTTGATACGGTTGAGTATCCTGGCAGCCCGATCAGGGAATTCCCGCTGGACCCATTCAAGAAACAATGGCTCAACGGCTCCGGGGAGTCGTACAAGAATGTAGCCGGCACTCACTGCGCCGTGATCCGATGCTGCGGTGAGGATTGCCGGAAGTTCTTCATCTGTCAGCCCGGGAATAATGGGCGCCGCATTGACGCCAACCGGAATGCCTGCCTTTGCGAGCAGCTCAATTGCCTTCAGTCGGTTGGCAGGCGTCGAAGTGCGCGGCTCCATCCGTCGCGCAACGTTCGGGTCGAGCGTCGTAATCGAAAGCATGACGTGAACAATGTTCAGCTTGGCCATTTCTTGCAGGATGTCGATGTCGCGGGTTATCAGAGCGTTTTTCGTGATGAGTCCGACGGGATTGCGGAAATCGAGAAACACTTCGAGACACTTGCGCGTGAGTTGCAGTGATCGCTCGACAGGCTGATAACAATCGGTATTGCCGGAGAATGCCACCATTTGTGGCTGCCACGATTTTTTCCGTAGTGTTTCCGCCAACAGATGTGGCGCATCCAGCTTGACCATGATCTTGGTTTCAAAGTCGAGTCCGGCTGAGAATCCGAGGTACTCGTGCGATGGACGCGCATAGCAATAAATGCATCCATGCTCGCATCCGCGATAGGGATTGATGCTATAGTCGAATGGCAGGTCGGGACTGTTGTTCTTTGCGAGGATGGATTTTGAGGAATCGATATAGAAGGTGGTGGGAACCGGCGGTTGCTCTTCCTCATATTGAAGATCGATATCAATTGGTTCGAGGTGTGTCTGCTCGAATCGGTTGGGCGTATTGAAGCCGGCTGCACGGCCTTTATTGGCTGTCGGCAAAACCCTATTTCTTCTTTCCTTGTTTCATCTTCTTCATCGCATCTTGCACGCTGCCCTTATCTTCGAATACAACATCAGTCGGGAGTGCAAATTTTTCTTCCGGTATTGCTGACTCGTCGACCTTGCTTGCAGCGTTACGGATCTTCATCCCTGCCATATTGGTCTCGCTTTTCAAAGTGATGGCATTCCAAACCCATGTACTCGTGCCGAAACTTGAAACCTCCCAGACGTCACATTTCTTTCCGGCGACATCTCCGGTTCCCGTCTTCTTTGCCCCCATCCGTTTCATCATCGTCTCACCCATTTTTGCAAGGTCCTTCTCGTCGAGTTTTTGGGTAAGTGTTGTGAGCAAGGTGTTGGTGATCTTCGATCCTGTTTTCTTGTCAAGATCGACCGAGTATGTTATCTCGCCGTCCATGATGGTGAGAGTGTTGGTCTTCACGGACATACTTCCCGCCTTGATTTCAGTATTTGTCAACTTTGTTTCACGGAGTCCATAGCGATCGAAGAAGATTGTCTCGGTCCCCTGATGTTGCCCCGAAAGTTCGTACGTGATTGTGCAATGAGGAATGGGATATCGTTTGTAGCCTTCGGCGAGAAGCTGCTTGCTGGTTTTCTGTGTGAGAGAATCAGTGGTGCAACAAAGGAACCAGGCAATAAGGAGGAAAAATGAACGCGACATGATTTCACCTCGCTGGAATGTGATGTAATGAAAAGCGGATTCTAAGATCTCCGGACAACACCAACCGCAGGTCGTGTTGAAAGGAGGAAGCTGAACTGCAAGCTTGAGGGTTCCGACTTGCCCGGTTCGCCGAAATGTGTATACTCTCAAGGCATTGAATCACTTCAAACAGTATAGTGCCGGACAACGATTAAAGCAAGCGCTTTCTTGCATTGTGGACAACCGGGGAGAGGTTGATATTGAGGTTACGGCAGTACCAGAAACTTGGATTCTTCCTTCTGATCATAGAAAACTGCAAGTCGCCGCGACTGAACATTCAGGAACAGAATCGGCATCGTGACAAGCATCAGCGAGTAATGTACCCATAGATCGGTGAACCGCTCCTCGAAGCCGGGAAGATGGGCACCACGTTCCTCAAGCCAGCGCTTGTACGGAAAACAGTGAGAAGGCTCGTCATGTTCGATAACCTTGAAGATGCGCAGAAGGGATGGATGCCGTTGCACAATGCCTGACCGGAGCAACACATCAACCTGTTTCATTCCCCGAAACTCCGTCATCATGATGACCCTGCAGAGTTTGAAAAACAGATCATCGCTCTCCAGGATTTGTCGTTCGTTCAATTCCTCCAGCGTTCGCCCGAAAATCCACTTCACGAACTGGTCGATGTATCCATACATGCTGTCCACTGCCAGAGGCATCCGGTTTTCATGTTCGAAGTAACTCTTGAACATGCGGTAGTGCTTCCGTTCGTCTTGCGTATGTTTGCTCACCGCGTGGATGAACGTGGAGTCATTCGGATATTTTTCTTTGATTGCTGCGAGAAGCCGTTCCAAGCTGGTATATGCCTGGTACTCGTTATAGATATAGACCGAAGCAAGAACATCGTAATAGCGTGAGCGGAATAAAGTGAGCATGCCTGTTTGTCTCGTTAACCGGTTTGGACTGAATTGTCTACACCCGGTTGGTGTGCAATGCCCGATGGTCGAAGGTTGTGGAGGTCTTCCCCAACAGCAGCTTGCCGATTAATAATACTATACACGAGCAATATGGTGATCACGACTGATGCACCACCGGCAATGAGTAACGCAGTCTTGAGTTGCGTGTGCGCCAAAGAACGATAGAGCATAATGGCGGCGACAAGAGCGGTCGCCATTCCAAATACTCCACCGAGGAAAACAGTGGCTCCACCCGCAAGGCCATCCTCTTTAGTGACAAAGAGACTTCCGATCATTGCTCCGGCTATGAAGCTGATGAACACCATTAGTACAGAAAAGACAATTCTGATGGCGAGAGGGGATTTTGCAGATTCGGTCATGTTCACCTCAGAGCTACTCAAGTATAGAAGACGTTTTTGGTACCGAGTGAATATACGATTATCAAAATTGCGACTCAAGGTGGTGAAGAGTGAGAAGTCTTCAAGGACTCCATTTTGAAGAGAGAATTCCCTATATTTATTCCGTTCTTCATCACCTTCCATGGAATTCATGTCACGCTCAGAGTTGATCCTCGTCCTTGATTACGGCGCGCAGTACGCTCAGCTCATAACGCGCCGTGTCCGCGATCTCGGTGTCTATTCAGAACTCTATCCATACAACTTTCCGATAGAGAAGATCAAAGCCCTCAATCCGAAAGGGATTATTCTCTCGGGAAGCCCGCACAGCACCTATGAATCGGATGCCCCGCATTCGGACCCGACGATTTTCGATCTTGGCATTCCTGTCCTCGGCATTTGCTACGGACTGCAACTCATTGCGTATCAACTCGGCGGCGAAGTGGACAAGGCCGCTCGGCGCGAATATGGCCAGGCTGATCTCATCATTGATGATCAATCTGATCTGTTTGCCGGATTCGGTGCCAACGGTTCGGCACACACCACTGTGTGGATGAGTCACGGCGATCATCTAACGAAGGCTCCTCCCGGTTTTGAACCCATCGCTCATACAAATAATGCTCCCATCTGTGCCATCAGAAATCTGCAAAGGAAAATCTATGGTGTGCAGTTCCATCCCGAGGTCGTGCATACAAAGAATGGGAGAGAGGTTCTTCAGAATTTCGTCTATAAAATTTGTGAATGCAAAGGCGGGTGGAGTTCGTCATCCTTCATTCAAGATTCCATGGATACAATCAAAAAGAAGGTGGGAAGCGGGAAAGTGATTTGTGCTCTCAGCGGCGGAGTGGATTCTTCTGTCGCGGCGGTGCTTCTTCACAAGGCGATTGGCGATCAGCTTTATTGTATTCATATCGACAACGGACTGATGAGAAAAGGAGAGTCTGAGGGCGTCGTGAAGACGTTTCGAGACAACTACAAGATCAACCTCGATTACGTGGACGCTACCGAACGTTTCCTGGCCGGACTTGCCGGTGTTACAGACCCCGAGCAGAAGCGCAAGATCATCGGCAAGCTTTTCATTGATGTGTTTGAAGAAGAGGCAAAGAAAATCGGCCAGGTGGATTTTCTTTGTCAAGGAACGCTCTACCCCGACGTGATCGAATCTGTTTCGGCCAAAGGCCCATCTGTCACCATCAAAACGCATCACAATGTCGGTGGACTGCCCGAAAAAATGAACCTGAAGTTGATCGAACCGTTCCGGGAATTATTCAAGGACGAAGTCCGGGCTGTCGGGACCGACCTTGGTCTGCCGGAGGATTTGATCTGGCGGCATCCGTTTCCAGGTCCGGGACTTGCGGTACGGGTGCTGGGAGAGATTACCAGAGAGCGACTGGACCTACTGCGCGAAGCGGATGCAATCTTTGTTGAGGAAATCCAAAAAGCCGGACTCTACAAGGAAATCTGGCAAGGATTCGTTGTGTTGTTGCCGGTTCGGAGTGTTGGAGTGATGGGGGATGGGCGAACTTACGACTATACTGTTGCCATTCGCGCAGTAACGAGCGTTGACGGCATGACGGCGGATTGGTTCCGCATGCCGCATGAGGTGATGGCACAGATTTCATCCCGCATAACAAATGAAGTCCGGGGAATCAATCGCGTTGTTTACGACATCAGTTCAAAGCCGCCGGCGACAATTGAGTGGGAATGAAGGCTCGGCGAGTACAGGATGTGAGATATGAGTGAACAGGGATACCGAGGGCTTGAGATCTATCAACGAGCTCACAAACTTGCAGTTGACATTCATCGAATGACCCTTACCCTTCCCAAGTTTGAAATGTACGAGGAAGGGAGTCAGATCCGAAGATCAGCCAAGTCGGTTGCCGCTCAAATCGTAGAAGGATATTGCTTGCGGAGGAATAAGAAGGAGTTTATTCAGTACCTCAACCGCGCCTATGCCTCCGCTCATGAGACAGTAGAACATCTCGATATTCTCGCTCAGACCGGCTCACTTACTGATGACAAAACCTACAATGAGCTTCGTTCGGAATATGATGTTCTGTGCAAGATGACCTTTCGGTTCATGGAAGGCGTAAGTGAAGGGCATGAGAAGCTAGGTTTCGTCAAAGAAACCGAAGTGATGTATCCTGCGCAACCCACATCCCACATCTCTCATCCCAAATCTGAGTAGTCTGTGCGCAAGTTCTTCTCCTTTGTAAAAATCGAACACACCCTATTTTCTCTCCCTCTGATTTACAGTGGAGTGTTTCTTGCCGCGAGAGACACCGTTCCCCCGCTTCGCATCATGATCCTTGTTCTCACTGCGGCTACCGGTGCGCGTACGGTTGCCTTTGCTCTCAATCGTATCATCGACCGGCGCATCGATGCGAAGAATCCACGTACGGCAACGCGTGATTTACCGAGCGGCAGAATGACACTCTGGGAAGCAAGCTGGGTAATGATTGCAGGACTTGCGCTCTACTTCGGCTCGGCATATTTCATCTCTGACTTTTGTTTTTATATGTCGCCGATTCCTCTCGCCGTCTTCATTGTCTATCCGACCATGAAGCGCTACACGCCTCTGGCGCATTTTGGAGTCGGGTTGGGACTGGCTATGGGACCACTCGGCGGATGGTTTGCCGTCTCGCCATCATTCGAGAATCTCCCTGCCCCGGCCATTCTTTCACTCTTCACATTATTCTGGGTTGCGGGATTTGATATCATCTACGCAACACTCGATGAGGAGTTTGATAGGAAGGCATCGTTGTATTCCTTCCCGTCACGGTTCGGCAGAGAGAAGGCACTGAAGTTTTCCGGTTATTTTCATCTCGTTGCATTCGGACTGCTGATAGCGTTGTTCTTCTATTCGGTGTTTTCGTTGATGGCGCTGCCACTGCTGTTGCTCACCGGCTATCTTCTTTATCTTGAACAGAAAAAAGCCGAAGACGTGGAACTGGCATTCTTCAAGATCAATGCCGTGGCCGGGTTTGCAGTCTTTGCAATGGTCTTGATAGGGGTTTATGTGTGAGATTCGCGCGAAAGAAAATAGAACACAGATGACACTGAAAGAGCGGATCAAAAAGGATGGGATTTATTCGATCTGTGAAATCAGTATCATCTGTGTAATCAGTATTCCATTTGAAGGCATCCAATCAACATGAAAATCGTCGTTGGTATTACCGGCTCGTCTGGTGCAGTATATGCATTGGATTTCCTCAAGAAGTGCGAGGCAGATAAGTACCTCATCGTCAGCTCATGGGGCAAGGTGTTGTTGCGCGATGAACTTAACATGAGTGAGAAGGACTTGAAGCCGTACATCAAAGGGTCGTTCTCTGATGACGACCTGACGGCCCCGATGGCGTCCGGTTCGAATCACTTTGATGCGTTTGTTATTCTCCCCGCCTCGACATCCACCCTTGGCAAGATTGCTTCCGGCATCGGCGATACGCTGATCACCCGTACTGCGCAGGTCTGTCTGAAAGAACGCTACAGGCTCATCATCTGTGTACGCGAAACTCCGCTCTCCACGCTTTCGCTGGAACAATGCGCGAGACTCTCCGGCTACGGAGCCGTCATCATGCCGATTTCGTCACCACTATACTTCGTACCAAAGACGGTGGATGAATATGTTGGGGCGTATACTGACAAGGTATTAAAACAGCTTGGACTGAATGGAGGTAAAGGTTGGCGAGCGGAGGAGTTTGAATAGCATGTTAACAACCCTCTCGACGTAACCAGCCCTCCCGATGTTGGAATAGAAGCATAGCACTTCCCTTCTCATTATTCTGCCTGTTGACTCTCACCTTCCCCTTTGGTATGTTTGCCGCAGCAATCGGGTGCATTAACTGCATAACCATCCTCCCATAGCGAAAGCACCCAATTCTCACCTAGTTTAGGTCAGCAATGACCATAGAGTCGAAGGAACAGCGCAGACTTGCAGCCATTGTATTCACCGACATGGTTGGCTACAGCGCACTTACCCAGAAGAATGAGTCGCTCGCGCTTGAGCTTTTGGATGAGTCACGCAGGATCGTTCGCCCCCTCGTAGAAGTACACCACGGTAAAGAGATTGAAACAGCAGGGGATGCTTTCTTCCTTGAGTTTCCGAGTGCGCTCGATGCCACCCGCTGTGCAGTCGAAATCCAAAAGAAACTTCACGAGCGGAACTCCACGGTATCACATGATGAACGCATTGTGTTGCGCATAGGAATTCATCTTGGCGATGTGGTTCAGCGTGACAGGAATGTTCATGGTGATGGCGTCAACATCGCTGCACGTATTGAGCCGCTTGCAGTGCCCGGCGGAATCTGTATCTCGGAGGACGTCGCCCGACAAATCCAAAACAAGATCGATCTTCCGCTTGTACGTCTCGGTCAGGGTGAGCTGAAGAACATCACCCTATCCGTGGATATTTTTCGCATTGCCCTTCCGTGGGAAAAGGGGAGCAGCGTCTCTCGACGGTTGCTCTTTGGCAAACGGAGGAAGAAAGCGTATGCTTTGGCTGCAGTGGTAACGGCTATTGTGATTGTTGTACTACTGGTTTTTTTCAGATCGGAATCGAAAAGTGCGTTCGGGGTCGCAGTATTGCCGTTCAAGAATATGAGTGGAGCGCAGGAAAATGAGTACTTCAGCGACGGCATTACGGAAGATGTGATTGCCCAGCTTTCAAAGATCAAACATCTGCGCGTGATCTCACCGACGTCCATGAGAAGATACAAGAACACCGATAAGCAGCCCCAGGAAATCGGACGGGAGCTTGACGTCTCAACAATCCTGGACGGAAGTATCCGGCGTGAAGGAGACTCGGTTCGCATCTTGGCGCACTTGATTGACGCGGCAACAGATGAACAGGTCTGGGCAGGAGAATACAACCAAGGGCTCGCGAATATCTTTGCAATCCAGTACGACGTTGCAACAAGAATCGCCCGCGAGTTGAAAGCCAAAATCTCTCCTGAAGAGGAGGACCGTCTCGCAAACAAACAGACCGAGAACCTCCAGGCATACGACCTGTACCTGCGTGGTCGCTATCTTTGGAACAAGCGACTTCCTCCGGATACATTAAAGAAAAGCATCGCCTACTTTGAGCAGGCAATTGCTGCGGACCCCAACTACGCGCTTGCATATGCCGGACTGGCGGATGCATACATGGTTCTCGGTGACTTCAATATTCTCCCTCCCCAAAAGACGTACGTGAAAGCTAGAGAGGCGGCTCTGAAGGCAATGATGATTGACGATGGACTGTCCGAAGTCCATACATCGTTTGCCTTTTCACTGATGCACTACGACTGGGATTGGTCGCGGGCAGAGGCTGAGTTCAAGCGGGCAATCGAGCTGAATCCCAGCAGTGCACGGGCGCATAGTTGGTATGGCCTGCTGCTCACAGCAGCAGGAAGATTTGACGAGGCGATTGCGGAGGGCGAACTTGCTTTGCGACTCGACCCCAATTCCGCTGCTATTCGGTCTGATGCCGGGCTGACACTGTATTTTTCACGTCGATACGATAGAGCCATCGAAACATTCAAAGGCGTTTTGCAGCTTGATCCCATGTTCGCGTTGGCATACCTCCCATTGGGAGGGGCGTACGAGCAAAAACAGATACTTGATTCAGCACGCTATTGGTTCTCGATGGCAAGCATCTTCAGCGGTAGAAACCCGATCGCGATTGCGGCAATGTGTCATGCGTACGCGCTTTCCGGGATGAGGGAAGACGCAATGACAATGCTGGACCTATTGGAAGAGAAGTCACAGAATGAATATGTTGCCACGTACTGGAAAGTGGTCGCGTATCTGGGACTCGGCGAGAACCAACGTGCCCTCGACTTGTTGGAGCAAGCATTGACCGAGCGAGACGGTATGCTCGTCTTCCTCCAGGTGGACCCGGTATTCGATTCGTTACGATCACACCCCCGTTTCAAAGCAGTAGTAGACAAGATGGGAATCCCGCATATACAAACACGTCTCTAACGCTTGCATCTCCCTCAAATCCCTTCTATCTTAAGTTCCAATTATCTTCACTGCATCGCATCATAACCCGAATCTCTTTCCGTTTATGCATTTTGGTACTCTCGGCGACTTTGCCCGCTATCTCGAATCCGTCGGTGAACTCCATCGCGTCAAGGTCGAAGTCGATCCCTACCTTGAAATAACCGAGATCGCAACAAGGGCGATCAAAGAGAAGAAACCGGCGATCCTCTTTGAGAACGTCAAGGGCTCCAAGTTTCCACTCGTCATCAATACACTGGCAAGCGAGAAGCGATGTGAGCTTGCCTTGCAAAAACACCCGCAGGAATTGGGCGAGGAGTTGATCAGGTTCCTTGAAGATGCATTGCCTCCGAAACCATCTGCATTCCTCAAGCATAAGAGTCTTGTCAACCGACTCCTGAAGTCCAGGCCAAAGAAAACCTCGTCACCAATTTCGCAGGAGATAGTTGAGTCCCCAAACCTCGATGACCTTCCGATCCTCACGTGCTGGCCGGAAGATGGAGGACGATTTATTACACTGCCGCAGGTGGTGACATACGATCCGCGTTCAGGCAAGCGCAACATAGGGATGTACCGGATGCATGTGTTCGACAAGCAAACCACCGGCATGCACTGGCAGATTCAGAAGGGTGGGGGATTCCATTACTATCAGGCAGAGAAGCTCGGAAAGCAGTTTGAGCTTGCGGTTGCGCTTGGCACGGATCCCGCACTGCTCCTGGCAACAGTTGCCGCTCTCCCTGAAAATATCGATGAAGCAATGTTCGCTGGCTTCCTGCGTGGCCAACGGACGGGATTTTCCAGGGGAAAGTCGATTGGGATTGACGTACCGGCAGATGCCGAGTTCATTCTCGAAGGTGTCGTTCCGTTGCATGAGCGAAGAATGGAAGGCCCGTTTGGCGATCACTTCGGACATTACTCCCACGCCGCGGAATTTCCGGTCTTTCATATCAAAACGATAACGCGTCGCCGCAATGCCGTCTATCCTGCGACAGTTGTGGGCATTCCTCCCATGGAAGACAAGTGGATCGGTGATGCGACGCAGATGATTCTCGGGCCGCTGGCGAAGCTCATTCATTCCGAGGTGACTGACGTGTGGGCCTACTATGAAGCAGGTTTCCACAATCTTCTTGTCGTCGCAGTCGATCAGCGCTATGCGAAGGAGGCAATGAAGGCCGCCCTCGGACTCATGGGTACCGGGCAGCTCTCGCTTACCAAGTGCATCATCCTTGTGTCGGAGGGAGTCAACGTCCGTAACTTCGATGAGGTGATGAAGAACGTGCGTGACCATTTCGATCCCCATTATGATTTTGTGATGATTCCGCGTGTACCGCTTGATACACTCGACTTCACCAGCTTCAAGATGAACCTCGGCAGCAAGATGATTGTTGATGCGACGAGAAAACTGGATGGGAGATCGGGAGATGGGAAAACCCTGACCAACGATGCGAGGGAACGTCGTTCATCCCACATCCCGCATCTGAAGTCCCTCGACCCGCGTATTCTCGACATCAATCTCGTTCATGATACTCTGTTGCTTGTGAGGGTTAGCGGACACGGCATGCCGTTGATTGAAAAACTTGTGAAGCACACCGAACTCCCCGGCATAAAGATCATTGCCGCCGTAAGCGATGATGTTGATATCCGTGACATGGAAAATTACATCTGGGGCGTCTTCACCCGCTTCGACTGTGAGCGCGACATTCTCTTTACCGAACAAAAGCTCATCGGTATCAGTCCTGTGTACAAAGGCATCATGGGTATCGATGCGACATGGAAACAGGGTTATCCCAATCCGCTCCGAATGACGGATGAGGTGAAGAAGAGGGTGGAGGAGAAGTGGGAGAGCTATTGGAAGTAAATGGTGTCTACATTTTGCTGACTATTTTCTGTTCTACGAGGCATCGCTAAGCAACACACCCCTGTCACGCCGTCGGCGTGACATCCCCTCTGAGAGAGGGGAATCGTTGGAAAAGTGAGTGATCTGGTTGTGGAAATAAGTGGAACCAAAAACCGAGACTTTCACATAAACGGATTACACATTCCCCTCTCGAGAGGGGAACCGAAGGGGTGTGTAACAAGTAACGCCATGAAACAACCCATCATCCACTACAACCCGCGCCTTAAGGAATTTGCCCGGCAACTTCGTCGTGAGAGCACACTCTCTGAGGTGCTTTTGTGGAAAGAGTTGAAAGGCAAGCAAATGATGGGTTACGACTTCCATCGCCAGAAACCAATTGACGAGTACATTGTTGATTTCTATTGTCCGGTGTTACGTCTCGCGATTGAGATAGACGGCATCAGCCATGCGTTCAATCAGCAGAACGACGAGCAACGTCAGAAGCGGTTGGAGACATTGGGAATCCGGTTCCTCCGTTTCGATGATCTCAATGTGAAATTTCAAATGGAGAAGGTGCTCGAAACAATCCGACAATGGATCAGGGATCATCAGTAGCACACCCACAACCCGAGCATCATACATTCCCCTCTGTAGAGGGGAATGATCGGGCGTGGAGTGATTTGTATTTGATTGGAGATTGCGTGAAACCAAAAGCTGAGGCGCAATCAATCCGCGGATTACACATTCCCCTCTCGAGAGGGGAACCGAAGGCCTGCCCGGAGTGCTTCACCTTTTGGCGGGGGTGTGTCATAAAACCGGGTGTGTACAAAGGCATCATGGGTAGTGATGCGACATGGAGTCCGGCTACCCCAATCCGCTTCGAATGATGGATGATGTAAAGAAAAGGGTGGAGGAGAAGTGGGGAGAGCTATTGGAAGTGATGTAAGATTGGTGTCCGCAATTCAAACCCGCCTCCATATTTCTTGTTTAACCCAAGTTGGCTATATTGTTATAGCTTTTCAATTTTGTTGACCAATCCTGATGTACATGACAACAGACATTCGTTTCAGAGATCACTCTCTCCAACCCATCTGGGACAAAGTCCAGCGCGGCCAGCGGCTAAATCTTGAAGACGGCCTGACACTCTACAAAACGCACGATTTTCTATCTCTCGGCAAGATGGCCCACCACGTCCAGCAGCAGAAGAGTGGCGATGCTGTCTATTTCGTGCTGAACCAGAAGATCGAACACACCAATATCTGTGTTCTTGCCTGCAAGTTCTGCGATTTCGCCACGAAGAAAAACCGTCCCGATGCGTACGAGATGAGCACGGAGGAAATCCTCGGCAAGATCACGCCGGATATTCACGAAGTCCACATCACCGGCGGCATGCCACCCGATTGGCCGTGGGAGCGCTACCTCGATATCGTCCGCTCGATTCATGAGAAGTTTCCGAACACTGACGTCAAGGCATTCACCGCGGTTGAGATTGACTTCTTTCACAAGAAATTCAAGATGCCGATGGAGCAGGTCCTTCGCGAGCTTCAAGCAGTGGGACTCAGGACTATGCCCGGCGGCGGGGCTGAGGTTTTTTCGGAGCGAGTGCGCAAACTTCTCTTTCCACAGAAGATTGGTGCGAAGGGATGGTTCGAGGTACACAGGACGGCTCACAAGCTCGGCATCCCCACGAACAGCACGCTGCTCTACGGCCATATCGAAACCCTGGAAGAGCGCCTCATCCACATGATCAAGTTGCGTGAGGCCCAGGACGAGACGGGTGGATTCCTGACGTTTATCCCTCTGGCGTTCCAGCCGGGCGACACGGGCATCAAACCGAAAAACCAGTTCACTTCCGCCATTGACGACCTGAAGACCATTGCAATCTCACGCCTCATGCTGGATAATTTCCCGCACATCAAAGCGTATTGGGTGATGCTCACGGAAGAAGTTGCTGCCATGGCGCTCAACTTCGGCGCAGATGACATGGACGGCACAGTCGGTGGAGAGAAGATTGCCCACGATGCCGGTGCCACCAGTCCGATGAAGATGGCGAAGGATCAACTCATCCGCATCATCAAGGATGCCGGCAAGATTCCTGTTGAACGGGACGTG
>JBJXHC010000096.1:0-3291 GCA_046160825.1 Bacteroidota bacterium | reverse complement strand
TAGATAAGGATAACGAGTGCAGCGGGCGGGCCATCAACCGAGTGATGTATAACATACCTCCTTCCAAAAAAGGCGGAGAGGCAAAGGATTGCACGATCATTGAGGAATACCTGGCAGTTGTCCGTTGTCTTCACAACGCCGGATTCAAGAAGAAACGCGTACTCTGCACGTCGAATACGAATGACTATTGCGAAGGCAGTAAGCTGCACCCCGACCTTGCGTCGGAATTTGCGCCCATCAACTTCCGGTTCACTAGCAACCTCGGCTGGGGATTGCACGACGTGACAAACTAACTGCCGAAAACACTGGACGACGCGAAGCTATGCACAAGGCATATCTCTTTGACGAAAATGCCCGCCTGATCGATTCGGTATCCGCGGTGTGCGCGAACGCTTATTGCGTCGGTGAGAACGGCTGAGCATGCGTTCCCCTACGTGTTCCCGTAGTACGTCCGCTATCCACCTACAACTTCGATAACTGGGAGCGGTCATACTGACAACAAAAAACTTTGGGCCAGCATGCATAGGAGGGCGTGACCTGAGCATTCTGCAAGATCCGCCTCGAAATCAGTTACACTAAAGTCAGATGCTCTGCCGAAACCGAACATGTCGAAAATCTTTCTAGTTTTCTCTCAAACGCTCGGCAGGTTGGTTAATCTAAGAGCATTTGTTACAGCGACGATCGCTTTGCTGCCACCTTCACTTCACCAACTTGCTTGCCAATGCCGCTCCAAAATTTCACTACCCTATCGATCTTGTGCAACTCGACTGGCCATCGGCTTAAGAGTCGATCCCAAAAGGTCTCTATGTATCAATCGCCGACCGGACATGCTTTTTTTCGGTTCGTGCCGGACGGTCGGAGCATACTCAGCTTTCAATTGACAACTCGTGTAAAACTATCATTAATCTCTTCGATCAAAATTGTTACATCATCTACGGTAGTAAAGTAGCTCGTGATGCAAGCGCGAAGCGCCGTACGACCTCGAATATGTGTGGTAGACAACCACACTCTTCCACGAGCTCTTGCGTCAGCCGCAACTCTTTCGCACACTTCGTCAGCCTCAGTGGGCGAAAGCGATACCGGGACGAAGCAAACAACAGGCAGGGGCGTAGAATTCACGATTTCCCAACCGGAAGAGGTTAGGCCAGTTCGCAGTGTATCCCCAAGCTGGACATGATGATTTATCAGCATCTCATATGCGCTCCATCCAGCAACCGCGAGACTCATATACACTTTCAGCCCCGTGAATCGACGCGTCCATTGAAGTGAGTACGTGTAGGGATCGGCCAACTCTCCCTCTTCACGTTGCATATAATCAGCGAACACATCAAATGCTGCTTTCAGCTGATCGCCCCTTTTTGTGATAAACATTCCAGCGCATTGCGACACGGACAACCACTTATGAGCATCGAACGTAATCGAATCCGCTTTTTCGATCCCTGTTAGAAGATGTCGATGCCTGCTACTCAAACAGACGGCGCCAGCCCAGGCGGCATCCACATGAAACCAAGCTGAATGTTCCTTCGCGATGGCTGCGAGCGATTCGATGTCATCAATCTCACCGCCATTCGTTGTCCCGATGGTGCCGAAGATGCCGACGGGAGTTGCCCCATTCATACTGTCCCGCTCAATTGCTCTATTCAGCTTTTCTGGGTCAATACCATGGCTGGTGCCTGAGTCCTCAACAATTCGAATGCAGTCCATTCCAATGCCGCATAGACGGATTGCGCGAACGATTGTCTTGTGGGTGTTCTCTCCCAAGTAAAAGGTGGGAGAGAGATCCGCGCCGCGGAGCCCGTGTTTGGCAAGGTTTGGCCAACGGTTATACAGGGAACACAAAACTGCTGTAATATTTGCTTCAGCCCCGCCTGTAGTGAAGACGCCGCAGGTGTCATGGCTGAACCCGAATCGCAGTCCGAATTCTCGGATCAAAAATTGTTCAACGGCGATGCCATAATGACAATGAGACAAGGATGAAAGCTGGGAATTGAAAAGAGAGGTAATTGCGTCAGCAAAAAGACTCATCATGGTGGATGCGGGTTGGAAAAGACCAAAGTATCTAGAACTTCCAACATGTGTCTGGTCTGACCTCAAGTTCTGAACAATGGTTTGAATCACGGTGATAGGATCTGTTCCGTGTGACAAATCAAAAGTATTTGAAAAAGGAACGGCCGGGCTCGCGACAGGAAGAGAATGCATCTCTTCGAGGTAATTCTCGGACAGTTCCTGGAGTAGGGTAAATGCGTCCGCTCGCGAACGAGAATCAAGAGAAAATGGCGATACATTCATAGCATCACAACCCGGGCACTTTGACCGTGTTCCAATTAATTGCGGGTGGCGCCTCATTGATAATCGGTTCCCACCATTCCTTGTTCAACTGATACCATCGCACTACAGCCCTCAGTCCTTGCTCGAACGCCACCTTTGGTTTGAAACCTAGAAGCTGTTCGATCTTGGTAGGATTTATCAGGTAGCGGCGATCGTGATTGGGACGATCCTGAACAAACTCGACGTTCTCATTGAATGAAACACCCATTTCATCCAGTATGCATTCAACAATTTGAATGTTCGTCATCTCTTGTCTGGCCGAGATGTCAAATATTGGCAACGAACATGCATTGGTGGACGCATCTTCACCGATCAAGAATTTTCCTTCGTGGTTGAGAATCAATTCAATTGCGTGACAATGATCATCCACATGAAGCCAATCACGCGATTGCTTGCCGTCGCCGTAAAGCGGTACCTTCTTCCCTCGCAGCACGTTTGTGATACATAGCGGAATCAACTTCTCAGGAAACTGAAAGGGGCCATAATTGTTCGCGCAATGTGTCATACAAATATCCATCTTCCGATAGGTCTGCATATATGCTCTAACCATCAAATCACCGGCGGCCTTCGCCGCAGAGTATGGTGTCTTCGCGTTGAGAGGGCTTGATTCCGTAAAGAACTGGGTGAAAGCATCCTGCTCGCCGTATACCTCAATCGTCGAAACGTGCACATGACGTCGCACTCCTCGCTGACGTGACACTTCGAGCAGACACTGAGCACCAAACACATTGCTTTGAACGAAGGATGTTGGATCGATGATGGCGCGATCATTATGGCTTTCAGCGGCAAAGTTGACGACAGTATCGATGCCGAAGTCATGATAGACTCGGTCGATTGCTTTCGAATCGCAAATGTCTGCCACCACGACGTGAATCTTCGCTTGGCTCTCCAAGTCCGTGAGGCTCGAACGACGAGAGTAAGGTCCACAATTGTCGAGACCGATAACGTGATAATGTGGATATC
>JBJXHC010000095.1:0-22032 GCA_046160825.1 Bacteroidota bacterium | reverse complement strand
GTACGCTCCGATCACGTGCCGCCGTACACCTGCTGGATTTGTTATCGGGCCCAACATGTTGAAAATTGTTCGAACACCAAGTTCCGTTCTCGATCGGGATGCATGCTTCATGGCAGGATGGAACATCGGAGCGAAAAGAAATCCTATCCCAATCTTGTTGATGCAGTGTTCCACCATCTGCGGATTCGTCTGAATGTTCACACCGAGGGCCGCAAGCACATCCGCGCTGCCACACTGACTGGAGACGGATCTGTTACCGTGCTTTGCCACTGTCACTCCTGCCCCTGCAACGACGAACGCAACAACCGTCGAAATATTGAATGTCCCCTTGCCGTCTCCGCCTGTACCGACGATGTCAATTGCGTCAGGATCGTCCACTCTGATTTTGATCGACTTCTCGCGCATCGTTTGCGCAAACCCGACCAACTCCTCCACAGTCTCGCCTTTGAACCGAAGCGCAACAAGAAGCCCGGCAATCTGCGCGTCGGTAGCCTGACCTGACATGATCTGTTCAAGAGCCGACGCTGCTTCCTCGGTGGTAAGCCCTTTTCCCGACAAACACGCTTCAATATACTGTTTCATATTCTCTATTGCACCTGAAGCCAGTTTCTGATAATCATTTCTCCAACACACGTGAGAATCGATTCCGGATGGAATTGCACCCCTTCTATCGGATATTCCTTGTGTCGAACTCCCATAATAATTCCGTCCTCTGTCCGTGCGGAAATTTCCAACGCATCGGGCAAACTGTCGGCTGCAATCACGAGTGAGTGATATCGTGTCGCCACAAACGGACTCGGCAAGCCGGCAAATATCCCTCGTGCCGAATGATACACCTCCGACGTTCTTCCATGCATCAATGTCGGAGCATGAACCACACGCCCGCCGAATGCAAGACCAATGCCCTGATGTCCAAGGCAAACACCGAGTGTGGGGATTTTCATTCCGAGCGTCTTGATCACGTCAACACTTACTCCTGCATCTTCTGGCCTGCCGGGTCCGGGGGAAATAAGAATACGTTCCGGCTTCAATGCAATAATCTGTTCCACAGTCAGTTCAGTATTTCGGTACACAACAATATCGTTCCGTACTTTCCCGATCAACTGCACGAGATTGTATGTGAATGAATCAAAATTGTCAATCACCAGAATCAATTGTTCTACTCCCCTCCATCCATCTGAAGACCATTCGCCGCGATACGAACGGCTTCGAGCAGAACCCGACCCTTGTGTACTGTTTCAATATATTCATTCCCGGGAACCGAATCAGCAACGATGCCGGCACCCGATTGCATGGACAGCATGTCCCTGTGTACAACGATGGTTCGGATGGCAATACACGTATCAAGCTCACCGCGGAATCCCAGATACCCAACTGCACCTGAGTAGGCCCCGCGTCGTTCAGGCTCCAGCGCGGCAATGATTTCCATTGCCCTGACTTTCGGCGCGCCCGAAACCGTGCCAGCCGGAAAACATGCCTTCAATGCATCAATGCTCGTTTTATCCCTGCGAAGGCGGCCGCGCACGTGCGATACGATATGCATGACGTGCGAGTAACGCTCGACATGCTTGAGTACCGGCACTTCAACACTGCCAAACTCGGCAATGCGCCCGACGTCGTTTCTACCAAGATCGACGAGCATGATGTGTTCTGCCAGTTCTTTCGCATCATTGATGAGTTCCGATGCAAGCGCCGCATCCTCGACCTCATCCTTGCCACGCTTACGCGTCCCGGCGATCGGGAACACATCCACAGCATCATCACGTACGCGCACCAGGAGTTCCGGTGATGACCCGATGAGCCTTGTGGTGCCGAAGTCGATATAGAAAAGGTATGGGGAAGGATTGATCATGCGTAGCGCCCGATACACCTGGAACGGATCACCTGTGAACGGCAAGTGCATACTGCGCGAGAGAACAACCTGAAAAATATCTCCCTCGTAAATGTGTTTCTTTGCAACCTCAACGGCCTTGCAGAAGTCCGCCTCAGCAAACCGTTCATTCGCTTCCGACAGATTTGCAGAGAAGTTGGACGTACCGAGTGCAACCTTGCGAAGTCGCAATTCAATTGCGCTCATCCTCTTCACGCCTTCGTCATATTGCGGCCGAAGCGGCAACGCAGGATTAATCATCACATTCTGGATGACGGACAGTCTATGACTTCTATGATCGAAGCGCACAACCGTCGTGAACAAACCCAACACCGCGTCCGGTTCTCCGAGTCCGCCTTCGGTGCGTACCGGAACGTTCTCAAACTGTCTTACACAATCAAAACCGAAGTAGCCAATGAATCCTCCGGGAAAGCCATGTGAACCGGAATGCTCAGGCGTTTTATATTTCCCCATTATCTCGCATAGATATTCAAACAGGTTTCCGATGCGCTCCGAACCCGCTCCGTTTTCCTGAACGCTGATCACATTGCCTCGCACCGAAATCACCATCACCGGATCAATGCCGATGAACGAGTAGCGTCCCACTTTCTCATTCGGCTCGGCGCTTTCAAGCAGGAATGACGCTTTACCCTTCTCACGCAATGTCATGTACGTTGAGACGGGAGTGACGACATCCGCCAGCATTGTTCGGACGAGCGGGATGACGTTGTATGTTTGTGCGAGTTCTTCGAACTCAGAAAAGGAAATCATCGATTCAAGAGTCAGATAATAAAAAACCCTTCCCGGAGATCAGGAAGGGTTCATGTAAATACGAGTACAACTACTTTCAGTTCGTTCCTGGTTCACCGGTATGGGAAATCATAGTCCACCACCAGCGGCACCAAGGGCTGTTGTTCAAGTCGATATGAAGAATATTGGAGTTCATGAGAAGCATGGATCAATATACGAGCATCGTTGTGAGATGTCAATAGTCCCAGTATACCAGCCTGCTTGTAAACGGTAAAGTACACACCACTCGCAAAGCCCGATGCATCCCAAATTGCAGCGTGTCTTCCTGCGGCTCGACACTAGTTAACCGGGTTTGCCATCTCTATTGTGTCCCCGCTTATCGAGGCCGAATCACGAGCCAGTTGCCAGACGAGAATCTTTTGATGTCCAAAGTTCTCACCTCGGCAAGGTTGACTATGATGAAAGCACTATCCGAAGCGGAGTAAGAAATTGTAAAAGTCAGAAACCCATCAGAAGCGGATACGTTCCTTATCATGTGCCCGGCGCTGTAAACCCAATTGAATGTCTGGCCGTTTGCAATCTTTTCTTCGATAGTGGCGTATGGCAGATTTGCCATGATAGCTTCTTCAAGAATTCTAACATCGGTGGTGGTTGCATCCTCTCCGGCTTGACCCGCCGGGCCAGTGGCTCCATCTTTCGTGCATCCCCAGAAAAGAACTAATACGGAACATGCGACCAGAATTCGTTGCATAAACACACCTCAAGAATTTCGTGAATGAAGGGGGAATATATAAACGGCAACAGTACCGACAAAAAGGAATGCGACGACCTTGAACCAGAGAGACCATTGGGCGTTTGTAGAATTCCCAGAAACGAAGTGTTCAAGTCTAATGTGTCCGTAGTATGCGATTTCAAATGCGGTGCTGAATCCGTGGTCGAGGCTTTCTACAAAGGAACCTCGCGGCCCTTCGATTGTCTCATACCAATACCCGCCTCCCTCTGACACAGACGGAACCCACCACAAGAGGGGGATAGACCAAAGCACAATCCCAAGAATAACCAGCCAACGCTTATGCTTCATTGGATTTCCTCGTGCTGTTGCAAACCGCAAAACAAGAATCCGCAGGGTAGCTTGTTGACGGCATTCCCTGCGCGCACATTCCATTCAGACGAATAGCTCCTATACACATGGTTATTTCACTAAACCAAGTTCTCTTATTTCAAGCGAAAATCTCCCCGAACTCTTTCTTGCCTCATAGAGCTTTGTAGCCACACCTCTTTGTTGTATAGCCTCAATCACAGAATTCCTAGAGCTGGGCTCAATTTGACTCCCAAGAATTATTCCCGTTAAAAACTTCGGCGGAAATTGTCGAAGTCCGGCTTTCTCCGGCTTGATAATTCTCCATTCCTGTTCGTACGACCAATGCATCGCCTTCGTGCACAAAAAGGGTGTTAAGCTTTCCAGATTCTTTGAGTCAAACTTGGAGAATTTCGGCTGAGGAAACGTTTCCGAGTACTCAACCTTGAAAGGCCTGTCGTAGAATTTGTGAGTTGTAGTCGCGAATTCCAGACAGAGACCCTTGTGGCCATTTGCATAGTGAGAGTACATCAGAATATCATCGTTCTTATTTGACATACAAAGCATGCAAAGTTTTTCCTGGAACTCTGAGCGAATCGCAGCAATTACACTATTCATTGTCTTTCTGGCGTCACCACTCAACACCTGATTATACGCAACGCGCCTAAGCTCCTCCGCGGGAACTGTAGGCCATGTCCTTGCCGCCATGTCTGCAATGTAGTCTGCTATCTCGTTGCTCGTATCTGCATATTCAAAATCCAGATTGCAGTCGAAAGGGTCATTCAGGCTGTCAAGAGAACAAAAGAAAAATTCGCTATGTGATATTGTCCTCAACGAATAACTGTCAACCGGTCGATATCTGTAGAGGAACTTTGGGGTGTCAGACGGCAGCGCAAAACTCACTATAAGTTCCTCGCGTCAGTAACATTGGCATCGTTCGTAAGCTTTGATCTCAACTGCCCCAACACACCTGCGTCACTTCAACAACACCAGTTTCCTTGTCTCAATGTACTCGCCGGCCTGCAACCGGTAAAGATAGACACCGCTTGCTGCGTTCACACCCGACCATTCCATTGTGTGCCATCCGGCTTCCATCGGACCCTCTGCGATCGTTGCCACTTCACGGCCCAACAGATCGTACACCTTCAGCGAAACTCTAGACGATATAGGCAAAACAAACCTGATTGTTGTTGTCGGGTTGAATGGATAGGGATGATTCTGCGCCAATGTGTACTTCATCGGTTGGTCCCATCCCAAGTTTTTGTCATCACTAACTCCAACCACGCCGCCATTGCTCGTCTTCAAGATTCCCTTGTCTGCAACCGCCCAGCATACATCCTCAGTGACCGGGAAAATAGAATGCAGGTCGTCATTGTTCGATAATTGGCTCATCCAAGTGTGTCCTCCATCGGTTGTTTTCAGTAAGGCCGACTAAGTCGGGACGGCGAACCTGATAGACTTACACAACCGCTCTACTTTCCAAAGACTACGCGGAGAGGGTTGACTACGCTTGGGAAACAGCTTCGTCAGTCAGGATCCTCTTCCGTAAGACGGCCTTCCCTGATCCAGTTTTGAAGTACTTCTCAAGTCGTCTGGCTTGCGTTTCAGTTTCAACAGCAACATAAGCTTTGATCTCAAGAGGCCTGTATGCTTTCGTCGATTGAACCAATCCGTTGTTGTGTTCAACCAGCCTCCGAGGTACATCGTTCGTTGAACCGATATAGATAAAATCCCGAATCTTGCTCTTGAGAATGTAAATAAACCACGCTGGCATAGGAGACTCAACTATGATTCAAATACCTGTTGCCTGCAAGACGAAGTTCCGTCCGCTTTCGACGGAACGTAGTCTTGCGGAGAGGGAGGGATTCGAACCCTCGATAGACTTACGCCTATACTAGTTTTCGAGACTAGCGCCTTCAACCACTCGGCCACCTCTCCAGAAGTAAATCTTGTATCTGCTTTCGGCCCGTCCTGGACTTGAACCATTTCTCACGGGACATTGCCTCTGCACGTGTTGGGTGTTCTTCACGGTAGAGTAACATCCAAGGACCGTGATCACAAGTTGATTTGACCCTTGAAGCATTGTGTAGACGTAGTCGCTCCTCCAAGTTGCGGGTTTGCCCTACGTATGTCCGTGTGCGTTTCTCATTAATCAAAATGTATGTTGTAAATCTCATGTGCGCCTTCAATCCGTCTCGTCCCGCTTCGCGGGACGGACGAGACCTCGGCAGTCAGCCTCCGGCTGACATGCCGGGCCACTCGGCCACCTCTCCGAAAAAAAACCGATCCCAAATTTCCGATCCCGCCAAAAAAACTGCGGGATGCTCATTCCGACCCAAAAAAGTTGACTTCGTTCCACTCGCCAACTTTTGTCGGAATGGCACTCGGCCACCTCTCCTGGAACAGTTTAAGCGAACAACTCGGGGATTTACAAAAAGGTGAAACGAATCTATTGAAAACCGCTCTGAAAATCAATCACCACGGCGCGTTAGTAGTGCTAAAGTTTCATTGCTCGGGTTTCGCGTGGCGGACAAACGGGGACGTTTGTCCTACTACCTATTGATCTGAGGAGTAGGTCAAGCGTCCCGGCTTGACCGCATGGTTCAAACTTTAGCACTACCAGCGCGTTGGTAATGTTAGAGCTTCATTGGTAGCGTACGCGCGGGACAAACGCGGACAGCCTGCCCCACTGTTTTGTGGCGGGGTTTGTCCAACACTGAGGCAGAGGTTCAACAGCTCAAGAGACCGAGAGAGGAAACCGGATACGGTCAACGAGCAGGGATCCACCGAAAAGCTTCAACTAATTCCGGCAAAGGCTGAGGAGCGGCAGTCATTCTCCGGTGCTATGAATCACCATCAGCATGTCATCCATCTTCTGGCAATCCTCCCCCGTTGTTCATAAACACCGTTTTTAATGTGTTTCGGCTGATTGGCGCGATCACAGACCAGCGCTGAACACGCAAAACGCCACCTTCGAACAGAGCACATCCGCGATGTTCCAAGCTACAGCCTGGCACCAACACCCTGTCTATATTGAATCACAAATTCTCCCCTACCCAACCCTCTCTTCGAGCTGACAACGTAGAAGTGAAGAGTTTACGAAGCAAGAGAGATACGGGTTACGGATTCGATAATTCACACATTACACAACATAAGGAACACAATAATGAAGCATCTCTATCTAGTTGCTCTGACTCTTGCTGTTGGGTTGACATTCAGCAGTCAATCCCTTGCGCAAGGGGCAGGCAATGCACTCTATTTTGATGGAGTGAACGACTACGTTACGGCAGGCACGCCTGACGTTATCGCATCGGCTGGTAACAATGGACTCACTATTTCTGCCTGGATCAAGGCTGATGATTTCGTCAGTGATATGGGTAGGATCATTACCAAAACAATCGGCATAGCGGAGCAGGATCACTACTGGATGTTGAGCACATTCAACCAGAACGGAATCAAGTTGCGCTTCCGGTTGAAAACCAGCACCGGAGGAACAAAGACCCTGATCGCAAGCTCGGGCGACCTTATTCCCGGAACGTGGACACATGTCGCCGCAGTGTACGACGGAAGTAACATGATTCTCTACAAGGATGGTGTCGAAGTCGGTCGGACTGCCAAGACTGGAACCATTGCCACCAATACCGGCATCGCTGCAATGATCGGCAATAATGGACCGAGCGCGACTTCACGCCCATTCAAGGGCTTGATCGAGGAAGTTCGTCTGTTAAATGTCGGATTAACTGCACAGCAGGTCCGGGAGCAAATGCACAAGACCCGCACAGGCACGGAATCAGACCTCGTCGCCTACTGGCGACAAAATGAAGGAACCGGATCAACAGCGGAAGACAACTCCGGTAATCTCCACACAGGAGTTCTTCGAAACGGTACGGGATGGCAATCGTCAACTGCTCCTCTCGGGGCAGGTGCAAGCTGGAGCGCGATAGTTGGTTCTACGGGGCAAGTTGATTTCTCCGGCACGGACCTCGATGTGAACTTCACTGTCAAAAGCGGATCAGATCAGATCGTTGCCACTCGAATTGACAACAAGGCCGAAGGTACACAGCCGGTTGGTGTCAACAGCGTCTTCACGAAATACTGGGTGGTAAACAGATTTGGCAATGGCACCTTCACCTCCACAATGACATTCACGCTTGGCAACAACGTCATCAGTTTGGACGATCAATTGAACCCGGCCAATCTGAAGCTTTTCCGTCGGGACTTTAACTCTGACGGCGCTTGGACGGAGATTGCGGTAGCATCCAATGCAACCTCCAACGAAGTGGCCTTTGATGGTATTACCGCTCCGGGACAATACGCCGTTGGTACCGTCGGCGATTCACCTCTGCCCATCCAGTTGGCATACTTCGGTGGCTCAGTAGTAAATACTGACGATGTGTTGCTCTCATGGCAAACCGTTACAGAGCTTAACAACTATGGTTTTTATGTTGAACGTCGGTTGGCAGGCCAGGATCTGTTCGTTGAATTGCCGAACAGCTTTGTTGCGGGCAATGGAACAACAATTCAGCCGCACGAATATTCATGGACTGATGAGAACCTCGCCCCCGGTAGATACTACTATCGTCTTCGCCAGGTTGATCTTGATGGCACGACCCATCACACCGATGCCACAGAAGTGAATGTGGATGTCCTGGCAGGGGTTATCAACGATGAGACACCGAATGTCTTCGCACTTGCACAGAACTATCCAAACCCGTTCAACCCTTCGACAAAGATTCAGTTCTCAGTGGATAAATCGGGCTTGGCTGAAATGAAGGTCTTTAATCTTGTGGGACAAGAAGTCGCCACGCTTTATTCAGGACATGCAGAAACCGGCAAGCAGTACCAAGTGTCATTTGATGCTGAGAACCTGCCCAATGGCGTGTATTTCTATAAGCTGACAAGCAACAACCAGTCGTCCTTAAAGAAGATGACGTTGTTGAAGTAGCAACAACTGCTGCACACATCTTTCGGGTCCCGGCCTTGCAGGCACTGAAGGCCGGCGACTTTGTTCTCGGATGCTCTCCCCCATTCTTGTTTGTACTTCACTGCTTACATCCATTCAACAAGGAATTGTCATGGGAGATTATTTTAAGAACCTGCATATGCTCGATCCGCTCTTTCACGCCATCGTGAAAGCAAAGCTGCGTGAAGTCCGCAAACGGGATGGCAATACGGATGTAACCGTGGATACTCTTGCAGAGAGCGATGAACTTGAAATCCTTCGTGAATATTCCGTGACCCTGTACAAGGAATATCGCACGCTCCGCACCGCCTTCTTTGAGAACATGGTTGTCACCAGACGTACTGTTGGAATGAGGCACAACTCGAACTAAGCTTGGATTTCACCGGGACTTTTCGTAGAGTAAGAGTGTAAACAACTACATACCTTACTACTACTCGTAGTTACGCATTGCGCTCGCAAGCAGAGTTCACTGCATGACTCACGTAATTCGATTACCAACTCTTCCTCATCTCTCACACACTTCTTCGGCACCCTTCTTCTCACGTTCGTACTTTCCTCCGCTGTTCTTGGCCAGGATACACTCAAGGTTATGACGTACAATCTGCTCAACTATAATACCTCTGACAGCGCACGCGACGGTTATTTCCGTACAATCATTCAACATACCCAACCGGACATTCTGGTCGTTCAAGAAATCGCCGTAGCGGCTGGCGCCGACTCCTTTTTCACCCGGGTCGTTGACAGATCATATCCCGGAGAATATACCATGGGCACAATGATCGACGGGCCCGATTCCGATAACGGCATCTACTACAAGCCGGCAAAGATTTCGTTCGTGAACAATACGCCTATCCCAACACTGGTACGCGACATCAATGAGTTCAAACTCTTCCATTCTGCGTCTGCCGAGACGTTGCGCATATACAGCGTCCATCTCAAAGCGGGAAATACTGCCTCGGATCGAAACGCCCGTGCAGCAGAGGCGGACAGCCTTCGCAACATCACCAACACGTTCCAGAACGGCACAAACTTCATGGTGGTCGGGGATTTTAATATCTATTCAGCAAACGAATCTGCTTACGTGGCATTGTTGCGTGACAACCTGGTCGACGATGGGCATTTCTATGACGCTGAGACGCTTGAAGGCACATGGAACAATGCATCGTATTCCATGCACCACACGCAGTCTCCCAGGACGAGGAGTTTCGGTGGCGGCGCGAACGGAGGAATGGATGATCGTTTCGACATGATTCTGTATTCAGAGGGAGTCGCCACGCCGGAGGGTGTCTCTCTCCTTCCTGGCTCAATTGTCAATGTTGGGAATGATGGGAACCACCACGACGATTCCATTAATGCAATGCCGAATACTGCTGTTCCTTCGAATGTCGCCAACGCCCTTCATTACGCGGCCGATCATCTCCCGGTGACGGCATTACTGCTGTTTGCATCAACAGCTATTCCGAGTCCACCTGCCCTCGTCTCGCCTGTCAATCTTTCACCGGACGAACCTGCCTCCGTTGTATTACGTTGGAACGCGTCAATCGGTGCGCAGAATTATCGATTGCAGCTTTCCACGGATTCGCTCTTTGCTTCCACTATCATCGACAATGCAGCAATCACAGACACCTTCTTGCAGGCAGACACTCTCGCTTCAAACACAGTACACTATTGGCGCATCAGCGCGTCGAATCTTAGCGGAAGCAGTGCATTCTCCGCACCGTATACCTTTACAACAACTCAGGTGGTCACGCGCCAATACTCCGTCTCACAGGCTTGGAACATCGTCTCCGTTCCGCTGACAACCACCGACCCGAGGAAGACATCCCTCTTCCCAACCGCAACGTCTCAGGCGTTTATCTTCGAACAAGAAACGGGTTACGCACCAAAGGACACATTGGAGAATGGAATCGGCTATTGGCTGAAGTTCCCCAACGCACAACAGGTTTCGATGACAGGAATTCCAAGGAGTGTGGACTCTGTAGCAGTTCAGGCAGGTTGGAACATGATCGGATCATTGTCAGCGCCCGTAAGCGCCGCCCTCGTCACGACAATTCCACCGGGAATTCTCGCTTCTCAATTCTTCGCTTATGACAACGGATACTCGGCGGCTGATTCTCTTCTGCCGATTCAGGCGTACTGGATAAAAGCATCGGCATCTGGTTTGATCATACTGGACAGCAGCAAATAGCCAATCTGATTCAACCCCTACCTTACTTTCACCAGCTTTTCTATCGCGGTTTCCGTTTGTCCCTCCGCTCCCTTGACAACGATCTGATAGAAATAATATCCGTTCGCTATCTCATCTCCTTCATTATCCCTGCCATCCCAGAGCACACGATTGAAGCCTACCTGAAGGTCTGAGCGAGGCACAGCAATCTCGCGAATCTTCCTGCCCGACACCGTGAAGATGCCGATTGTCAATTCATCCGGCGCAGTTGCACCGGTGAGCGTAAACGTGAAATACGTTTCGTTGGTAAAGGGATTCGGATAATTGAATACCTGCAATATCCGGGTTTGATTTTGGACATTCACTGAGACCGAGTACTCGAGGGAATCCATGACACCATATGTGTCGCTCTGAAGGAGAAGGAACCGAAGATCGTTTCTTCCTTCATGCAGTGTTGGATCGAACGACATGTCATTATCAAGGATTCGCTCGCTTCGAGTTCGTAGCTCGGACGGGACGAACAGGACACCGTTTATGTACAACTCAACTTTCTTCAAGGTATTTTGCTGCCCGCTTTCCCGCGCAACCCGCACGACGATCTCAGGACGCGTTGAGACATAGTCTCCGTCCATGAGTTGCACACCATTGGCATAAGCCTGAATACCCGAAAGCACCACACCCGTGACATCAAGTTCGAAGTATGCCGTGTTGTTGTCGGGAACAAGGTCCTTCCCCTTTTTCGATGGTGCCACACTTACCTGCAACGTCACTCGACGCGGGAAGTCGGATGTTTCAATCGGCACTTCCACCATGTTGGATCCTCCCACCGGTATTGAATCCATCATGGCAGCAGCGATGGGTCTCGCCTTGTTGAATTTATCGTACATGGAAACGGTTATCCGCGCACTGTCAGCCCCCTGAAACCCGATGTTATACACTTCAACGGGGAGATTGAAAATCGTTCCACGCTCCACGGAACTGAACAGGCCCAACGTCCTTGAACTGATCGCAAGGTCGGCTGAAGGAGCGAGATCAATCATCCATTCTTTGAAGGCCGGAGTCTTGAGCGCATCGGAGCTTGTCAACAATCCGGCGACACGCACAGAGCTATAACGTGGTCCGGATGTAAAAGCATTCAGAAAATCCAAATCAATATGAACACTGTCCGATGAGAATACGCGAAGTGTTTCCTGGCCACCCTCCTGTCGGAGTCCAAGCAAGGCCAGCTTTGCGTCCGTGATTCCCGGATCAATGTCATACGCCCATGCCAGTGAATCCCAGCCGAGAGGAATTGAAATCGGCGATGAAGTCACCGACCCTTGCCCGAAACTGTAGTAGTTCGGAACTTGCAGACTCACTATCGCGCTGTCATTCGTGCGGCTTTCCACTGCCGTGGCCGGATACCCTTTGCGTCCGATGAATGCCCAGGAATTGCCCGGCACGACCGATCGGATCAGCGTAGCTCCAAGAGATTCAATCGCTACATATAAACTTTCATTCACATTGGTTTTCCCGTCAAAAATCACGGACATCGCAAGGTAGTTGCCCGCTGGTGTACTGCTGATGAACGCTTTCATGCTGTCGCGTTGCGCCGCTTGCACTGCGACATTAAACGCCCGGAATTCATAGGCACCGGTAAAGTCATTCACTCTCAATACCATGAAACTGTTGCCCAGTGTCCACCAGTGTCCGGTGATTGTGAGTTCATTGAGTTTAACGATGCTGTAATAGTCGATGTTGAGATTTGCCCTGTAGCCGAGTGAACGTGAATAGAGATTGATCGGCTGCCGGGGAGCAATGGTAACTCCCGAATCAGTCGGCATTGCCTGTTGCAACTCGTCGCGGCTAAAACTCTTCGGGGCAGATTCCTTCAGGCGCACCTTCGGCAAGGCCGGAGCGGTGCTTGAGGTGGAGAACGAAGAGACAATCCAATTCCCGAACAACGTATCCTCCTGTGTCCTCGACCGCCAGAAATAGAGTTGGTTGTTGAGTACCACTGACGTCGTCCACTCTCCCGAGACTACTCCGGGTGCGATCGGTCCCGATGAAATATTGAACGGCGAATCGAATGTGTCAACCGTATCAAGCTCGAAGAAATATTGAAAACCGGTTGAGTCTCTCCCGACAGGACTCGTCACGACGAAAGTTTGCACTCCCGGCGTAACCACCTGATAGTTCAAAGGTTTCACCACCGAGAGCAGGTTTGCATAGATGTATTTATCCACAGAGGCGACGTTGTTCAATTCATTCACTTCGCTCAACGCATTGGCGGGATCAAGAGATGCCGTAAGGACGTGTCTGCCAATTTTTCCCAGAGCATCCCAGGGAATCTCCAACGAATCATGATGGAGCGTGGGCCTGATTTTCATATCTGAAACAACGGAAGTATTCTGACCATTGTAGAGATCAGAGAGAGACACACCGACACTATCGGCAGGGACGAGTCCGTAGTTATGAATCTTCACTCGTACGGACAGCGACGAATCATTTGGTGTGGGAAGCGACGAACTCAGGCTTATATCTGACGATGAAACCACAAGGTCGGGCTTGAGCGGAATCGCCAACCGTGTCAGCGGATCTCCAATAAGCGGGTTAAGGTTCACCATCGCTCTGGTGACAGGGTCGTTGGGTGAGTTTTGATAGAGTTTCATCCGTGCCACTGTTGTGAGCGCACCAAACGCACGCATCGAGTCCGTTTTGACGCCGGAGAGAAAATGGTTGACCAACAACGAGCCTGGTGTTGGATAACCCAGCGATGAGGAAGCCCAGACGGCAACCGCGCCGCGATTATCGGCCATCAAGAAATCCTCTGCGAGCACGTTGTTCGACGGTTCTGCAAACGCGCCAACGTTGCAACTCACCGAGGAGATAAATGGCAGCTTGCCGTTGGTGTTTTGCAGATCATTCGGGTTGCCAATATCCACTCCCCAAATACGTCCACCGGAATGTCCGAGGAAGTTCATGAATACAAGGCCGTCCCGCACTAGGTCCTGCATAATCTGTTTATTCTCTCCATCAATCACCGAGAGCGTCGACTTATAGACACGGAATGGTGTACCCCCAATGGGCGGCGGAAGGATGTACGTGTTGATTGTCGTTTCGGAACGATTGTTGAACGTCACCTGCTCGCTGAGCGTTGAGCCACCGGTGATCATCAGGAAGTTCTTGTTCCATTCACCGAGATCGTAGTTGTCATATCCGATCAGCTTCGAGACGGCACGCTGTGCCTGAACGGAATCTTCTATCGGAATTCTTCCTACAAACATTGATGGTATGGGTGTGGAATCAAACGCTGCGTACCAGTTATCGCTGGCAGGAATGCCGTATGCTGGGATGAAATTCTTTTTGATTGTTGTGGGAAGATACCCCCGATAGTCCCAACTTGCGTCGCCGAACATCAACAAGTTCGAGGGCGCTGGTGCCTGCCAGTTCTGATAGGCATGCTGCAGAAACGTCCTGATGACTGTTGCATCGAACACGCCGTAGTTGAACTCATCGTAGATTTCCTGAACATCAATCACCTTCGCACGCACATTGTTCGTAGTTTGTCGATGTGCAGCAAGTTGCTGCGCGGAAGTTGTGAAGTGTTGATGGGTGATGATAATGTAATCAGCGCCGGTTGCATTTACCCTAATGTCGTTGAACACCTTCTGCCGCAGCGACAGAACCGGCTTGGGGCCTGATGATGTCGTCGCCAGGTATCTCCGTTGACTGGAGAATGTATCCTTGAATGCGATATTAAATCCCGCCAACGAGTCCCCGGAGATGATCCCACCCGTGATCATACGTTGCCCCACCAGATCAAACACATCGATTTGCGGTGTAGAAAACCCACTCACGGTGAAAAGCGCCGGACTCCCGCCCGACGAAACGGGCGAGAGAAACTCCAACTGGTTGCTCTGTGCTTTCAGGTTTCGGTGATGCTCAATCTCGAACCAATCGAGATAGAATAAATTCGGAACCGATGGCGTGTTAATGGACATCAGGCGAATCCGGTTCGTGTCGTTCTTCAGCCATGTGGAAGGAAACGACGCGGTGAATGTCACTCCTGTCCTTCCTTCAAATAATATATCCCCCACCAACGAGTCGTTCATCCAGAATCGTGCGTGATGATCCGTCGCAGCCTGATCCAGCGTCATGCTGTGCAATCGTACCCGGAGAGTTGACGTTGGACTGCTGATCGAGTCAATGTTATCAAGAGCAAATGTCTTCGTCGTGCTTGTATTGGGAAACATGCGCTCCCAGTACCACCCTTCGCCGGGGACTTCGCCATTCTGAATAATATCCGTTGTCGTGGTGCCGGTGAAGTAACCGGTGTTCAATTCAAAGTGGCGGGAAACGATTGATGAATTCACGTTCGAGCCGGGTGCATCGCCAGTCTGTGCAACCGGAACAAATCGCAGTCCCGTCGCCCCACCCCACGTCAACCAGTAGGCGCTGGTATCGGTATAGAAATCCGTGAACGTGCTATCGCCATAGTTCTTGCGCGCAAAGAACTCGATACTCGTGTCGGGACCAACCATGATCGGTAATTCCACCCCATTGCCAAACACCTGAAGAGTGGAAACATCAATGGATGCGGTGATTGCTCCCGCGGCGGCAAGGTTTGCTTTTGTAACACGATACCAACCGTCTTGCACAATGGGAATTCTGTAATACGTCCTTCCGGTCTCAAACCAATCCCGTGTCGGGTCTGGCCCATCCCTCCTCACGGGAACCGGGGCTGTTCTCCACTGCTTTGCCTGATCGTAGTTGGCGAGAAGGCTCTTGTACACTTGTTCAAACTGTGGGTCAGATGGAACGGATGAGAACTCGCTATTGCTCCCTCCACTCACTCTCACATTGATCTTCGCACTGACGAGTCGCTTAAGCGTGCGTGTTGCCGGGTTGTACTGGTATGGCCACAACCGGATTGTTGCAACGCGTTGCTGTCGCATTGTGGAGGGTGATGGTGTGTCAATCTGAATAGCTGGAAAGAATCTGTCTTGCGCATATGCCAGGGCTGACTTTGTGTAGATATCCAGCGCCTCGTTCTCATCCGACAGTTGTGCAAAAGGAACAGGAGCGATGAGTTGTCCTTCTGTCACTTCAAAGACCGGATCAATGAGTTCGGCAATCAGTGTCGCCCCATTCGGAATTCCAAAACTGATGGTTTCTACGGGAAGGTACGGCTCGCCTTCGGCAAGTTGTTCGGTTGAAATACCCGTGAACACAATATGAGGAACGCCGTCGACAAGCGTTGTTGAAAATGAAATCGGTTGATGAACGTACTCAAGCGTCCAGCCGCCCACAGACGTTCCGGCAATCCTGATGGTTGGGGTTTCCGCTGCACGGGAAAACTGGGTAAGACACAACAGCGCCACCAGCAGTATTACTTGCCACGCCTTCATCATCGTTGTCTCCCGCGCGTAATAAGCTGCATAAGAACCAAAATAAAAAACGCTGGATTGCCAAGGACGTATCTTTTCCACAAGCGGCCCGGCTCCTGAAATAATCTGTGGACCCATTCCAATCCGTTCTCCGCCATCCATGCTGGAGCAAAACTTTTTGTTCCGGCTGTGTATTCGATCATCGAACCGGATGGCAGGATTGCGTGTGCATGTATTCGATTAACGTTCTGCCCGATCCAGTGTTCCTGCATCGGCATCCCAAACCCGACAAACAGAATATCCGGCGCAGCTTGATTGATCGTCTCTATCACCTTATCACTCTCTTGTCCCGACTTCTCAAAATAGCCGTGATGGAACCCTGCAATCTTCAATCCGCCAAATCTCGTCCGGATATTCTTCACTGCCAGTCCCACTGTCTCCTGTCTGCCGCCGAGAAAGAACATCGACAGTCCTTCCTGCTCGCACAACTCGCACAAATCCCAAATCCAGTACGTCAAAACGATTCTTGGAGGAAGCCGTGTTCCAACCATACTCGCCGCAAGCCGAACACCTTCGCCGTCACAGTAGACTCGTTCAGCCTTGTTCAGGAACTCCCGAAAGCCCCCATCCTTCAGCGCCAGGTTTATCGCATGGACATTCACATAAGCGAAGACGTTTTTTCTTCTATGACGAACAGACTCCAAAAGAGTCTTCTGTAAGCCCTCCTTATCAACCACGTCAACCTGCACACCCAGAATATCAACCTTAGGCATGCGCCGCCGATCGTTGACCAACTCCCAACATTCCCGCAACTGAAACGAACACTTGTTGCGGCTCGACCAATCCCATGCACGGATTCTCCGGTCGGATACAGACCCGTTGCTCGCATGGCGAGCAGTCAACTTGAACGAAATGCCAATTCGAGTTCTTGGAATTCGGGGCCGTCAGTTTCGGACTCGCCGGACCGTAAAGTCCAATACACTGCACACCGAGCGTAGCAGCAAGGTGCAGCGGACCGGAATCATTGCCGATAAACAACGATGCGTTCTTAATCACTACTGCCGACTCAACGAGATCATTTGATGCAAACACATGGATGCCCGGTTCGTTCTTGATCATAGTCAACCTATCAGACTCTTCCAAGGTACACACAAACACCACGTCATATTCAAGTTCATTAACGATCTGATTGGCGAGTGCCTTGAAGTTGGCGAGACTCCAGTTTCTATATTCCCATCCCGAGAATGGATGAATCACCACATATGGTCGCGAAGGGATTACTCGCCTTTGTTCGAACTTGTTGGTTACGGTGGATTGAATGTGCGTATGAAATCGGATTGGCGATGTCTCACGAACGACGGGAATACCCAACGCTCTGCATACGTGCAGCGAGCGCTCAGTGATATTTTCCATGGAATAGCTCACGCGCGTCCTCAACTCAAATCCCCAACTCTCGACGGCCGTTGTTTGAAGGTACGGAGTGAGCGTATCGATGTACGTGAGATAGCCCACTTTGAACTGCGCGCCACAGGCAAGGGTAACAAACGCATTCCGCTTTGCCGGACTGATACTGCATGCAATGTCCGGTTTGTATTCCCTGACGGTCGGAACGGATTTCGCCAATCCTGAAATGGAATCCGTGTTTGTGAGGCCGATGGCGTTTGCACCAATATCCAAGGCATTGACAAGAGGAGCATACCTGTCATCAACAAAGAGGCGAACGGATGCGTTTGGGAAGAAGGACTTGAGATGAGTAACGGCGGGAAGCATGGAGACAACATCGCCGAGGCGGGCAAGCTCAACAACAGCAACTGAGCCGATCTCCGTTGGCCGCAACTCTCGTTTGGACTGGCGACCAGCTGCGTATCGTAAGAAAGCTATCGTAGCCTTCGTCAGCAATATGGATTCCCACCATGTGAGCCGAAAGAACTTGCGTCAAATTACGGAATTCGGTGGGGAGAGGCAATACTACACGCTATGACGGGGGCGGTAGAGAATGGCTCGGTCTATTCTCTACGGATTCTTCGTTACTTGACTTGATTAAAACCGGTTTCTCAGAGATCATCCGAACCGCTTGTTGGAGCACGGCTACACAGCCTGAACGCTCTTCTCGATAACGCACGCGCGGCAGAATTGCCGACCAAAATTCGTTATCGTAACTACCTTGCGTTCGAAGTCTACATGAGTGTTCGGCATTTCCCCGATCTGGGCCTTCACCGATGCTAGTTCAGGATCAGTCTCAATTGGCTCATAGACATTGTCACCTGAAATGGATTTGCCGCTCGGGATTTCGAGAAGTCCAAGTCGTGAGAGGTTATCTAAATAGCTCGGCGTCCGTAAGGGTAGTTGGCAACCTGCTTCTCTCCCAATGAAAGAAAAATTCGAGAAGGCCGGTCGATAGACAAGACCTACGTTCTGTCGAGCAAGGACGTCTACAACAGGATAGCTAGACGAGGTGATGAAAAGCCTCATAATCTTTGCCTCATCCGAAGATAGGCTCTTGATTATATCAACGAATGATGGATGTGCATCGCTTGCTGTAGATTTATCCAAAGAAGCCGCCAAGAGATTCGCATACATTTCCCTAAGCGACTCAACGCTGCCCGCATACTTCAGTGCTTCTAGTGCCGGGCCAACAACCGTAGCGTCGGGGGTCTGGATGTTCTCTGGCGGGACGTGTTGCAGTTTCTCGGCGACACGTGTGGAGACAAAGTCCCTGATCTGCTCGTAGCCCCAGACAAGAGCCGCAATGGGCGCGATTGCAACGTGGATGCTCTTTGTCACAGTCTGGAGGGCTTTCCCCACCTCTTGAGCTGCCGGTTGGACAACGTCTTGATAGATTGGAACAGCTCTTACAATGCCTTCAACGGCTCTGACAGCGTCCTTCAGTTTGTCATCTTCGCTCATGATACCTCGTAATAAGTCTGCCAGCCAGTCAATAACTATCAAATCTCGGTGAAGAAATCAAGAGGCCATTTGAACATATCAAAAACATTCGCTATCTATGTTCACCAAAACAATGGGAGTTGATATGCCTTCAATAATACCTCAGATGACCAAGAAAGAGTTTGCTCAGATGCTCTCGTCTGTCGTGGAGCAAAAACTCGTCGAATTGTTTGGCGATCCGGACGATGGCCTTATTATGAAAGAGACGCTTCGGAGACGACTTGCTCGCCAGTCGAAAAATGTTGCAAAGGGAGAGCGTGGTGAAGACTTCGCCACCACACGCAAGCGTTTGCGGCGGGTAAATCCATCATAGGTTCGTCGCCTCATCAAGTATCCCCCATATCCGTTCCACCCAATCATTCTGCTCCGGCTTCATGAGAACGGAGCGGAGACAGGTAATCCTCTCGCGATCCTTTTGCATTCCAGCGCTTTGAAGATCAAAGAATTCCACCGGCAAGTCGGCAAGCGCGAGATGGAGATTCCGTTTCGCTGCTTCATCGAATATCTTGCGCGCAAGGTCGGATGCTGCGCTCACTGAGCCTGAACGCACTGCCCAGACAACGATATCCAACTCGGGTGGGAATGCCGTGAGAAAGCGCTTGTCATCCTTCAGCTTCCCGTATAGCGACAGTGCGGCTGCTCTCCCTGTCTCAAGTCCGGTGGCAAACTCGCCGTCCGGCACAAGAGGCATCAGCTTCTGAGTTGCCCACAGAGCCACCGCTGCTGCTCCCGGTCGTGAGCACTCAAGACTGATCTCACCGAGATGCAGCTCGGCCGAACTGAAATACGTGTAAGGCGAGTCGTGTTTGTAGTACTTCCCCACTCCCGGATCTCGGAAGATCACGCACCCGCATCCGTATGGTTGCAACCCGTGTTTGTGCGGATCAATAACTATCGAATCGACTTCAGAGAGTCGTCCATAAGACTTTCTTGATTCATCAGTTAGATTACTGGAGAGAACAAAGTAACCACCATAAGCCGCATCAGCGTGAAGACGGAATCCATACTGTTTGCGCAACTCCAGAATCTCCAGCAACGGATCAACGGAGCCGATTGCAGTCGTGCCCATCGTAGCGACAACCGTACCGACTCCTCCTTGTTCCAATCGTCGCTCCAAGGCTTTAATATCCATCTTCCCAAGACGGTCACACGGTATCGCCTCGAAGTTCAGTCCCAGCACCTCGCTGATGCGCTTGTGCGTGTAATGCGCCTGCTCCGACGCTACCACAGTTTGTCCCGGCTTGATCTGAGCGGCAACCCACAGAGCTTCGAGGTTTGCCATCGTCCCGCCGCCGGTAAGGTGACCGAGATGCGCGTCCCAGCCGAACATTTTGGCAATCTCTGCCACCGCCTCTTTCTCCATTGCAGAACTTGCACGTCCGCCGTCCAATGCGTGGTTGTTGGGATTGATCCACATGGCAAGCGCATACGCTATGCGAGCTACAGGATGCGGCGGCTTCAGCATCTGTCCGGCATACAGGGGATGGAAATACGGGTAGTTGTCTTTCAGTCGCCCAGCTACCTCTGACAGAACGCGTTCGATTGCTTGAACATCCGGCTTAGGCGATTCGGTCGGGGGAAGATTATCGAACCCGGCATCCAGCTTGTCAATGGCACGACGGAGGATAGCCAGTGAATCAGTCTCAAGCATTACTTCTTCTCATACTTCTTGATGACAAGATATTTCAACTCCTTGTTGCCACGTTCCGTCTTGTCTGGGCTTGTACACCACAGCGCCCACCAGATAAGCACAAACTGAACCGGCAGCCTGATCCACTGATACAACGACGAACTCATGAAGCCGCCAAGCTGAATGTTCTCTAATGCCACGTAGATATTTGCTGGAAAGATGGCAATGAGTAGCGCGACAATTCCGTAAGCGGCAAGGCGCTGGTACTTTGCGAAAAGAAGTCCGATGCCAAGCAATATTTCCGCTACGCCACTGATGTACACAAGCTCAAGGTGGAATGGAAGCAATGACGGCATCATCATCAGATACGGTTCGGGGATGACAAAATGCAGCGCTCCGCCAACGACAAACATGATTGCCATGGCGATTCTTGCATTCCTCTTCGTTGAAGAGAAGCGGGTCATTCCCAAGATTGTTGCAAGTTGGAGTACTCCGAAAGTAGCAAGAAGAAGAATGAACGCTGTCATGCAACAAGAACGCACAACGGAATTGAAGAATCAAGGAGTTTATCTGGAGCGTGTTGGGTTAAAACCCCGAGTAGAGGATCTCGTTGCTATTTATTCCACGCCCTAAAGGACGTGGCTATTCAGATCATGTTTGTGATGATTTGGCGACAGGATTTTCCTTTTGGGGCAACATCGTCGAACCCTTTTGCAACTCCAGGTCCGGAGGAGTTCAACTTCACTTACCGGCTTCTTGCATTGCAGGAGTAAGAGCGGTTGCGGCATCGACAGAACCCTCGCCGTTGGAGCCATTCACGTGCTCCTTGGAGAGATAAGAGTAGATTGCGGGAATGACATACAGCGTCAGCACGCCTGAGAAGATCATTCCACCAACGACAGCAATACCCATCGAAATCCGGCTCTCGGAACCGGAGCCGAGTCCCAACGCAATCGGCAGAATGCCGAGGATTGTGGAAAGACTTGTCATCAGGATCGGGCGGAAGCGCGCAGAGGCGGCGCTCTTCACCGCGTCCATTACTCGAAGCCCCGCCTCCTTCCGCTGGTTCGCGAACTCGACAATCAGAATGCCGTTCTTCGTCACCAACCCGATAAGCATCACCATCCCAATCTGACTGAAAATATTGAAGGTCTGATTGAAATACCAGAGTGAGAGCAACGCCCCCGCAACCGCAAGCGGTACGGTGAACATGATAATCAACGGATCACGGAAGCTCTCGAATTGCGCGGCGAGGATCA
>JBJXHC010000094.1:0-11216 GCA_046160825.1 Bacteroidota bacterium | reverse complement strand
CTACACCGACGATAAAGACAAGGACATAACTCTGTGCGACACCGTTTTGTACGAGTCGGAGAGACCGGCTCACCGCGGCAATGGCACGGGGAACGGCATTCACCGTCCAATCAATTATTCCGACGTCCACAACTCTCCAGAGAAGCTTCTCGGACCCCTTGGCGATTGGAGTGACGATCGCAGCATCATATACTTCATCAACATAATATTTGTTGAGGAGAAACCTATAGAATGATGGGGCTTTGTGCATAATTTTTTCCGGAACACCCGTCTTTTTAAGGTACCAAGCTCTCGCGAGATAGATGCCGAATGCTGCAACAGCAACCGAAAGAATCATCAACACATATTCCATCAACTCAACGTCATGATGTCCCAATCCCAGCTTGGCATTGGCGCGTTCGAATATCGGGTCGAGCCAATGTTCAATGGCATTCCCTCCACCCAACGCTGCGGGCCATCCAATAAATCCACCAACCACCGAAAGTACGGCGAGCACGATCAACGGTACCGTCATGGTGGCCGGAGCTTCGTGCGGATGCTTGTCCCCGCTCCAACGTTTCTCCCCTTCAAACGTCAGCGAGACAAGACGGAACATGTAGAACGCAGTGAGTCCCGCACTGATGAAGCCGAGCACCCAGAGAGGCCAGTATCCGCCGGAAAACGTCTTCCAAAGAATTTCATCCTTGCTGACGAAACCCGCAAGCGGCGGAATTCCCGCAATTGCAATCGCACCAATAAGGAAGGTCTTGTACGTCACCGGAAGATATTTCTTCAGTCCCCCCATCTTCTGAATATCCTGCTCTTCATGCATGGCGTGAATAACAGCACCGGAACCAAGAAAGAGCAAGGCCTTGAAAAACGCATGCGTGAGGACGTGGAAGATTCCCGCGGCAAATGCACCCACTCCGAGTGCAAGAAACATGTACCCAAGCTGACTCACGGTGGAATAGGCAAGAACTTTTTTGATGTCGTTCTGCACAAGGCCAATGCTTGCTGCAAAGATCGCCGTCGCCGCGCCGATGATTGCGATAACTTCCATAGTAACCGGAGCAAGAGCAAACAATACGGCACACCTTGCAACCATATATATTCCGGCCGTCACCATTGTTGCGGCATGAATAAGCGCACTCACTGGCGTCGGACCTGCCATTGCATCAGGTAACCAGATGAAGAGCGGAATCTGCGCCGACTTTCCTGTGGCACCGAGGAAAAGCGAAAGCGTCATCCATGTAATCACCGCGGTCCCGACACCGAGGGTTGAGGCCTGCGCAAAGACACTCTGGAATGTCAACGTCCCGAATGTCTGGAAGATCAGGAACATCCCAATCAAGAAGCCGAAATCGCCGATGCGGTTGACGATGAATGCTTTCTTTGCCGCGTCGCCGGTCGTTCCCTTTTCAAATTTTCTATCATACCAGAACCCGATGAGCAGATACGAACAAAGTCCCACCCCCTCCCATCCGAGGAAGAGCAGGAGAAAATTATCCGCCATGATCAGGTTCAGCATGGCAAAGATAAAAAGATTGAGGTAGGCGAAGAACCGCCAGAAGCCGGGATCGCCGTGCATGTAGCCGATGGAATAGATATGAATCAGGAAGCCGATGCCGGTAACAATCAGCATCATGACAATGGAAAGCTGGTCGATCTGGTAGGCGAAGTTTACACTGAGATCACCGGCGGCAATCCAGGTGAACAGCGTTACGATGTGGGTGCGTTCATCGAGCGGACTCGCCAGCATTTCGAAGAAGATCATGCAGGCAACAACAAACCCGATTCCAACCGCAGCGCTGCCAATGGCTCCGATGAGTTTCTCGGAATGTAATTTTCTTCCCAGAAGACTGTTGATCAGGAACCCGACAAGCGGAAGAAAAACTGCGTAGCCGATAAGTTGATGAGCCATGAATTATCGATTTACCACTTGAGAGTATTGATTTCGTCGATGTTGATGGTCTGCTTGTTGCGATAGAGTGAAATCACGATCGCCAGTCCGACCGCCGCTTCAGCCGCCGCAACTGCCATCACAAAAAATACCAGTATTTGACCGGTGACATCGCCAAGCGAAGCAGAAAACGCAACCAGCGTGAGGTTGACGGAATTCAGCATTAACTCGATGCACATGAACACGACGATGGCGTTGCGGCGCGTCAACACGCCAGCGACCCCAATCGAAAAAAGGATGGCGCTGAGTGCAAGGTAATTCTGGATCGGGATTTCCATGCTACACTCGTCTCTTTGCAAGAATTACCGCACCAACAATTGCGGCAAGCAAGAGAAGCGACGTCACTTCAAACGGCAACAGGAAGCGTCCAAACAGTGCGTCACCGATACCCTCGACAGTTCCCACAATTCTTGCTTGTTCACTCGGGAACGTTTGACCGGTATTCTCCGCAAAACCGAATACATAGAGCATTTCCAGCAAAAAACCGAACACCAGTCCAGTCCCGAGGATCTTTTTGATGCTGAACTTCTCGGCAAGTGCCTGCTCATCACCCAAGTTCAAGAGCATGATCACGAATATCACCAGCACCATGATTGCGCCCGTATAGACGACAATTTGAATGACAGCAAGGAATTGAGCGCGAAGGAGAAGGTAAAGGGCGGCAATACAAAAGAAATTCCCGACGAGATAGATGGCACTCATAACGGGATTACGCTGGATGACCATCAATGAAGCGGTGGCAATCGCAGAGGCGGCAAAGAGATAGAAGAGAATCTGTTCAACTGTCACGGCAACTAACGAATAAGTCAGGGGAAGTTATTTCAAAACGATTCAAAGTAGGAAAAATCGCCAACAGAATCAAAGACTTTATCTGATTCGTTCAAGGAAGGCGGCAATAAGAAGGAACTAACCTGTCCGTATCCACCGAATCACTTCGGCGAGTGACGGACGTTTACCGGTGGCAAGTATCGCGATGCGGAAGATTCGACCGGCTGTCCACATCGCGGCGTAGATGGAGACGATCATCAAAGCAATGGTGGCGAGGATTTCGACAAGCGATGGGGTTTGGATGGGAATTCTCAGGGCCATCATCGTCGGAGTGAGGAATGGAATATACGTCATGATCTTTAACCAAAGCGCGTCCGGATTTTGAATGGCTGGTAACGCTATCACGATCGGGATGATAAGCACCAGGACAAGGTAACTATTGACTTGCTGGGCTTCCTGTTCGGTCGTCAGCGGCGACCCGAATGCAATGAAGACCGCAGCGTAAAAGAGATAACCGAGAACGAAATAGATCGTGAGAAGAAGCGCATGATCAAGTCTCACAAGATCAAGTCCGAACTGCAACGATACTGCAGTACCAATCACCGCCCAGAATCCGATCTGCGTGAAACCGAGTCCGCTGAGACCGAGCACTTTCCCTGCCATCAACTCTGTCGGTGAACAGGATGAGACCAGCACCTCGACAATCCGGTTGGACTTTTCTTCAATCACACTACGGACGAGCAATTGTCCGGAAGTGAAAATGAGGAAGAAAAGCATCATCAGAAAAATATATGCAGAGAAGAATATCTTTTCAAAGCCTCCGCTTTCCTCTTCGCCGGTCTTGCTCAGCTTCACCGGCTTCAGGTCAAGAGGGAATTTGAGTTCATTCAGAAGCGACGGATCGAGTCCGCGGGCAATCAGGCGTTTCTCGGCCAGGATTTGCCGGAGCGTTTCCTCCATCCTTCCCGCTGTACGGAAATCTCCGACATTCTTCGAGCGATATTCGATCACCGTGTCTGCCATGAGATCAGCACCGACAACCACGTAGCCTTCAATCTCGTCAGCAACCACGCGTGCATCGACCCTGGTTTTCAAATCCTTCACGTCAATATTCCGACCGAGGCCAACAGTTTCGATGAGATATCGAGGTTGATCATTCTCGAGCTTGTAACGATCCTGCATACGCTGGGCAAACGGTCCGGCAATCTCACCACTCAGATCGATGATCCCGACCACCTTGGTTGTTTCCTCCTCCTGCCGGGCAAAAATGCTCGGCAAAATTCCCATCGCAACCATGATCAGAGGGGTAACAATAAGTGAGATGATAAAAGCCTTGCTCTTCACCTTCTCCAAATATTCCCACTTGGCGACAACGAAGGCCTTGTTCATGCCTCCACCTCCGGCGGAACGTTTGCAGGTGCGGAACCGCCAACGATCTGCAGGAAAATGGAGTGAAGCGACGGTTCACGAATCTCGAACTTCCGAATCTCAATGCGGCTGATAACTTCTGCAAGCAGAGACTGTGCAGTGAAGCCGTCGTTCAAGTCAAGCTCGGCGGAGTTTTCATACAACATTGCATGGCGGACTGATGCGAGTGATTTCAGGAAAGTGCCATCGCCGCTGAATTCGAGATGCACGGCATTCCGTCCATACTTTCTCTTTACGTCACGCACGGTACCACTCAAGACAACCCTCCCCTTGTTGATGAGGCAGAGACTGTCACTCAATTTTTCGGCGGTATCCATTTGGTGTGTGGAGAAGATGACGGCCTTGCCGCGTTGCTTCAATTCCATGAATACTTCCTTGAAAGCAACCTGGTTAACTGGATCGAGGCCCGAGAATGGTTCATCGAGTATGACAAGCACGGGGTCATGAATGACAGCGGTAATGAATTGCACCTTCTGCTGATTCCCTTTGGAGAGTTCTTCAACTTTCCGCTCCTTGTATGTAAGGAGGTTGAACCGCTGCAACCATTTGTATGTCTCGGCTTTGGCCAAACCGGTTTGCATGCCGCGGATCTCGGCGAAGTAGAGGATCGTGGAGAAGAGTGTGCTTTTCTTGTAGAGTCCTCTCTCCTCGGGAAGATACCCGACAATATTTCTCACTTGTTCAGTGAATGGTCGGCCATCGTACATCACCGTCCCTCCATTCGGCTGAAGGATGTTGAGCACGATGCGAATGGACGTGGTTTTCCCGGCGCCGTTCGGACCAAGCAAACCGAGGATTTCTCCGCGGCCGACTTCGAACGACACGTCGTCAACAGCGAGCACGTTCGAGTATTCTTTTCTGAGATTGAGGGCTTTGAGCATCAAAGATGAAGATTGGGTGATTGAATCATTGACGATTGAGAAGGAGATATAACCCTCAATCGACAATCATCCAATGAATCAATCGTTATGGTGTCAGCCTGTAGATCATTCTTGCAAATGGGATTGTTTCGCGTACGTGATCGAGTCCGCAGATCCAGGACACGGTGCGTTCGATGCCGAGTCCGAAACCGGAGTGCGGTACGCTACCGAAGCGACGAAGATCAAGGTACCACTCGAATGCTTCCTGCGGCAGATTGTGTTCCTTGATGCGAGCGAGCAGTAAATCAATGTCATCTTCGCGCTGACTGCCGCCGATGATTTCGCCGTAGCCTTCGGGTGCCAGCACGTCAACGGCAAGCGCCACCTTGGGGTTATCGGGATCACGCTTCATATAAAATGCCTTGATTTCCGAGGGATACCGATGCACCAAGATCGGTCGATCGAATTCCTCGGAGATAATCGTCTCATCAGCGCCGCCGAAGTCGCCACCCCATTCAAAGTTCACGCCCTTCTTCTTCAGAATTTCCACCGCCTCATCATAACTGACACGCGGCAACGGCTTCTTTACGTTCTCCAGGAACTTGGTGTTACGTTCCAACACTTTGAGCTCCTGTTGCCGGTTTTTTAACACTGACTGAACAATGTGTTCGAGGAATTCCTCTGCCAGTTCCATGTTGTCATTCAGGTCGTTGAACGCTACCTCCGGCTCCACCATCCAGAACTCCGTCAGGTGTCGTCGTGTTTTTGATTTCTCCGCCCGGAACGTCGGACCGAACACATACACCTTGCCGAAAGCCATTGCGCCAGCTTCGCCGTATAACTGTCCTGATTGCGTCAGGTATGCTTTGCCGAGATCGAAGTAGTCGGTTTCAAACAGAGTCGACGTTCCCTCACACGCCGCGGGAGTAAATATTGGCGCATCGAAGAGCACAAACCCGCGGTTATCGAAGAACTCACGCACCGCCTTGATGATCTCATGCCGCACGCGCAATATGGCATGCTGCCGACTTGAGCGCACCCATAAATGCCGACGATCCATGAGGAACTCGGTACCATGTTCCTTCGGCGTTATGGGATACTCTTTGGCGATGCTGATGATTTGGATGTCGCTCACTTCCATCTCGTAACCACCGGGAGAACGGTCTTCTTTCTTGACCTTTCCTTTCATGACAAACGACGACTCTTGTGTCAACTGATCGCACCGGCTGAATACATCCTCACTCACGCCCGCCTTGACGACCACACCTTGCACCAGGCCCGTCCCGTCGCGCATGACGAGGAATTTTATCTTGCCACTTGAACGAATGTTGTACAACCAGCCGCGCAGTGTAACTTCACTGCCGACGTGTTGAGATAGATCTTCGATATACACCCTTGTCATGAGCGCCTTTCAGAGTTTCAATTACGGAAGGATACTACGTGAAGAAATATAGAAAAGATGGGAGTGAGGAGCAATGATTACGACATCAATGCATTACAATGGGCAAGTGTTCACACGTCAAAACATCCAACCTTGTGCGTTCATGAATCCCTCCAGGTTTGTGTAGGGAATCTTGAAGTGGTCACAAACATTCGGAATTTTTGCAGCATTCTCTTTTAGAACTTCCTGAGTCACCACAGTTCCCTTCCAAACAGCCGCTGCAGCTATGACGAACGGGTCCGCAACTGGAGTGCCTTTGAGTACCTCCTTGTTCCCTATTAGAGAACGGAAATGAGTCTCTTGAAAAATCCGTGAAACAAACTGAAGTTCATTGTTCGCCGGAGTCGCGAATAGAGTCTTATGAGCTTTCGCCCATTCCTGAACAAAGGGTGCATCATTGAAGTTGAGAAGTTCATTGTATACCTCACGGGTTGAAACAATAGTCCCTGTTTCTACCAGCCCTTCCAGTCCAGCCCAAAGGGACTTGAATGTGGCAGGATAGTAGTTTCTCAACACTACGAAAGGACCTGTATCAAAGACATATATCATTAAGGTACAGCCTTTCGGAGCGCCAATGCTTCAAGCCCTGGGACACTCCCTGTCTTAACCCCAAGATATTCTGCCACCTGCTCAAGACTCAATTTTCCCTGATAGTGTTTCCCGAAAACCAGTTGGAGATAGTGTTCGCCAAGATAGGTCGCACGAGTTGCGTAGTAATCTCCGCCGGAGGCATTTTCCTTGACTTGTGCAGTCCACTGTGCAGCTTTTTCCTCGTAGGTAGTTCGCGATACGATTCCAATATCGAGCATTCTCCTCAGAATCGCTTCCCGGCTCACAGAATATCGACGAGCAAGTTTCTCAACTAGTTGTTCAGTAACCTGTTCAGTCTTTGAAATTTGTTGTTGGAAGTCCGAAGTCGGGATAAGCACTTCAGCAGCAAGCGCGTTGCAAAATCTCTCAATACGTTGTTCCTGCTGACCAAGTTTGTCGACATAACCCTGATCATACTTGGAAATCCCATAAACGCCAAGAAGAACATGTGCCAGCTCGTGTAAAAGGCTAAATATCTGACGCGTCTTCGTCGTACTATTATTGATGTACAGAATCGGAAATTCCGCATCAATAAGACAAAAGCCGGAAATCTCTTTCTGCTTGAAAGAACTCTTAAAGACATATACTCCTACATCCTCAATAGCGAGACGCCATGCCTTGAGTGCCTCTTCGATACCGCCCCAGCCTAACCTCATCTGCATTGAAACGCCTAGATACTCGCGAATTTGTCGGGCCGTCGTTTGAATGTCGTCAGTAACTGAAAGCTTGATATCGCGGAATACCTTCCTCTTGGCAGAGTTAACTCCATCGTTCAACTCCCCAAGAGAAAGCAGAAGAGCTTGTGCCAGTCGAATCTGATAGAGAGTATCAGAGGAGAGAGTCTCAAGGTCAAATTGAGGTAATGTTCGGAATCGACCTTTCGGTGAGGTTTCAACAGGGGCTTCTGGCAAGAAGAATATCGCAATGGGCCGCTTATATACTTTGTACGCCAATTTTTCTAATTGAGCGTACGTTGGAGATGCTTCTCCGGATTCCCATGCCATCACTTCTTCAACATCACGTTGTAGACGTGCAGCAACTTCTTCGAGAGAATATCCTTGTGTTTCTCTTGCCCACCTTAGGATGGCTGGATGAATTCCTTCAACCATATCAGCCATTCTTGCACCCATGAATGTTTCTTGCGTAAGCCATCGTATTCCCAATATATCAAGATTCTTCCAATTCTCAAGGCACGATATCCGATGGCCGCCTCGTCACCCACCGCTCCCTCTCCCTCGGGTCAACGTCACTGAATATCTGATCCAGATGATGCTGCACGTGTCGAACGTAATCTTCAATCACGAACTTGAGCGTCGCTGGCTCATCGTATCCCATGTCGCATAAGTTACCAAGCGTACTCGCATCGACATTTATTATCACATGCGCAATGTGCGTGTTGTAACTGCACCAGAGACTCACCACATCCTCCCACGGCTCGGATTGATACTGCTGGGACTCGACCCAATGGATTTGCTCGTAGGTCAGGTTGCCGATGTTGGTAGTCTCCTGCATCCGCACCATCCGTTGGTGGTTATTCGCCGCAGAATCAATCAGGTGGCCGAGAATCTGTTTGATCGACCACTTGTCGGGATAGAGCTTTTCGGAAGCACGTGCCTCGGGAATGGAGAGCAGTCGCGGCTTCGCCGTCGTGACGATGTCTTTGAGTTGTTTGGCAATGGAATTCATAGCTGAGAAGCCCTTCAATTACTATGTGATATTCACATGCGGAGCTTGACTTGCCACGAGATTTATCTCGTGGATGTTAAGAGCAGCAGAACGCTGGAGCTTTAGCCAAACTTATTGTCGGGTTAAAACCCGCTAGATAGTGACCTTATCATCCACGCCCTAAAGGGCGTGGCAATTCACTTTCACGAAATACGCACCGGGTTCGAATAGTCAAATCCCTTTGAGCCGCAGAGAGTTCAGTCGATGATGACGCTTTCTCATTGTGGTGAAGGCAGGACATTGCTATTGATTGCTTTGGGAAACTTACCAGAAAAGTCGAAGAGAATCAATTGCAAAAAAAGGACGGCAGATCGTTCGACCGCAGACAGAATGCGGTCTCAGGATTTTAGGACATCGCCAGCATCCGTTGGATCGGAAGCAGCGCCTTCTCCATAATATCAGGGGGAAGCGTAATCTCAGGCGAGCGGTTCTTCATGCAAAGATAGAGCTTCTCCATGGTGTTGAGTTTCATGTACGGACACTCGTTACAGGCACATGAGGCTTCAGGAGGAGCGGGGATATATTGCTTGTGCGGTGCGTGCTTCTCCATCTGGTGGAGAATACCGGCCTCGGTCGCAACAATGAACTGTTGCGCCTTGGCCGACTGGACATACTTAAGCAACGCACTTGTCGAGCCGATAAAGTTGGCCATCTGAAGAATTGGTTCTTCGCATTCGGGATGGGCGATAAGCTCAGCGTCAGGGTATTCCAATTTGAGTTGCGTGAGCTTGCGAAGACTGAATGTTTCGTGAACGATACACGAGCCTTCCCACAACAACATATCACGCCCGGTCTTCTTGATAAGATAACGGCCGAGATTTTTATCGGGAGAAAAGAAGATCGGTTTGTCAGCCGGAATCTGTCGGATAATTTTTTCCGCATTGCTCGACGTGCAGATGATATCGCTTGCGGCCTTCACTTCTGCCGAGCAGTTGATGTACGTGATTGAGACATGGTCCGGATGCGCTGCACGGAATGCCTTGAACGCCGGTCCGGGACAACCCTCTGCAAGCGAGCAACCGGCATTCAAATCCGGCAATAACACCTGCTTGTGCGGATTCAGAATCTTTGCCGTCTCCGCCATGAAGTGGACACCGGCAAAGACAATAACGTCGGCCTTCGTCTCCGCGGCACGGCGGGCCAGTTCCAGACTGTCACCGATGACATCGGCGATGTCCTGGATTTCAGATTCCTGATAGTAATGTGCGAGGATGACGGCGTTGAGTGTACGCTTGAGTTCGATGATCACTTCGGCAAGATCAATCGTCGCAACGGCTGTGGTTTCTTTTTTATCCAGTCCGATAAGCATGTTATGCGATCACTCTTGATTTCATTCCTTGATTCTTCAGCATCTCACGAGCAGCAACAAGCACTTGCTGGACGGTAATGGAGTCGATTGCTCCGTTCTCTCCCTGAATATAACGATTCCGTTCTCCCTTTGGTGCCCATTGCTCGGCGTCAGTCGGACCGAACAGGGACAACACCGGTGTTCCCACTGCAGCACCAACATGCATGATTCCCGTATCATTGGAAATCACCAGATCTGTTGAGGCAAGAATTGCCGCCACTTCACGGATGGGTTTGTTCGCAACAAGAGTGTGCTTGATGTTCAGTTGCGAAACCATACCACGGATCGGCTCGTCATCCATCGGACCGGAAGTGATGAGAACTGCGGCATGGAATTCAGCACTCAAGATTTCCGCCAGCATTGCAAACCGATCGGCAGGCCAACGGTTCGGTACCTTGCCTGCACCAGGATGGAACGCAATAACCGCCTCATGCTGTCCACGCACAGCCTCAACAAACGTCCGGCCCTTCCCCTTTTCATCATCCGTCAACGTCATCTCTGAGGTCAGATCATTTGATTCTTCCAGGTATTGAGCGCAGACATCCCAATTCCTCTGTGACTGATGTCGGTGTGGCGTTGAACGCCAATCAAGATCAACGGGGAGATTAAAGAAAAAGCCGGGCGGGGCTTCATTTCCATCAATACTTCCCGCACCAATTCTAAACTGCGCTCCGGAAAGGAATCCAAGCATATCGCTCGTAAAGGAGGTCGACACGGTTGACGGAACAACGGCAAGCTGAAATTTCTCGCGCCGCAACTCGCCAATCAGGCGCATCATCCCAACAACTCCAAGGCTCTTGTCGAAGTTTATCACGCGATCAACGAACCGATTGTTCCTCATGACGTCATGGTTCACCGGACTTGCCATGAGTGTTACATGCGCATCAGGAAGTTTCTGACGGAGAGATCGCAAGAGCGGTACAACACACAGCATGTCACCAAGCTGGTTATGCTGACGTATGACCAACACTCGCTTGAACGTACTGAATGAGAAATCTGCGGGAGGAGCGGAGCGGAAAACAAACTTGAGTAGCCGTGAAAGGAAATGTTTGAATGATCTTTCAAGCACACGGAGCAATTGGCATTCTCCGATTACTGTGTCGGGCCCGTAGAGTC
>JBJXHC010000093.1:0-14775 GCA_046160825.1 Bacteroidota bacterium | reverse complement strand
CCGGAAGGCTGCCTACCTTAAACTGGAAAGCGTCCAGGCCGATCTCGTCCGCGTGAATGATATTGTGAGTGAAGTCCAAAAGGCCGTGAACTCGCTGGAGCGGCAGGCAAAGAAAGCCGAGCAGTTCAACGAGGTAAAGACGCGTCTCAAGACGATGGAAATTGACCTGATGGAGCGCGAGTATGCCCACCTGCACGCGCGCATGAAACCGTTGCAGGGTAGGCTCGCTTCGCTTACGCAGGACAAGCAGCGCATCGACGTGGACCTTTCGCAGGAAGAATCCCGCATGGAAGAACTGCGCGGATCTCTCGCTGATGTGGAAAGACGATTGGCCGAAGCACAGCGAGACGTCAGTCAGCATATGGAAAAGATCCATCGTGTGGAGGAAAAAAACCTTGTCGCGGCGGAGCGCATGAAAGCGCTGAACGATAATATCGTGCGGTTCGAAACGGAGAAGGAAGAATTGCGCGCGGAGATGCAAGAGATCGAATCCCTCAAGGTCACACTCGAACAACGCATCCTCGAACTCGGCATCGAAGAGCGGAGAACGGCGGAAGAACTTGAGACAAAGCGGGCGGAACTCGAGGAAGCCGAGCGTCGCCTGGGCGCAAAGAAATCAGAATTGCAGTCTCTGAATGAACGAAAGATTCAACTTGTTCAGGATATTGCTGAAAAGAACTCCGCACAGGACCGACGGAAGGGCCGGGTGGAGAATCTCCACGGGCGTTCTGCTCATGCGCAGGAGGAGACGGCGCTTTACGAAAGCGACATTGTCAGGATCAACGGAGATATTGCAGGACTGACGGAAGGAGACAAGCAGTTCCGTAAACTCTTTGTCGAAGCCGAGGGGAAGTTCTACGAATCCGAAGAGCGGCAGAAAAAACTCCGACAGGACATCGACGGTCTTCAGCGCAATGAGATGGAAATCGCCGGTGAGGTGGAACGCCGTCGCGCAAAGATCGATTTCTTGAGAGGGCTGATAGAGAGCCGTGAAGGTCTTGCAGAGGGGGTGCGTTTTCTCTCCGGGACCGAGCGATGGAAGCCGCGTCGCAAGATTACTGTTGCGGATTCCGTGCAGGCGGATCAACAATTCCGTACGGCGATAGAGTCGGCGCTTGGCGAGTTTGCGGGCTTGATCATTGTGGACTCGCAGGACGAAGCGGAAAACGGGATTGCCTTGCTGAAGGAAGAGCAACGCGGCAAAGCAACATTCGTCTGCCTCGACCGGTTGCCCCGTATTGAATCGCACCTTGAACTCCCGCGTATCGAAGGCGTCCACGGGTGGGCTGCCGGGATTGCCCGCTACGATACTGAATTCGCCCCGCTCTTCCGGATGGTTCTTGATCGTATCCTTATTGTAGACACTGTGGAGACTGCAAGAAAAGTAATTGAGAGATTTCCGTCGGTTCGTTGCGTGACGGTTGATGGTGAAATGGCGACCGGCGTTGGCATTACCAAGGGTGGCAGCAGAAGACAGGACGAAGGCGGGACGATTGGCAAGCAAGGGCAAATTGAGGATCTGGAGAACGAGATTCGGAGTCTCGATGTGAAGCTTGAAGGTGTGAAGACATTGCTGGCATCGCTCGTTCACGAGCACGACGCCATCGACCTCAAAGTCCTTGGAGACGCTGTAAAGTCGATCGAAAAGGAAATGAACGGTGTCGAGATGCGCATCGCGCAACTGCAATTCGAGAAGAAGCGCGCAGACGACGTGATTGCAAAGAACAACGAGGCAGTCAACGCCGTCAACGAAGAAGCTGGAGTTCTCGCGAAGGAAATCGCCGACGCCGCGCCGGGTCTTGCGCAATTGGAAAATGAAAAAGCAGACGTCGAACAGCGCGTCGGGGCATCAGCTCTCGAACTGGATTCCTTTGAGGCCGACTGGTCCGGCAGATCAAAGGTTGTCCATGACCTCAGCATACGGATTGCAACCCTGAAAGGCGATCTCCAAAACGCCCAGGCGGATCTTCATCGTGCGGATGAAACCATCGCTGACATCATCCAAACCACGGAACGACGCGACGCCGATATTGCACACGCAAAGGAGGATATCGCAAAGGCCAATCTTCTCGTCGAAGAGAACGCACATCTCCTCTCCGGTTTGCAGGAAGATCTTTCCGCGCTTGAACGACGGAAGGTGGGCGTTGAGGATGAATTCACACGGATCCGTGAAGAGATACACCGCATTGAATTGAAGATCAAGGATGAGCGGCGGCATCATGATGACTCGCTCAAGGCCACCCACGAGCTTGAGTTGAAGTTAACTGATATGAGCGGCAAGGCCGATCATATCCTTGCGCGTGCGCAGGAGGAATACGAACTCTCTCTGGAATTGAAGTCATATTCCGAAGAAGAATTTGTGGACTTCGCTGCTTTAAAGGATGAAATCCAGGCCATGCGCGACAAAATCAAGTCGCTGGGCAACATCAACTTTGCCGCCTTTGAGGAATACAATACGGAAAAAGAACGATTCGAGTTTCTCTCCAATCAAAGGAAGGATTTGCTGGAGGCGGAGAAAACCCTCCTTGCAACCATCGAAGAGATTAATACAACAGCCCAACGGAAGTTTCTCGATACGTTTACTCAGATCAGGGTGAACTTTATTGAGACGTTCAAGAGTTTGTTCGACCCCGGAGACGAGTGCGATCTTAAGCTTGAAGAGGGTGTCGATCCCCTTGAGGCCGGTATAGAAATCATCGCGAAGCCCCGCGGCAAGCGTCCGACGTCCATCGACCTTCTCTCCGGCGGAGAGAAGACCCTGACGGCGACGGCATTGCTCTTTGCTATTTATCTCGTGAAGCCAAGTCCGTTTTGTATTCTCGACGAAGTGGATGCGCCACTTGATGATGCCAACGTCGATCGGTTCACCCGTATTCTCCGCAAGTTCTCCAACAATACCCAGTTCATTGTTGTTACACACAACAAGCGAACGATGGAAGCAGCGAATGCGCTGTATGGCGTCACGATGGAAGAAGAGGGAATCTCAAAGCTTGTGACCGTGCGGTTCAATCAGGGTTCCGAGGTCCGATCGGCTGCCGTGGTATCGAGTTAACGGGTGGGAATGGCCATCAAGGTGTTTGTTGACTTCGATGGGACGATTTCCAAACGCGATGTCGGGAAAGCTTTCTTCCGCAAGTTTGGCGGGCCGGGATGTGATGAAATTGTTGAACAGTACAGGGCTGGAAGTCTCTCTGCAGTTGAGTGCTTCAGGGCAGAGGCGGATGCTGTGGGAGTGTTTGATCGAAGCGAGGCAGAGAGGTTCATTTGTGAGCAGGAGATTGACGCAACGTTTGTAGATTTCGTTGCTTTCTGTGCTTCTCGCAACATCGAAATAAGAATCCTCAGTGATGGTCTCGATTATTACATCCGGCAGATCCTTGATGTCAACGAAATCCGCGGCGTACAGGTCTTTGCCAATCACGCAGAGATCATCGAGGATGGCGGGAGTGTCCGACTTTCTCTGGCGTTCCCTTATACAGACGCGGAATGTTCACGGTGTGCCTGTTGTAAACGAAATCTTATCCTCACATACGCCGGAGACGATGATATCATCGTATATGTAGGAGAGGGATACTCTGACCGTTGTCCGGCGCGGTACGCTGATGTTATTTTTGCCAAAGCCGAGTTGCAATCGTTCTGTCAGAGCGAGAACATCTCCTACCATCTCTATGAAACATTCGGGGATGTACAGGCCCGACTGGGTACTTTGCTCGCGGGCAAGCGACAGCGGAAACGGCTTGCGGCGGAGCATCTCAGGCGCGATGCTTTTATCCGGGAGTGACAACCGGAAAATCTTATCACGAGGCGTTGATGGGTGCATAGCACCCGACCATGGAATCTGACCAAAATGACATACGACGGGTGATCTTCAAGTACCGAAGCTACGCCCCGATCCCGTTTCTCGTCCTCATGCTCATCTTTGCGCGGCCAACTCTCACAAGTCTCATCGTTGGATTTTGCATCGTGGCTCTTGGTGAAGGTATTCGATTCTGGGGTGTTTCGATTGCAGGAAGTGAAACACGTACCACAGGCAATGTCGGCGGAACATACCTTATCACGAATGGCCCATTCGCCTTCGTCCGCAACCCGCTCTACGTGGGCAACATGCTCCTGTACGCGGGCGTGGGAGTGATGTCGATGGCGCTCTTCCCCTGGATGCTTATTGCGGCAATCGTCTGGTTTTATGTGCAATACCATCTGATCGTTACACGTGAAGAGGAATATCTTGCTGCAACGTTCGGTGATGCCTATGAGCACTATCGGAAGAATGTGGGGCGGTTCATTCCCCGTCCGACGAAGTATGTATCGCCCACGCCTCCATCAAAATCCGTGAGTGTTGGCGTGGGTCTCGCTTCTGAAAAACGAACCTTGCAGGCAATCGGTATTGTTACCACACTACTCATCGTGATGTATTTCATTCAGCAGACGCCGGGCTGACGCATGTTGCAACGTGTTATGGTGATTGCGGGGGAGGCGTCCGGTGACCTCCACGGGTCAGGCGTTGTCAGAGAGTTAAAATCCCGGCTCCCCGCCCTGGATGTGTTCGGTGTCGGTGGTGAGAAAATGAAAGACGAGGGGATGGAATTGATCTATCACATCTCGCGTCTCTCGTTCATGGGTTTGTTGGAAGTCGTCAAGCACCTGCCGCTCATCAAGGAAGTGGAGCGAAGACTGGACGGGCTCCTCGAAACGCGGCGGCCGGACGTTCTGGTTTTGATCGACTATCCGGGATTCAATCTCCGGTTCGCAAAACGGGCCAAGGCACGGGGTATCAAAGTCTTGTATTACATCAGTCCACAAGTGTGGGCCTGGCATAAGAGTCGTGTGAAGAAAATAAAAACGCTGGTGGACCGTATGAAGGTGGTGTTTCCTTTCGAAGTAGATTTTTATCGAAAGGAAGGAATCAACGTTGAGTTTGTCGGTCACCCGTTGGTGGAGTCGATTGGTTCAATGGTGACACGAGCGGAGTTCATCCGTACGCACGGACTTGATGGAAACGGAAAAATCCTCGCTCTCCTTCCTGGCAGCCGAAAGCAGGAGATCGAGATGATATTTCCAGCGATGGTCGAAGCCGGCATGCGACTACAACGTGGGAGGAATATCAATGTTGTTGTTGGCGTTGCTCCGAACCTTGACGTTTCATCCTTGAAAGCGATGGTTTCGCCGGATGCGCACTTCACATTCGTGCGGAATGCAACGTACGATCTCATGAAAAACGCCGATGCTGCCATAGTCACTTCCGGTACGGCAACTCTTGAGACCGGGTGGTTCGGAACACCGATGGCGGTCGTCTATAAAACATCACCAGTCACGTATTTCATCGGTCGAATGTTGGTGGATGTGAAGAATATCGGCCTCGTGAACATTGTTGCGGGGGAGGAAGTCGTGCCGGAGTTTATTCAGCATCGTCTGACGCCCGCGAAACTTGTGGAAGCTGTAAGCAGGATGCTGGACGACACGACGTATGCAGCGGACATTCGGCGCAGGCTTGCTGTAATCAAGACGCGTCTCGGCTCACCCGGTGCCGCCCGACGTGTCGTCGACGGGATTGTAGAACTGGCAGGGGCAACTGCATGACATTGATGCGTTGTGTGTGCTTCATCGGCGTGCTGTTCCTCGTTAGCTCATGTGTGCAAACTCCGGAGACGGTGAAGGAGCAACCGGCGGAGGCAGAGACGAAGGAGATTCTTTTCAAGCGTGGCCATCGGTTGTATCTGGCACAGCAATTTGATAGCGCGTTGACCATGCATGCCAAAGCTGTTGCGTTGGATAGCGCATATCTCGATCCGTGGAAGGACATGGCCGAGATACATTATACGCTCGCTCTGATGGAAGGCGGCGACAAGAACCCACGCAAGACGCAGAAGTCGAGGGAGGCACGAGATTGTTACATGCGTGCCGAGCGGCTTGGCTTCAAGAATTCGGATGTGTATGAGCGCATCTGCGAACTGTCTGTCCTCATGGAGGATGACAAAACGTTTCTCGCGTACGCAAAGAAGAACGCAGAACAGTATCCATACGATAGGCAGTACTTCAATCTTGGACTTGCCTATTTTAACGCCGGTGAATATCAGCAAGTCATCAGTTCGCAGAAGGAAGCCATTCAGAAGTTTACTTCCTCTTCCTTCATCGGCAGTTTCCACCGGCAGCTCGGCAGGGCATATGAAAACATTGACCGGGATCAGACAGCCGAGAAAACTTTTGCAGCGGGTGTAAAGGCGGTTGACGATCACATGGCGCTCATGAAGAAAGCCGGAAAGACTGTGGCCTCGGTGGACGCCGCCCGCCTTCAGGACGACAAGACAGCTATGCTGTTGGCGTTGAAACGGTTGCACCAACGATACAAAGCTGACGACAAATTACGTGATGTGGAACGACAATTGAAAGCAGCAGGTCACGGAAAATGACACCGTGTCCGGACCAGGTTTTCGTTCAACCATGAAGGCGCTACTGCCAATCTCTTTGGTGTATGGCCTCATTGTCTGGTTGCGGGATCTAGCGTTCGATACGGGCGTATTGAAGAGCAGAAATGCTGGAGTACCGGTGATCTCCGTCGGGAACCTGACGGTCGGTGGTACAGGTAAAACGCCGCTCGTTGAGTATATCGTTGGCAAGTTGAGCCGGAGAGACAGGCGTGTTGCAGTTGTCAGTCGAGGGTACAAGCGAACATCCCGCGGCGTCGTTGTCGTGTCGGATGGGGCGGGAACACTTGTCGATAGCGCATCGGGCGGCGATGAGCCGGTGCAGGTAGCCCGGAAATTTCCGCAGGCGATTGTTGTTGTGGGAGAGAAGAAAGTCGATGCAGCGAGGGTCGCTGTTGATGAGTTCAAAGCCGGGATAGTGGTGATGGACGATGGATTTCAACACAGGTACCTCCAGCGGGATCTTGACATTGTCGTTGTGGATGCGCGCACTGATGTTACAACGGAGCCACTTTTACCGGCTGGCAGGAAACGTGAACCACTGTCTGCGCTGAAGCGAGCTCATGTCGTTGTTGTCTCGCATGTGGGGAACCATGCGAGCGCGGCTGAGTGGGAAACAAAGCTCAGTCCGTGGTACCAGGGTGCCATCGTAGGATTCCGTCACGAAGTTGAAAGTATCGGGACGGCATCGTCGTCGGTGTTTCGTTCACTGGATGAATATGCAGGGCGCAAGGTTCTTGCATTTTCAGGAATCGGAAACCCCAAGGGGTTCATTGACACACTGGGATCCTTGGGGATGAAAGTCGTCGGCAATAAGCCCTTTCCCGATCACCATATTTTTACATCGGGCGACATGGAAGAGATTCTCTCGGAATCCCGATTGTGTGAAGCCGAAGCGTGTGTGACCACGGAAAAGGATTTTATCCGACTCCAGTCAACACCGGAATTGCTCGACCGGCTCAATGCGAAATGCCCGGTGTGGTACGTGAAGATTAAAGCGTCGTTTATTTTTGGTGAACAGGAATTTGTTCGCATGCTGGAGAGTGTCGTGGGAGGTAAGGTCGTCTGATTGTTCTCGGCGTAACAGACACCATGCGGCCTCATCCGGCGTTCGACAAATACCTGGAGTGGTTGGGTCGGAGTGGCGAACAAATTCACACCATCAAGCTTTCGTATCTCCTGAAGAACCGTACGGAGATCGAACGGTGTCATGGATTGATTCTCACGGGTGGAGGAGATGTCCACCCGAAATTCTACAACCGGGAAGACGCGATTCCGGTGGTGGAAGAAGTGAATGAGCTGCGTGATGAATTCGAATTTGAAGTTATTGATGATGCCCTGCGCCGTGAACTTCCCATTCTCGGCGTCTGTCGCGGTCTACAGATATTTAATGTGGCGATGGGAGGTTCGTTAATTCCTGATATCGAAAGCGCAGGATTTCCCAGTCACCGGAGAATGGGCATACACGAACGCCTTCACGAAATTGTTGTGGAGCCGGGAGCGACTCTGCATTCCATCGTTAAAACAAACAATGGGATGATCAACACCGTGCATCATCAGGCGGCGGACCGGATCGGCATGGGACTGCGCGTCTCGGCGCGCTCAGCGGATGGAGTTGGTGAAGCGATGGAATGGGAAGACCCAACGAGGAAGCAGTTTGTCCTTCTCGTGCAATGGCATCCTGAACGCATGGAGGATGCCGGAAGTCCGTTTACTACTGCCATTCGTGAGAGGTTTATGCAGGCACTTGAGCAATCGGCACAACAACACACGATACGAAGATAAAGGATGAACATGAAAAAGTATGTCTATGTGTTTGGCAAAGGGAAGGCCGAAGGTAAGGCTGATATGAAATCCCTGCTTGGTGGCAAAGGGGCAAACCTCGCCGAGATGACGAATATTGGCTTGCCCGTTCCGCCCGGATTCACCATCACGACTCAGGTCTGCACCTACTATTACAAGAACCATAAACACTATCCGCGTGAGCTGGAAAGTCAGGCCATCAAGGCTCTTCGGCTGATGGAGAAACACATGGGGCGAAAGTTCGGAGACGCACGCGACCCGTTGCTTGTGTCCGTTCGTTCCGGGGCGCCTGCATCAATGCCGGGAATGATGGATACGATCCTCAATCTCGGATTGAACGACCAGACGGTGCAGGGACTCATTCAGAAGACGAAGAACCCTCGTTTTGCATACGATTCTTACCGTCGTTTCATTCAGATGTACGGCGACGTGGTGCTCGGCTTGAAACCCGAGACCGAGGATGAGGTTGATCCATTCGAAGCGATCATCGAGGAGAAGAAGAAGTGGAAGGGTGTTACGTATGATACGGATCTTGATGTCGAGGATCTGAAAGACCTTGTCCGTCTTTTCAAGGAGGAAATCAAACGCCGGAAGCGTGTGTCGTTTCCGGAAGACCCGATGGAACAACTCTGGGGTGCAATTGGAGCAGTGTTTGGTTCATGGATGAATGACCGCGCTATTGCATACAGGAAGCTCTACAGTATTCCGGAATCTTTGGGGACGGCCGTGAATGTGCAGGGGATGGTATTCGGGAATATGGGAAATGATTGTGGGACCGGCGTGATGTTTACGCGTGATCCCGCCACCGGTGAGAACACATTTTATGGCGAGTATTTGATGAATGCCCAGGGTGAGGATGTGGTAGCCGGAATTCGGACGCCGCTTCCCATCTCAAAACTCAACAAGGAAAATCCAAAAATTTATAAGCAGCTCATAAAGATCCGGAAGGTTCTTGAATCGCACTATCGTGATATGCAGGACATCGAGTTTACGATTCAAGCGGCAAAGCTCTACATGTTGCAAACGCGGAGCGCAAAACGGACGGGCTTTGCGGCTATCAGAATCGCCGTGGATATGGTGGATGAAAAACTGATCAGCGAGAAGGAAGCACTACTGCGCATCGAACCCGATGCGATGAACCAATTGCTGCGCCCTGTGTTCGATATGGAGCAAAAACAACAGGCAATAGCTGAGGGACGGTTCCTTGCCAAGGGATTGAATGCCGGACCAGGTGCTGCATCGGGCAAGGTCGTTTTCAGCGCGTCGGATGCAGTGCTGCAACAGAAGCGCGGCGATCGTGTTATCCTTGTCAGGATCGAAACGTCGCCGGAAGACATCAAAGGCATGAATGCTTCGGAGGGCATCTTGACTGCCCGCGGTGGTATGACCTCTCATGCCGCCCTAGTTGCGCGTCAGATGGGAAAGGTGTGTGTTGCGGGATGCGGTGCACTACAGATCGACTATGTACGCAGACAGTTCTCCGTGAATGGACACGTGGTCAACGCCGGCGACCATATCTCCATTGATGGATCGACCGGTGAAGTTCTCCTTGGGAAAGTAAAGACAAGGGCTTCCGAGATATTGCAGGTGCTCATCGACAAAACACTGAAGCCGTCGGAATCCTCGGTGTTCCAGCAGTATCAGAAATTGATTTCGTGGGCGGATAAGTATCGTCGATTGAAGATAAGAACCAACGCCGATCAGCCTGATCAATGCGTTGTGGCAAATGCTTTTGGCGCCGAGGGTATCGGACTGTGCCGGACAGAACACATGTTCTTCGGCGGAGAGAGAATCGATGCAGTCCGCGAGATGATCCTGGCGAAGGATCTCGAAGGCCGGCGCAAAGCGCTCAAGAAGCTTCTCCCGATGCAGCGGAGTGATTTCGTTGGGATCTTCAAGGAAATGAACGGCAAGCCTGTTACCATCCGCACGCTCGATCCGCCGTTGCACGAGTTTCTCCCGCACACCGAGAAGGATATTCAGGATCTTGCCGCGAAGATTGCCATTGAGCCCGAAGCGATCAAGCTGCGGCTTGATTCGTTGCACGAGTTCAACCCGATGTTGGGGCACCGCGGGTGCAGACTTGGGGTTGTCTATCCGGAAATAACCGAAATGCAGGCACAGGCGATTTTCGAAGCAGTGTGCGAAGTGAAGCGGCAAGGCATTGTCGTGATTCCGGAGGTGATGATACCGCTCGTCGGACATGTGCGTGAACTGAAGCACCAGGAAGAAAAAGTACGCGCAATAGCCAAAGCCGTGATGCAAAAGGAAGAGATAAAGTTCGAATACCAGGTCGGCACAATGATTGAACTTCCCCGGGCGGCGATGACGGCGGGGGAAATTGCCAAGGTTGCCGAGTTCTTCTCGTATGGTACAAATGACCTTACGCAGACCACGTTTGGCCTCTCGCGTGATGATGCCGGGAGATTCCTGCAAACGTATTACGACCTGAAGATTCTCGACGCGGATCCATTTGCGACGATTGACCAGGAAGGTGTTGGAGAGCTGATGAAAATCGGCGTGGAGAGAGGACGCCGCGCACGGAAGAATCTGAAAGTCGGCGTGTGTGGCGAGCATGGCGGCGATCCGGCCTCGGTGGAGTTCTGTCATCGCATAGGCGTGGACTATGTGAGTTGTTCCCCGTTCCGTGTGCCGATTGCGCGTCTCGCAGCCGCGCGGGCGGGTCTTGCCGATGCAGTGAAGTCAAAGAGAACAAGAAGACGGAAACCGCGGCGAGGACGACGTTAATCCCTACCCGCCCATCCGATTATTTGCAATTGATCACTTAAACTCAGGAGTACTCTATCTATGAAACTTTCCGATTTCCGGTATCCTCTTCCCAGGAATCTCATTGCGAAGTTCCCGGCAAGTCCGCGGGACAGCTCCCGGTTGATGGTACTTAATCGGGCCGACGAGTCGAATACGGAATACAAGTTCACCGACATCGTCCAGTTCTTCAAGAAGGGAGATTGTCTCGTTGTCAACGAGACACGGGTATTCCCCGCCCGGCTGTTCGGTCGGAAGGAAAAGACCAATGCGAAGATCGAAGTCTTCCTGCTGCGCGAACTGAACAAGGAAGAAAATATCTGGGATGTGATTGTTGACCCTGCCCGCAAGGTACGCATCGGCAACAAGATCTTCTTCGATGAGGGAAAACTCTGGTGTGAGGTCATCGACAACACCACCTCACGCGGTCGGACTGTGCGGTTTAATTCCCAGGGTGATTTCTACAAGACGATCGAACGTATCGGAAAGATGCCGTTGCCGTATTACATCAAGCGCGACCCCACAGACAAGGACAAGGAATCCTATCAGACGGTATTTGCGCGTGTTACGGGTGCGGTCGCAGCGCCGACAGCGGGGCTGCACTTTTCCCAGCGAGTGGTAACTGCTCTCAAAAAGAAGGGAGTGAAGATTGTACCGGTGACGCTGCATGTCGGACTCGGATCATTCCGTCCCGTGGAAGTGGAAGACCTCACGAAACATAAGATGGACTCGGAATACTATGACATCCCCGAGAGTACGGTGGAGGTTGTGAACAAGGTGATCGACAGCAAGGGGAATGTCTTTGTTGCCGGGACCAGTGCCTGTCGTGCGCTTGAATCAAGCGTCACGACGGACGGGCACCTCAAGTCAAACCGCGGCTGGACGGATAAGTTCATTTTCCCTCCATACGATTTTAAGATTACCGACAAGTTGATCACGAATTTCCACATGCCGGAATCGACCTTGTTGATGCTGGTAAGTGCATTTGCCGGTCGTGATTTTGTGATGAAGGCATACAAGAAGGCGATCAAAGAAGGGTTCCGATTCTATAGTTACGGCGACGCGACACTGATTCTCTGACCGGATAAGGCCTGCTCAGTCTTTCATGAAGCTTACGTTCCTCACCCTTATTGTTGTAGTGGTGGTTGGCGTCTTCCTTTGGTTGTTCAGGAAGCAGAACCTCCTTTCCTACTTCAGCGGTGGGCGCTGGTGGCTCACGTGGCTCTCCATTGGCGTTATTACGCTGATGGACGAGCTGACGTCGATCTTCTATGCGCCCAGCGAAGCCTTTCGTTTCATCGGCTCGTACGCCATCGCGTTTATTGCCATCACCTCGCTGTTCATGCGTTTTCTCTCCACACGCATGGTCGAGATTGCGGAGATCCTTGAGCATCATAAAATCAGGGGAGGAGGAGTGTATTCGTTCTCCTACCTTGTACTGGGACCCACCGTGTCGTTCGTTGCTGTTGCATCCATTCTCGTTGTCTATATCCTGACTGCGAGTATCTCAACAGTCAGCGCAGTAGAAAACGGTTTGACGTTTGTTTCCCTTCCATGGTATGCCAAGCTGGCGCTCGAGTTTGCCGTTGTCTGGGGGATTGCATTTCTCAATATCCTCGGCATCCGGGAGAATGCAAAATTCACGTTTGGTATTTTCTTCGTTGTAGGAACGGTGCTGCTTGTACTTCTCGGGTCTGCACTCTTTGAAGCGGATGCGACATCCTGGGGCAGGATAGGAGACAGCTTTTCATATTCCGGTCTTCGGATTGACGATCTGGGATTGTTTAAGGGATATGGATTTATCATAATTTGTATTTCAGGTTCCATCCTCGCGTATTCGGGGATAGAATCCGTTGTACAAACTGCGGGCCTTGTCCGTGACTGGCACGATATCCGCCGGGCATACGTTTTCCTGGCGCTTACCATTGGTATTTTCACCCCGCTCATCTCCGCGCTTGTTCTCAGTTCAGGTCTGGACATTGCAGAACACGAAACTGATCTCATTACTCAATACGCGGCGAGTCTCAATGGTATTCCATTCGGTGTTCTGGTTGGTGTTATAGCGAGTATTGCTCTGGTGATGGCGGTAAATACGGCATTTGTTGCCTCGAGTGAATTGCTTGAACGTGTTGCTCATCGTTACCAGTTGGAATGGTTCCTGAAGACTAATAGACGCCAGTCCCTTGTCCGACTGCACATTGTCAATGCGGTGTTGTTCAGCATCATCATTCTTGTGACGGAGGGAAGTCAGGCGATTTTGGCCCAGATGTACGCCTTGAGCCTTGTTGCTTCATTCACGATCAACATTGGCAGCCTGCTCATTTACCGGTACTTCACGGGTACCAAGGAAATCCGGGCATACCATACTTCGCGTGTGGGCACCGTGATTATCTTCGTCATCTTGCTGAGCTGCTTCGTGTATCTTGCTCTCAGCAAACCCTACGGTGTTGGCCTGTGGTTTGGTGCAACAGTGTTCTTCCTGCTCATTGGCTTTCTTATTGCACGGAAGCGCGCACCGGAACGTCAGGTCATCGAAGCCACTGACAGTCCGCTGCAGATGATCTTCTCTCTTGCCGACGCTCCGGGCGATACATTGCATATCTACTTCAAGCGTCCCATGGAGGCGGGTGATATACCCGACTCCAATATTGCGTTTGTCAGTTTCTATTCTCCCAGGGCCGGCATGCCCGAACGTCTTGCTCCCAATCATTATCGGTTCGCACAATCGGGGCAAACGCTTTTCGATAATATTACCGAGTTGTTGCACGTGATCAAGTACGAGCTTCCGCACAAACAGATTACCGTTCATTTCGGCTGGCCGCAATCGTCCTGGATTGATCGGGTGGCGATCGGCGTGATGGTGTTCAGCATAATGAAACTTCCCCGTATGTTCCCTGAGTTCACATTCGTCATAGAATATTTTGGCAAGAAGAGCGCATAGGGTTAGCGTCATAATCGCCGCCGGAGGATCGGGCAGGCGTATGGGCGGGCAAACACCCAAACAGTTCCTGCCACTCTGTGGCACGGCCATCATTGCCCGGACGATGGATGTGTTCGAAACACTTTCCGCCGTCCACGAGATTGTGGTTGTTGTTCCTCCTGAATACATCGAAAGGACGCGGGGCATCGTCAGGAGGTTCGGATTCAAGAAGGTGACAAATATTATTGCAGGCGGCCGGGAGCGGCAGGATTCAGTCCACAACGGACTCCATGCCTTCAATCGTGAACCGGATATTATTCTTGTTCATGATGCAGTACGTCCGCTGATTCTTCCGTCAACGGTCAAGGAAGTTATCCGGGAGACAATCCGTCATCGTGCAGCCGTCGTCGGAGTCCGTGTAAAGGACACGATCAAGGTGGAAGGAAAGCCGGGATTTTATCAAGCAACACTGGAGAGATCCAAACTCTGGGCCGTGCAAACACCGCAGGTTTTCTCGTACAAGTTGCTCATGAGGGCACATGAGACGGCAAAGAAGGACAGGTTTCTCGGCACCGATGAGTCTTCACTGGTTGAACGAATGGGTATTCCTGTGCGGATAGTGGAGGGCAAACACGAAAACATCAAGATAACGACCACTGCCGACCTTCTGCTTGCTGCGGGATTTCTTGGGAAAAAGAGCCGGTAACATGACTCAGTTTGGTTAGTTTCTATTTTTTTGTATGAACTCTCCCTCCTCGGGTTGAGCTTTTCCCCTCCCTTCCGCCACAATGACGGCGGACAGGTACGAAGGGAGCGTTTGAACTGAGAAAGGGGAGATTTGTAAGGATCGCTAGGTATTGAGGT
>JBJXHC010000092.1:0-80022 GCA_046160825.1 Bacteroidota bacterium | reverse complement strand
TGGATTGCGGCCATAGCTCGTTGAGTGTAGCCCCTTTGAGAAATATTCCGCGCACAATCTCCAGAAAATACCGTAGCGGTATGAGATACGTGATATATTGAATCACCTCCGGCATGTTGGCAATCGGGAAGGAAAACCCGGAGAGAAACATGAACGGCATGAAGAAGAAGAATTGCGCTATAAGCATTGCCTGTTGCTGCGATTTGGATATGGTGGAAATAAACAGCCCCAGTCCGAGCGTCGTAAGAATGAACAATCCACTGAGACCGAAGAGCAATGGTAAACTTCCCACCAAGGGTACCTCGAACCAGTAGCGCGCAACGGCAAGCACGATCACCATATCAAAGAATCCGATGATCACGAACGGAATCAGCTTCCCGATAATCAATTGATACGGCTTGATGGGAGTGACCATGAGCTGCTCCAAGGTTCCTATCTCCTTTTCCTTCACAATACCGAGTGAAGTGAGCGTCATCGTGATGATCATGAGAACAAGCGCGACGACGCCTGGAACCATATAGTTGGAACTCAGCAGGTCGGGATTAAACCAGATGCGCGGCTCCGGCACAACCAATCCAACGCGTAGTCCGTGCGTTGCGCTGGAATATTGAACGAGCAACGATTGTGAATACGATGTGATGATCTGCGAGACATAGCCGAGAAGAATGTTGGCGCTGTTCGCATCTGCACCGTCAAGCACCACCTGCACTTGCGCAGTTTCCCTTCCCAGTTGCTTTCGCCCGAACCCTTGTGGTACAACCAGGGCGATCGAAGCCCTGGCATCGTCGATGTACTCGTCCACCTCATTTGCAGCATCCACAGAATATTTGTGAACGAAGTACGTCGTGTTTGTAAACCGCTGGATGAATGCCCGGCTCTCGGCAGTCTTGTCCATATCGCAAACAACCAGGTTGGTGAATTTTATATCTGTGGTGGCAGCGTATCCCAACAACAGCACCTGGAGAATCGGCGCCGCGATGGAAACTGCCAGCATCCGCTTGTCGCGACGGATCTGGAAGAATTCCTTCCGCACAATCTCAAATATTACTTGAAGCTTATCGACCATCGACTATTCTTTCAGAGTTCGCACTTCGAATTTCACATTTCGCATTCTTTACAACGTTCTCTTCTGCATCCTTTTCGTACTCACCCCAAGCGTTACCGCGGCAAAGATGATCATGTAGAGAAACTGTTCCCACACCGCACCAAAGCCCACCCCTTTCAACATCACGCCTCGAACGATGACGAGAAAAAACTTGTTCACCGCAATATTGGACATGACTTGCAGCGGTAGTGGCATGCTGGCAATCGGGAAAATAAAGCCCGACAAAAGGAATGACGGCAACAACGAGCTGAACACCGACATCATGAACGCCACCTGTTGTGAATCAGTGACAGTGGAAATCAACAATCCCTGTCCCAGCGCGCCGAGAATGATCGTAAAGATTGCAGCATAGAGGAGCAACAGGCTCCCCTTCACTTGAATGTCAAACAAAAAATAACCCAGGATCAGGATGACCGTTGCTGCAAGAAGACTGATGACCATATACGGAACCGTCTTCCCGAGAATTATGTGGAGGGGTTTGAGCGGAGAAACCATGAGTTGTTCCATTGTGCCACGTTCCTTCTCCCGCACCACCGTCATTGAAGTTGATACAACAGCGGTGAGCACAAGGATAAATCCGATCAGTCCTGGCACAAGAAACTGGGACGAGATAAGATCGGGATTGTACCACACCCGGGGCTGGAAATCGATCGGAACATATTGCTGCCTTCCCATCCGGCTCATCGCCGATATCACCAGTTGCGATGAGTATTCCATCGTCATGCGTATCGCGTAGTTTGCGGCCTGCGATGCACTGTTCGCATCCGAGCCATCCAGCAGGATCTGCACACTCACGTTGCGGCCTGCAAGCAATTCCGTGGCAAAATTCAGGGGCACGACGATCGCTGCCGTTGCGTCACCATTCAAGAAGAGTTCCTCGATCTCGCGGTAGTTTGTTGCCTCATATCTGTGGTCGAAATATTCGGTCTGTTTGAATCGTTCAAGGTATCGTCTGCTCTCCTGGGTCTTGCTCTGGTCAAAAATCACGAGAGGGATATGCTTGACGTCGAAGTTGAGGGCATAGCCGACAAGAATAATCAGCGCGGCGGGAAGGACAAGCAACATCCCGAGGGATGTCGGGTCGCGACGAATCTGCCTGAATTCCTTTATGATGATCGGTTTGAGGGAACGGATGAGATTCATGCTGCGCGGTTTCTCTGTTCATTTTCCAGCAGATACAGAAATACGTCTTCGAGAGATGGGACGATGCGCTCAATTGTGCGAACAGTAATTCCTACAGCACTCAATATCCCGGCAATTTGTCCCCGTCCCGCCGCTTCATCCTTCACCATCACGTGCAGCGAAGTACCGAAGACCGACGTTTCAAGCGCCCAGGGTTCTTTGCGGATTGTTTCGAGCGCTTCGACAACATTACTACAACCAACTTCAAGAATCGGTGAAGTGATATACTTTGTTTTTAATTCCAGCGGACTCCCGCTTGCAATCAACTTCCCCGCATTGATAAGAATGATATCATTGCAATACTCGGCTTCGTCAAGAAAATGGGTCGTCACAAGAACGGTAATCCCATCTGCAGAAAGTTGGTTGATGAGTTCCCAGAAGTTGCGGCGGGAGATCGGGTCGACCCCGCCTGTGGGTTCATCAAGGAAGACAATCCGAGGCTCGTGCAGTATTGCGCACCCGAGTGCGAGTCGCTGCTTCCATCCGCCTGAGAGAGTCTTCGTCACACTTTGCTCCCGTCCTCGCAGGTCGGCCATGGTGAGCACCCACTCCATTCTTTGTTTCAGATGCGCGTTCTTCAATCCATAGACGCCACCATAGAACCTGATGTTTTGTTCCACCGTCAGGTCGTCGTAGAGCGAAAAACGTTGCGACATGTAACCGATGCTCTGCTTCACCAGTTCCGTCTGCGTGGAGATGTCGAACCCTCCGACAAGTGCGGTGCCCGATGTCGGTTGCAAGAGTCCGCACAGCATCCGGATCGTTGTCGATTTCCCGGCACCGTTCGCTCCGAGAAATCCGAAGATCTCACCCCGCTTGACAGTGAAATTGATACGATCGACAGCCGCAAAGGCGCCGAATGTTTTCGTGAGGCCCCGAACCTCTATCGCGTAGTCACTCATTCTGCATTATCAATGGTGAAGTCACCGGAGGCTCTTTTCAATTTCGCAACTGCAATTTCGTACTCTACGAGAGCTCCGGTGTAGTTCGTGCGCGCCTGCAACACTGCGACCTCTGCGTCGAGCAATTCCGAGGAAGTGGCAAGACCGTGCCGGTACTTGTCGTTGGTTGAGCGCACATTCTCTTCAGATTGTTCTGTCATCAGCTTCGCCACAGCAATCTTTTCTGTCGCCCGTTGCACAAAGAGATGCTGGCGTTTCACTTCCAATGAGGCATTGTCCTTTGCCTGCCCAAGGAGCATCTCGGTTTGTGCAAGTGTTGCCCGAGCCTGCTCAGTCTGATGCCCCGTTGCGCCCCAGTTCCAAATATCGAACTGCACCACCACACCCACGTCCCACGTCGATTTGAATTCATCGCGCGTGGGCAAGTAACGCGTGTTCGGGCGGTTGTAGTAGTAATTGCCCGAAAGAAAAACCTGCGGCCACCAATTTCCCTGTGCAGCAGTGAGACCCGCCTTTGATGCCTCTGTGCGTAGTTCCATCGCTTGGATATCAGGTCGATCAATGAGCGCTTGAGCGACGAGAGCATTTGCCTGACTGGCAGGCACTTCAATTTTTCCACCGGGAAGAGAGACAAGCGCCAACTCGGTGTCAAGAGGTTGGCCGAGCAGGGAGTTCAAGTTCATCGTCGCAACCTGGACGTCATTTGCCGCGTCAATCCCGGACAACCGGGCACTTCCGAGTTGAACCTGGATCTTCAACAGATCATTGCGCGTTGCCAGACCCGATTGCAGCAAGTGTTCTGTATCCTTCTGATACGATTCGAGGCGTTGCACATTCTCATGAACGACCCGTTGTATCTCAAACGCCTGATACAGCCCCCAGTATGCGGCAGTGAGGGTGACAATGAGATCGGTTCTGTCATTTTTATTATCGGCAGCGGCGGCCCTGGCAAGGTACTCGGCCGCATGTGCATTGCTCGAAAGTTTGAACCCTGTGAACAACGGTTGCTGCAATCCGAGACGCAGATTGTACGTGTTCACGACTGTGGGTGATAACTCAATTGGTTCGGGGTAGAAGGGCACTGTTACCGCAAACGGATCAACGTTACTCAACCGCCGATAGCTTCCCTCAAATTTCAACGTAGGCAACATCGCCGTGCTCGCTTCCTGTGCCTTTGCCTCCGCCCCTGTAACCCTTTCGGCGGAGACCTTGAAGAGTCTGTTGCTTTCCAACCCGATATGAACCGCTTGTTCCAGTGTCAGGTTCTTCGTGTTCTGGGAGAAGGCGGACGCGCAGAATAGCAATCCGGCCATAACCAGCCTCTTCATACCACTACCTCTTGTTGTTCGTTGTCAGTTAGAAGAGAGATGAACACATTTTCCAATGACGGGGCAATCACTCTCCAATTCAGTACCGCAATCCCTTCACGTCTTAATGCATCCAGCACGCTGTCGGCATCGGTTGTCGCTTTCTGAACAATGACATTCAGTCGGTCGCCGAATGCCTGCACTTCCTTCACAGCCGGATGACCCTTCAACGACCGCGCGGCATCCCGGATGCGGTCGCAAACAATCTCCAAAACGTCATTGCGCATTAACGACTTGAGATTCGTGGGAGTGTCCACATGCAGAATCCGTCCCCCGTTCATCATTGCAACACGCGAACATCGCTCTGCCTCATCCAGATATGGCGTACTCATGACGATGGTGATTCCGTTCTTCAGAAGACTTTGTAGGATTTTCCAAAAATCCCGCCGGGACACAGGATCAACCCCGGTCGTCGGCTCATCAAGAAAAATAATTTGGGGTGTGTGAATGAGTGTACAGGCCAACGCAAGCTTTTGCTTCATCCCACCTGAAAGCCTCTCGGCCAGCCTGTCTCTGAAAGGCGTCAACCGTGTAAACTCCAACAGTTCTTCACGTTGCTTTCTGAAGTCATAGACCTTGTTGATCTCGGCAAAGAATTCGATGTTCTCATCAACGCTGAGGTCGCCATAGAGAGAAAACCGTTGGGAAAGATATCCGATCTGCTGCTTGATCTCATCCGATTCCTTCACAACATCATGACCCAATATTGTGGCGGTGCCGGATGTGGGGGCGAGAATACCACACAACATCCGAATCGTCGTGGTTTTGCCGGCACCATCCGGGCCAACAAGGCCAAACATCTCCCCTTGCAGGACTTCCAAGCACAGCCGATCCACCGCATGGACTGCATCGAATGACTTCGAGAGTTCAGATGTTTGAATGACAGTATTCATGTTACCGGGAGCGGACCATGATGATTGCTTCATGCTATTTGTTATTTGGACCTGACATCCAGAACAGCGTCAGCTGGTAAACCCGGTTTCAATGAACCATCCGGATTTTCCACTTCAATCCTGACGCCAAAGACAAGCTTTGTGCGTTCCTCTTTCGTTTGGACGTTCTTGGGTGTGAACTCCGCCGTGGGAGAGATATAGACTATCCTGCCTGTGTATTTCTTTTCGCTATCAGCATCAATACTGACAGTTGCAGTTTGGCCGAGGCGTACATTCCCAAGATCCGTCTCATTCACATAGATTGTCAACTTTATTTTTTCCATGTACGTGATGCGAATGACGTTCGCACCCATCGTGACCAATTCACCAACTTCAATCGCTCTCAATGTCACCACACCGTGCATTGGTGCGAGAATGAAACAATCCCGAACCTTCTTCCGGAGTTGATCTGCATGTGCTTGAGCCTGGTCGCGTCGTGCAGCGACAGCGGCTATCTCATCACTCCTGAGACCACGAACCAGTTTCTGATATGTTTGTTCGGCGGCAACATATCGAGCTTCGGCATCATCAAACTGTTTCTGTGTCACCGTTTGGGAGGCAAGCAAATCCTTCAATCGCACATAATCCTTCCCGGCATTCTTGTACGCAGACTCTGCTTGAATCACGTCTTCCTTACGTGAGCCGGCCACTGCGAGACGATATTGTGCCGTGGCTGCGAGCTCGTTGGCAACTGCTTGTCGGAGTTGAAGCTGGTAGTCTGTGTCATCAATAACGACAAGCGTATCACCAGTCTTGACATCCGCCCCCTCTTCCACTCTCAACTCACGAATTTTTCCCGCCACCTCTGTACCAACATTGACGTCCGTACCCTCAATGGTTCCGGACGCTTCAATGGAACCGGCATCGTTCCCGGAACACCCGGCAAGCAAGCCAATAGCAACAATTTGTACGATGATGCGATGCGTGTTCATGATTCCTCAGAGTGATGATTGCTGTTGTTGCAACTGTTCAAACTGCTTTCGGCCCGCGTCCGTCATCGTTCCTCTAAAGAAAATTTCGATGATTTCCTGGATCGCTTCTCGTGCAGAAAAAGATTCGTGCGCAAGCACTGCCGGTTGCATAATCTGTTGTACAGAGTTGAGGTATGCCAACAAGAAGAGGCGCTTGTTGAGGTCGGGCCTGATGAATCCTTCACGCATGCCTTGGTCGACCAGATTGCCAAATGTTTCTATGATTCTTTTCGCACGAAACTCCTCCACCTTCTTCCAAAGATGAGGAAGCAGTCGTTGCACATCCTGCACCATGGGGAACCCGACCTGACCGACGATGGAGCCGAAAAATGTCATCAGGCCACGCAGCTTTCCCGAAAAATTCTCCGAGCCGGCCACGATCCTGTCAATACTTGTGGCGATTTCCCCCATCCTTCGATTCATGATCTGCTCGATGATATCCTCTTTGTTTGAGAATATTTTATAGATGGTCTTCTTGCTCATTCCCAGAGACGATGCAAGATCATCAATCGAGATCTTTGCGAATCCCTCATGGCGGAACCTCTCCTGGGCATGAGCAAGAATGCGTTCTTTTGGGCTATCAACAACCTCAGTCATGACTCCTCTTAAATACTATTGTTGTACCAATCGTTTCCAATTGCCAAGTCATATTGACATTAAATTGCTAAATACGATAACAATAGATACGTTTATTGTTTTTATCGTTTCCAATATAATACATTGAACCAACACAAGTCAAGGGATCAGTTAACTTTTTTTATCGGCTATGAGTCAAGGTCGTCGGACCCATAATCCGTTCCTCGTACATCGGCCTTCCCCATTGATCGATCACTGCCTTGAATCCCGTAGTTTTCCATTGCGAGTATGCAAGCTCGAACATGGCACAGTTCTCCCCTTTGAAATCATCAATCTGCTGGTAAGGCCACGTCTCAGGATTTGCAGCATAGGAAGCGTGATAATCCAATGCCAGTTTCAGACTCTTCTCATCGGAACCGATAAAATCATAGAGGCTTTCGGATGACCGATGGAGCGCAATCTCTGCTGTCAGCGTCATTGCGTTGAGCGCATAGAGCGAATAGAAGAGGGACTTTGTACGCCGTCGCTCTGCAGGGAGCTCACCGGAGAGATAGCCCTTCGGCGCGGGATCTCCAGCGATCATCTGATTCACATTTGATTTGTATCGTTCGAAGGCATGCTGAAGCAGCGCATCATTATCGAGCAAAGCACCAGCGGCAGCAACAAGTACGATGCGCCAATTGTCGTAGTTGTTCTTCTCCGTCCACTGTGTCGCATTCGTTGCAAACGTGTCAACCCATTGGAGAAAAGCACCTCTTTCCATCGGATCCCAAAGCAGTGAATTATACACCAGATCGGCACCGTACAGAATTCCGGGAATGGTAATACACAATTCAATTTTTGATTGATGATTGGTGAAGTGCGGACGCATTCGGGTTTCCGGATTGATACACCATGAGTGTATGCGTTCAATCGCCCGTGATGCATACTTCGCTACCCCTGTGTACGCGTACGCCAGCCCCAAATCGCGGACGGCTTTACTGAGAGCAATCGCTGCCTGATAGTCGCGTCGATCAACATCCGGATCGATGACTCCGTCTGATTTGGTGTATGGTCTTTCTGTAACAAAGTCATTCAAGAAGTAGCCCGACTCTTTTGATGGTACAGTGCGCGTTACACTGTAGATAGCAGTATCAAGCAACGCCCTATCAGCGTCACTCATGAGACTGTCGAATGCAGATTTCCATGGCTCTTCGCCAGCAACAAGTCGACTTTTGATGGACTCGATGTCGTCGGAATTAAGGAACATATTCGGATGCTCCCCTGCAAGGAGAGAAGATGTACAGAAAAAAAGTACAACAAGCGGAAGTCGCATTTTCAAACCAATGTTTGTGGATTGAGTTACCAATTGAACACAACAAGACCGTCACTGGTTCAAAATACAAAGCCCCCGGCTGGTAGCAACCGAGGGCTTTCTTGTTCTGTCTCTGGCGCGACGATCTTAATACATGTCGCCCATACCGCCGCCGTGTGGCATGGCTGGTGCGGATCTCTTCTCTTCCGGCTTCTCGACGATCGTTGCTTCGGTCGTGAGGAGCAGGCTTGCAACGGAGGCTGCGTTTTGTAATGCAGTACGTGCAACCTTGGTCGGATCAATAACACCCGACTTGATCAGGTTTTCATACTGCTCTGTAAACGCATTGAAACCGTAGTCGTCCTTGCCTTCTTTTACCTTGTTGACGATAACGGAGGGTTCGAGTCCGGCATTGGCTATGATCTGACGAATCGGCTCTTCGAGGGAGCGCCGGATAATCTCAATTCCGGTCTCTTGATCCTCGTTGGCAGCCTTAAGCCCTGTAAGCTTCGATGCTGCACGGAGATATGCAACTCCTCCACCCGGCACGATGCCTTCTTCCACCGCAGCGCGGGTCGCATGCAATGCGTCTTCAACACGGGCTTTCTTTTCCTTCATTTCGACTTCTGTCGAGGCGCCAATCTTCAAGACAGCGACACCACCGGAAAGCTTGGCGAGACGTTCCTGGAGTTTCTCCTTGTCATAGTCGGAGGTTGTCTTCTCGATCTGCGCTTTGATTTCGTTGATGCGCTTCTTGATGTCTTCCTTCTTACCGGCACCTTCTACGATGGTCGTATTGTCCTTATCGACAACGACTTTCTTTGCACGACCGAGGTAGCTCAGTGTTGCGTTCTCGAGCTTGTATCCCTGTTCTTCCGAGATCACCGTGCCACCTGTGAGGATTGCAATATCCTCAAGCATTGCCTTGCGACGGTCGCCAAAGCCAGGTGCTTTTACGGCAGTCACACGCAACGTACCACGGAGTTTATTCACAACAAGTGTTGCGAGCGCTTCACCTTCGACATCTTCGGAGATGACGAGAATAGGACTTCCGGTTTGTGCCACCTTTTCGAGAATCGGCAACAGGTCCTTCATCGACGAAATCTTCTTGTCATGGATCAGAATCACCGGGTTCTCAATGACGGCTTCCATCGTCTCCGCATCAGTCACGAAGTATGGAGAGAGATAGCCACGGTCGAACTGCATGCCTTCAACCACTTCGATATTCGTTTCCGTGCCCTTTGCTTCTTCAACTGTGATCACACCATCGGTGCCGACTTTCATCATTGCATCTGCAATCAAGTCGCCGATGACATTGTCATTGTTCGCTGAGATGGAACCCACCTGGGCAATCTCTTTTTTGCTGGTCTTATCCACGGGCTTGCTGACTTCCTTCAATCCCTCGATCACTTTCGTAACCGCAAGATCAATCCCGCGCTTCAGGTCCATCGGATTCGCACCGGCTGCAACGTTCTTCAAACCTTCACGCACAATTGCCTGAGCAAGAACGGTTGCCGTCGTGGTACCGTCACCGGCGACATCCGAGGTCTTCGATGCCACTTCACGTAGCATCTGGGCTCCCATGTTCTCGAGTGGATTCTCAAGCTCTATCTCCTTTGCAACTGTCACGCCGTCCTTGGTAATGGTCGGTGCGCCAAACTTCTTATCGATCACAACATTCCGACCCTTGGGGCCGAGAGTTACTTTCACTGCATCAGCAAGCTGATCGACACCTCTTTTGAGAGCGGCGCGGGCTTCGCTGTTATACTGAATAATCTTTGCTGCCATGATTTATTTCTCCTTTATGGTTGCACGTTCTGAAATTACACAATGGCGAAGATGTCTGCTTCGCGCATAATCAGGTATTCCGTTCCTTCGATCGTCACTTCGGTACCGGAGTATTTTCCGTAGAGCACTTTGTCACCTACCTTGACTTCAGGTACGATTTTCGTTCCATCATCCGTTACTTTGCCCGGACCGATAGCGACGACTTCGCCAATGACGGGCTTTTCCTTTGCTGTGTCCGGCAGAATGATGCCACCCTTGGTTTTTTCTTCAGCAGCTGACGGCTTGATTACAACTCTGTCAGCAAGCGGTTTTACTTTCATGGAAACCTCCGAAATGTTTGAATGCGTTCTTAAAGCTTTGAAAACAAATGAATTATAGGATTGGCACTCTCTTGCGTAGAGTGCTAGTAATATAACCATTCGGGAGGAAAAGTCAAGACCCCTAGAGTAAGCAATGTGTCTATTTGTGGACTGGTCTCACATCGAACATGTGGAGACCATAAGGGGGGAGGTCAAAGAAAAGGCCCTTGGAGAGGAGGGCTTGCCGTTCGCGGGTGTAGGTGGCAGTACTCATCAAATCACGGAACTCAATTGTGACTCCGCTTGTTTTCTCAAGGCTCAAGCCGATGTAGCACTGACTGTTCAATGGCGCATAGTTTATCACGATCAATCGCGCTTCGTCTGTTCCCCTCTGCCACAAATGGGCGAGGAAATTACGCCAGCTTTCATTCCCTTGCCACGCAGGACGAATATCGAGCAAACTCCATTCACCGTGTTGAATGATGGGACACGCGACACTCGATATCAGCTTTTCATAAAATCTCCGAATCTGAACTGCGGGTTTCTCGTCCGGTCGCCGTGCGAGTTGGACAGGAAGTTTTGCTGTTCGCCCGTCGAGTTGCCCTTCATGAAAGAGTGCCATCCCTGGTACCGTTGCCATTGCGGTTGCAGCCGCAACGTGCCATGCTTCATTCGAGAGAACCCGGGCAGCACGAGGTTCATCGTGGTTCTCGATGAATCTGAGCGAGCGTTGTTGATAGTCTTTCTCTGCCTTGAGGTAGTCGTAGACTGAACTTGCACCTTCGCGCAGGAGACGATCATAGAGTCTCTTGTCATACGTGTAATCGAAACCAAGTTGTTGGAGCGGCCACTCAAGATCCCAATACGCTTCAGCAATAAACATCCACTTCGGATGAACTGAACGCACCGCGTCAATTGCTTCGCGCCAGAACTCGCCTGTAGCATGCACACCTTCATTTGTTCCCGCAAGCGTGCCCCACGTCTTAGTGAAGACCTCGTCGAGAACGAGCATTGCCATATCACAACGAACACCATCGCAAAGTTCAGCAATCTTGAGCAACTCGTGAATCAACGCCTGCCGCATTCCCTGATGATCAAAATTCAGTTGTCCGGTGTCCGTCCACCCTGGGAAGTACGGATCCTTTCCGAAGGCAATCCCACGTTCACCCATCGCAGTTTCGGTCACGAAGAAGGAGTCCCTTTGTTCGCGTGCAGTTGCCGGGTCAACATTGATGTAGTAGTCGGGACGTGTTTTTACCCATTTATGGTCGCGCGCAGTATGGTTACATACGAAATCGAGGAACAGCCCCATGCCCCTCTGTTCCATCCTCTTTCGCAAAACAAGCAGGCTCTTGTTGCCACCGAGCGAAGGTGCAACCATGTACGATTTCACCGCATAGGGTGAGCTAAAAATGTCTTCTTCCTTGAGGTCGGGAAGAACTTTGCGGTATTCCCCGGCCAAACCGGGATGTGTTCGCGCCATCTCTTCGCCAATCGTTCCGGTTGTCCATACTCCCATCAACCAGATTGCATCAAAACAAAGATCCGCCCATTCATCAAGAACACTGTCGGGAATAGTGGCAAGCGTTACACGTTTTCCGGCATCGGTCGAGAGTTCGTTCAATAACACACGGGTGTTTACTTCATAGACGAGGGGATGAGAAGTCCGCTGCAAACGCCCCGGAGACACTCGCGGAGTGTGGCTTTTCGTGGTTTGTTTATCCTTATTCACGTTGGAAGTCTTCCTTTCCTGACCGACGGGCCGCGCCAGCCAGTACAATCACATATTCACCGCGTGGTGCTATTTTCCCAAGCTCTTTTACAATTAAAGAGAGCTTACCTCGTCGGATTTCCTCAAACTTCTTTGTCAATTCTCTCGCCACAGTCACTTCCCTGTCACCGAGGCATCCCAGCAAATCGGCCAGAGTTCTCTGGATACGGTGCGGCGATTCGTAGATGACAGTCGTTCGCTCTTCGATACGAAAAGATTCGAGCTTCGTCTTTCTCCCCTTCTTCAACGGAAGGAACCCCTCAAATAGGAATCTGTCCATCGGCAATCCACTCGCCACCAGACCGGCAAGCAATGCGCTGGCACCCGGCACGGGTATCACCTGAATGTCATTCTCCACCGCCGAATGGATAATTGCGTATGCGGGATCTGAAATCCCCGGCGTGCCCGCGTCAGTGACGATGGCAACCGAAACACCTTCCTTTAGTCTGGCGATCAATTGAGGGACACGACGAGCTTCATTGTAGTTGTAATAGCTCACCATTGGAGTAGTGATGGAGAGATGGTCGAGCAAATGCTTCGTTGTCCTTGTATCCTCGGCAGCGATGAGATCCACACCGTGCAAAATCTTTATCGCCCTCAGCGTGATGTCGTCGAGGTTCCCGATCGGTGTGCTGACGATATACAACACACCAGGCTGAATGGACTCACTCATATCCCCCAATCCCGCGGATAGCGGAAATCAATATTCATTGTCCGGTTGGAAACTTTGGCAATCAACGGGGGCAGCCGTTTGAATTGGTTCTTTTGTACCATGGACCTGACGCGGTCAATAAGCTTTTTCTTAAATCCCAACTCGATGAGTTCTGATACACTTCTACGTTCGTCAATCATGTAATAGAGAAGATGATCCACCTGATCGTACGAGAATCCAAATTCATCCTCATCTGTTTGTCCTTGCCATAAGTCGGCAGATGGAGGCTTCTCAATGATCTGCATCGGAACACCAAGGGCTCGAGCCAACTGACGGACTTGAATTTTATACAGATCACCAAGGGGATTCACCGCACACGCAGTATCACCGAAGAGCGTTCCATATCCAAGGAATATCTCCGTCTTGTTGCTTGTCCCAACGACAAGAGCCTTTTCACGGGAAGAAACATCATAGAGAACGATCATCCGCTGCCGTGCCATGACATTCCCGGTTCTCGTCCGATCCATGCTCTTGTTCGAGTTCACATATCCATCCACCATGGGCGTAATGTCCACAAGTTGGGTTTGGATACCGAGATGATGCGCGACGCCTTCAGCATCGTTCCTGCTTTCCGGACTGCTTGTGCGATATGGCATGATAATACCAAGAACATTGTTCTTTCCAAGAGCCTTTACTGCCAGAAATGCTGAAACCGCGGAGTCAATTCCACCAGAAAGCCCAAGCACTGCTTTCCTGAAGCCGGCATTGTGGATCTGATCCCGAAGGAAATCTGCCAACACCTTTTGAATAATATCGGTGTTGAGTGAAAGGTCTTCAGTATGTCTACCTGCGCTTTCCATGCCAACAAGCTACGCAAATGGGGTTTGGAATTCAATAATGCAATAATGGCTTGACAGAACTCTCCTTTTCGTGATTTCTCCATTGGGGAGTTTACCTGACATATCTCACCGGGGTTGCCACCTGTCACGTACATTCGCATTGCAGTTCACGACCTTGATTCAGGATTCCCCCATCATATCACTGAATAGTTTCAAAGCACCACCAGTTCTTCAAAATACATGGAGGAATGCAATGTCCATTACTACTGAAGCTTGGGTACTTCACGCCGGAAAATCCGCCAAGGGGGGTGAACCTGCCCAACTGGTTCGTGAGACCTTCGCATTTGACGACATTAACGAACAGGAAGTGCTGGTTGAGCCGCTCTATGGTTGCTGGGAAGGAAATATGTCCCATGCACTCGATCGCAAGCCTGTCGATATTTGCATTCAGCGAAATGAACCGAAGGTGGTCATCGGCAACGCGGGAGTTGTTCGCGTTTTGAAATGTGGCAGCGCCGTGACAACGGTAAAGCCCGGTGATGTTGCCCTACTCTTCTGTAACGGAAAGTGGGATAAATTTGGATATCCCGAGAAGATACTTGGCTATGATGCCGAAAAGACAATCGGCCTCCTCGCAAAGCAAACCAAGCTTCACCAACATCAGGTGATTGCACTTCCGCAGGATACAAAATTCTCGTTGCAACAGTGGGCCGCTTTTTCATTGAGATACATTACAGCATGGTCCAACTGGAATCTCGCCTATAAAGTCTGGCGTATTCAGATGACCGAAGAGGATTGCCCGGCACCGCACGTGTGGGGTTGGGGTGGCGGAGTATCCTATGCAGAACTCGCATTGGCAAAGTTTAGTGGATGTCGCGTGGCGATGCTTTCCGCCAACGATGACCGTTTATGTGAATTCAAAAAAATGGGAATTCATCCAATTGATCGGCGGCAGTTCCCGGATCTGGAATTTGATGATGAACGGTATCGCACCGATCCGGACTATAAGAAAGCTTATCTCGAGTCCGAAAAGAAATTTCTTGCTCTCGTTCACGAACGCACCGGTGGACTCGGCGTGAGCATCTTCATTGACTATGTCGGCTCGCCAATGTTCCGCGCTACGTTGAAGGCGCTCGCACGTCAGGGTGTTGTGACTACTGCGGGCTGGAAACACGGCATGTCGATTACAACCGTCCGGGCAATGGAGTGTATCAGCCGCCACCAACACGTCCATACGCACTATGCACGTTATCCGCAGGGACGCACAGCAATCCGGTTTGCAGAAGATACGGGATGGATGCCGCATCTCAACGGTCATCGCGAATATTCGTTTGATGACATTCCGGAACTTGCCAGGGACTATGCCGATGGTAAGTGTTCGTACTTCCCTATTTTCAAAATCAATGCTTAAGCAAGGGATCGGACAATGACACTCGAAGACATCTCGTCGATTATCAGGAAGGTGCAGGAGAAACACAGGAGGGTTCCGGAAATTGTCAAGGGAATGAATGTTCCCTACTATCGGCGTGGAGAAATGGCAATCCCGGCATTCAAGATGAAAAAGGGGGGGAACCCCGCGACTGATGGCAGGGATACAAGCGTGAAACTGATGAAGAAGGTAAGCGATCTGCCGGTGGATTTTTTCTTCTATGATCTCGAAGATGCGTCGCCCGATCATGCGGAGTACAAGGACTTCGCCCGACAATTTGTCGCCGAGGTATTGACCACCACGGCGTTCGGCAATCGCGTCGTTGCATTCCGACCGAACAATATTCGAACGGAATACTTCGAGAAGGATATCGTCCATATTGTCTCCCATGCAGGCGACAAACTCAATGCCATTGTCATCCCGAAAACCGAACATGCCGAGGAAGTACAGGACATCATCGACATTGTACGGCGCATACAGAATATCGCGGGCCATACGAACCGCATCAGCTTCGAGGTCTTGATCGAATCGCCGAAGGCATTCATCGAAGCCGAGCAGATTGCATCCATCGACGGCGTCACAGCGCTGATTTTCGGCGCGTGGGACTTCGCACGCACCACAGGTGCCCGCGTCGAAGCAGACACCTGGCTCGATGATCAGGCATTTGCGCGGCAGCGTCTCCCGATTATCGCGGCGGCGTACGGCAAGGAAGCAGTCGACGCTGTAACAGGAACACTCCCGATCAGACCAAAAACGCCGGAAGGCATCACCACGGAAGAGTACAACCATGCGCTCACTCAGAACCCCGACACCATCGACGCGGGGAAGTTCGGATCGCAATTCGTCGAGCAACTCCGACTTCGGAATCACGCACTTGAGCTGGCGGAACGAGATGCGCTCAGCGCCCGGAGATGTGGCTATGCAGCAAAGTGGATTCTCCATCCCGATCAAGTCACGCCCATCCAAAGTGCCTGGACGCCCACACGCAACCGTGCATTAGAAGCACTGAAACTCGCCGCAGACTACACGCGGGCTGCGCGCAATGGCTCAGGTGCCGAAGTGGATGGCAATCGTCTGGCAGACAAAGCTGTTGTCGGAACGGATTGGTGGATCGTGCTTGCCGGAATGCGTAGCGGTGTATTGGCCAATAGCGACATCGAAGCAACAGGTTTGACATTCAAACAACTGGAGAGAACCGTTGTTACCCACGACTGAAGAAAGATCGAAAGTGAAATCACACCATATCCCCTTGATGAGCCGTGCCGTGCGTGTTCAAAAGGAAGCGCTCCGGATCATCGGTGAGAACCTTGCGCGCAAGATCCAGGCACGTGGCGACATCAAGCCGGGCGCGTTCAACTGTGCCCAGGTTCAATCAACGGAACTTGCCCGCTTTCTCGCTGAGAACGCGGCTGCGGAAGCCCTGGTCGCCTACGGTGAAAATGAACAGACCGGTGAATTTGAGCGCCAGCTCATCATTCTCTACATCTCCCAGTCTGTTGTGAACTTTGCCAAGCACATGCAGTTCGAGTACGGCAACTTCGGATTTCTCTCCGCCGAGCCATTGGAGGAATTATTCGAGATGGCGAATCACCTCAGGTTGCATAACAACAGCGCCGCATGGGTTCACCTTGGAGAAATGATTCTTGACCGGGAACGTGATCTCTCCGGTTCACCTGCTCTCGACACTGCACACATAGATTACAAAGAAATGTTCTCCAGGTTCTCGGATGAAGTGATCGCACCAATCGCCGAGACGACACACCGGGAAGATAGAATTATTCCCGACTCGATACTCAAACAGCTTGGTGAACTTGGCGTGTTTGGTATCTCGATTCCTGAACAATATGGCGGCATCTTCAGTGACCACCTCGTTATGATTATTGCAACGGAAGAGTTGAGTCGGGGAAGTCTTGGCGCCGGCGGAAGCGTTCTCACCCGACCTGAAATCTGTGCCAAAGCGCTGCTCGCAGGAGGAACCGAGGAACAGAAACGCACCTGGCTGCCGAAGATCTCTACCGGAGAAAAGATGGTGTGCGTTGCGGTCACTGAACCAAACACTGGTTCGGATGTCGCGAGTGTCTCGGTCACTGCAACCCGCACTGAGGGCGGATACGTCATCAACGGAGAAAAAACCTGGGTGACGTTCGGCGGGCGATCAGATGTCTTTTGTCTCCTCGCACGGACTGGCTCTGTTGAATCGGGCCACAAGGGTCTCTCCCTCTTTCTCGTTGAGAAACCTGCTGATGCCGTCAATGAGAGCGAATACTATTTCAAGCATACTCAACCAAAAGGTGGCGTTGTGGAAGGCCGCGCAATTCCCACCATCGGCTACAGGGGAATGCACAGCTTTGCTGTTGCGTTCGATAATTATTTTGTGCCACAAGAGAATTTGATTGGTGAAGAAGGCCGCGGATTTTATCTCCAAATGCAGGGCTTTGCCGGAGGAAGAATTCAAACGGCAGCACGGGCATTGGGTGTCATGGAAGCCGCGTTTCGCGCTGCAATATCATACGTGAAATCACGCAAAGTCTTCGGTCAGCCTCTCGCCGATTTCACATTGACGAAGTACAAACTCGGACAGATGGCGGCACGCATCCAGGCGAATAGACAACTTGCCTACAAGGTCGCAGCGTTAATGGATGAGGACAAGGGTGGAACAGAAGCATCCTTGGTGAAGTTACTTGCATGCAAGGATGCCGAATGGGTGACGCGTGAGGCGATGCAATTACATGGGGGCATGGGATATTCCGAAGAGTATGCGGTGTCGCGGTACTTCCTTGACGCACGCGTCCTGTCGATCTTTGAAGGCGCAGAAGAGGTTCTTGCTCTTCAAGTGATAGCACGTCCGTATCTCCAGCAATTCATAAAGGATTGATGGAGCGATGAACAAAGGCTCGGTAACAAATTTCTTTGAGGATTTCTCGGTCGGGCAGGAGTTTCGCTGCCCCACTCCACGCATACTCACACATGCCGACCGCGTGGCGTACATCGCGTTGACTGGAGACCGGACTCCGAGGTTCTGCGATTCACAAGGGCTTGTCCATCCGTTGATTGTGTTGCACACGGTACTTGGGCAAACGGTGAGACAAATTTCCTTGAACGCCCAGGCGAATCTCGGTTACGCTGAGATGCTCTGGGGCAAACCTGTTTGCGTTGGTGATGAAATCCGCACAACAGCTCGTGTCATAGGACTGAAAGAAAACAGCAATCAAAAAACCGGAATTGTGTATGTGAAGACCATCGGTGTAAACCAGCGCGACGAGATGGTTCTTGAGTACGTTCGCTGGGTGATGGTGAAAAAGAATAGGGAGAGTGCAACGCCTTCTCTGCACACGCCGACGACCCCCATCCTGGAATCGTCGGTGGCGGCTGATAAGCTTCCGATGCACTCTCTCGACCAATGGAACCCTGCCGCCACCGGCGGCAGGTTCTATTTTAACGACTACACCGTGGGTGAGCGAATATTCCATATTGACGGAATGACGATTAATTCCTCCGACCACATGTCCTTCACACGCCTTTATCAAAATTCCGCCAGGGTTCATTTCGATACACTGCTCACCAATGGAAAGCCCTTGGTGTATGGGGGCGTGCCGATTTCCATCGGTTATGCTCAGGCATTCAACGGCCTGGAAAATCGTATGGGGATTGCTGCCGTGAATTCAGGTGCGCACGCCAATCCTGTCCATGCCGGCGACACTTTGTATTCATTCACGCAAGTGCTCGAACGTGCCGAGCTTTCAGGCACTCACGGCGCTTTGCGTCTGCGTCTCGTTGTGGTGAAGAACGAACGCCCCGAAACGGTCGAATCCTTCTCCATCAAAACACTCGATCAGCAGTCCGGTAAGGAAGCCTACCGTCCAAATGTCGTCCTCGATCTTGACTATTGGGAACTTTTCGCAAAGGCTGCACGCGCATGAGTTCGCCCGAAAAGCATCAGCGCGATCCCTGGATTATCCGCACGTACGCCGGCTTTGGCAACGCTGATGATTCGAACCGCCGGTTCCATGAAAACCTGAAGAAGGGGCAAACCGGACTCTCCGTCGCTTTTGATCTACCAACCCAGAATGGGTACGACCCTGATGCACCAATGGCGCGAGGAGAAGTCGGCGGGTGCGGCGTAAGTATCGCCCACATCGGCGACATGGAGAACCTGTTTCGCGGTATCGCGGTCGGCATGGTGAATACGTCAATGACCATCAATGCTCCCGCTCCATTCCTGCTTGCTTTATACCTCGTACTTGCCGAACGTCAACAGGTTGCATGGACAGAGCTTCGCGGTACAGTCCAGAATGATCTGATGAAGGAATTCGTGGCGCGCGGGACGAGTATTTTCTCACCTGAAACATCACTTCGCCTGAGTTGCGACCTTATTACGTTTTCTTCTGAACACGTGCCGAACTGGAATCCCATCAACATGTGCGGGTATCACTACATGGAGAGTGGTGCCCGTCCCCAGGAGGAGATCGGCTACGCATTCGGCAATGCGCTGCTTGTGCTGGATCGTATCAGGCCCCAACTCTCGCACGAATCATTCGAGAAGGTGGTCCGCCGCATCTCATTTTTTATCAATAGCGGTATCGAGTTAGTTCCGGAGATTTGCAAGATGCGCGCATACTCTCAGCTCTGGGCAAATATATGCCGTGAAGAGTATGGCATTGATGACGTGAAGTTCCGTGCCGGTTGCCAGGTTCGCTCTTTGTCACTGACGGCTGCTCAACCTGAGAACAATATCATCCGCATCGCCCTCGAAGCTCTGCCGGTGATTCTCTCGGCCAATGCACGTGTCAACGCACTCCAACTCCCCGGCTTCCGCGAGGCTCTTTCTCTTCCGGACGAGATGGAACAAACCCTGAGCCTGCGGACTCAACAAATCCTCATGCATGAAACAAAGATCGATGCCTATCCCGATATTTTCGAAGGCAATCCTGTCATCGAGAGTCTCACTGCACAATATATGAACGACGCCCGCACAATCGCGCAGAGTATGCGTTCAATCGGGTACACCGAATCCATTCAACTTCTCAATCTCGAACTCACCAAAGCATTTATGGAGAGACAGCGGCGAATCGAATCAGGTGACGATATCGTGGTCGGCGTAAATAAATACACTGAACCTGTCGGACTTGCAGAACAACTCACGCCAGCCCCGTCTACTGCACAGGGAGATGACTTTGGCAACCGGCGGCATCAGGAAATCGGACAGTGGCGCGAGAAGAGGGATCATGTTGCATTCGAGCGAGCAAAGGATTTGCTCCGTGCAGCCGTCACGAACGGAGAGAACATCATGCCTCCAACAATCGGATTTGTCAAAGCAGGTGGAACCGTTGGAGAGTGGACATCCGTGATCGAACATGCTACTCAAGGTCGTTACAGCGGTGCTTTTGATCCCGCCAAGGTCTCGTCTTTGAGCGCTCAAGAGCCAACTGGAGAAAAACTCAGGATCGTGCTCGGCAAGGCAGGACTGGACGGACACAATAATGCAATAAAGATTCTTGCACTCGCGTGCCGCAATGCCGGCCACGAGGTGATCTTTGCAGGCATCAAGCTTTCCGCGGAAGCACTCATGAAAGTCGCACTTGAAGAAGACGCGAGCATTCTTGGGGTCAGTTGCTCTTCTGGCGCGCATCTCACAATCGCGGCGGATCTCGTGCGACTGCGCTCAGCAATGGGACTTGAATCCGTCAGGCTGGTTCTCGGGGGCACTATTCCTGAACGGGACATCAGTACTCTCTACACGCTTGGAATCGATATTGTCGTTTCAGACACGGCGGCTTCAATGAGTGAAATCGTGAAGCTCATCACATCACCGTCGGCGACATCCTATAATCGCCATCAGTGACCTGTTTGATGATGTAGACACATCCTCCGGCACTCCCTCCTTCCTGCTGCTTGTGACTCTGGGCACCGCCTCGAACACTCTACCCTGTGTATATTGATGCACGATGAAGGAACATTGGGTCGTGTCAATACACCCTTTCTCTGATCATCGGTGACAACATCCTACCAGTTCAAGTTTTCTCAATGCGGCGCAACGCTGCACTTTCGAACCGACAACCAAATTCAAAGATGAGTAATTGATGCTACGGCTGGCTGCAAAATTTTCTTATATGTTGATTGCGATTCTGCTTGTTGGAATCGTTCAGTATGGCTTTGCGGATTCGAAGCCCGCCAGAGACATAAAACTGAACACGCCCGTCAGAGCGCGCTACACAAACTCTGCCCGCTTCGACGACCAGGGAACGCCGCGCGCAATGTACAACGTCGCCTCTCAATCATTTCCCGGCACATCGGAACAGGCTGCACGTACATTCCTTGGTGAACATGCAGACATGTTGCGAATGAATGCCTCGGGTTCAGAACTGAGGACGGAAAATATCCAGAATACACCAGGTGGATCACACGTGAGATTTTCCCAGATGTTTGAGGGAATTCCTGTATTCCGTGGCGACGTGGTGGTGAGTCTGAATTCCATGAATCAAGTGGGCATGGTGATCAACAATTCCCACAACGATATCCGTCTCGAATCGACTCAACCTGCATTGACACCGGAAGCCGCTATCATAAAGGCGCGCGAGGACTTGAGAATAACGGGTGCAACCATCGGCAAGGATGAGGCGGCTGAGTTGATGATATTCAAGAATGACAACGGTGTATCGCATCTTGCGTATCGCGTTGAAATGACGAACGAAGAACCATACGGTGATTGGGAAATACTGGTGGATGCAATATCCGGTGAAGTACTTTCCACGGAAGATCGATTTGTCAACCATACGGACGGTGAGCATGTACAGGGAAGTGGATATGTCTACCAACCGGATCCACTCAGTTCGGCGCGGAAGATGTATAATACTTCAGGGCTTGTTGATGGAAACGATGCAGACACGGATTCTCTGAACGTATACCGTACACTTGTCGCTCTTGACTCGATAACATTTGAGAATGGCGTGTACAAACTGAAAGGGCCGTACTGTACTGTTACGGACATCGAATCACCGGCTGATCCCGTTTACAGTTCACCCACACCGGATGGATTCCTCTATACACGCAGTCAACAAGCATTCGAAGCAGTCAACGTGTACTATCATGCAAGCACGGCGTACCGACACATTGAGCAGTTGGGATTCTCAATTCCATCGCTGCGGCAGGTCCGTCTTGACCCGCACGGCTATTACGGTCAGGATAATTCACACTTCAGTCCCTCCGGTAACTGGATTTCATGGGGCGAGGGTGGTGTGGATGATGCGGAAGACGCCGATGTGATCTGGCATGAATACGGACACGCGATTCAATTCAATCTCGTGCCCGCATGGGGTGGCGGCGAAAGTGGCGCACTCGGCGAGGGTTTTGGAGACTATTGGGCGGCCTCGTATTCACGTAGCGCCAATCAGTGGAGCGCGAGCGATTATCATTACAACTGGGTGTTCAATTGGGACGGACATAATCCCTTCTGGGCGGGCAGAATTCTTAACGACGCACGTACGTATCCGTTCGCCAGTCTTCCGATTCATAGCGCAGGACAAATCTGGTCGGCTGCATTGATGGGAATATGGGGGGAACTCGGCCGCGAAGTAACAGACAAGCTTGTTCTGAAGAGCATTATGTATCTTGGTTCAGGGGCAACTGCTGCGGACAATGCCCATGCGTTGATCCAGGCAGACAGAGACTTGTACAACGGCGCGCACCTTCCCACTCTCTTGTACTGGCTTGGAACTGTCAAACGATTCATCAATCCCGATGCTTACGTCCCGCAGATTGTTCACTCACCACTCGGTAATTCAGCAAATTTGTTCGGACCATTTTCGGTACAGGTCGCAGTAAGTTCGCAGCACGGCATCGGGAACAATGGCGTGCGACTGCACTGGGGCGTGAACGGCAATTTTACTGAAACAGCGAACATGAACAGGGTCGGTACACAACCGTTCGTCGCCAATATTCCCGGAATTGGCATTCCGGCCCGCTACCAATATTACATCACCGTTGTCGATAGCATAGGTGGGAGCGTAACGTCCCCAATCAATGCACCCGTGGGATTCCATCAGTTTCAAGCTGGAACGGATGCCGTCGCACCGGAGATCATTCATGTACCGGTTGAAATCTGTGTACTCAATATGTGGCCATTATGCATTACCGCCGAAGTCACCGATGATCTCGCACTTGATTCGGTCTGGGTGGAATATTTTGTGAACGAGAGTGTGACAAGCAGGAAGTTCAGGCTCTCGTTGGTGGAAAACCTCTTCGTCGGAGTATTCACACTCTCTCCTTCCGAATTGAACCCCGGAGATTCAGTTCGTTATAGAATTCTTGCAACAGACTATAGTGCAACGGGGAATTTGGCTGTCAATCCTTCGGAAGGTTTCCATGTCATTCGTATCCAATCAACATCTTCGGCAGATGAAATCGAGGCTACGCCCCGTGAATTCGCTTTGAACCAGAATTATCCCAACCCATTCAATCCCTCTACAATGATCAGCTTCAGGATTCCCGCGACATCCTCGGTAACGCTGAAGGTGTTCACCATAGCTGGAGAGGAGATCACAACTCTGCTGGATGGTGACTTGACCGGGGGTTCGCATAGCATTTCATGGAATGGTCGTACCAACCTCGGAGAGAGCGTCAGCTCAGGAGTGTATTTATATCAGATTGAGGCCGTCGATGAGAACGGCGGACGGGTCTTCACGGAAACAAAAAAGATGCTCCTGATGAAATAGGAGCAGGATAGAATTACTTCCATCCGGTACTAATTACACAGATCGAGGCCACTGGACATACAGGTTTACTATTTCCGATTGAGCCAAACCACGCAAATTGTTGCTCGTTACCTGATATCGCGTCGAAAGGGGCAATCAGAGAGGGTTTGGCATTGGAGTTGACAGCTGAGCATGGCTGGAAGAGTGTCTTAAAAGAGAACAGCCATGAAAATCGAGCATTTAATTCTGAATTGTGGTATTTTACGGCCTGTTGGGATTGTTTCCGGTGCGCTGGGGATCCATATGTACGCCTCTCTCTTCACACCAATCAGATCCTACCCAACATTAATCCAAAGCAAAGCGTGAATTCCAAGAGGTAAAGAATGAAAGTTGCAATACTCGCCGGCGGAGTTGGCAGCCGTCTCTCCGAAGAGACCGAAGTCAAGCCGAAGCCTATGGTCGAAATCGGCGGCAAACCGATTCTTTGGCACATTATGAAGCATTACGCACATTATGGTCACAGGGAATTTGTGATTGCTCTCGGCTACAAGGGAGAGTATATAAAGAAGTACATGGTCGACTACTCCTCACTTACGGGCAACCTGAAAGTCGATTTGAAGTCAGGGAAAGTCGATGCCCAAGGGGGATCACGACCAGACTGGACCGTGCAACTGGTGGATACGGGAATCTCGACATTGACCGGAGGACGCATCAAGCGTCTCGCTCCGTACATTGGCAATGAAACATTCATGCTTACCTGGGGTGACGGCGTCTCGGATGTCGACTTGAACAAGTTGCTCGCCTTTCATCGCTCCCATGGCAAACTCGTAACGATGACTGCTGTGCGGCCACCTGCGCGATTCGGTCACCTCGTATTCAATGGGGACAAGATATCGCAGTTCTCAGAGAAACCACAGATCGGTGAGGGTTGGATCAATGGGGCGTTCTTTGTTGTCGAGCCGAAAGTCTTCGACTACATCGAGGGCGACGACACTCAGTGGGAGAAGGAACCGCTCGAACGCCTTGCTGCCGACGGACAACTGATGGCGTACCGGCATACTTCATTCTGGCAGTGTATGGATACTTTGAGAGATAAAAAACTATTAGAAGACCTGTGGCAGCACGGCGGTGCACCATGGAAAATTTGGGAGGAATAACATGCGCGTTCTTTTGACCGGACATAAAGGATATATTGGAACCATACTCGCCCCGATGCTTGTCGCACATGGCCACGATGTGGTCGGACTTGATAGTGATTTGTATGAACGTTCGTCGTTTGGCGAAGGCATCATCGACATACCGGAGATCCGCAAGGACGTCCGTGATGTGGAGGCCTCGGATATCGATGGATTCGATGCCGTGCTGCATCTCGCAGGACTCTCGAATGATCCACTTGGTGACCTGAATCCGAATCTCACTTTCGACATCAATCACCTTGCATCAGTACGACTTGCCAAGCTTTGTAAGATGGTCGGGACACAGAGATTCATCTTTTCTTCATCGTGCAGCAACTACGGTGCAGGCGGCGAGGATCTTCTGAACGAACACTCACCGTTCAATCCTGTCACGCCATACGGTATATCAAAAGTCCGTGTGGAGCAGGACGTCGCGAAGTTGGCGGACTCAAAGTTCAGTCCGACATTCTTGCGCAACGCAACTGCGTTCGGTGTTTCTCCGCGGCTCCGATTCGACCTTGTGCTCAATAATCTCGTTGCTTGGGCTTACACTACCGGCCAGGTGTATATCAAGAGCGATGGCACCCCATGGCGCCCGATCGTTCACATTGAAGACATCTCGCGGGCATTTGTCGCGGTTCTTCATGCTCCACTCGACCTCGTCCATAACGAAGCATTCAATGTTGCGCGCAACGAAGACAACTACCGCATCCACGAACTGGCAGACATTGTGAAGGAAACAGTGCCGGGTTGCCGCATTGAATATGCAAAGGATGCCGGCCCTGACAAGCGCTGTTACCGGGTTGACGCGGGCAAGATCGCACGCACGTTGCCGGAGTTCAAGCCACAATGGAATGCACGAAAAGGCGCACAGGAACTGCTTGATGCGTATCGCAAAGTCGGACTGACGCTTGACGATTTCGAAGGTCCGCGGTACAAACGGATCGACCACATCAAGATGCTTCTCGGCAAGCAATTGATTGATGAGTCCCTGCGATGGCGCGTGAGCGAAACCGCATCAATGTAGATACAGAATAACGAAACCGGAGGTTGCTTGAGCACCATTGACGTCCCCTGTCTTTCATGTGGCAGCAAGAGTCTTGAGATAATTTTATCGTTTGGTAAAACGCCACTGGCCGACAGGTTACTGCGCCAGGATCAGTTGGACAAGCCGGAGATTTTTGCTCCTCTCGACCTTGCCTTCTGCCATACTTGTGCGCTTGTACAAATTACGATCAGTGTATCGCCCGATACCCTTTTCCGTGAAGAGTACCCGTACTTCTCTTCAGTCTCAAAGCAATTGATGGAGCACTTCGGAGCCAGCGCGCGCAATATCATTGAGACGCGCTCACTTAACAGTTCCAGTTTCGTCATTGAAGCGGCAAGCAACGACGGATACATGCTGCGGAACTTTGTCGAGCGCGGTATTCCCGTACTGGGTATTGATCCTGCACAAGGTCCGGCCAAGGCTGCACAGGATGCCGGCATTCCAACATTGAATACTTTTTTCACCAAAGAACTTGCACTGCAATTGCGCAATGAAGGCAAACGCGCTGACGTCCTTCTCGGCAATAATGTCCTTGCCCACGTTCCTGACCTGAATGGATTTGTTGAAGGAATCAAGATTCTCCTTAAAGAGACGGGCGTGGCGGTTATTGAAGCGCCCTACGTCGTCGATCTGGTGGATCACTGTGAGTTCGACACCATCTATCATCAGCACATGTGCTATTTTTCTATCACAGCGTTGGATCGATTGTTCAGGCGTCACGGATTGTATCTCAATGACGTCAAGCGCGTCCCGATTCATGGCGGAACAGTCAGACTTTTCGTGGAACCCCGAGAGGGAGTCAAAGATTCGGTTACTGGCCTGCTGAAGATGGAATCTGAACGCAAGGTCGATCGGTTGGACTATTTCCGGGACTTTGCCCAGCGAGTGGCGAATATCAAAGAGTCCCTCCTGCAGATCATGAGGCAAGTCAAGGCGCAGGGAAAAACAATTGCCGCGTATGGGGCGGCGGCCAAGGCAACCACCATGCTGGCATACGTCGGCATCGACAAGAGCCATGTGGACTATATTGCCGACTTAAACAAGTTTAAGCACGGAAGATTTATGGGAGGAAATCATCTCCCGATTGTACCTCCTGCAAAGATCGTGGAAACAATGCCCGACTATTTATTGATTCTCGCATGGAACTTTGCTGAGGAGATCATGAAACAACAAGATGAGTATCGAAGAAAGGGTGGGAAGTTCATCGTCCCAATTCCGAAACCAATGATCGTGTAAAATGACATGTATCTTTATCCCTGTTTCGCCTGATCGGGTTTTACGGCCCGGTCAGGTTTTTCATTTTTCAAGGAACGGAATGTCGTTTTTGGCAAAAATCTATCAGATTGTGGGAATTTGAGATGGCCTGCGTCACACATAAATCCTCGGAAACTGCCTATATATGGCAGGCAAGCCATAGTTGTTCTGATTTGATCAATCACTTTTTTGTGGATGAGTTCTAATGACAAAACCCCCCTTCCTGCTATTATGTGTGCTAATGTTCGCGTCTGCCGCTGCTTTCGGTCAGGCCACGAATGATTTTCGGTCTATCACCAACGGTAATTGGGGTGATATTGCCACATGGGAACGTTTCGACGGATCTGCCTGGATCCCTGCTGTTTCGACACCGACAAATGCAAGCAACGTCATCACCATACAGACAACTGATACTGTCACTGTTGCCGCGAATGTAAGCGTCGATCAAGTCGTGGTGGCTGCGGCCGGACAAGTGAATGTTGACTCGGGCAGAACGATGACTATTGCCAACGGATCCGGTACAGACTTCACCGTCAACGGTACGCTCAATAATGCGGGAACGATTACCACCACCGGTACTCTCGCCTTCACCTCCACAGGATTATATCAACATAATTTCAAGACAACCGCCGGCACGATACCCACGGCAACATGGAACGCGGGATCAACTTGCGAGATTATCGGATATACCACAAACACCACTGGACCCGGAGGTCTCGCACAGGCATTCAGTAACTTCACGTGGAATGCACCGAACCAAACCGGCATCATCAGTGCGGGCGGTAATCTTGCAACTGTCAACGGCACGTTCCTCGTCGCAAACACCGGAACAGGAACTTTCCGTTTGACGACAGGCTCGACAACGATCAATCTGAACGGAGATTTCCAGTTGGTCGGAGGTACACTTGCGATTGCAGGAGGAAGCGGAAGTCCGAATGTCAATGTTGCGGGGACTACTACGATTACCGGTGGCACACTTGTTATGAGTGAGAATACCGGTATCGGCGGACTCAACGTCAATGGAAACTTCAGCCATACTGCCGGAACAATTACTGAAACATCATCGGGCAGTGGTGCCATCCGATTTTCAAAAGCCGGTGTTCAGAGCTACATCGGTGGCGGCACGATGGCAAATACGATCAACTACACTGTCAACAGTGGCTCGACACTGAATCTTGGAACGCAAGCACTTACGGGCAGCGGGAACTATACGCTATCCAGCGGCGGTACTCTTGGCATAGGTTCGCCCAACGGAATCACTACAACTGTCACAGGCGCTGTTGGCAATATTCAAGTTACGGGAACAAGAACCTACAACACAGGAGCGAATTATATTTACAATGGATTGGCTCCGCAGGTTACCGGAAATGGATTGCCGGGAACTGTTGCGGGTTTTACACTTGCTAATGCCAACGGGATCGCCCTTCCGGGTAATCTCATAACCGGAGATGTTACAATAGAACAAGGTGCTCTTGACCTGAACGGGTTTGGCCTATCTGTTGGAGGAAATTGGACCAACAATGGTGGAAGTCTGGTCGGGGGTTCTAACACTGTTACGTTTACCGGGGCTGCGAAAACAATCGGCGGAACGACAACGACAGCATTTCCCAATCTGGCGATCGCAACAGGTGCGACATATACCCTGAACACCAGCAATTCCGCAACATCGCTTTCATTCCCCGCTGCCGCTACGGCAAGCTCATTGACACATCTTGGAACAAGTGTTTTAACCATCACCGGCGATGTGACAATCACGCAGCCAAGTGCAGCCGTAACCGCCGGATGGAATATCAACGGCGGATCGGGTGTTGTTGGAGGCAATCTGACGCTCGGAGGAACAAGCGGTACAAGCACCCGGGTTTCGGCAATCGCAGTTACGTCCGGCTCTCTGACGGTAAGCGGAACGACGACTTTGAATACCAGCACAAGTTCTGCTGTCGCTGCAATCTCCGTTGGGACTGGTTCAATAAGTTTTTCGACGCCTCTTCTCCATAACGAGGGCACACTCGCATTCACGGGCGCAGGCACAATGAATTTCAATGGCGGATACAACTTCGCCTCCGGAGGTTCCGCCACACCCATTCTGACAACGATCGCAAATGCCACGCTGAATTTGGGTGGCAACCTCACTTCTTCCGCCACCGGTGGACTGACACTTCATAGCGGAAGCAATGCAGTATTCACCGATACAGCAATTGTCACCGCAACAACCGCACTGACCTTTGGTAATGTTACACTCAACGCTCCGGCCTTGGTAACGCTGGCCAATAATGTGACGGTAGCAGGCAACTGGACAAATAACGGGGGCACGCTTGATGGCGGCTCCTCAACAATAACGTTCTCTGGCGCGACGAAAATAATCAGCGGTTCAGCCAGCACTTCATTCCCGATACTCTCGATTCCCGCGGGAGCAAGTTACACGATGAACAATAGCAACACCGGTGCCGGGTTAACACTCCTCGGCGGAGCAACAGCGGCGTCCTTCTCACATGGAGCCGGTGCGAATTTAAGCATCACTGGTAACGCGACAATTGGTCAACCAACGACAACAGGAATTACCAATAGCTGGAACATCAATCAGGGTTCTGCGAGCATCACCGGCAATTTTTCTATCGGAGGAACAAACACCAGTACAACGCGCATTTCTCGCGTTGTCGTCACAACTGGAACTCTCACCATCGGCGGTAACCTTATTTTCAATTCACCCTCCACTGTCCCCCAGACAGCGATTGTCGATTTGAGTACAGGCGGAGGAACGGGAATAGTGAATTTGGCTGGAAATCTCGTTCTCACGAATACGACCGGAACGATCACTCCGGGAACATCAGGTTCGGTGTTCAATTACAACGGGAGTGCTGCCGGCCAAACTGTTACTTTCGGAAGTGCCATCGCATATCACAACCTGCACCTCAACAACACGAACGGAGCAGGAGCAACACTTGGCGCTGCAGTGACAACGACGAACGTCACCGGAAACATTCGCGTCCAGAGCGGTACATTCAGTAACGGTGGGTTTGCCATAGCTGGAAACGCAAGCAGGACTTTCGAGGTTGCCAACAATGCCAATTTCCAACTTGCAGGCAGCAGCGGAATGGTTACAGGGTTTGGCACAAAATCATTCGGTTCCTCAAGCACCGTTGAGTACTCCGGAACAGGAGCACAGACCATCGCGGCCGAAAACTACGGCAATTTGACGGTGAGTGGAGCAAGAACAACGGCCAATGTTACGCTTGCATCGACCGGCGTGATTGGCATTGCAGGAACATTCAATCCAGCGGCGACATTCACAACGGGCAGCTACATTATTACGGGAAGCACCGTGAGTTTCAACGGAACCGGCAATCAAACTGTGCCTGTGTTCTCCTATAACAATCTAACATTGAGCAACGCCCGTGTTGCAAATTCCATTACACTTCCCATCGGGACAATTTCGGTACTCGGCACCTTCTCCCCCACTGCGACATTCACAACGGGTGGATACATCACTATTGGTAGCACGATACAATTCAATGGCGCAGCCCAATCCATTCCGTCGTTTCCGTACGGCAGTATTTTCACATCCGGAACCGGAATAAAGAGTGCAACCGGAAGCTGGACAGTGAATGAAAACACGAGCATCAGCAACGGTACCACGATTGATGCAGGCTCTTTCACCCATTCGCTGAAAGGCAACATCAACAATAGTGGTACGTTCGTTCCTTCAACGAGCACAATTTCATTAGACGGCAGCGCGCATCAAACACTGAGCGGGAATAATCTTACGTTCAACAACCTTACTCTGGCCAATCCCGCAGGCGCGTCCCTCAACGGAATCAATGCATCGGTGAACGGCGTTCTGTCACTCGCCAACGGTTTCATGACAACCGGAACAAACACTGTTATCCTCGGAACGGGCGGCAGCGTCAACAGAACGAGCGGACATGTGTTCGGCAACCTGCAGAAGCATGTTGCAACGGGCGCAACAATGCGCGTTTTTGAAATTGGCGATGCGACAACTTATGCACCAGTAACCGTACAATTTGCAAGTGTCTCAACGGCAGGCATGCTTGCAGCAAGAACAACCGCGGGGGATCACCCCAACATCGGCGCATCAGGCCTCAAGTCAAACCGTACCGTCAACCGATTCTACTCGTTGACAAATACCGGCACTCTCTTCACGACGTATGCCGCCACGTTTACCTTTGTTGCCGCGGATATCGACGCAGGCGCGAATACGAACATCTTCACTGTCAAAAAATACAACGCGCCGACGTGGTCGTTGACGACAGCAGGTACGCGCACTGCGACCAGCACACAAGCAACCGGACTGACATCATTCAGCGACTTTGTCATTGGTGAGGGCGGGGCAGCGTTTCCGGGTACCTCCATTGTATCAGCAACACCAGATTCGATTCTCGCAGACGGTTCCACCACAGCATCAGTATCAGTGACACTGAGAGATGACCTCGGAAATAATCTCACGACGGGAGGTGATGCTGTTGCTCTTTCGACTACTTTGGGAAACACGTCGAGCGTGATTGACAACAACAATGGTACGTACAGTGCAATATTGACATCATCCACTGTCGCCGGACAGGCCATTGTGAAGGCAACCGTGAATTCTGCACAGATTATCGATAGTGCAATCGTGATATTCAAGCCCGGCCCGGCGGCGGCGGCGGCATCGACAATTTCTGCAAACCCTCTCGTCATCATTGCAAATGGACTGAGCACATCCACGATCACTGTCCAGGCAAGAGACGTCAATGGAAACAGCGTTCTTACGAGCGCAGGAATCGCAGCACTTTCCACCACTCTCGGTTCATTAAGTTCTGTTGTTGATAGTGGCAACGGACGTTACTCTGCAATCCTCACGTCCACGACGACTCTTGACACTGCTTTCATTACCGGCACATTGGGAGGTCAGCCCATCGGCTTCCCGGCATTTGTTGTGTTTGCCGAGGGTATCCCGTCCCAGGTTGTTTGGACTCATCAACCAAAAGACACAACTGCAGGCACATTTATTCCCTCGAACAGCAAGCCGACCATCGAGATTCGTGATTCGCTCGGGAACAGAGTGAACGGCGCTACAAACTCGGTAACGATCAGCATCGGAGCGAATCCAGGCAGCGGGACACTGAGTGGAACAATAAGCAAGAGTGCAATCAATGGTATCGTGGAGTTTGACAGTCTGAAAATCAACAAGTCCGGCACAGGTTACACGCTCATTGCGTCAAGCTCCGGACTGACGGCGGGTACAAGCAACGCGTTCAACATTTCTCCCGGTACCGCAACGACGGTGACGTTTGTCCAGCAGCCCACAACAACAATCGCTGGTCAGCCAATCACACCGGCGGTGGGCGTTCATTTGCGGGACGCGTTTGGGAATGACGTGCCGACATCCGGCGTCACGGTTTCCGTGTCCATGAGTTCAGGAACAGGAACCCTTGCCGGAACGCTGTCACGCCAGACGAATGCCGGCGGCGTGGCGACATTCGACAATCTCAGCGTCAACCAAACCGGTTCGAAACGACTTACTGCTTCAAGCGCCGGCCTGTCAAGTTCTTTGAGTAGTTTCTTTACGATTACCCCGGCGCCGTCTGTTCTGGTATCGGACGATTTCAATGCCTTCAATCTCAACACGAATGTTTGGACGTTTGTCAATCCGCTCAGCGATGCATCGTTTTCCGTCACCGGCACAAACACTCCAAACGCGGCCGTCTCCATGACTGTCCCGGCAAGCGTCGAGCACATACCGTGGGCTGGCGTCAACACAGCAGCACGCATCATGCAAGCGACCAACAATACTGATTTTGAAGTGGAGACCAAATTCCTCTCGGGAATGTCACAGCGGTTCCAGTTGCAGGGGATTGTGGTTGAACAGGACAGCGTCAATTACATGCGGTTCGAGGTACACTCCGACGGGGCGAGCACGAGGATCTATCTCGCAAGTACCGTGAACGGAGTACCAACCCAGCTCGTGAATTTCAACATCACGAGTAATAACGTTGCACCGCTCTACTTGCGTGTCAGAAGAGTTGGGAATGATTGGACCCAGTTCTATTCTTTGAATGGTATTGCTTGGAATCCCTCGGGAACATTTACCCGGACAATGACCATTTCAAAAGTCGGTTTGTTTGCCGGTAACTCGGGCACGACATCAATTCCCGCACACACGGGCGTGTTTGATTATTTCTTTAATACCGCTTCACCCATCAATCCGGAAGACGGCGGCACTGCGGTGGACAGTCTGCCTCCGTCCATCACCAACGTGCAAATCGGGAGGAATGACTCCACGGCAACAATCACGTGGTCAACTGACGAACTCGCCCGAAGCAGCGTAGCGTATGGTTTGACTGCAGCATACGAGATCGGGACGGTAAACGATACCACGTTGAAGAACCTTCATTCGATTTCATTGACAGGACTGAGCATTCAGTCGCTCTATCATATTCGTATCGGATCATCTGATGCATCCACCAATCTCGCGATACATGACACGACATTCTCAACTCCGGATTCATCGATCGTCACATCCGATGACTTCAATGCGTTTGTGTTGAATAATCGCTGGACGTTTGTCAATCCGAACGGCGCCGGGACCAGGGCGTTAATCGGACAGAACACAACCAATGCCTGGTTAACGATTTCTGTTCCCGGTGGCGCGGCACACCAGCCCTGGGACGGAGGAAACCAGGCGCCGCGAATCATGCAGCCGGCGAACAACAGAGACTTTGAAGTTGACATAAAATTTGAATCGGCATTGACACAATCATTTCAGCTCCAGGGTATTATCATCGAGCAGGACATCGATGATTACCTTCGGTTTGATTTCAACTCCAACGGAACGAACACGCGCGTCTTCGCCGCCCGAATCAAGAACGGTACCGGTATCCAGAAGCTCAACAGCAATATCGGCGCGAATGGAATAACGCCACAATGGATGCGCGTTCGTCGCCTTGGACATTTGTGGACACAGTTCTACTCAACCAACGGCACAACGTGGACAGTAGCGGGAACCTTCGCAGATACGTTGACAGTCACTGCGACCGGACCCTTTTCCGGCAACTCTGGAACAACACCTCCTGCTCACACGGCAATCATCGATTATTTCTTTAAGACATCAGCACCCATCAATCCGGAGGATGGCGGCGTTGCCATCGATGGTGTACCACCAATCATCAGCAATATTCAAACGTCAACAACAGGAACAACTGCATCCTTTACGTGGACCACCAATGAATTGGCGACAAGCAACGTCTCATTCGGACCGAGTAGTTCGTATGAAAATGGAACGGCGAGCGACACCGTGCTCAAGACTTCACATGCCATGCTGGTAAAGAATCTTAATCCGGCATCCACGTATCACTTCCGTGTTTCTTCAGCCGATTCGAGCGACAACGTGACAAATTCAAACGATTCGACATTCATCACTGGAGCAGCTTCGACAGTCGTTTCAGATGATTTTAATGCGTTCTTCCTTGATTCGTTACTCTGGACATACTTCAATCCGCGTAACGATGCGACACACTCGTTGGTGAATGCCAACACGGACAGTGCGGCACTGAGGATTGTGGTACCCGGTGGCATCACACACGAACCCTGGACGGGTGGCAACTTCGGACCACGTGTTATGCAGGCGGCCAACAACACTGATTTTGAAGTCGAAGTAAAATTCGACACAAAGGTCACACAACGCTTCCAGCTCGAAGGTATCCTGGTCGAACAAAGCCCAACGCACTACCTGCGTTTCGATTTCAATTCGGATGGAACGAGCACCAAAGCGTTTGCGGGGAGTATCGTCGGCACGACCGGAACAACCTTTGTCAATACAACGATTGGCACAAGTTCCGCTGTCGCAGCCCCCATCTTGATGCGTGTACGCCGTGAGGGGAACATTTGGACGCAATCGTATTCAACAAACAGCGGATCGTCTTGGGTGGTTTCCGGCTCATTTACACACATCATTGCCGTGGATTCTGTCGGTGCATTTATCGGGAACACACACACCACGTCGGCATCCACACCGGCGCATACGGGGCGGATCGACTATTTCTTCAATACTCGATCCCCAATCGTTCCTGAGGACAGCGGATTCACTCCCGATCCGATTCCGCCGACCATAAGCAATATCCAGACATCGACCACAGGAACGACCGCAACGGTAACATGGACAACGAATGAAGTGGCAACAAGCAGTATCTCATTCGGACCAACGATCGCATACGCGAACGGAACCGTCACCGATACTGTACTTAAGACCTCGCATTCAATTATTCTTAAGAACCTGAATCCGGCGGTCCTATACCATTTCAGGGTTTCATCCTCCGACTCGGCTGACAACCTCACGAATTCGAATGACTTGACGTTCACCACGGGGCCAGCCTCAACAATCGTATCGGATGACTTCAATTCGTTTTTTATCAATCCGGCATGGACATTTATCAATCCGCGGAACGATGCTGCACTTGCCCTTGTGAATACAAATACGGACAGTGCATGGTCGCGCATTGCCGTACCCGGAGGAATCTCGCATGAGCCCTGGACGGGGGGAAATTTCGCACCCAGATTGATGCAAGCATCCAACAACACGGATTTTGAAGTGGAGGTGAAATTCGATTCACGCGTGAATACCCGCTTCCAGCTTCAAGGCATTCTGGTGGAGCAGAGTCCGACGATCTACATCCGGTTCGATTTCAATTCGGACGGGACAAATGCAAAAATTTTCGCCGCAAGTTTCGCCAGCGGGACACCAACAACACGCGTGAATGTTACGATCGGGCCGAATGCAAGCGTCCCTCCTCCCATGCTCATGCGTGTACGACGAGAGGGAAATCTTTGGACGCAAACCTATTCAACCAATAGCGGCTCAACGTGGGTAACGGCAGGATCGTTCAGCTACACCCTCGCGGTAGACTCTATCGGCGCATTTATTGGCAATACGAATTCCACACCTGCAACGGTTCCCGCACACACAGGAAAGATTGATTATTTCTTCAACACCCGTTCGCCCATCAACCCGGAAGATGGCGGCGTCGCGAGCATGGATATAGTTCCCCCAATCATCAGCAATGTGCAAACTGTTCCGTCAGTCAACGGGTTTGATGTAAGCTGGGATACCAACGAGCCTTCGCGATCTTTGTTGCAATACGGACAAACAATGAGCTATGAACTCGGGCCGGTGAGCGATACGAACGAGATATTCTCCCACACGCTGAATGTCATCGGATTGTTGACGGGTACGACGTATAATTTCCGTGTTACCGCGACAGATACAGCGAGTAATGCAACGGTCTCCAGTAACTTCCAGGTAACCACCTTGATTCCGGAGACATTGAGCGTTGCAATTGTCGGCAATGGAAGCGTATCAAAGAACCCCGATCAGGCATACTACATTGCCGGGGACTCTGTTACCCTCACTGCTATTCCGGACTCCGGCTGGGTGTTTACGGGTTGGACCGGAGGCGTGACAGGAACGACAAATCCGATTATCGTCGTCATGAATGGTGACACATCCATCACGGCAACATTCGAACTCGCTGTCATTCCACCGATGTTCGTGTCGCTCAAGGCCTTCCTCCAGGGGCCGTATGATCCTTCGGGTGATTCCATGAAGACAGATATGAATGCACTTGACGGGATCCCACAACTTCAACCTTACGGTCAATCTCCCTGGAACTACGCCGGATCGGAAACCGTCAGCGGCATTCCGGCGGGAGTCGTTGATTGGATGTTGCTGGAGATTCGCTCTGCAATCGATTCAACGACAGTGATGGGTCGGCGCGCCGCGTTTATCTTGAGCGACGGTTCCATTGTTGATACAAGCGGCAGCGGCCCTGTGCGGTTCGAGAATATTATGGCGGGGAATTACTTTGTGGTGCTGCGTCATCGCAACCACCTTTCCGTTATGACAGCAACCCCGATTGCGCTCCACGGATCAAGCAGCCTGTACGATTTCAGCACCGGCCAGTCACAGACATTCGGTACAGCGGCGATGCGGGAATTGGAAACCGGTGTCTTTGGAATGCGATCAGGCGATGGCAATGCCAATGGAAGCATCAACGCGACAGATCGGGAAACCGTGTGGCGCACCCAAAACGGCACCACATGGTCCTACGTCAAGTCCGGTGATTTCAATCTCGATGGCGGTATTGATGCACTCGACCTGAATTTCCATTGGCGGACAAACAGCGGTATGGTTTCCCAAGTTCCATAGACTTTTGGTTTCACTTACACAAGGAAAATGCACATGATGCAATTACCAACAGCCCAATCCGACAACACCGAGTCGATCATCCTCCGTTTGCAGGCATGTCCAAGTTGCGGGTCGAGTAAGGTTGAGATTTTCAACGAAGTCCGCAACGTTCCGGTCCACAGCGTTCTTTTGATGGACACGCGTGAGGAAGCGATCACATTCCGCCGAGGAGATATCGCACTCGGATTTTGTGCTTCATGTGGATTCATCTCAAACCTTGCATTCGATCCAGCCATGCACGAGTATTCACAGAAATATGAAGAGACTCAGGGCTTTTCCGAGACGTTCAGTACGTTCCACCGGAATCTCGCTACACGGTTGATCGAACGCTACAATCTTCGTAACAAGGATATTATTGAAATCGGATGTGGCAAGGGTGAATTTCTGAGCATGCTCTGTGAGATCGGAAACAACCGTGGTGTCGGATTCGATCCGGCGTACATCCCTGAACGCAATACAAGCGCAGCCAAGGACAAGGTCAAGTTCATCGTGGACTTCTATTCGGAGAAGTATACGAATTACCAGGCGGATTTCGTCTGCTGTAAGATGACTCTGGAACACATCCAGAACACCGAAGAATTTGTGAAGATGGTGCGACGTTCCATTGGAGACAGACATGATACGATTGTCTTTTTCCAGATTCCGGATGTTACACGAGTTCTGCGCGATATTGGTTTCTGGGATGTGTACTATGAACACTGCTCATACTTCAGTCCGGGTTCACTCGGTCGGTTGTTTCGCAAAGCCGGATTTGATGTGGTACAACTTGCAACCGAGTATGATGATCAATATCTCATGATCGAAGCACGCCCGGCAAAGGGAATTCCAACGCCTCCTATTGCGGCTGAGAATGACATGGAGAGCCTCCGCAAGGATGTAGAGTTCTATGCCAGCAACATTCAACCGACGCTGAACCGCTGGCGGAACGTACTTTCAGACATTAAGCAGAAAGGCCAGAAAGCCGTGATTTGGGGAGGCGGATCGAAGGGAGTCGCATTTCTAACAACATTAGGAATTACCGACGAGATCGAATATGCTGTCGATATCAACCCTTTCAAACATGGTACATTTATGGCAGGAACCGGTCAGGAAATCGTAAGCCCCGAATTCTTGCGGGAATACAAGCCTGAGATAGTCGTCGTGATGAACCCGATCTATTGTCCCGAGATCCAGAAAGAGCTCAATCGTCTTGGTATCACAGCAAAGCTTCTCCCCGTGTGAGAAACGCACAACGTGTATTGACCATCACTTTTGTTCAGCATGAGTTTTAGCTATATTTCAAGCGGCCTTCTAGGGGGACGGCCGTGTTTGTCCTCCCCGATCCACTCCTAAAGATAAAGTAAAAGCAATCTAAAAAATTCAGCCATCCCTTAATCGTTGCTACATCGGCAAACGTATGAGGTGAAGAGGCTTTCCGGTTTCTGCAAGTTATTCTTGATCATAGCTCGATCTAACGCTTAATGATGTCCTTTCATGGTGGTGAACACTTGATGACAAATGGTGAATGATTGATGACATTGCGCAGACACATTCTCGCAGCATTTGCTGTGGTTGTTTCTCTTGGAGCCATGGAAAAGGCGATCGGTCAAGTCGTCTCTGATGACTTCAGTGCATCGACGTTGAATACGAGCCTCTGGACGTTTATCAATCCGGGCGCTCCTTCAACACTGACGCTTGTCGGAAATGGGACGTCTGATGCACAACTTCAGATTGCTGTTCCAGCAGGAACAGCGCACGACGCGTGGAGTGGCAGCAACGGCACTGCACGTATCATGCAACCGACAAGCAACACGGACTTTGAAGTTGAGGCGAAATTCGAGTCCGTACTAAACTCAAGATTTCAGATCCAAGGGATTATCGTTGAGCAAAACACGACGAACTATCTCCGGTTCGACGTGTACCGGACCGCAACGGATACTCGCATTCACTCCGCCAGTATTGTCAACGGAACACCAACGGTGCGACACAACGCTGCAATCCCTAACGGAACTCCGATTTATCTTCGCCTTCGCCGGCTTGGCAATCAGTGGACGCAATCGTATTCCTTCGATGGCACCACATGGCTTGCAGGTGCTTCATATTCTCATACACTCAATGTCACTGCCGTCGGTCCATTTGCGGGCAATGCGGGAAGTCCCGTGCCCGCATTCACCAGTGTCGTCGATTATTTCTTCAACACTGCCTCACGCATCACGCCGGAAGACCCTCTGCCAGCTGCACCGTGGTGGAATAATGCGTGGCGATTCAGAGTTTCGACAGAGATCAATGCCAACGGGTTCACACGCAGTAATAAGCCTGCAGAAGTTGAATTAAATTTCACCCAACTTCTCTCTTCATTGGGCCAGAGTGGAACATTCGCCGAGAATTCAATCCGTGTCATCGAAGTCTCCAATACAGGAGCGATCCTCGACCCGGCAGTACCGTTTCAGTTCGACAAGGACGCAACGTACAACGCCGTCACGAACGCGAAAGGAACGCTCGCATTCTTGCTGAACGGGTCCACCCCCTCCAATGGCAAACGCTACTATCATTTTTATTTCGAGACAACGGCTGGTGGATCATTCACCTTGCCCTCGTTCACATCACAGTTGGTGGTGACTGATGACGTCGCACATGAGGGTCAGCCGAGCGTAAAGATTGAAACACCGCGCGGAATCTACTACTATCAAAAACTGGGCGGTGGGTTTGCCAGCATTGAGGACACACAGGGCAATGATTGGGTCGGGTATACACCCGGCGGTGGATCGGCGGGAGAATTCAGAGGTGTACCAAACCTTGGTGACGTATTTCATCCGGGTTATGTGAACTCCACATCCTCCATTGAAAGCCAGGGACCGCTGAAGACACGCATCCGAACAACAAGCCTTGATAACGGATGGGAATGTGTATGGGATATCTATCCCGAATATGCACGGATGACATTGCTGAAGCGTAACGCTAATTACTGGTTTCTGTATGAAGGAACACCCGGCGGGACGCTCAATACGGCAACCGACTTTGTCGTTCGCCCGACCGGACAACGGACACCACTTTCGACTTCATGGTTTGGTGATCTGACCTCCGAGGAATGGGCATACTTTGGAGATGCCGCCATGCAGCGGGTCTTCTATGTTGCTCACCACGAGGAAGACACGCAGCCTGACTACTTCCGTCATATGGACGGTAACATGACCGTGTTCGGTTTTGGCCGCCAGGACCCATGCTGCACAAGGTACCTGACCGCCATTCCACAGACATTCACTATCGGCTTTGCGCCCGACTCAACATTCGGTCCGGCCACGCAAACAATACGCGCAGCATATAAAGACCTGCAGATAACAAGCGGCGCGCCTGAAACGAATCTCAGCACCCCGGTTCCACCATTCATCACATTGCATCCGTTGAGCCAAACCGTTACCGCAGGACAGAGCGCAGTCTTCCTCGTTGCCGCAACCGGCACAGAGCCTGTTTCCTATCAGTGGCAAAGGAATGGCGTCAACATTCCTGGAGCGATAAACACATCGCATACAACCGCATCGACAATAGTTGCAGACAATGGCACAAATTATCGTTGCATTGTCTCAAATAGCGCCGGCTCTGTCAGCAGTAACCTGGCAACACTGACCGTCAATCCAGCCCCAGGCGTTCCGGTATCAGATGACTTCAACACTCTGTCACTCAACACCAACCTCTGGACGTTTGTGAATCCGCTTGGTGACGCAGGACTTGTACTCACAGGCGCTGGAACCACCAACGCACGTTTACAAATCTCAGTGCCGGCAGGGACTGTGCATGATTTGTGGTCAACAAACAAGAATGCACCACGCCTGATGCAAACTGTGGCGAACGGCGACTTCGAGGTAGAGGTCAAGTTCGAGGCACAAATGAATGCCCAGTATCAAGCACAGGGTATTTTGATTCAGCAGGATGTGAATAACTTCATCAGATTTGATTTTGTCAGAAACTCCAACAAGACACGGCTCTTCTCGGCAAGTATTGCCAACAACACTGCAACGACGAGAAAAGATACAACGATCATTCACGCGACCACACTGTACCTTCGTGTGAAACGTATTGGCAATCAGTGGACTCAGTCTTTTTCATATAATGGAACAACGTGGATCACGGGTGCTGTATTCAATCATACACTGAACGTCAGCGCACTTGGGCCCTTCGTTGGGAACGCCGGTAGCACGCCGCCTGCATTCACCGCGCTCATTGACTATTTCTTTAATACATCCGCTCCGATCGTTGCGGAAGACGGTAGTGCTCCTGCTGACCCAAGTCCGCCCGTCATCAGCAATGTTCAATCCGCCCCGGCACAACTCGGTCTCACCATATCATGGAATACGGATGAGCCTGCAACTGGTCGCGTGGATTACGGTCTGACTCCTGTATTTGAGCTTGGTTCAGTGTCGCATTCAAACAGATCCCTCGCGCATTCGCTTCTGTTTCAAGGCCTCCAACAGAACACGCTCTATTATTATCGCATTATCAGTGCAGACTCCACCGGCAACGTGCGGACATCCGATGCCTTCACGGCAACGACCCTCACCGCCACGATTCCCATTATTGAATTGTGGTATGGAAATGTGCAGTCGTTCGGGCACATTGGCAACCCCGTCCCGGATATCAATATCCTCGGTAATGTCACCGATCCCGATGGTCTCGTTTCGCTGAAGTATTCATTAAATGGTGGACTTCAGAAGGACCTGACAATCGGTCCCGATACGCGGCGGCTTACGCATGATGGCGATTTCAATGCCGACATTCCGTACGGTTCGTTGGTAAGTGGTGCCAATCAGATTATCATTACTGCCCTCGACAGTTTCAACACGACTGGACGTGAGACGGTAATTGTCAACTACACTCCCGGTCAATCATGGCCCCAGGCATACAACATCAACTGGAACACCGCCGCCAGGATTCAGGACGTTGCTCAGGTTGTCGATGGTTTGTGGACAATGCAAGGCAACTATGTGAAGCCTGTGCAGCCTGGATACGACAGACTCATCGGTATAGGGGAACAGCATTGGGAAAATTATGAAGTCACCATGCCGGTTACGGTGTTGAGCATCGATTCTTCAGGATTCGGACCGCCGAGTAACGGTGCGGGTATCGGCTTCATCTTGCGATGGCCGGGACATAGCAATAGCCCCATCGCAGGCAAGCAACCGAAGACCGGCTACCTCCCACTCGGTGCTCTCGGCTGGTATAGCTGGCGCAATAATGGCGATCATCGATTGACCATGCTCGGCAACAACCTCATCACCCGTGATCAGGATTCCTCCGGCAAGGTGCTGACACTCAATGTACCGCACATGATGAAAATGCGTGTGGAAACCGTTCCAGGCATCGGCGGACGGTATAGCATGAAGTTCTGGCCGCAAGCACAATCGGAACCTGCGACATGGGACATCACCGGACAAGAAACACTCACTGACCCGCAAACAGGTTCCATACTTCTCATCGCACATCATGTTGATGTGTTGATTGGAAATATTTCGGTCACACCCGTCGGGGACACGACTCACACATTGAATATCACGACAGTCGGAAGCGGATCCGTTCTCCGAACTCCAAACCAAGTCACGTATGCAACGGGACAAGTCGTCACGCTAACGGCACAGCCAATATCGGGATGGTTATTTGATATTTGGAGTGGCGATGTCACGGGCAACACAAATCCGACGACAATATCGATGAACGGGAATCGTAGCGTTACCGCGACATTTATTGGAGAAAATGTACCTCCTGTCATCAGTAATATTACAAGATCCGTAACAAGTGGACACGCCACGGTTCGCTGGACAACGAATGAACCTGCAACGAGCAGTGTTTCATACGGACCGACAGCGGCATATGAGAATGGAACTGTCAGCAATCCTGCTCTTGTCACTCAGCATGAGACGGTCTTGACCGGTCTGTCTCCTGGCTCGCTCTACCATTTCCGGATTAGTTCATCTGACGGAAACAACAATACCTCTCAATCGGGAGATTCGATATTCACAACATCCCTCCCCTCGAATATTATCTCTGATGATTTCAATGCGTTTGGTCTCTCCGGTGCCTGGTCTTTCGTCAATCCTCGGGGGGATGCACTATACACTTTGAGCGGAACCAATACCCAGGATGCCGCTGTTACAATATCGGTTCCCGGAGGAATTACGCACGATGTTTTCACTGGTGGAGTGTTCGCACCACGCGTCGTTCAGAATACAAACAACGCCGATTTCGAAGTTGAGTTCAAGTACCTCACGGGCGTCAACCAACGATTCCAATTGCAAGGGCTGGTCGTGCAGCAGGATAACGACGATTTCCTCCGGTTCGAGTTCCATTCTGACGGCACATCAACACGTATTCTCGGAGCGAGCTTTGCCGGAGTCACTTCAAATATCCGACTCAACACATCTGTCGCACCAAATCTGACGACACCACTCTACATGAGAGTGAAACGTGAGGGTGACACCTGGACCCAGGCCTATTCACTCAACGGCTCGACATGGATAAGTGGGACGATATTCAGTCATGCGATGAATGTGAGTTCCGTTGCTTTGTATTCGGGAAATGCCGGACCGACTCCACCGGCACATACTGCATCCTTTGATTACTTTTTCAATACCGCATCGCCCATTGTTCCTGAGGACGGCAACTCAACGATCGATACGTTGCCACCGGTGATCAGCAACGTACAGGTTGCAAGGGACTCTGCATCAGGACAGATTACCTGGATAACAGACGAACCGGCTACGGGTATTGTTCAGTATGGCCTCACCGCAGCTCTGGAGCTCGGCAATGTGAACAACCCGGCTCGCACGCTGCAACATTCATTGAATGTCGGTGGACTGACTCCGACAACGACGTACTTCTATCGGGTCTCTTCTTCCGATAGCAGCAACAATACATCGCAAACATCCATCGGGACGTTCACCACGAAGAGCGGAGCATCCAATCTCGTGTCCGATGATTTCAATGCTGACACACTCAACACATCCCTTTGGCAATTCATCAATCCGCTTGGTGATGGAACGCTTTCCATCACGGGAACAGGCACTGTGAATGCCTGGCTCTCAATGAGTGTCCCAGCCGGCGTTGATCACAACGTGTGGGTGAATGGAAACCTCTCTCCCCGCATTATGCAACCGGCAAGTGATACTGATTTTGAGGTAGAGGTGAAATATGAAACCGGTGTGTCACAACGCTTCCAGATGTTGGGCGTTGCAGTGGAACAGGATACGAACGACTTTATCCGATTTGAATTCCACTCCGACGGTACGACCACAAGGCTCTTTGTCGCAAGTCTCATCAATGGCGCTCCAACAATCCGGGTGAACTCTTCTATTGCACCCAACGGCACATTCCCCTTGTACATGCGCGTACGAAGGGCTGATGATTCGCTGCGTGTCTTCTATTCATTGAATGGAACAACCTGGACCTCGGGCGCATCATTCATTCATCCTCTCTCCGTGACGAAAGTCGGTGCATTCGTCGGCAATACCGGCACTGCGATTCCGGCTCACGCGGGAAGTTTGGATTACTTCTTCAATACGACATCGCCCAAGATACCTGAAGATGCCGGCATTGCCATTCCGGTTTCCATCGTCCAGCAACCGGTTGATCAGATCGTCGCCCCCGGACAGCGGGGAACGTTCATGGTGCGGGCAACCGGCATACCGGTGCCTTCATTCCAATGGCAGAAGAACGGCATCAATATCAATGGAGCCACCGACTCGAATTATACCACTGCCATTGCAACGCTTGGTGACAGCGGAGCGGTATTCACTTGCAGAGTAACAAACATCCTTGGCGCTGTCACGAGTAGTCTAGCACGACTACATGTTCATACACCACCGAGTATTATCACTCATCCTGTCGGTCTGGCTATTGCACCAGGACAGACTGCCACATACACCGTTGCCGCCGCCGGTTCTACCCCACTTTCATATCAGTGGCAGAAAAATGGCGTCGATATTTCCGGCGCAACAGCAGCATCATACACTACTCCTCCGGTAACGATGGCAGATAGTGGGTCAGCATTCCGGTGCATCGTCTCGAATACGGTCGGCACAGCGACGAGCAACCCCGCAGCCCTTCTCGTAAAGCTTGCGCCTTCCATTGCAATTCATCCGGTTGATAGATTTGCCGCTGATGGAGAAACCGCGCTCTTCAGCGTGTTTGCAACGGGCGCAACTCCGTTGTCATATCAATGGCAAAAAAATAATACTGACATTCCGGGAGCCAACAGTCCGAACTACACCACACCGTATAACTCGCTCAGCGATAGCGGATCGGCGTTCCGTTGTGTGGTAACTAATCCCGTGGGAAGCGCGACAAGTAACGCGGCAATCCTCCACGTGCAAACAGTTCCCGTGATTGTGCAGGCTCCCGTAAACGATAGCGTAGCGGCAGGCCAGATTGCCACGTTCACAGTGGTGGCATCGGGATCGGCACCTCTTGCATACCAATGGCAACGTAACAGTCTCAACATTGACGGGGCAACCAACCCAACATACGCCACTCCTCCAGTTACGGCTGCCGATAGCGGCGCAACATATCGCTGTAAGGTAACGAATGCTGTTGGAAATGTCGTCAGCAGCAATGCATTGTTGCTCGTGTTAATTCCGCCGACGGTTACCACCCAACCGGCGAACAAGCTCGTTGCCCTTGGACAAACAGCGCGCTTCCAGATAGGAATTTCGGGTACATTCCCGTTCACATTCCAGTGGCAGAAAAATGGTGTGGATATTCCCGGGGCGACATTGCTGGCTTATACAACACCACCGACAACCGTGGCGGATAGCGGTACGCAATTCCGTTGCCGCGTGAGGAATTCCGTTGGTGAGACTTTCAGCAACGTCGCATATCTCGACGTGTCTTCACCACCCACGATCGTGACACAGCCAATCAATCGATCAGTCGCAGCAGGGCAAACTGCGACGTTCTCCATCGTTGCCACTGGCACGGCTCCGCTTGCGTATCAATGGACAAAGAACGGCGTGAATATCTCCGGAGCCACAAGTACGACCTACACCACCCCGGCTGCAACGATTTCGGACAATGGAGCGTTATTCCGGTGCAAGGTCTCCAATTGGGTGAAACTCGTTACCAGCGACTCAGCCAAATTGACGGTGACAGGACCTTCACGCGTGACGGCAAACCTGCAGGTTCTTTATACCTTTGAAGAAGGAAGCGGAACAACGATCAACGATGTCTCGGGAGTCGGGACGCCGCTCAATCTCACCGTCGGTAGTGCAGGTGCAGTAGCATGGAGTGCCGGTAAGCTTACGGTAAACACCTCCACAACACTGCTCACTCCCGGTGCTGCGACAAAGCTGATCACCGCATGCCAGGCGAGCAGTCAGATTACGATCGAAGCGTGGATCAAACCAACAAACATAACGCAAACAGGTCCAGCCCACATTGTTGCTCTTGCTTCAGGAAATTCAAATAGAAACGTCGTCATGGGCCAGTCCGCCACACGGTACGAAACATTCCTTCGTACGAGTTCGACCGGAAACACTGGAACTACCCAGCAGGCTCCATTGAATTCAGCAACAACGCTGTTGACGCACGTCGTCTACACAAGAGATGCAAGTGGCAATGTGAGAACATATGTCAACGGCACCCAGGTAGCGACGGGCACCCTGAGCGGAACTTTCTCGACTTGGAACACCACATATCGCCTCGGTCTCGCCAACGAACCGGGTGGCTCAAGAACATGGCTCGGCGAATACCACCTTGTCGCAGCCTACAGCCGGGCGCTTACGCAAGCGGAAGTGACACAGAACTTCAGCGCAGGAGCGAACGGTTCCAGCCCACTCCCATCAATGGCCGGTGGTTCCGATGAAATGACAAACGATCGTCTTCAGAATGGATTGCCGATGGAGTTTGCGCTTCATCAGAACTTTCCAAATCCATTTAACCCGACAACAACCATACGATATGATTTACCGGAAGCCGGTCAGGTTTCAATAGTCTTGTACAATGTTCTCGGGCAGGAAGTCCGGACGATTGTTGAAGGCTACCATAACGGTGGATTCCATCAAGTACGAATTGATGGTCACGACCTTGCCAGTGGCGTCTATGTGTATCGGATTCAGGCAGGCGAATATGTCAGCACGAAGAAACTCATGCTTTTGAAGTAACGACGAATTTTACAATCCCCCACAACCCATATTTTACGGAGTAGTTCCATGAAGCACATCCAATCGAAGTTCCAATGGCCATTGTTGCTGGCCTTCTTGTCGGTGTTCTCGCTTGATATCGCGAACGCCCAGTTCCTGGTGACACCCCAGCCTGGCGAAATTTTCAAAGAGTATGCAAAGATCATCAGCGTCAGCAGTGATGACTTCCGCGTGACTGACCCGAACAGCCCGGACGTGCGGGCCCAGGGTTACCTCCCGAACCACACATTATCACTCAACGGTGTCGACCTTGTAGATGCAAGTCGAGCGGAAGTGGTGATTGATATGTGGGGAGGACATGCGGGAACGACAGGAAAAAAACTCCGCTTCAATAATAATGCATGGATCACCATTCCGGAAATGGGAGCAGGAAACGGCATTCCCGCTGGACACAATGGAGAATGCTACGTTCAGCAGTTCAATCCCACGGTTGCTATCCCGCTGAATAACCTGGTACAGAACAACACATTCCAGGGTACATCAGGTGGACAGACGTGCTACAATTTTGACTGGGGGCAGTGGGGATGGTACGGCATCATCCTTCGTGTTTACTACAACAACAGCAAACCCCATCCCACGGGATCAATTACCTCACATAACTCCGGCGGCGCATTTGGTGACAATCCCACCATTACAGCCACAACAGTTGGAGGTACACAGGTCGACTTTCTTGCATACTACAACGGCTTCGATTCGGATGGTGATGGCGTTTCGCAACAGTATCATCATTCCTACCATCGGACAAAGACCGATGCGACTTTCATCATGAGAAATCATGTTGGCAGCGATAACTCATCTCCTTTTTCGGCGACATGGAACACTGATCTCGTTCCGGACCAGGTGCCAGGTAGCGTGAAGTTCATAGCGCGCATCAAGGACGCCAATGGCGTGTGGTTCATGACCAATGAGATCACCAACCTTTCGTTGCAACGTTCGAACAGTTCTGTGAAGATTTACCGAGTCACAGATGTGCCTGAGCGTTTTTGGGTACGCAACGGACGAACACCAAGGACAGTACATTTTACTATCCCCGCCGGCGACAATCTTGCAAATGCCACGACGAATGCATACTTGCTGATGACTACTTGGAACGGCAATGATCTCTCTGAAAACGCAAATACCTCCATCAAGGTGAACAACCACACCTTTGCTGATTTTGGGACGGATCATTTCTATTCCTACGATATTGTATCGTTCCCGAAAACCGCGCTCAACAGCGGCCAGAATTCCATCGTGGTGACAGCGAATACGGCAGAGCACGGCATTGAAGGTCTCTGGCCCGGCCCGGCTGTGATTGTAAAATACAATGTCGCGGCGGTCAACACCCCACCAAGCATTACGCAGGATCCAGTCAATAGGAACATCGGTGTAGGCGAAACGGCACAATTCAGTGTGAACGCGACAGGATCTGTTCCACTTGCTTTCAAGTGGCAAAAAAATAATGTCGATATTCCGGGAGCAACCAGCTCGTCCTACACCACACCCGCCGCCATACTTGGTGACAATGGTTCGCTGTTCCGTTGCATCGTCACGAACTCTTTCGGTGCGGATACAAGTCAAACTGCTCTTCTGACGGTTTCCAATCTGAAACCGACAATCACACAACAACCGGCAAACAGAAACGTGGTTGTAGGGCAGACAGCAACATTCTCTGTGGTAGCATCGGGCACGCAGCCGTTGTCGTATCAGTGGCGGTTGAATGGAGGCAATATTGGCGGAGCAACAAATTCATCCTACACAACTCCACCAACAACTCTAGCAAATAGCGGAGAGAAGTTCAGTTGCTTCATCAGCAACATTGCGGGTGATACGTTGAGCAATGATGCTGAACTTATCGTTACAGAAGTTCCGCCCCCATCCGCGAACGTGCTTCTCAACGGTGGCTTTGAATCAGGATCGGGAAACTGGACATTCTATACCAACGGTTCGGGCAATTACGCGGTGGTTCCGTCGCCGATCGTGGAAGCCGGGAACGTCGCAAGATTGACGATCAATACAATCGGATCGAACACACAATTTTACCAATCCGGTGTTACACTCGACGCAAACACAAATTACACGCTCACTTTCTCGGCGTATTCGTCAGATGCACGAGATCTCGCCGTCTCGCTTCAGCAGCATGTCTCCCCCAACACCAACTACGGCTTGAATAACGTGCTCTTCAATCTCACGAGCGGATGGCAGACTTTTACCATACAGTTCAATACTACCGGTTTCGCCGGCACTGTGACTGATGGCCGTCTCCGTTTCGTTCTGAACAACTATCCTCTGGCAGGATCGATATACTTCATCGACGACGTGGTACTGCAGAAAACATCTGTTGTTGTGACTCCGCCGAGCATTTCGACTCATCCGTCAAACCAGGCAGTCACGGAAGGCCAGCAGGCAACATTCTCTGTCGTTGCAGCCGGGACGCCTCCTTTGACTTTTCAATGGCAGAAAAATAATGTCGACATCCCGGGAGCCAACGGTGCCTCGTACACAACCCCTGCCACGACACTCGCAAACAACGGAGAGACGTTCCGTTGTCGCGTGACAAATTCGGCAAATAATGTCACAAGTAATCCAGCCACGCTCACGGTAAATCCGGCCGGCGCACTCAATGTTCTGCTCAACGGGGGCTTTGAATCAGGGTCGGGCAACTGGACATTCTATACCAACGGTTCGGGTAACTATGCCGTCGTCCCTTCGCCCATCATCGAAGCTGGTAACGTGGCCCGATTGACCATCAATACGGTGGGATCGAACACACAGTTTTATCAATCGAGTATACCGCTGGATGCGAACACAAACTACACGCTTACCTTTTCCGCGTTTTCTTCAAACGCACGGGACCTTGCGGTGTCTCTCCAACGACACGATACACCCTTCACTAACTATGGCTTGAATAACATTCTCTTCAATCTCACAAGTGGATGGCAAACCTTCACCGTGCAGTTCAATACCACCGGCTTCGCCGGCACGGTGAACAACGGCCGCCTTCGCTTCGTTTTCAATAACTACCCGTTGGCAGGAACACAGTACTTCATCGATGATGTTGTGCTCGCCAAGACCAACGCAGGACCGGTCGCTCCAACGATCAACACACATCCACAAAGCCAGGCCGTACTTGAAGGCGCAACGGCAACCTTTAACGTAGGAGCTACGGGAACCGCTCCCCTTTCGTATCAATGGCAGAAGAACAACGTTGATATCGGCGGCGCGACAAACACGTCCTACACAACTCCACCGACCACCCCTGGTGATAACGGCACAACGTATCGTTGCGTCGTAACAAATCCAGTGAATAGTACAACAAGCAATCCGGCAACACTCACGGTGAACCCGCCGCCGCCACCGGGAAGCAATTGGTGGAATATTCTCTGGAGCTATCGCACAACGGTAACGGTCAGCGCAGGGGCATTCGAAAGAAAAGACAAACCTGCCGAGGTTGTATTGAACTTCACACAGCTTCTCTCCGGCATCGGTGTCAGCGGAGCGTTCAATCCCAATTCCATCCGTGTCATCGAAGTATCGAACGCCGAAGCCATTCTGGATACCGCTGTCGCCTTCCAGTTCGACAAGGCAGCAACGTACCACGCTTCGACAAACGCCAGTGGCAATTTGGTGCTCATGCTCAAAGGAACAACGGCCGCAAATGCTACCCGTACATTTAATGTCTACTTTGACGTCGTGGGAACAGCGTTCACACTTCCATCAATCACACCTCTGGTGAATCATACGGGTGATGTGGCATGGCAGGGACAAACCAGCTTCCGGATTGTTACCTCGAAAGCTACATACTATTACCATAAAGAGGGTGGCGGCTTCGCAAGCATGATTGACAACAATGCCAAGGACTGGCTGAGCTACAATACCACTCCCGGTTATGCAGGCGACTACAGAGGAATGCCAAATCTCGGCGATGTCTACCATCCGGGATACACCAACTCGAGCAGCACAATCGAGAATCCCGGCCCCGTCAAACTGACGATTCGGTCCGTCAGCGACGATGGATTATGGGAAGGCACGTGGGAAGTTTTCAATGATCATGTCCGGTTCACACTCCTTGAGAAAGGTGCAAACTACTGGTTCCTCGTCGAAGGAACGCCGGGAGGGACATATTCACTTACCGACTATGTCGTCCGATCCAATGGATTGAAAACCCCGGCATCGCTACTGTGGGCAGGTGATATGGCTGCACCGGAGTGGGTCTATTTCGGTGACCCTGCAATGTCACGAGTCATGTATGCAGTACATCATGAGAATGACTCCCAACCCGAGTATTATCGCGACGGGAGTGGAGCAATGACGGTATTCGGCTTCGGCAGAGATAACGTAACATGCTGCCCAAGGTTCCTGAGCGTGGTACCACAGCATTTCACTGTCGGGTTCTCCGAAGACTCCAGTTATGCCGGCGCAAGCAAAGCCATCAACAGCGCGTACCAGCCCCTGGGTACCACTGTCTCCAGTGCCGAAGTACGACCACCCGCACCTTTTGGTGGAAACACTCCGACAAACGCGATGGAAAGCGGCTTGCCGACAGAGTTTGCCCTTGATCAAAATTTTCCGAATCCGTTCAACCCATCGACAACAATTCGGTATGCATTGCCGAACGATGTGGATGTGACGTTGACAATCTATGACGTGCTTGGCCAGGAAGTTGTAACACTCATTGATGGCTTCCATGTTGCCGGACGGTACGAAGCCCAGCTTCATGGGCTTAACCTTTCGAGCGGCATCTACTTGTATCGGCTTCAAGCCGGCAGCTTTGTCGAGACACGACGGTTGACACTGATAAAGTAGCAGATCTTCCGGTCATCGTTTCAAAGCAAGGTGAGAGGCTCGAGAGGGCCTCTCACTTTTTTTGTTTCACTCCCACGCGTGATTCATTCCTCACAGAGACGCAAAATCATTTGCCATCCATCACACACCTGGCGTTTGATGAATAATAATTAAGAGAGGCGTTTCTCCTTTACTTTGGGTGGCTTGTGTTTGTATATTTGAGCGCACAGATTTCAGACGAATAATCCGTTCCTCATCGTCTGAGGTTTTGAGGAGACTGAGAGTTGTCCGTTAACCAGAGGTGCTTGTTGAGTGAAGTTGGCCTGTGTAATTCCTTCGTCGTACTGTGGTTCCCACCAATCGTCCAATCACTACCATTATTTCAAATCACACTATACACTTCCAGTGGAGGCAAATGATGCATCAATCCCCCCGTTTGGCTATTGCCGTACTTGCAGTGCTCGTCACAGTATTCCTGAGCCACGTTATGCAGGCACAATTTTTGGTGAACCCGCAACCTGGTGAGATTTTTAGAGAGTACAGCAAGTCTATCAATTCCAGCAATGATGATTTCCGCGTTACTGACCCGAACAGTCCCGACTCGCGGGCTCAGGGATATCTTCCGAACCATACTTTGTCGATCAATATCGGAGACTTGCAAGGCGCGGTGCGTGCAGAAATTATCCCTGATTTGTGGGGCGGACATGCCGGGACGACCGGCAAGAGGTTTCGGTTCAATAGCAACGCATATATTACCTTACCGGAGATGGGCACAGGTAATGGGATCCCGGCGGGACACGACGGACAGTGTTACGTTCAGCAGTTCAATCCGACTGTCGCAATTCCCTTGAGTCACCTTGTTCAGGGCAACAATACTTTCCAGGGAACATCGGCAGGACAGACGTGCTATAGTTTTAACTGGGGACAGTGGGGGTGGTACGGTGTGGTTGTCAGGATTTACTATAACAGCAGCAAGCCCCATGCAACCGGTTCAATCTCCTCCCCAAGTTCCGGCTCAACAATAGGTGAAAATCCAACGGTCTCTGCGGCGACTTCAGGTGGGGCAACATCAGTGGACTTCCTTGCCTACTATAATGGCTATGATTTTGACGGTGACGGTGTGTTCCAGCAATATCATCATGGTTACCATCGGCTCAAGTCCGAATCCTCAATTGTGATGAAGAACCATGTTGGGACAGACAATTCCTCGCCATTCTCTGCAACATGGAACACCAATCTCGTTCCCAACCAGGGAGCGGGCAGCATTAAACTCCTTGCCCGCATCAAAGACGCGAACGGAATTTATTTTATTTCCAACGAAGTCATCAACCTTACGCTTCAACGCACCGGCTCGGTAAGAATGTACAAGGTTACCAACGTACCCGAACGTTTTTGGGTACGCAATGGGCGGACGCCGCGGACAGTGAACTTCACGATTCCGACGGGAGATAATCTTGCAAACGCCACTGCAGCCACTTTGATGATGGCAACGTGGAATGGTAACGACATCTCGGAGAATGCAAGTACCTCGATCAAAGTGAACAGCCACACCTTTGCTGATTTCGGTGGCGATCACTTCTGGTCGTTTGATGCGATTGCATTTCCGAAAACTGCATTGCGCAGCGGCTCCAACGACATTACGATTACGGCGAATACCGCCGAACACGGGATAGAGGGATTGTGGCCCGGCCCGGTGGTCATTGTTCGATACAGTACTGGTGGAGGCGGGAACACAGGGCCCGAGATTACACAACATCCATCGAACCAGTCAGTCACAGTTGGTGAGACGGCGACATTTACTGTTCAGGCAACCGGTTCTGCAACACTTGTCTATCAATGGCAGAAGAACAATTCCAACATCTCCGGGGCAACAAGCTCATCTTACACCACACCGCCAGCAGTCATTGGCGACAATGGTTCAACGTATCGCTGCGTTGTCACGAACGGTTTTGGAAATGCAACGAGCAACTCCGCCACGCTCACGGTGACTATTACATCAGGCCCAAACATCACTCAGCATCCTGCCAATCAATCTGTTGGAGTTGGCCAAACAGCGACATTCAACGTCGGTGCATCAGGAGCCGCGCCGCTTTCATATCAATGGCAAAAAAATAACTCCAACATCGCCGGGGCAACAAGTTCCTCCTACACAACCCCGCCGACGGTCCTGGCGGATAATGGCGCAACGTTCCGTTGCATGGTTTCGAATCTGCTCGGGGGTGCAACCAGTAACTCTGCAACTCTTACAGTAACGCAGACGGCCCCTGCATCAAATCTCATAACGAACCCGGGTTTTGAATCCGGAATCACGGGTTGGAGTTTCAATACGAGTGGCGCTGGGGTCTTCTCTTCCGTAGCACCAGGATTTGACGGATCAGCAAAGTCCGCTAAGATTGATATCAACACTCAAGGGACAAACGTACAGATGTACCAATCGGGCCGGTCACTACAATCGGGCCGCCAATACCGATTGTCGTTTGCGGCATACTCCAACAGTGGCCATGATCTTTCAGTGTACATACACAAGCAGGGTTCGCCGTACACGAATTATGGCCTGAACAATTTCGTCGCAGGATTGACAGCAACATGGCAGACATTCTCGGTCCAATTCACTGCAACGGGGTTTGCCGGTAGCGTGAACGATGCCCGGGTGCGTTTCTGGTTTTCTCCATACGATGCGGCGAACGATGATTATTTCATCGACAAGGTTGTTCTTGAACTGATCTCAGAGCCTGGAATCGCAGGAGGTACGGCCAATTCCTCCGGATTCAACGCCGAAGGGATTACGTCTGCGCCGACGGAGTTCTCGTTGGGCGATAACTACCCGAATCCGTTCAACCCGACAACGACCATTTCATACGGCCTTTCCGAAGATGCTACCGTTTCCATAGCCATATATGACATTCTCGGCCAACAGGTCATCACGTTGGCGGATGAATTTCAATCAACCGGCAATTACACCGTACTATGGGATGGTAGAGACATCCAGGGTACGAACGTCGGTAGCGGGGTCTACTTCTACCGGATGAGCGCTGTAGGCATAAACGGAGCCACTTTCACAGCGTTGAAGAAGATGATATTAATGAAGTAACTCTGCCTTTTATTCATGTCAAAAGGACGGCGGTTTTCTTGCGCCGTCCTTTTGGCGTTTTCATGGGTTTTTGCTCAATAATATTGCCACTTCGGTGATTCAGAACACCGATAACTCACTCTACTCTTCCTACCATATTACGGCCTCACACGGACCGGATTGAACCAGATCGTGTAAGGCTGTTTTCATCAGGCGTGTAATCTGCGTCACCCTTCTATTGCCTGGCTTTTTAGATATTGTGTCCATCAGAAGAGGGAGAATTGTGCCCTCCTGATGTTGAGTTCGTACAATGGTCGGGGGGGCCAGTATGAACCGGTGAAATCCCTCCGAAATTCAATCACCATAGACTAAGAATTCAAAATGATTTCACGGGATCACGTGGCACTTCGGAGGTTCTTGATGGTTTGCAGAAATTCACGTCAAATGTTGTCTCTCGTACATTTCGTCATTCTTGCTTTGATGATGACAATGGCGAATGAAACGGCAAAGGCTCAGTTCCTTCTCTCACCTCAACCCGGTGAAGTGTACAAGGAGTTCAGCCGCACGATGAGTTCGAGCACGAGAGACTGGCGAGTCACTGATCCTGCCGCGCTGCATTCCAGCGCTCAGCAGTTCAAACCAAATCCCATTCTCAGTATGTCGATCAACGACCTGACCAACGCCATTCGAGCCGAAGTACTCATTGATCAGTTTGGTGGCCACATTGGCACGACGGGCAAGAAGTTTCGGTTCAACAACAATGCGTGGACTACTATACCGGAGCTGGGTCCGGCTAACGGCATTCCCGTTGGCTCGCAAGGACAGTGTTACTACTATCAACTCAATCCAGTGATCAGCATTCCGATAAGTCATCTGAAAACAGGCACAAACACAATTGAAGGAACGAGTGGTGCCCAAACATGCTATGGATTCAACTGGGGCATGTGGGGGTGGTACGGTATCATCGTTCGTGTGTACTATGATCCGAGCAAACCGCATCCGACCGGTACAATTACTACGCCGGGAGCAAACGGAATACTCACAGACAATCCAACAGTTGCGGCAAATGTGCAGAGTTCGACCGGTATCAGTCGCGTGGAGTTCTTCGCTTCATATAATGGCATTGATCCCGATGGCGACGGTTTGTATGGAGGGTATCAGCATAGTTATCATCGTGCAAAAACTGATGGATCGATGACGACGAAAAATCATGTTGGTACGGCAACCTTCGCACCCTATCAGGTCACATGGAACACAGACTGGATACCAAATCAGCAGGCCGGAAGCATCAAGATGCTCGCGCGTATCCGTGACAACAATGGTGTCTGGTTTGTTACAAATGAAATTTCCGGATTGACTCTTCATAGAGATACGATTTCGGTGAAGTATTATCCTGTCACAAATATGCAGGAACGATTCAACGTTTCGCACTTGCGTGCAACCAAGACCGTAAATTTCACCGTCCCAGCTTCGGATAGTCTCTCCAGGGCTCTTGCGGCGAAGTTTGTTATCAAGACATGGAACGGTACCGACGAGGCTGCCGAGTTACCCACTCAGACTCATTATTACAAGGTGAACAACTATACAATACCCAATAGCCTGATTGGCGTCGCTAATTTCCTGAACCTGGATATCGTTGATATACCAGTCAGTGCGCTCCACTCCGGTAGCAACGCCATCGTAGTAAATTCGCTCTCATCCCATCACGGCATTGACGTTCTTTGGCCCGGACCGGGAGTTCTTGTTCGATACAATACGGCACCCCCGACTCCGCCTGCAATAACTCACCACCCGTCAAATGTCACGGTGGATGATGGAGCAACTGCAACATTCACTGTTGCGGCATCGGGCTCCGGTCCGCTCAGTTTTCAATGGCAACGGAACAACGTGAACATTACGGGCGCAACCAGCACAACCTATACAACGCCTCCGGCCACAATGCTCGACCATGGCGCGACGTACCGGTGTGTGGTGTCAAACACCGCTGGTATCGCCACGAGCAACGCAGCCATCATGAGCGTTGTAGCCGTGCCGCCAACGATTGTTCGGCAGCCTGCAAATATCGCTGTTGCAGTCGGCAAAGCTGCAACATTTAGCATCGCCTCCGCCGGCTCAACCCCATTCTCATTTCAATGGAAAAAGAACGGTATTGATATCATAGGCGCGACGAGTCCATGGTACTCAACACCGGTAACAACACTTGCAGACAATGGCGCGACATTCAGTTGCGTTGTGACCAATCTTGCCGGCTCAGTGACAAGCAATACCGGAGTCCTTTCAGTATCATCAACAGCTCCGCCGTCCATTATCGTTTCAGATGATTTCAACGCGGCACAATTGAATCGCTCGTTGTGGGAATTTATGAACCCAGGCCAGCCATCCACACTCACCACCGTAGGTGCGGGTACAAATTCAGCCCACCTGTCAATTCAAGTGCCGGCAGGATATGAACATGATCTCTGGAGCAGTGGTGCGCTTGCACCCCGGATTCTCCAGGTCGCGAACAATACTGACTTCGAAGTTGAAACAAAGTTTGAATCACAGATGAACAGTCAGTATCAAATGAACGGAATTATTGTTGAGCAGAATCTTAGCAACTATGTACGATTCGATTTTGTCCGAAGAAGCTCTGAGACAAGGGTCTTTGCTGCGAACGTGGTCAACAATGTCCCGACAACACGCTTTAACACAACCATTCCATCCGGAAATCCGCTGTACCTCCGGGTAAAAAGGGTGAACAATACATGGACGACTTACTATTCACAGAACGGGACATCATGGACGAGTGCCGGGAGTTTCACGTTCATTTTGGCGGTCGGCCGCGTGGGTCTCTTTGCCGGTAATGCAGGATCGCCCATACCCGCATTCACGTCACTCACGGACTATTTTTTCAATACAGCTTCACCGATTTCGCCGGAAGATGGAAGTGCGGTGCCACCGTCGATTATCACACAGCCTGTTGACAAAACCACAAGCGTAGGTGAAACAGTAACTTTCAGTATTGCCTCGGTTGGCTCTCCGGTACTGGCATATCAGTGGAGAAAGAACAACGTTGATATTGCCGGCGCAACCAGCGCGTCATACACGACGCCCATTGTGGTATTGGCCGATAGCGGAACAACGTACAAGTCTATCGTGACAAATACCCATGGGACGGCAACCAGTAATACCGTCACACTCCATGTCGCTAAACATCCTTCAGGGATTGTGTCCGATGACTTCAATGTGTTCGGACTTGATCCAAATCGCTGGACGTTCGTTAATCCGGTGGGTGACGCTTTTCTTTCAATGACTGGCACGAACACTCCCGACGCTCGTGTGTCGATTGCACTACCGGCAGGCTCCGTACATGACGTGTGGAATCTCGGAAATACATCGGGCCGCATCCTCCAGGAAATAAGCAACACCAACTTCGAAGTGGAAGCAAAGTTTGATTCTCCAATGAATGGAGAATATCAGATTCAAGGTATCATGGTACAGCAGGATGTTGACAACTATCTACGCTTTGACTTTGTCCGGGACAGGAACAAGATTGATATTTTCGCTGCGTCGCTCGTCAACAACGATCCGACGACACGCTACGATGTCCCCATTGCGGATGGGAGTCCGTTGTATTTGCGGGTCAAGCGTCAGGGCAATCAATGGAATCAGTACTATTCATACGATGGGGTGAACTGGATTGCGGCAGCGAGCTTTACTCACAACATCAACGTCACTGCCATCGGTCCATTTGCAGGAAACAGCGGATCAAACGCGCCGGCATTCACAAGTCTTGTGGACTATTTCTTCCTCACAGCCGACCCAATCGTGCATGAAGACAGCGGAACCGCGACCGACACTTTTGCGCCGGTGATTGCAAAGATCCAGCCGTTCCCCGGATCAATCGGCTTCTCCGTGAACTGGATTACCGATGAACCGACAAATGGTGTCGTCGATTATGGTCTTACAACCGCATACGAATTGGGTACTGTAACGCATGAAGATCATCGGATGAATCATTCACTCCAGGTGCTCGGCCTCAATCCACAGAACACGTATCATTTCCGACTCAGAGCTGTCGACGCGGTCGGAAACTCGACAACTGGACTCGACGTTGTGATTTCAACGGCAACTCCGACACCTCCCGTCTTCTCGATGTGGTACGGTAAGACTCAAGATTTTGGACACATCGGAAACCCGGTACCACGCATCAACATACTCGGTAATATTACAGATGAACACGGCATTGCATCTCTCATATATTCACTGAATGGAAGCCCTGACTCCATCCTTGGCGTTGGACCGGATACACGCCGTTTACAAAAAAAGGGTGATTTCAATATTGACCTTCTTCGCAGTCGGCTTCTTGAAGGTTCCAATCAGATTATCATTACTGCAATGGACAGTCAAATGACTGTTGCGAGGGAAACGGTTACGGTCAACTATACCTCGGCCAACAAATGGCCAAAGAGCTATGAAGTCGACTGGGCAACAGTGAACCGGATCGAAGACGTCGTCCAGGTTGTCGACGGAAAATGGGGACTTGAGAATGGTCAGTTAAAGATTCTTGAGCCAGGCTATGATCGTCTTGTCGCCATCGGTGAGGAGAACTGGGTTGATTATGAAGTAACCATGCCGGTAACGATATCGTCCATCGATTCTGCTGGATTCAAATCACCGAGTAACGGCGCATTGATTGGATTCCTGCTTCGCTGGCCGGGACATAGCGAAGACAGGCCTACAAGTGCGGCGGGCTTTCAACCAAAGAGCGGATTCCTTCCGTTGGGTGGATTTGGAACGCACAACTGGGAAATGAACGGCACACAGAGACTTGCGATCATTGGCGATGAACTCCGATTGATTGCTGAAGATCCGACTTTCACACTCAACATGAATACGCGTTATATGTTTAAGATGAGGGCGAAGTCAACCCCGGGAACCGGCGCATTGTACAGTATGAAGGTGTGGGTGGATGGTACACCCGAACCGGAAAACTGGAACCTCACGGGTCAGGAACCAATCGTTGCTCCTCAATCCGGATGTCTGCTGTTGGTTGCACATCACGTTCGCGCAACAATAGGCAAAGTGACCGTTACTCCGCTTGACAATGTTTCCACCATTGTCTCTGACGATTTTAGCGCCGCCAATTTGAATACTGCCCTCTGGAACTTTGTCAACCCTCGCAATGATGCAAGCGTGGAAATTCAGGGAGCGGGAACGGTTGAGTCACGAGTAGCAATTACTCTTCCGGCCGGGATGAAGCATGAAGCATGGTCACCGGCAAATACTTCTGCCCGCCTTATGCAACCGGCGAACAACGCCAGCTTTGAGCTGGAGACAAGGTTTGAGTCGCCATTGACATCACAGATTCAGGTCCATGGAATACTCGTTGAACAGGATGCGAACAACTTTGTCCGTTTCGACTATTCGACAAGTGGCACCTCGACGCGGATATTCTCAGGAACAGTTGCCCATGGCTCGTACACAGCGAAATTCAATCAGATAGTTACAACCGGAACACCGGAGTACATGCGAGTAAAGCGCCTCGGCGATATGTGGATGTTGTATTATTCCTATGATCGGATCACTTGGACACTGGCTACCAGCTTTGTCCATAACATGACCGTAACAGCGGTCGGGCCCTACGTGGCAAATTCCGGAACCAATCCGCCGACATATACCGCGATCATCGACTATTTTTTCAACACCTCGCATATTATCGCCCCGGAAGATGGCGGAACGGGCGGGCTTGCTGTTTCAATTGTCGGTGAGCCGGCAAACCAGACTGTCGCCGAAGGCGACTCGGCAATGTTCACCCTGGCTGTCATAGGTACTCCGCCACTGCACTATCAATGGCAGAGAAACGGGATGAATATTCCGGGGGCGACAAATGCAACTTATAAAACACCGGCGGTTACAGTTGCCGCAGACAACGCCGCGATGTTCCGTTGCATTGTCAGCAACGCACAGAATGCCGATACGAGCATGAGTGCAACCCTGAACGTCACATATCCGCCATCGACATTTATTTCAGATGATTTCCACACGGGTGCTTTGAACACCGCAGTATGGAGATTCATCAATCCCAAGAATGATGCAACGATGTCATTCTCGGGTCACGGCACGCAGAATGCCAGACTCCACATTTCTCTCCCAGCCGGCGTGAGTCATGATGTTTGGACGACCGGTAACCACGCTCCGCGTATTATGCAAAGAACAAATAACAGCAACTTTGAACTTGAGGTGAAGTTCGAGTCCGGGGTTTCCAATGTTCACCAGCTCCAGGGAATCCTTGTCCAGCAGAGTCCCACCAATTTTATGCGATTTGATTTCGTCACTCACGCGACATCAAATATTACGCGTGTATTCTCGGCAAGTCTCATCAATGGTGTGGCAACGACACACGTCAACGTCAACACGGTTGCAAAAGGAATTCAGCCGCTCTATTTGAAGGTCAACCGTCAAGGCAACCTCTGGACGGTATCGTACTCACGCACCGGCGCCTCGTACACTACTGCCGGGAGTTTTACACGCAGTATTGTTTGCGACTCTGTTGGAGTGTTCTTTGGGAATGCCGGCACTGCGCCTCCGGCATTTACCGGGATCATCGACTTTGTGTTCAACGCTGCCAGCCCCATCAGCCCCGAGGACGGCGTACCACCAACGATTATCACGCAGCCGGTGGATAAGTACTCGTCTGAAGGATTGCGTGCAACGCTCGGTGTTGTTGCATCAGGGAGTGATCCGCTTGTATATCAGTGGCAGAAGAACGGCATCGATATTTCCGGGGGAACTTCTCCAGTATACAACACGCAACCACTTTCGTTGGATGATGATGGAACAACATTCCGGTGTTTGATATCCAATATCTATGGCAGCATCATGACAAACACTGCAACGGTCTATGTAGCGCCTGCAGTACCACTTCCGTGGTGGAACGATGCATGGCATTTCAGGGTACCCTTGCAGGTACACACAAATGGCTATGAGAGACATGACAAACCTGTCGAGTATGCCCTCGACTTCTCCATTGCACTCGCTTCATTGGGAACCAGCGGCACGTTCAATGAGAACTCCATTCGTCTCGTCGAGGTGGATTCTGCAGGATCAATTCTTGATACGATAGTTCAGGCGCAGTTCAATAGGGATACTGATTTCGATCCGGCAGCAAAGGCATCTGGGACGTTGATTTTCCTTATGGAAGGAGTTACGCCTTCGAATATGACCAGGCTCTTTGATGTATATTTTGATACCGTCGGTAGCGGGCCGTTTGCACCTCTGGTTCTCCCGGCGCGCGTGAGCATCGGCGATACCGCTGATTTCGAGGGACAGCAATCCTTCAAGATCGTGACAACTGCCGGAACGTACTTCTATCACAAAGCAGGTGGTGGTTTTGCAAGTCTGTTCGATCAGAATGGAAATGACTGGATTGGCTACCATCCGTACGGTCGAGCCTCCGGTGAATTCCGTGGCATTCCGAACGCGGGCGACGTTTTCCATCCCGGGTTTACCACTTCTTCCACCACGGTTGAATTCCAGGGGCCCTTACATACCAGGTTCCGATCGGTTACCCTTGATAATAAATGGGCAGCAGTGTGGGATATTTTCCCGACCTACGCGCGAATGACAATGGTAAAGAATGGCGCAAGTTATTGGTGGTTGTATGAGGGAACACCCGGCGGTAACCTCGAAATCGGAAGCGACTTTGTGGTTCGCTCCTCCGGTGCGCGCACACTTGCTTCGCAAGCATGGTCCGCAGATATGGCCGGAGATGAGTGGGCATATTTTGGCGATGCGAATATGTCACGCGTCTTGTATGTAGCCATGCATGAGGCCAATAATATCAATGACTACTATCGTCACATGGACAGCGCCATGACCGTGTTTGGATTTGGTCGTAAGGATCCGTGCTGTATCCGGTATATCAATACGTCGCCATACACGTTTACGTTTGGTCTTGCTGAGGATTCAACCTACAGTTCGACATCAAAAGTAATCCGCTCTGCCTACAAGGATGTTGTCGTTGTTGAAGGAACACCACAGATCAAGGGATCAACAGGTGGCGTCTCCTTATCAACAATTGTCTCGGACAACTTCAACGCTGTGAGCTTGAATTCGAACTTATGGACATACTACAACCCACGCGGCGATGCGTCAATCAGCATGACCGGATCACAGTTGCAAATCACTGTCCCCGGTGGAACGGCGCATGATGTGTGGGCTGACGGCAACTTCGCACCGCGCGTCATGCAACCGTCGAACAATACCAATTTTGAGATCGAAGGAAAGTTCGCGTCGAACCAGGCGTACAAGTATCAGTTGCAAGGGTTCATTGTACAGCAGGACCTGGCAAACTTCATTCGATTTGATTTCGTGAAGAATGCTTCAACTACAAATGCCTTTGCCGCCGTTTTTGTTAATGGCGTACCGACAACAAAACTCAATATTCCGATCACACCGGGAAATCCGATCTATCTGCGCGTGAAGAGAACTGGCAACCAATGGACGCATTCTTATTCCTATAACGGGACGGTGTGGACAACAACCGGTGTATTCAACCATCCATTGATTGTTTCATCAGTCGGGCCTTTCTTTGGCAATGCCGGGTCACCTGCGCCTCAATTGGTCGGACTGATTGATTACTTTTTCAATACCGAGATTCCCATCGTTGCGGGGAAATCATTTGCCGGAGACCCGACAGAAGAGGGCATTCAAACCCAACCGCTTGTACCGGAGGAGTTCTTCCTTGAAGCGAACTATCCGAATCCGTTCAATCCGTCAACAAATATTCAGTTGGGTTTACCCGAACCCGCGAGTGTCACCCTGAAGGTCTACAACACTCTCGGTCAGGAAATTACCACCCTGGTGGACGGCCAACATGAGGCCGGGTATTTGACCGTCACATGGAACGGAAGGAATGATTTTGGTTCCCTTGCCGGAAGTGGTGTCTATTTCTACCGTATGGTTGGGCTCGGGGCTTCCGGAAAAACCTATACGAACTTGAAGAAGATGGTGTTAATGAAATAAGATCAACGTATCAGTGAAGCAAGACCACAAGGGATGGACTCGTTGTTCATCCCTTGTTTATTTCGCAAGGTTCCCTTAACACCAGGGTTCCGGTCACAAATCACCCGGGGTTTTCCGTTCGGCCTGTGAGTTGAGCCGTGACCCACGTCATAGAAGGCATGTATAGACATACTCTCCCGGGATTCTACTTTACTTTCCCCGACAACTATCGTATATTTGTCGTGGGAACTCCCCCTCTCTCATTCCCAAATTTCCAACACGAACTGCACAACCAAACGAAGCAAATAATCCTAAAAGGTACCGGTATTCTATAAACCCTGTTGCCTTTCATGATGGGTTCGTGTCTTACGGAGAACCTGCGCTGATGGTTGGAATGTGAATGATTCTGGTTTTCATCTTGGAGGATAAATGCGGCTACACCTACTGGCTCCCTTACGCTTTGTCTGTATGCTTCTTTGCGCGTCAGGGTTTCTTGCTGCCCACAATGTGTCGGCGCAGACCAGCGTTCTTAACAATCCGGGATTTGAATCTGGCACAACCGGTTGGACATTTTTCACCAACGGAATAGGGAGTTATGCTGCATCTTCTCCCGGATTCCTGGGATCCAACGCGGCAAGACTGACCATTACCACCACTGGCAACAACATGCAGTTGTACCAGTCGGGATTCACTCTCAAAGCCAATACCAGCTATACGCTCTCTTTTGCAGCATACTCTTCCACCGGGAATAACCTTGCCCTCTCGCTGCAAAAGCATACCACGCCTTTCACAAACTTTGGAATTAACAATAGTCTCGTAGATATTGGAACCGGGTGGAGTACTCACACGGTGGTATTCACGACGTCGGGGTTCTCCGGCACGACAACGGATGCGCGGTTAAGGTTTGTGCTTAATTCGTATGCAGCCGCCGGAAACATCTATTTTATTGATAACGTTCTGCTCTATGAGACACCCGCGGGAAGCCCCGCAACAATAACTGCTGATCCTACGAATCAGGTTGTCGCTTCCGGAGCAACGGCGACGTTCAACGTTACCGCAAGCGGAACGGCACCTCTTGCATATAAATGGCAAAGAAATGGTATTGATATTGTTGGCGCGACCAATGCGTCTCACACCACGCCAGCAACCGTCCAAGCTGACAGCGGTGCGACCTATCGATGCATCGTTTCGAATTCACTCGGGGCCGATACGAGTGCTTCCGCCGTGCTCTCGGTTCTGGTTTTTCCTCCTTCCATCACGCAAGACCCGCAGAACCAGTCAGTTGAGATTGGACAAGCAGCAAACTTTAGTATCACTGCCACAGGCACGCAACCGCTTACCTTTCAATGGCAACGGAACGGTGTTGATATTCCAGGCGCAACAAATGCATCATACGGAATAACGACGACAATCCTTGCCGACAGTGGCGCGATCTTCCGTTGTATCGCGTCGAATTCGTTTGGGGCCGATACAAGCGGCGATGCTCTTCTTCAGGTGACATACTCTCCCCCGTCGGTCACTCAGGATCCGCAGAACCAATCGGTGGAAGTTGGACAACCAGCGAACTTTAGTGTGACCGCAATCGGCACGCAACCTCTTGCCTATCAATGGCAAAGCAACGGTGTTGATATTTCCGGGGCAACGAGTGCAGCATACTCAATCGCAGCAACAGTTCTCGCCGACAGCGGCGCCATTCTCAGATGTATTGTATCGAATTCATTCGGAGCCGACACCAGCAACGAAGCATCACTGCTGGTCGGATACTTTCCTCCAGCCGTGACTCAACATCCTCAAAATCAAACGGTGGAAGTCGGACAACCGGCTGCGTTTAACATTACAGCGACGGGGACTCAACTTCTGAGTTATCAGTGGCAGAAAGATGGAACCGACATTTCAAGCGCAACCAACTCCTCCTACTCCATCCCGACAACTGTCGTCCCGGACAGTGGCTCGTTGTTCAGGTGCATTGTCACCAACCTGTACGGAGTTGATACCAGTGATGCCGCTCTGCTGCAAGTGACGTATCTGGTTCCTTCCGTAACCCAGCATCCGCAGAATCAAACGGTGCCGGTTGGACAGGCGGCAGCGTTCAGTGTTACAGCGACTGGGACATTACCTCTGAGTTATCAGTGGCAGAAAAATGGAACTGATATTTCGGGCGCAACCAATGCATCATACTCCATTCCCACAACTGTCGTCCCGGACAGTGGCTCGTTGTTCAGATGCATTGTCACCAACCTGTACGGGGTTGATACCAGTGACGCCGCTCTGTTGCAAGTGACGTACCTGATTCCTTCCGTGACCCAACATCCACAGAATCAAACAGTGGAGCTTGGACAAACTGCAGCGTTCACAACAACCGCGACAGGCACCCTCCCGTTGAATTACCAGTGGCAGAAAAACGGGGTTGATATTTCTGGGGCAACAAATCCGTCGTACACAACTCCGGCAACAGTTCTTGCTGACAGTGGATCTCTGTTCAGTTGTATTGTCTCGAACATCTACGGAGCTGATACAAGTAGTGGTGCGCTCCTTCAAGTCACATATCTCCCACCGAATGTCACTCAGCACCCACAGAATCAAACCGTTCCAATTGGTCAAACTGCTTCTTTCACAGTAACAGCATCAGGAACACCGCCTCTGAGCTATCAGTGGCAGAAGAACGGTGCCAATATTTCGGGGGCGACGAATTCCGGATACACGACTCCGGCGACAATACTTGCGGACAGCGGATCTCTCTTCAGATGTATTGTTACTGGCCCGCTTGGTATCGACACGAGTGATGGAGCACTGCTTCACCTCACGTATGTTCTTGTCAACATCACACAACATCCGCAGAACCAGTCAAGAACAACAGGTCAAACGGCATCGTTCAGTGTCACAGCAACAGGCACCATACCGTTGACATACCAGTGGCAACGCAACGGTGCGGATATTTCCGGTGCGACTTTATCGTCATACACAACTCCTCCGACCTCACTGCCGGACAACGGTGCCACGTTCAGGTGTATTGCGTCGAATGTTGGTGGGAGCGATACGAGCAATGACGCAGTTCTTACGGTGTCCAGCGCTCCATTGCCACCGAACCTGATCACCAACCCGAGCTTTGAATCCGGCACTACGGGTTGGACATTTTTCACCAATGGCACAGGGAGTGCCGCCGCCGTTCCACCTGGAACCGATGGCAGCAACGCTGCGCGGCTGACGATTACGACGACCGGGAATAATATTCAATTCTACCAGTCCGGCATGTCCATGAAGGCGAATACCAGCTACACGGTTTCGTTCTCTGCATATTCTTCAAACGCCAATGACATGGCCGTTACGCTCCAAAAGCATACAACGCCATTCACGACCTTTGGCCTGAACAACGTGCTCTTCGATCTTGGCTCCTCGTGGAATACACACACCGTGACATTCACGACATCCGGTTTTTCCGGGACGAGCACAGATACACGTTTCAGATTTGTCGTGAACTCTTATGCCGCTGCCGGCGCTCTCTATTTCATTGACAACGTAATGCTGTACGAAACACCAACCAGCGGTGATCCTCCATTCATTATTGGTGATGTGCCAAATCAAACAGTGGCGTCAGGTACAACGGCGAGTTTCAGCGTGAACGCGGTGGGTACACTTCCGTTGTCTTATCAATGGCGGAAGAACGGCGCAAACATCGCGGGAGCCGTAAACGCTTCATATACAACTCCGGTAACAACAGTCGCCGACAATGGTTCGACATACGCTTGTATTGTCAGCAACGCGTTCGGCGCAGACACGAGCAATGCCGCATTGCTCACCGTGCTCGTTCTTCCGCCCACGGTCACGCAGCACCCACAGAATCAAGTCGTTGCCGTGGGACAGACTGCGACCTTCGCCATGGCGGCTTCGGGCACGCCCCCGTTCACCTATCAGTGGCAACGAAACGGAGCCAACGTGGGAGGAGCAACGAGTGCATCCTACACCACGCCGGCGACGGTGCTTGCTGACAGTGGATCAATTTTTAGATGCATCGTGACCAACTCGGCAGGTGTTGACACAACTGACAATGCCATGCTATCAGCGACGTATCTTCCACCGACGGTCACGCAGAACCCGCAAAACAAATCCGTCAACGTGCCCCAAACGGCAAACTTCACGGTAACGGCGAGTGGATCTCCCACCCTTTCCTATCAATGGCAAGTCAATGGAGCCAATATTGGAGGCGCGACATCTGCTTCGTATACCACTCCTGCAACATCGATCGGAAACAACGGTTCCCTCTACCGGTGTATTGTATCGAATAGTGCGGGGAGCGACACGAGTAGCAATGCGCTCCTGTCCGTCACTGATGTTCCTCCACCGATGACCAGCCTTTCTCCGAGACCAGGGAATATCTACAAGGAATTCACGCGCGTGATGACCACGAGCGGCAGCAAAGAATGGCGCGTCATTGATCAAGCATCTACTCACTCCAAGGCGCAACAGTACAAACCCAATTCGATTATGTCGTTTACGATAAACGATACTGTGGGAATCACCAGCGCCCAAGTCTTGATCGATCAATGGGGCGGTCATATCGGGACAACGAATAAGCAATTCAGGATGAACGGAAATGCCTGGATTGCAATTCCCGAATTGGGGGCAACGAATGGTATTCCGGTGGGTGCCAACGGACAATGTTATCTGCAGCAACCCAATCCGATGATCAGTATTCCTGTCAATCACTTGAAGCAGGGTACAAATACGATTGAGGGAAATTCGGGCGGTCAGACATGTTATGGGTTTGGTTGGGGACATTGGGGTTGGTACGCGACGACGGTTCGAGTGTACTACGGCGCCAGCAAACCTCACCCGACAGGGACAATCACATCACCCACAAATGGAGCTTCCTTCGGGGAAAACCCCACGATTGCAGTTAGTGCCTCCGGTGGAGCAGGTATTAGCAAAGTAGAGGTCCTGGCTTATTATGATGGCTACGATACTGATGGCGATGGCATTTATCTGGATTACCATCAAAGCTATCATCGACTGAAGACTGATAACTCCCTGAATGTTTCAAATATTGTTGGTACTGCGACAACACCACCCTATCAAGTAACATGGAATACCGACTTCGTCCCTGATCAACTGCAAGGCTCCATCCGATTGGTTGCCCGCATCAGGGATAACAATGGCGTGTGGTTCGTTACCAACGAAGTCGCCGGCCTGACGTTGCAGCGCGATTCTATTTCTGTTAAGCTCTATAAAGCCACCAACGTACCGGAACGATTTAATGTACGACTCGGGCGAACGACGGCCACAAGCAAATTTACTGTCCCAGGGACGCCCGGACTTGCGAACGCACTGGCGGCCAGGTTCTTATTGAAGACATGGAATGGGACCAACAAGGGGGCATTGTCTGGTGAAACCCACTACTATAAAGTCAACACTTGGACCGCCCCACCGCTCGGTGGAGATGATTTCTATTCGTATGATATATTGTCGCCTCCAACTTCGGCGTTAATCACCGGAGTCAACACCTTTACTGTGTTCTCCAATGCAACCGGACACGGTATTGAAGTATTGTGGCCTGGTCCCGCGATGGTCGTCCGGTATCGGACAACTCCCGCCATTCCACCAAGTATTGCATTACACCCGACAAACCAAACAGTCCTGGCTGGTCAGACCGCAACATTCTCCGTTGATGCTGCAGGGACTCAGCCATTCATTTATCAGTGGCAGAGAAACTCCGTGGCTATCCCCGGAGCAAACAGTTCAACATATACCATTCCACCAGCAGGGATGTCCGATAACGGCGCATCATATCGATGCGTGGTATCCAACAACGGTGGCACCGCCACGAGCAATGGTGCCACTCTGACGGTTCAGCCATTGCAAGTGCAGTTCGTGCATCACCCCGCAAGTCAAACAGTCCAAACGGGGAAGAAGGCCGCATTTGTCGTCGGCGTGACGGGAACAGAACCCATCACGTATCAGTGGTACAGGAACGACGTACTTATTGCCGGGGCAACCTCGGCATGGTACGTCACGCCAACGCTCGTACTCGCCGACAATGGTTCACAGTTTAAGTGTATTGCAGCAAATGCAGCCGGACCTCTAACATCAAATACCGGTATTCTCGGCGTCATATCCACTGTGCCGATTTCATCAATCGTCTCTGATGACTTCAATGCTTCTTCATTCAATTCAAATGTCTGGAATTTCATCAATCCGGGCACGCCATCGACATTGACGATGGTCGGATCAGGAACAACCGATGCTCTCCTCTCCATGAACATTCCAACGGGGGATGCACACGATATGTGGACGTCCGGTGCGTTCTCTCCCCGGATTCTCCAACCGGCGAATAACACGGACTTCGAGATTCAGCTCAAGTTCCAGGCGAACATGGCGGCTCAATACCAGGGGTCCGGGGTGATTGTCGAACAAGACCTTACCAATTATATCCGTTTCAATTTCCAGCAACGTACGACTGGTACAAGAGTCTATGCGGCGACAATCACCAATGGCACGGCAACAACCAGATACGATCTCAGTATTTCCAACGGCAACCCTATCTACATGCGCGTTACCAGAGTTGGAAACACTTGGACGCACAGATATTCGTATAACGGAAGCACATGGACGACGGCCGGAACGTTTTCATTTACACTCACAGTCGGCCGAGTCGGCCCATTCATCCTCAACGCCGGTTCGCCAGCACCGCAATTCACAGGCCTTGTTGATTACTTCTTCAATAATGCAAGTCCTATTGCCCCCGAAGATGGGAGTTTTGTTGCGGCGTCAATAACCACTCATCCGTCAAATCGATCTGTCGTGGTAGGAGACTCTGTACTCCTTTCCGTGGCGGCTGTTGGGTCATTGCCCCTCACATATCAATGGCAACAAAACGGAGCAAACATCCCGGGTGCAACATCGGCTGCTTATCTCAACCCCAAAATCAAGCAATCCGACAGCGGGGATTTATTCAGATGTATCGCTACCAACAGTGGCGGCTCGGACACGAGCGATGCAGCAATGATTACGGTTCTCCCTCATCCATCCGGGATCGAATCCGACGATTTCAATACATTTGGACTTCCCCCGACTCAGTGGGGAGTGGTGAATCCGCTCAATACTCTTATTGCATTGACGGGAACAAATACATCCAATGCGTACCTGACTTTTACTTTGCCAGCCGGGGTTGCGCACGATGTATGGTCTGACAACAATTTCGCACCGAGGATTCTCCAATCGGCAAACGACGTTGACTTTGAAGTGGAAGCGAAGTTCGAATCCAATCTTGCAGCAAACTCGCAAATGCAGGGAATTATCATTCAACAGGATGCATTGAACTTTATTCGTTTCGACTTTACCCGCAAACCCTCATCGACAAATATCTATGCGGCGTCATTTCTTAACGGTGTTCCCACTATTCGACACGACGTGAATGTGACAATCTCCAACCCGTCGTATTTACGTGTGCGACGACAGGGGAACCAGTGGACACAGTTCTATTCCAACGATGGGACAAATTGGACAACCGCGGCAAGTTTCTCACACACCCTCAGCGTGAACGCCGTCGGACCGTTTGCGGGCAATGTCGGCACAACCCCTCCCGCATTCACTGCAAACGTGGATTACTTCTTCCTCGTCGCTGATCCGGTGGAACCTGAAGACGGAGGCACCGCGGTTGATACATTCCCTCCGGAAATACTGCAGGTCAGCAATGTCCCAGGAGCTGCATCATTTCTTGTCAACTGGGTAACGAATGAACCAACAGACGGAGTCATTCAATACGGCTTGACCACCGGCTACGAGTTGGGAAATGCTCAACATGCTGACCTGAGAACTATACACACTCTGCAAGCAACCGGTTTGCAGAACAGCACGCTGTATCATTTCAGAATCATCGCCATGGATGGAGTTGGCAATGCAGATACCAGTGCCGACTTTACTCTCACCACGTCTATTCCCACACCTCCCGTGATTGACGTATGGTATGGGAATGAGCAAACCTTTGGTCATAACGGAAATCCCCAGCCATATATCAACATCCTCGGCAACGTCGCCGATCCGCATGGCATTGCATCCTTGAAATACACGTTGAACGGTGGACCCGAAGTCAATCTTACAGTCGGATCGGATTCGCGCCGGCTCACGAAGAAGGGTGATTTTAATGTCGACATCCTGTACTCGACTCTGCTTCCGCAACCTCAGACCAATCAGGTGGTTATTATTGCGGCAGACAGTCAATTCACGGTCAAGAGGGAAACTGTCACTGTAAATTATATCCCAAGCGTATCCTGGTCCAAAACATACCAGATTGATTGGAGTACTGCTCCATCCATCCAGAGTGTCGCACAGGTTGTTGACGGGAAATGGACAATCAACAACGGCAATCTGCGTGTAGTGGAACCGGGATACGACCGGCTTGTAGCTATCGGTGAACAAACATGGAACGACTACGAGATTAGCGCACCGATCACTATTCACTCTGTCGATACTGCCGGATTTAAAGCACCGAGCAATGGCGCGGGAATCGGATTCCTGATGCGATGGCCCGGACATAGCGACCTGCCGGCATCCACCGCGGGAATGCAACCCAAGACCGGGTTTCTTCCCCTTGGCTCGTTGTCATGGTACGATTGGGACAATGATTTCAGTCAGCGACTGAGGATATATGGCAATAACCTTGTTGTCATGAATCAAGACAATTCCGGCAGGACGTTGTCTCTCGGCATCCGGTATATATTCAAAGCTCGTGTACAAACATTGCCGGGAGTCGGAGGGCAGTACCAGATCAAGATATGGCAAGATGGAACAGCAGAGCCGGCCGGCTGGGATCTGTATGGCATCCAGAGTTTCAATCACCCACAAACGGGATGTATTCTCCTTGTTGCACATCATCTTGATGTCAGTATCGGTAACGTAACCGTTGTACCTCTTGACGTGCTTTCTACCATTGTGTCTGATGACTTCTTCGCGGACACACTCAACACGAACCTCTGGACGCTGGTGAATCCTCTCAGTGATGGTTCATATCAAATGTCGGGAAGTGGAACATTGGACGCACGTGTTGCTTTGAAGGTTCCTCCCGGAATAAAACATGAGCCTTGGTCGCCGTCCAATACCGCAATCCAATTGTTGCAGCCGGCGAACAACGTGAACTTCGAAGTGGAGGCAAAGTTCGACTCACCGTTCAATGGTCTGGTACAGATGCATGGCATTATCATCAAGCAGGATTCAGTAAATTTTATCCGGTTCGATTATTCTTCTACCGGGACAAGAACAAAGATGTTTTCGGGAACTGTAACCAATGGTACAACATTCACTCCACGTTACAACGTCGACTATGACACGCTGCCTCCCTACATGCGTGTAAAGCGCATCGGCAACCAATGGACGCAAAGCTTTTCCTATAATGGATTGAACTGGCTCACTGGCGCTCAGTTCACACATGCCATGACTGTCAACAAGGTTGGACCGTATGCCGGAAATGCCGGGGCAGGGTTGCCGGAATACACGGCATTGGTGGACTATTTCTTCAACAGGGAGTTTCCGATTCTCGACGAGGACGCTGGATCGGGAGTAGTTCCCAACATTACGGCACATCCAATCAACTCAACAGTTGAGGCAGGTGATACAGTCTCAATGGCAATCACTGTTATCGGAACTCCACCGATGGTGATTCAATGGCAAAGGAACGGTGCGAACATCCCCGGAGCGACAAGCGCTCTCTATTCGCTCATCACCACAACAGTTGCCGCGGATAGTGGAGCCGTGTTCCGTTGCATTGTGACCAACGAATTCGGAGCGGACACAAGTCTTTCTGCTACGCTGACTGTCGTCCATCCTGCTTCAATCATAATTTCTGACGATTTCCACACAGGCTCGCTGAATACCGGATTGTGGAGATTTGTCAATCCAAGAAATGACGCCTCATTGAGTTTCTCCGGCGTAGGTACTCAAAATGCCCGGGTCTCCATCAATGTACCGTCCAGCAACACTCATGATTCCTGGACCGGAGGCAATTTCGCTCCACGCATTATGCAAGATGCCAACAACACCAACTTTGAGATCGAGGCTAAATTCGAGTCCGGTGTTACCGGGGTGCATCAGTTGGAAGGAATCATCATCCAACAAAACACCAGCAACTACATGCGGTTCGACTTTGTAACGCATGCTACAAGTAACATCATCAGGGCGTTCTCGGCAACAATGGTCAACAACACACCGACCACCCGAATCAATCTCAACCTCAATTCCATCCCCAAGGGCACGGCTCCACTGTGGCTGCGGGTGAAGCGGCAGGGGGATTTGTGGACAATGTCCTATTCCACCAACGGAAGCACGTTTACTAGCGCGGGATCCTATTCATATCCGATCATGGTTGACTCGGTGGGCGTGTATGCGGGAAATGCCGGAAGCACTCCTCCTGCATTCACCTGTATCGTCGACTATTTCTTTAATCAGGCGACGCCGGTAGTTCCGGAGGATGGCATTCCACCGTCCATAACTACGCACCCCACTGACAAATCGGTCATTGAGGGACAGCGGGCAATGTTTTCTGTCGTTGCTGCGGGATCGCCGCCTTTGACATATCAGTGGAAAAAGAATGGCGTCAATATCACGGGTGCAACCAGCTCAACATATACAACACTCCCGACGGTTCTTGCAGACAGTGGAGCAACTTTTGCGGTTGTGGTATCCAATCCCTTTGGCAACGTACCGAGCACCAGCGCCAAGCTCCATGTCATCACTGCAGTACCCTTGCCATGGTGGAATGCCAAGTGGGCATTCCGCGTACCATTGAGAATACACGCCGCGGGTTATCAGCGCGTTAACAAACCCATCGAATCGGCGATGAACTTTACCGGCGCACTTGCAACACTCGGTCATTTCGCTTCAACATTTGACGTAAACTCGATGCGTGTTATTGAGGTGGACAGCACACATGCCATCATTGACACACTGGTTCCGACCCAATTCGATTTCGATCCAACCTACAACGCCACAACAAACGCATCGGGAACAATGGTCCTCCTGATGGAAGGAGTCACCGGAGCAAATAGCACACGGTATTTCGACGTGTACTTTGATACAACAGGAGGGGGATCATTCACTCCTCCGAGTTTCCCTGCCCAAGTCTCTGTCTTTGACACCGCTTCATACGAAGGACAGGAGAGTTTTCGCATAGTCACATCCTCCGGAACGTACTACTACCACAAAGTCGGCGGCGGTTTTGCCAGCATGTTTGACAACAATGGCAATGACTGGATTGGCTATCACCCCGCGCCTCCAGGGGGTATTCCCGTTGGAGCATTCAACGACTTCAGAGGTATCCCGAATGCCGGCGACGTATTCCATCCCGGTTACCCGAGTTCTTCCAGCTCTCTGGCAAGTCAGGGTCCGCTCAAGCTTCGCATCCGGACGACCAGTAACAATGGCCTGTGGGAAGCTCTGTGGGACATTTTCCCCGGTTACGCGAGAATGACAATGGTGAAAATGGGGGCGAACTATTGGTTCTTGTACGAAGGCACCCCCGGCGGACAGCTCGATGTGAATGGGGACTTTGTGTACCGTTCCACCGGCGTCCGAAATGTGATGTCCTCTCCATGGTCCACCGATCTCGCATCACCGGAATGGGCATATTTTGGTGACCCGTCGATGCAACGGGTTCTATATACTGTCCATCACGAAGACGATAACAAGAATGATTACTTCCGGCAACAAGATGGTGGGATGACGGTTTTTGGATTTGGAAGAAAGGACCCATGCTGTATCCGGTATATTGACGTGGTGCCGCAAACGTTCACCATCGGATTCTCGGAGGACTCGACGTTCACCGGTGCCAGCACTGTTATCAATTCTGCCTACAGAGACGTGAATGTCGTAGTGGATGATCCACAGTATGTCGGCTCGTCGGGCATACCAATTCTCTCCACGATTGTGTCGGATAATTTCAATGCTGTCAATTTGAACACCGACCTCTGGACATACTACAATCCTCTTGGTGATGCTTCATTGTCCATGACCGGAAGTGCTCTTTCCATCAACGTGCCACCTGGTGTTGTCCACGACGCCTGGATCAGTGGAAACAATGCACCACGCATAATGCAGAACTCGAACAATGCCAACTTCGAGGTTGAGGCGAAATTCAATACAACTCTGACGTTGCGTTCGCAGATACAAGGGATCATCGTTGAACAAGACCCGGCAAATTATCTTCGATTTGACTTTGTCCGCAATACCGGCTTGACGAGAGTTTTCGCGGCATCGCTTGCGGGCAGTACTCCTACTACATATGTTGACTCGACTATCGCAGACGGCAATCCATTGTATCTGAAGGTGAAACGCGTCGGTAATACCTGGACCCAGTCGTTCTCGTATAATGGCACAACCTGGGTTAACGCCGGAACATTTGCACACAATCTTGTTTCGACAAAGGTCGGTCCATTCTTCGGCAATGCGGGTCCGACACCGCCATTGTTTATTGGTACCGTTGACTACTTCTATAATACTGAAGTACCGATTGTGCCGACAAAGGCGTTTGGTGGAGAGGAAGAAATCGCGCATACCGAGCCTCTTGTGCCGGAGGAATTTTTCTTGAACTCCAACTACCCCAACCCGTTCAATCCGACCACGACGATTCAGTTCGGGATTCCGGAAGCTGCAACAGTCTCCGTGAAGGTGTACAACATGCTTGGCCAGGAGGTCGCGACATTGGCCGACGGAACAATGGACGGAGGATATTACAATACGGTGTGGGATGGACGTAATATGACCGGCATACATGTGGGTAGCGGCGTCTTCATCTACCGTATGAATGCTGTGGGGGTTTCCGGAAAGACATTCAGTAATCTCAAGAAGATGATCCTCCTTCGATAGAAGGGCGAATCTTTTATCGTTTGGCAAAGGCGGTGGATGTTCTCCATCGCCTTTTTGCTTCTATGAAGCCCCTTCCACTCTCTCGCAAGGAATTTCTCTCCTCTTTTTCCTACATTTGGACTGCTCTTACATCAGTCACCAATAGAATGAACGAAAGAATTGAATGCCGATGAACAATACTTCAACACCGTCATGTACAGCGTGCGGGACTTCCGATGTTCAGGTATTTGTCGAGATTCAACAGGTTCCGGTCCACTGTAATGTACTTTGGCCGACACCCAGTGAGGCACTGGCCGCACCGCGGGGAGATTTGACACTTGGATATTGCAGAAAGTGTGGCCATGTTTCCAATCTTGCGTTTGACCCAATGTTGATGGAATATACTCAGGCATATGAAAACTCTCTTCACTTCTCACCGAGTTTCCAACGATTTGCCGAGGACCTTGCCGACAGTCTCATTCAACGCTACGGTCTCCGCGACAAGGACATCGTGGATATCGGATGCGGCAAGGGGGATTTTCTCAAACTCATCTGCAAACGTGGCGGCAACCGTGGCAAGGGATTCGATCCGAGCTATGTTCCGACAGAAGAGGATGCTCGTACCTCACCCGAGGTAACGTTTATTCAGGAATTCTATTCAGAACACCACCAACACTACAAAGCGGACCTTGTTGCCTGCCGTCATGTACTCGAGCATATCCAACATCCTCGTGGTTTTGTGGCAAGCGTACGGCGTTCCATCGGCAACAGGCCGAACACAGCAGTGTACTTCGAGGTCCCTAATGTTCTCTACACACTTCGAGATCTGGGAATCTGGGATATTATTTATGAACACTGCTCGTACTTCTGCGCCAACTCAATGGCCGGAGTATTTACATCGTCAGGTTTTGATGTCACGGATACCACGGAAACATTCGGTGGCCAGTATCTCGGTTTGCAAGCGATGCCTGGGGACAAGCCGACCGGTGTTGTAAAGACAACCACGAACGATCTGCAGGCTATGAACAAGCTGGTGGAGGCATTCTCCGTGAAATATTCCAACAAAGTGGGAGAGTGGAAAGAGACGTTCGTCCGCCTGAATCGCGATGGTCGGAAAGCTGTTGTATGGGGTGGCGGATCAAAGGGTGTGACATTCCTGAACACCTTTGCAGGACTCCAGGACATTGGTTACATGGTGGATATCAATCCGCGAAAGCAGGGAATGTACGTGGCTGGTACGGGACAACGGATCATTTCTCCCGAGTTCTTAAGAGAATACAAACCGGACGTCGTGATCGTGATGAATTCGCTTTACAAGGAGGAGATTCGCACCCAAATCGCCGCCCTGGGCCTCTCCCCCGAATTCCTCTTCGGCTGAGTTTTGCCCGGAAGAATTGCACTTGCTTCTCTCGACGCTCTTGAGTAACTTTTTGTTAACATCACTTGTCAATCACAAGCCTCCCATCCCATATGCGTTCAATTCGTATGCTTTTCCCGTTCAGCCTTGTCATTCTCATGCTCGCAGCGGTTTCTGCTTTCTCTGCATCAAAAACCGGAACGCGGCTTCATGAATACCTGATGCGGGTGAATCCCAGTGACGAAATCCTCGTCTGGGTGTTCTTTCATGACAAGGGGTCATCAGAAATACTGCGCGACGCTATCCCTGCATCCGTTGTGTCTGACCGCTCATTACAAAGACGACTCAAGGTACGATCACATGAAAGTGTGGTGGACTATTCGGATCTGCCGGTGGAAGAATCGTACGTACAACAAATCTCACAGAGTGTCCTCAGAATCCGTCAACGCTCCAAGTGGTTTAATGCTGTGAGTGTCGTAGCAACAGAAGCACAGCTACAACATCTGGCGACCCTGCCTTTCGTCCGCGAAATGGAGATGGTGACGCGATTCAAGAAAGAATATGACGTGGTGGAATCGCAGTCAGACATGAATTCTTCCCATCCCCCGCAAGAAACAGAATCCATTCTCGATCTCGATTATGGAGCTGCACTTAACCAGGTTCAACAGATCAATGTTCCTGTTGTTCACAACGCGGGCAATTTTGCCCAGAACGTGGTCATCGCAGTGTTCGACAACGGCTTCAGATTGCTGTCGCATGAATCGTTTGCCGATATGAACATCATCGCGACATATGACTTCGTTGACCATAAGGTCAGTGTCATTCCAAACAATCCTTCGACAGCTTTTGGCAGTCATGGGGTCAACACTCTTTCAACGATTGGCGGCTACAAACCCGGCCAGTTGATCGGTCCGGCGTTTGGTGCGAGTTTCATCCTCGTCCGCACGGAAAACGACAGCAGTGAGACACCCGCTGAGGAAGATTATTGGCTCGCGGGCATTGAATGGGCCGACAGCATCGGTGTTGATGTCACCAGCACGTCACTCGGTTATCTCGACTACGACTCACCATTTCCGAGTTGGACGTGGCAGAATATGAATGGTAACACCACCCTGATAACGCGCGCTGCGGACATGGCAGCGGGTCGCGGCATTCTTGTGGTGAATTCCGCCGGCAACAATGGCTCCAACGCATCCCGCAACACTCTTGGTGCCCCGGCTGATGGCGATAGTGTTGTTGCAATAGGTGCAGTGAACGCCGGCGGCACTCGTAGCAGTATTAGCTCCGTCGGACCGACAACGAGCATTCCGGCGCGCATCAAACCCGACCTGATGGCTCAGGGGTCGA
>JBJXHC010000091.1:0-9354 GCA_046160825.1 Bacteroidota bacterium | reverse complement strand
GGAAGCAGTCTCCATCTACAACACTGAGCGCCCGCATCTCAGCTTGGGAATGATGACACCGGAAATGCGTTATGCAGCTTAACTTTCTAACTCACACTGTCAACCTATGGACGGACGAGACAGGCTGGAACAGGTAGAAAGACAATTGGCAGATGCGCAATTGGCGGAAGGCGGATAATCGAGAATCCCGAATCCAAAATCCGGAATCAACTGAGCCACTACTGGAAGGCCCGCCCTCCACTCGCCGACGCCCCGCCGCCATTCACCGATTTCACCGTTTCTTTGATTGACCCACCCCGTATATTGCTTACAGAACAACCACAGAAGGAACGCATCAATGGAAATACAACGTACACGAAGCCGGCTTCCCCGATTGTTGCTCGGGACGGCATTCATTACACTGGGCGGCTTGCTCATTCTCGATAACATTGGCATATTCGAATGGTCGGTGTGGAAACTCTGGCCTCTCACACTCGTGTTGATGGGGCTTGTAAGGCTCATTCAATCGGATGATATTCACGGACGGCGACTGGGTGTCTGGTGGATCGTGGTGGGGGCGTGGCTGCAGGTGTCAACGCTGCGGCTCTTCGGGCTGACGTTCCATGAGAGTTGGCCAATTCTGATCATTGCGGTCGGCGTGATGATGTTATGGAAGCATACCAACCGGAATTCCCGTACTCATTTTGCAAAGGAGATGGAATATGGAAACTAAACCAGGATTTCGCATCACCCCACAGATTGTGCTGGGAGTGCTGATCATCCTTGTCGGCGTTATTCTGACATTGGATAGAATGGACGTGATCTACGCAGGAGATTTTCTCCGCTTGTGGCCGTCACTTCTCATCGTGTACGGTATCAGCAAACTCACGACTGAAAAAGGCGATGGCATCGCCGCATATCTTTTTATCGGTGTCGGTGGCATCCTCCTGCTCGGGAAACTCGATATCATCGACGTACGATTTCGCGACCTGTGGCCTCTCTTCCTCATTTTTATAGGCGGCGTTCTGGTGTGGCGCACGGTAAAGCGGAGGAACGACATCAGCGTGCTTGGAGGAGAACGCATTTCCGACAGTAATGATACCATCAGCGGGCTTGCTCTGCTTGGTGGAGTCGAACGCACGAACAGTTCCCAGAATTTTCTCGGTGGCGAACTCACCGCGATCATGGGTGGGTGCGAGGTGGATTTGCGCCAGGCCTCGATCAAGAACGGCGAAGCGGTCATCGATGTGTTTGCCGTCTGGGGTGGCATTGATATCAAAGTCCCCGAGGACTGGGCCGTCTCAATAAATGGGACACCGATCCTCGGCGGTATCGAGGATAAAACACGCCCACCGAAGGGCGGCTCGACAAAGAACCTGGTGATTCGCGGAACCGCGATCATGGGCGGCGTGGAAGTAAAGAACTAATGCACCCGATCCTCGCCGACGCGCAGAACCGTCTCATCTATCTGGTTGCCTGGACCATCATCGGGCTGCTGCTTGCAGCGTTGCTCGCAATCCCGGGCGACCTGCCGTTGGCGGACGCCGTAGTGTTCAGCGTTCCACTCGCACTCGTGTACGGATTTGTTTGCCTGTCGGCACGGTACCTCTGCGGCGCGTTTCCCATTGAGCGTACACACTGGCTGCAGTTGCTGACGATCCATCTTATTGCCGCCGGACTTTCGAGCGCGCTCTGGATTCTCTTTATGACGTTGTGGGGGAACATCCTCGCACAGGTGCAGATGTTCTCCGCACTGGCGGAACTTCCCGCTGTAACGATAAGAATCTGGTTCGGATCGGGGATGTTGCTATTTCTACTGGCTGTTGCAGTACACTATCTCATTGCAGCATTCGAGGCATCGCGTGATGCGGAACGGCGTTCGCTTGAACTCCGCATACTCGCCCAGTCGGCCGAACTGAGAACGCTCCGTACCCAGATCCATCCGCACTTTCTGTTCAATAGTTTGAACTCCATCAGTGCGCTCACGTCGAGTGACCCGGCGGGAGCGCGGGCAATGACGTTGCGTCTCGCGGGATTTCTGCGCACAACACTGAGTCTCGGAGCGAAAGACGCCATCACCCTTCCGGAAGAAATCTCACTGGTGAACGAGTACCTCGCCATTGAGCGGGTGAGATTTGGCAGCAGATTGCAGGTGGAATGCAGTATCGAGCCGGAGATCATGGAGAACAAACTCCCTCCTCTTCTTCTCCAGCCTCTGATTGAGAACGCGATCAAACACGGAATCGCTCACCTGATCGAGGGAGGCACCATCACCATTCGAGCCACAGGAGGCGTCAACCGAATGAAGATTGCCATTACGAATCCACTGGATGCCGACACCGGGCCGATGCCCGGGGCTGGACTCGGCATACGCAACGTCAAGGAACGGCTGGAGAGACTCTACGGCAACGATGCACGGATCGATATTGCTCGAGACGCGAATTCATTCACTGTTGAACTGATTATCCCATTCGTATGACCATGACACCATCTCAGCACTGTGCTATTATTATCGATGACGAGGAACTCGCACGCAGTATTGTCCGCGAATATCTCGCCGCCCATCCTGAAGTGACCATCGCCGCTGAATGCGCGAATGGTTTCGAGGCCGTCAAAACAATTACCGAACTGAAACCGGATATTATCTTTCTCGATATTCAAATGCCCAAGCTGAACGGGTTTGAAGTCCTGGAATTGATCGATGAACATCCGGCCGTCATCTTCACAACAGCATACGACGAATATGCCTTGCGTGCCTTCGAAGTGCATGCAGTGGATTATCTGCTGAAACCCTTTAGTCAGGAGCGTCTCGACGAGGCACTTGGGATTGCGCTGGCACGTATTGCACCGGAACGGGATGCCGCCTTGAAGACTCTTGTCTCGTCTGCAAGAAAACAGGAGACTATACTGCAACGGCTACTGGTGAGGGATGGAACAAAAGTCCACGTCATTCCTGTCGAGCAGATCGACTACATCGAGGCGCAGGATGACTATGTGTGTATCCGGGCCGAAGGAAAGAAACACCTGAAGCAGGAGCCACTGGCTTCACTGGAAGAGCAGCTTGATCCGAAGCAGTTCGTTCGGATTCATCGCTCGTTCATTCTCAACATAGAGAGAATTGCAAAGATCGAGCCGTACGCGAAGGATAGCAGAATGGCGGTTCTAAAGGATGGAACAAGTTTGCAGGTAAGCAGAGCGGGCTACGCAAAGCTGAAGGGGATGCTTTAAGGGAGAGCGGGCGGGATTATTGATTATAGATTCTGGATGCTTGAATAGAGGCTCTTCGTCAATTGTTCATTGCTAATTCTCCGCTCACTCTTTCGGCTGATACAACACGTCTTTTGCAATCGGGAATACCAACTTCGCCCACTCTGTGTACATCTTCGCTGAAGGATGAAGTCCGTCACCAGCAACAAGCCCAGGATCGACGACAGCCTGACGCGAGACCAGTGTAACGTCAACATAATACGTTCCGGCCTTCAGCGCTTCCTCTTTATTGATGCCATTGAACTGATCGATCTCCCGCGCAATCTTTGCACGGTCACGTCCCTCTGCAAACGGCGTCACCCCCCAATCCGGGATTGAAAGAACGATGACATGAGCAGTCCTGCCACCGGCAAATGCAATGGCGCGTTGCAACAAGGCCTTGAGCTCTTCCCGATACTCTTCCGCACTTCTTCCCCTATACTGATTATTCACGCCAATCAACAGCGACACGAGATCGTACGTCCCTTCAGGTTTCGCGTTGTCGATTCCTTTGTTCAATTCATCGGTTGTCCAACCGGTCGTGGCAATGATCAACGGGTCATCAACAGGGATGCCTTCACTGCGCAACATACTTGCAAGTTGGACAGGCCATCGACCATCATACTCGACGCTTTCTCCAATCGTGTATGAATCACCGAGAGCAAGAAAGCGATAGCCAAGTCGTTTATTGGGAGTGGATGATTCCATGTTTTTACCTGATGGAGATGAAGTATGACAACCGATAATGAATGATAAGAACACCAGTGCGACAAGGGTTTTCATGAAGTCTCCTGCTTCTGAAGAAGTGTTGCCATTTCTCTCGACTTGAGTTGCACGGGTAGCGCTGCACCGCGGCGTACTTGGATCATCTCTGCCACAATGCTGACTGCAATCTCCTCAGCCGTCGCGGCTCCGATATCGAGTCCCATGGGAGCCCTCACCTTTTCTAATAAATCCTGGCTAACGCCATCCTTCATAAGATTCTTGAACGTGGCAAGCACCTTGCGTTTGCTGCCGATCATGCCGACATACTTTGCCTGTGTCTTCACCACTCGACCGAGTATCTCTTCATCAGAACGGTGCCCTCGTGTAACGATCACCGCGTATGTTGATGTGGTGATGGAGAGCTTTTCCATCGCATCATAGAACTCCGCCGCTATGGTCTCCTCCGCTTCCGGGAATCGCTCCTTGTTTGCAAACTGAATTCTATCATCCACCACTGTCACCCTGAATCCCGCCATCGCGGCCACGCGTGTAACATACAAGGAAACATGTCCGCCGCCAAACACGATAAGGTGCGGCCGTCCAAGCACGGGTTCCAAAATCATCACACCATTTTCGATCTGTAATCGCTCACCCTGTGAGCGCTGGAATACTTTGGGTAGAATCGCACCAAGGTCAACAGTCGTTGCACCTCCAATAGTTCTCCAATACTCCAACACCTCATTGCTTCCCTGCAGCTCATCGCGCGTTACCACAGCCTTATATAAGACTCGACCGTCGAGAGCAAGGTGAGTCGCAACAACGCAATCCTCGCCTCTGTCTCTGATGCTTTTCAGTTTCTCATACAGTTCTCGCTGATGAGCATCGACCGGCTCGACGAGGATATCGAGATTCCCTCCGCATATCAAACCCTGGATCACTTCGTCTTCATTGAGATGGAATGTGAGGATTGCTGCCGTGTTGTCTTGATGCAACTTCCGGGCAGCTTCCAGAACGTCCCCTTCCATACAACCACCGCCAACCGTACCGGTCGCGCGGGTACCGTCACCGTGAATCAGCATTTTTGAAAGCGCTCCAACAGGAGTTGACCCGGATGTTGCGATGATCGTCGCAACCATGAGACGGGAGTCAGACGTGAGCAAGGAAAGAAGGTGGCTGATGGAATCCATGGTAGATGGAGTGTTGGAGTAATGGAGTGATGAGGCTATGTCTGGTAATCCGCGACATTTTCGGACACCGCGTCCACCCATCCGCCGCTGTCGCGCTTATGCTCCAGCGAGCCCACGAGATTGAGCAGTTTGTTTTCCACTTCGTAGTGAAGAGTATCAATCTGTTCGAGATCATCCGGAGAGATCAATCCGATTTCACGCAGACCAATGCACCGCGTAAGAACTTCAGCCAAACTTCCGAGAGCAACATAAAGAAATTGAATATACTCCTTGATTGAACGACGGCCATATCCCTCGGCAATATTGGACGACACACTTTGCGCGGCATCGACGAGTTGAGAACGAAGCTTGAAATCAATTCCTCCTCTACTCGTGATTTTCCACACCAGTTTGAACAACTCCAGGCCTTTCTGCCACACCTCAAGTTTCATGTATCCACGATTCTTGTTCCGTCGTTTCGTGTACTCGGTCATCTCAGAGCCTCCTATGATTACTCCAATACTCCATCACTCCACTACTCCATTACACCCGTGTTCTCCTCAGTTTGTCCGCGCTGAGCGCAATCACTTCATTCGTCGCCGGTAGCGAAAACTCCGGTTCAACCTGATGATCTGCCACGGCGGAAATCGCATCTTTTATTGCCAACCAAGCGGAAAGTCCAAGCATCAGCGGCGGCTCGGCAACTGCTTTGCTGCGACGAATCGTGCCCGGATTGGGAACACCTTGCAGCAATTCCGTCCGAAAATCCTTTGGGATGTCCTGCACACCCGGAATCTTATACGTATCGGGAGAGTGGGTCATCAGGTTTCCTTTGGCGTCCCACTTCACTTCCTCCGTCGTACACCAACCAACACCTTGTACGTAGCCACCTTCCACCTGACCGATATCAATGCCGGCATTCAGCGAATCACCAACATCGTGGAGAATGTCTGTGCGGAGAATGGTGTGATGGCCTGTCAGTACGTCCACCTCGACTTCGGTCACAGCCATCCCGAATGAAAAATAAAAGAACGGCTTCCCGAATCCCTTTTCCTTGTCCCAGCCAATCGATGGAGTTTTATAAAACCCCGAGGCGCTAAGACTCACCTGTCGCAGGTGCATAATAGGCATCGCATCAGCAAACGGGATGGCCCGATCAGGATGGAGAGCGTCTTTGATGGTATTGTTCTCAAACACAATGTCGGCAAAATTGGTCGGTTCATCTGTATGCTTCTCGCTGAAATACGCAGCCAACGAATCTGCAATCCGTGCCTTGAGGATGTCAACCGCATTCTTCACTGCCATGCCGTTCAAGTCGGTTCCTGCCGATGCCGCAGTTGCCGAGGTGTTTGCTACCTTCGTGGTATTCGTTGCATTTACTTTGACGCGGTCCACACTCACACCAAATTCCGCCGCTGCGATCTGCTGCATCTTCGTGTGAAGTCCCTGTCCCATCTCCGTGCCGCCGTGATTCACGAGGATCGTTCCGTCCTTGTACACCAACACCAGTGCTCCGGCCTGATTGAGGAACGATGTGGTGAACGAAATCCCGAACTTCACGGGCGTCATCGCCATTCCACGTTTGGTGAATTCACTCTTCGCATTGAACTCATTGATTGCCTTGCGTCTCTTCTCGTAGTCGGACGACTTCATAATCTTTTCGTAGATCATAAAAAGCCTGTTGTTTTCCACCACCTGACCGTAGTGTGTGGTGTTACGGGATTCGAGTCCGTAGAAGTTCTTGTAACGAACTTCAGCCGAATCCATCTTCAGTGTCCGTGCGATCCGGTCGATAACTGCCTCGATCACGGCCATACCCTGCGGGCCGCCAAATCCCCGGAACGCCGTATTGGAAGGGAGATTCGTCTTATAGACTTTTCCGGTGATTGACACATTCGGAACGAAATAAGAATTATCCGCGTGCAGCATGGCGCGTTCGAGGATGGCGAATGAAAGATCAGTCGCGCATCCGCCGTCGCTGTTCAATTCAAACGCTGTAGCAAGCAGCATTCCTTTATCATCAAATCCCACTTTGTACCGACTCAGAAACCGGTGCCGCTTTCCGGTCATAATCATATCGTCGTCACGGAACAGGCGAATCTTCACAGGCCGACCGGTTGCATTGCACAGCAAAGCAGCCCAGCATGCGGTATGGTTGCCTTGTGTTTCCTTACCACCGAAAGCGCCACCCATCCTGCGCACTTCCACCTGCACTTCATGTTTGCCAATGCCGAGCACTTCGGCAATCAGCGCCTGGGTTTCCGATGGATGCTGTGTGGAGCTGAAGACGTTGATCTCATGGCCTTCGCCGGGGATGCAGAGACAGACCTGCGATTCGAGATACCAGTGTTCCTGAGCGCCAGTGTGCAACACGCCTTCGATAATATGAGATGAAGCGCGTAAACCCGCCGCAACATCGCCGCGTGTCATCGTGCGTGGTGGGCCAAGCAAACTCTTTTTTTCTATAGCGGTTTCGAGATCGAGGATCGACTCAAGGGGTTCGTACTCGACTTTAATCAGCCGTTCCGCTTCCCTCGCCTGCTCCTCTGTTTCCGCCGCAACAAGAAACATTGCCTGACCAACGCAGATCACTTCGCCATCAGCGAGACATGGTTCATCTTTGATGACGGGCCCCATCTGGTTGTGCCCCGGTATGTCATCCGCAGATAACACAGCATGAACACCGGGCACTTTCCTCGCCGCACTCAGATCAAACGACACGATCCGCGCATGCGCGTGCTTGCTATAGACGGCCCGTCCGAACAGCAACTGGCTATCAACGGCAATGTCGTCGATGTACACCGCTTCGCCGGTAACATGCTTCGCAGCGGATTCGTGTGGGATGGAGGGGGTCATCGCCGCTCCCCTTCAAGCTCTCTCTCAATTTCTTCAATACTTGGCAAGCTCGGTTTGAGGTTGTCCGGCAAAGAATGCGTGAGTTGATATTCCGACACACCGATAGGTTTGTGTATGTCACTCAAAGCATATTCGGCAACGAGTTTATCCTTCTTTTTGCAGAGCAGAATACCAATGGTGGGTTGGTCCCCTTCTTTGCGCAAGAGTGAATCCACTGCCTTGATATAGAAATTGAGTTTGCCTGCGTGTTCAGGTTCAAAATCTCCGGTTTTCAATTCCACAACCACAAAGCAGTGCAGCTTTGTATGGTAGAAGAGAAGGTCAAGAAAGAATTCCTTTTCTCCCACCTGTATCGGCAACTGCCTTCCCACATATGCAAACCCGGCTCCCAGTTCCAATAAGAATTGTGTGATATGTTGTATCAGCCCCAATTCCAGATCGCGTTCATTGTATTCCTTTGTCATGCTCAGGAAATCAAAGACATACGGATCTTTTATGGTTTGTTTCGCTAGATCGGATTGCGGCGCAGGGAGCGTGAGAGCAAAGTTGTTCACCGAATTGCCTTCCCGCTGGAACAATCCGCTCTCCATCTGGTGAACCAGTACGCTACGGCTCCATCCGTGGGCGATGGTGCTCTGCACATAGTAGAGCGCCTCATTGAGGGTTTTGCACTTGGCAATGATGGCAATATTATGACCCCAGGGTATCTGAGTTATTTGGGCAACAGGCTGTTGCCTGATTAAGCCAACAGCTTGTTGGCTCAATGAGCCGGCAGGCAATTGCGAAACAGCTTGTTTCGCAATTAGGGGAGAAGGGGCTGCGCTATAGAACGTATACCATTGCCGGATGAGTTCGAGGTTTCTTCTTGAAAAACCCCTTATTTCGGGGAATTCAGACGTTAAGTCCTTGCTTAGCTGAAGTAAAAAACCGTCTCCCCACTTCGCTTGCACCTGTTTGGCAAATATGTCAGCGCCAAGTTCCCAATAGAGGGTCAGAAGCTCGGTATTCACCTTCACGGCAGCCTTGATCCGGGTATTGCGGACTCTATTCTTGAGGTCGACAAGCCAGATGTTGTACTGTTGATCGTATGTGATTTCAGCACTCAATGCGAACATCCTTGTAAATAAATTTGCAACTCAATTCTATCACAGGCTGGAGTTTTGGGTAATCAACAACTAACTGGCTATCAACGGCAATGTCGTCGATCATCCCGACTAACGGGAAATTGAAACAAAGATAGGATTACCGAAGATCATCCCGTGGTTACCATTCAGCGAAACATCAAGAACATCTCCATTGAACTTCCAGTAGCCCTTTAGCCCAGACTCCGAGCCTGACAACTCGGTATTCATAGTTGCTTGAATCTGGGATGGCGAACGACTGACATCCCATATCCGACGTT
>JBJXHC010000090.1:0-26493 GCA_046160825.1 Bacteroidota bacterium | reverse complement strand
GCAGATTCTCGCGAAGTTTTAGTTTTCCCAAGAAGCCCTGCTTGCTTACTTGAGCAACGCAAGCTTCCTTGTCTCACTGAATGACCCGGCTTTGAGGCGATAGAAATATACGCCGCTCGATAAACCTTCAGGGGTCCATTGTCGTGAATAGTTGCCCGCCTGCAGTTCGTCAGAGACAATCGTAGCAACCTCTTCTCCGAGAAGATTGAATATCTTCAGTGAGACAAATGACTGGGTGGGTAGAGTAAAGGAAATCTCTGTTGAGGGATTAAACGGGTTCGGAAAATTCTGATGGAGGCGAAATGCCGATGGCTGTTCCTCACCCGGCTGGATTGAGGTCAACATTCCATATGGAATATACTGAGACTGGACAACACTCTTCGTCCCGGCACTTTGGACGAATACAACAACTCCTGCTCTCGTCGGATCGCTTACGTTCGTAAACGTGACCTGTTTGGTCAACACAACTGTTTGTCCATTCGCGATAGCAAACGCCTCCCCGCCCGATCCATTTATCATTTTTCTTAAGACATAGTTTTGAGGCGACACGCCATTGTTGCCAACATAGGTTGAGTTTTCAACCAGAGTAAAAAAGACTTTCAAATCCGTTTCTGGAATCGTCGCAGTTGCCGCCAACGTGGCCGTCACTGAAAGACCATTGGTAATACTCGAACCGCTCAACGTGATGACCAGCGGTCTTGCGATTGCGACCCGGTTATTCAATTTCGTCGTCCAAGTACTGTAACTGTTGGACTGGAGGGCACCATCGAAGAAGGCCACGGGTGTCGCTCCAAACGGCCCATAGTATTGATTTCGCGCGGCGGGATCTGTGGTGTTTGCTTGCGCCAGGGGATCACTCGGATACGGAAAGAGCATGTGGTAATAGATGAATTGCACATAGGCCCCGTTTGCACCCATTGAATAGGAATTCAACGTAGCGTGAGCCGGCGGACAAACTCCGCAATGCGAGTTGGTGAATACCTCGACAAGAACACTTTGTTGCTGGGCATGCACCTCCAGAACCAGTAGGGCGGCGATGAGAATAAGAATGGTCTTCATATCAAATCCCTTGGTTAAATGATTGATTGAACGAAAAAACGAATCCCGCTGAAGGGCTGGACGTATCGGCACACACCGTTCATACACACTTGTCCTCCTCGTTCCTGGCCGAATGTCAAGACTATCGAGTGACTTCCAGCGATTCGGTATCCGAATTCCCCCGCAAACCAGGCTCTTCGACCGGAGACATCCAAAGAATTTGATGTCACCTCTACTCTTCCCGTTATTGTAACATCTGGTGACCGTGCAATGGTTGCACCAAAAAGGGTGTTTGAGAAGCGCGACTTGCCGGTATTGTAGTTATCGTGGACCCATTCCTGCTCGATCTGCAACTGCAACGATGCCACCTCCCCAAGGAAATGGAGAATATTCAATGGAACAACCGTGGATGTTGTAATGTGATCGTTGACAGATCCGCTAAATCGAACAGCCTGAACGAGTTGACGTTGAGCCAGGCCGAGCCGTCCCACTATCCCATTGCTGAAGGTGTGCTCGGCCTCTATGAATATCTCGTGGTAAGGAGAGAGCGCATGGGATGTAGTTGGGAGAAAACTTGATGGGCGTTTGACAAGCACGAAATTGAAGGACTGTTGCTGAAGAAGGAATTCATTGTGGTCACTGGACAGGCTGACGTTCATGGTTACAGTTGTGCCATTCATAGGCGAAAAAAACAGGTCCATCTGTATACCGACCTCATCGTTAAAGTCGACTTGATGTATCGGCCTAGTTAAGAATGTCGATGAGTGTTCGCGTTGTACAATTGGAGGATTCTGAAATGGAAGCATTCGTGTTGCACGTATAGCATCGTACCGAGAGAATGGATCGCGAACATCATATTGATAGTTCTTGTAGTCGATGGAAATGCCGAAGTCAGTACCCGCGAAGGACATCGAGCTATATATCCCGGTGCCTGCGGATGTCTGGTCGTGTTCAACGTTCGTCCATTTGTGCGCCCAGCCAAGAAACGCATCGAAGCCGCCAGTCCGGACAGATACATACGCCTCCACGATCTCAGCGTGTATCGGTTGCCCGACTTCCGGTTGCGGAATTATCCCATCAGCGGTAAGATAGCTTGCCCCAACCATGATCCACTCGAGAGGTTTCACCTCAATATTTGATGCTCGTATGTTGTAATTCTCGGTTCGGGCGACCACAATGGAATCCCAAAATTCAATTGATCCTGCAAGAACACTCGCTCTGAGTATGGATGTTTCATAGATGGCCTTAACGCCATCCAACCAGGTATCGAAAGCAAGCCCGCGGTCTTCAAAAAGATTTAATGCGAGTCCGCGACCGTATAGTTCAGAGGAATTTCCTGCACGCAATGTTACTCCCTCTTTCTCCACTTCAACCCACCGTCGCCTGATTCCCTTGAAGCGCGGACCGACCTCGGGTGGTTGATCGTAGAGAAGGCGGAAGCCCGTAATCACCGAGTAAGGAAAACGTATGCGCACATCAGTAAGGTTTTCAATGTATTCAACATTCGACAGGAAATCACCATTTCCCGATCGACCATTTCCATATCGTAGAATATTGAGAACCGATGGAGCCACTTCTTGGCCTGAAGCAGGTATTACCATGACGACCGCAATACTCAAGAGGCTGAAGAGAATACATGCTTTCATTTTGAAGTCAAATACTCCTGAATTTTTGCTTCGAATTTTCTTTCGTCTCCGGGAATATATCCAACCGATGAATACGTGATGGAACCAGTGGAATCAATCAATACCGTATACGGAATGGTTTGTCCGTTGAAGCGCTGGATGTGCTGACCGTTCGGGTCAAGTCCAACGGCGAATGTCAATCCCTGAGCAGCAACAAAGGCGCGTACTTTGCCGAGACTTTTCGGGCTATCCTGATTGATTGCCACAATAGTGAGTCCTCGGGACTTGAATTTCTCGTACATAGCCTGAAGACTCTTCAGCTCCAGTTTACACGGCGCGCACCAAAGAGCCCAGAATGTTACGAGCGTTGGACCTCGCGAATACTGTTCCTCCAGCTTTATTCTCTCTCCGGTGAGCGTCTCAAGAGTCAAGTCCGGTACTCGTTGTGCTCGCGCAGTGAGCGCTAGGAGCATGAGCATACATACCTTCAGATGAAGGGGCGCCATGTGATGACTTACGTTCTTAAGAGACATCGATTCGTACCTCTCGCCTCGTATATTCTGCTTGATAGACAGCACAACACTCAGTTCGGAGTTCTTTAGTCCAGCATGTTTTCATACCCATTGATCGCCAAAGGCAATTGGAATGAGAATCGCGTACCGTTGTTCTCATGGCTATCAACTGAAATACTCTCTCCATGCGCCTCAAGTATCTTCTTCACAATTGTCAGCCCGAGACCCGCACCACCGGTGGGAGCCCCGGTACGCGCCTGGTAGAATTTATCAAAGACAAACGGGAGATCAGTCTGCGAGATCCCAATGCCAGTATCCTCCACGGTAACTCCAATTTTGTCACCATTGCGCCGCAGGTCAACTGAAATCATGCCGCCTGAAGGAGTGTATCTGATTGCGTTGTCCAGCAAGTTCTGCATGACACGATCGAGAAGGCCAACATCACCCAACACCAAAGGTATGTTCTCGGGGAAGTGCGTTACCAGCCGGACTTGTTTGTTTGTGGAGAGAGGAGCGAGTTTCTGAGTGAGGTCGTTGACGAGCTCAGGAAATGAGAACGGCTCGGATTGGGGTTTCGTTTGTTTGGTTTCGAGTTTCGAAAGTTCAAACAGCTCCTGTACAAGCATATTAAGTCTTTCAGTGCTACTGAAGATAATCTCCAAATACTTTCGGCGTTCTTCTACTGTCAGGTGGTCGTCTTTCATGAGCACTGTTTCGATGTACCCTTGTATAGAAGCCAGAGGTGTCCTGAGGTCATGAGAGACATTGGCGATGAGTTCCCTGCGCAATGTGTCCGTTCGTTTAAGCTCCTCCACATGTTGCGACAGCGTATCGGCCATTGCGTTGAATGCACGCCCCAGCTGATCAAGCTCATCATCCGAGGTGATCTGTACGCGCCGGTTGTAGTCACCATCCCTTAGCGCCAGGGCTGTTCGTGTGAGTCGGCGAAGTTTTTTTGTAACAAGGGCAAGGGCAACAAGTCCAATGCAACCTGATGTAATAAAGCTGAGAAACAGCCCAAGCAAACCCAGTGTAAGCACATGACTTTCACGGATCCGCTCTGCGATTGAATCATAGTCCTCGCCCCGAAGAATGACATAAATGTACCCGTAGATCATTCCATTCATTTTCACGGGTGCTGCGGAAAAGACCTTTGGTGTGGCGATATCGCGAGGGTTGTCGCCAAGAATAAGATTCTTACCGCTCGATGCGATAAACTCATTGACAGGTGCAAGGGCGATCGAAGTAATGTTCACTTTGTCCTTTGGTCCGTCGAACGTAAGAATGCGTCCCTCTGCGTCTAACAAGTAAACTTCCACTGCAGGATTCACAACCATGATGTCACGGAATAGTTCCTGAAACGCAGGAAAGTTCGGCTGCCCGTTCACAAACGGTTGGATGTCATCCACGATATGTTGCGCGAGCGTGGCGTTGATACGCTGACTGGTCTCGGCAAAATACATCTCACTTGAAAAGAGACTGAGATAGGTATACGCCGCACCAACAAGTAGCAAGAGAATCAGGAAGACCGCAGAAAGTTTCCAATACAGGCTTTTAAAGAATCCCTTCATTCACTCCTCTTCTGCAAATTTATAGCCTACACCCCACACAGTCAGGATATACTTTGGGGCAGAGGGGTTTGATTCGATCTTGCTCCGTAGCCGGTTGATGTGTGAATTGACCGTATGATCGTATCCTTCAAACTGATAACCCCAAACTGAATCCAACAGCCCCTGCCGCGTATACGCCTTCCCCGGGTTCCTTGCGAACAAGGCGAGCAGGTCAAATTCCTTTGCTGTCAGTTCAATTTTGTCGCCGTGAGACAGGACGCTCCTTTTTTCCAAATCAATCTTTAGGTCGCGGAAATGTATCTGCTTTCTCGCTACACCCTGGACATCATCTTTCACCGCTCCGACACGTCGGAAAATGGCTTTGACTCTTGCGACAAGCTCACGAATACTGAACGGCTTTGTCAGATAATCATCAGCGCCCAGTTCGAGGCCTAGAATTTTATCAAGTTCTTCGGAGCGTGATGTAAGCATAAGAATGGGTGTATAGTTCTTTTCCATTCGAATCTCCTTGCATATTTCAAGTCCGTCAAGGCCCGGAAGCATCAGGTCAAGCACGATAAGGTCAAATCGATTCTTAAGGGCTTTCTCAAGGCCCACCTCCCCGTCAAAAGCGACCTCGCACGCACAACCTAGGTCACTGATATGCAGTTGAACGAGCTGTGCAATATCTTTGTCATCTTCAATGATAAGCACTTTTTGATGCATGGTCTCCTGACCTCTTAATGGTCGATCTGACGACTTGGTCTCCCCGCCAAGATATGAAATGTTTCTTGCAAGCACATTTCAAAGATACTGTCTGAATGTCACAAAACAATCACAAAATAATGATGACATGCCTAGAAGGGGCGTTTTTCGTGAACTTCACCCAGGATCGTTGAAACTCCGATTCGAGAGCCAAAAGTGTTTTTCTTTTTTGACGATCCCGTGATTGTTCCGTGACAAGAATCTCGCTTTATGAGTAGCAAATTATTTTTCCGTTCACAATTGCAGGAGATCACGATGAAACTAACAACAATCTTCGCGGTCGGTTTGTTCTCGATAATACTCTTGATGGGCTGTAGTGAGCAGGATAGTCCATTGGCGTCGGGACCTTCACCCCGAGACCCGAACACCGCCTCAAAAGTAAGCATAGATCGTTTCTCTGCAACGTCAGGAACTCTGTTTGTGCGCGATGGATCAAATGGGTTGCCTGCGACCAACCAGGCTATCAACTTCGATATTGCTCCATTTATCACCGATGGGTTTGGGCCAAACGGTGAAATAGTCAAGTATTATAACTTCGATGTTCAACCAACCGACCCTGCGCCACTGTATGTCCTCTTCCGCAGTGGAGAGAGTTCACCAGTACCAAGCCAACTGAACATCGTCGATGTTATTCCAGGAGATGGGACATACAATGACTTCTGGCAAATTGTGAAAGTAACAGTACCCTCCACATACGTCGCGAACATCGTTGCGAGTCATGCCGAAATTGTTGCCGCCGGATACCAGACCGAAACGACAACAATGATTGTCAACTGTCCTATTGCACCAGAGGGTTCAACGGCGATACGACGTGTTGGTGGTGGAGGTACAGCGATGGTAAGGGGATGGTATCGCGGACAGATTGTCTTTTACTTTACTTTTGAGGAAAGTCTCCTTGCGGCTTCCGGCGACATGGTTCCCGTTTCACCGATCTATGTCACGTTCAATGTTAACCCAGGTCAACCTGGAGGGGGCCCACCTTCGGGGTTTATGGTGGAACCCGGAACAGCGATGACACACAATGTTCTGGCCACAATGCCCGGGCAGGGTGGATATTCACCGCTCTGGAGCGTAAATATTTATGATAACAGTCAGTTTGTAAGCGTGCAAAACCTCGCCACTGCCCAATCTGCGACCCATCTTGTCGTTGGAGCTGCAACGGTAAACTGCCCTATGGCATCAATCCCATAACCAATCTCCATCTTCTCCAAAGTTCCAAGAGATTCTTGAACAGCTGGTAGTGCTTCGCATGAAGCGCTACCAGTATTCGTTTGGCAAGCGCTCGTTGAAGAACTCTTGCAACTCACGCCCCAGCACCCTACATTGCTTTTGCACGTTTTTCAATCATTCACCAATCTCAATCCCATGTATCGCATAACATCAATCAGTATTGCCGTCATCGGCATCATCCTCTGGTCATCCTGTAAACCGGAAAAGCCCTACGACCGTGAACAGATGGATGCCCTGCGGTCACAGGCCGAACGCTTGATCCTCACTCAGTCCATCATGGGCTACAACAACTGGGTGATGGGCGACCCGTCCAATCAGGACTCGTTGTACAAAGCGAACGCCGGCCTCTTCACGCGGGAGAATATCGCACTGCTACAGCAAGCGGAGACTGCAGAAACCAGCGCGGTGCAGAAACAGCGGCTCTGGTACTTCCGCCGGTATCTTATCAACGAATATATCGGCAAAGAGATCGCGTCGCTTACGGACAAGATCAGCAACATTGAAGCCGCGGCCACGGTCACGGTCGATGGCAAACCTGTTGCCTATCGCCAGGTCGGCGTGATGATTGCCAATGAACCGGACCAGGCACGCCGGGCAATGCTCTACCAATCGTTGGATGGTGTGCTGGATTCGCTCATCCTCGTGCAAAGGGAGGTAGAGGCGAAGAACCAGTCGCTGGCGAAGGAGCTTGGGTTCGCATCGTACAACGTCATGGCGGAAGAGTTGAAGCAATTCTCGCTCACGGAATTCAAAGTCATCGCCGAGCGTATCCTTGCAGAGACAGAGGAACAGTACACAACGCTGCTGCGTGAGATCGTCGCCTCTGAACTCAAAGTGCCGCTTGACAGGTTCTACAGATACGACACCGGAATGTTATTCAGAAGTAAACGGTTCGACAAGTACTTCCCCGAAACCTCCATGATGGAGGTCTTCAAGAAAACATACAAGACGCTAGGGATTGATGTTGATACGCTAAAGAATCTGAGGATCGATGCGGAGAAGCGTGAGAGCAAGAACCCGCGCGCAGTCTGTTTTTCCATCGTCATACCCACGGATGTGCGGCTGAGTATCAAACCGATCGGCGGCTTCGATGACTATTCCGCTCTGTTTCATGAAGTTGGTCACGGCATGCACTACGCACACACAGCCGAGCACGCGTTCGAGTTCAAGTACCTCGGCGAGTACACGGTCACGGAAACGTATGCGTTTCTTTCCGAGTACATTCTCGCAAACCAGGCCTGGCTGCGATTGAACAGTACCATGCCCACTCCGGTGCTGAAGGACTTCCTGCGCATGCGGGCATTCGAACGACTGTACATGATACGCCGGTATGCAGCCAAGTTTCTTTATGAATGGGAGCTGCACTCGGGTGCAAGCGACCCCGCCGCGATCTACGCGGCGATGCTCAGCAAAGCGACCGGATCTCAAGAGATTCCCTCAGACCGGAAAGGATACCTGACCGACCTGGATGCGCTGTATTATTCCGCGACGTATATGAGGGCGTGGTTTCTTGAGGCACAATTCAATGCAAAACTTTCGAAGGATTACGGAGTAAACTGGTTTGAGAATCCGCAGGCAGGCAAGCTCTTGCTTGGTCTCTGGGCAAAGGGCGATCGGATCAACGGCGAAGACCTCGTACGAATACTCGGTTACGAGAGCATTTCTCCGGACGCTTTGATCGAACAGATCAAGCTGATGGTGGTGATGTCCACGAAACCAACGACGTGAGCTCGACCAATATCGGCATTCCCATACCGCCGAAGTTCAATTTCCGGCGAACGGCGCGCAGTCACGGCTGGTATGCACTTCCCCCATTTTCGATCACTCCTGATCGAGATGAACTATATCGCACACTCCTCCTCGCCGACGGCACTGTGGTACACACAACCATGCGCGAGAACGGTAAGGACATCCGTGTAACGATGCAGAGTGGTCGCCCGTTACGGGCAGCACAAAAGGTTGAAGTCTGCCGCCAGCTTGCAACGTGTCTGCGTCTTGATGAGGATTTCTCCGACTTCCACACGCAAGCGAGACGATACCCGGAATTCCGCTGGATTGCCACAAGCGGATCGGGACGGATGCTCTGTTCCCCCACGGTATTCGAAGATACAGTAAAGATGATCTGTACGACCAACTGTACGTGGGCACTCACCACATTGATGGTGACGAATCTGGTGCAGGCATTCGGCAAACGGTCGGGTGATGCGATCGCCTTCCCGACACCCGATGCAATCGCCGGATCGAGTGAGAAGTTTCTCCGTGCAGATATAAAAACCGGATATCGCTCGCCGTATATTATCGAACTCGCCCGGAAGGTTGTGGAGGGAAAAGCAAATCTTGAAGACTGGCGCAACTCTCCACTCTCCACGCATGAACTCTTCAAACAGATGAAAACCGTGAAAGGCGTCGGTCCGTACGCCGCGGGCAACATCATGAAACTCATCGGCAGGTACGATTATCTCGGGCTTGATTCCTGGGTACGGGCGAAGTATTACGAGTTGCATCGTAACGGACGCATTGTGAAGGATTCGACCATCGAACGTCACTATAAACAACTCGGCAAATGGCGCGGGCTGTTTTTCTGGATGGAAATGACGCGCTACTGGCACGACGATAAGTTCCAAGCAGTCAAAAAGGACGGCTGGAATGAATCTCGATGAGACGATGAGAAAGATCGAGAAGGAATTTGCCGCTGCTGCTCAGGCTCAACGCGTTGGCAATGATGGCATGGTGCGGGTGTGCGCTCGCCGTGCAGCAGGCGCAGCAATCGGCTTCTGGCTCCGTTCACACCCTCATCCGGAATGGGGCGTGGACGCAATGACACAGCTCCGCAATCTGCAGATCGACGATTCAACGGTCGAAACGGTGCGGCACGCAGCAGAACGGTTGACAACAAAGATCACCGAACAGTTCAAGGCTCCATTCGCCACCGACCCTCTTGCAGACGCCCGACTGATCATCACGCATCTCACCGGTCAAACCATCTGAACCTTTGCGGTTCCCCCGGTGTTGGACGTTGCATACGATATGCACACAAACACCCCACTCATATCAATCATCCTGTGTACGTTCAACCGGAAACGGACACTACCGGCTGCGATAGACTCTGTACTCTGTCAGACCCACAGCGATTGGGAATTGGTGATTGTTGACGACGGCAGTAGGGATGGCACGGAACGAATACTGAAACGTTACGCGCAGAAGGAACCACGCATCCGGTTCATTCGTCAATCCAACAAGGGACTTGCCCTCGCCCGGAATGCAGGCATACGACTTGCCCGTGGACGTTACGTGACATTTCTCGATTCTGACGACGAGTACACGCCGCGACACATTGCAAAGCGGATGAAATTCCTCCGGTCTCATCCGGATGTTGACGCCGTATTGGGTGGGATGAAGATCATCGGGCCGGTTGTCCAACGATTCGTTCCCGACGTGGATCATCCCGGCAAACGCATTCATGTCTCCCGATGTCATGCCGCTGGAACGCTCGTCGTTACGCGAACCATACTCCGCGCATTGGGCGGATTTCGGCGGCTTGCTTTTTCAGAAGACTATGACATGATCAAACGCCTGCAGAGAAAATACACTGTCAGACGCGTGTCATTCAAAACGTATATCTATAACGTCGGTGGGGCGGACAGGCTTTGCAGAATCTTTGAACAGGGCGGTGCGGAGGGGATTCGGAGGTTCAGGAGGAAGGGAACTGTCATGCGCCGCGCGTAATGCTAGCTCATGCCCGTTTGGCGCATCTCGTTGTTGAGGGCGGCTTCGATGGTGAGATGTTCTTCCTTTGAGATCGCGTACAACTTCCTCAAGTTTTCATATGTTATTGTATCGTCGCTTGAGATCAAGCCCGACCGCAATGCGGAACGCACCGCTTCCCGGTACGTTTCCAGTCGTACTTCGTGTTGCAACATCGCGTGCTCATCCTCGTTCACACCCAACGAAACCCGGACGACTTCAAGCATGGAGCGTTCCTCCCGGCTCGGCTGACCGTCAATCCACACTTGCTTCATCATGCCCCGGTAGGTCTGGATCGACTCGCGCTTCAGGAGCTCGCGTCCCTCGGTGGCTACGCGCTCCATCGATTCCGTCTCTTTGCGCCAGGCTTCTCCGGCAACAGACCGTTGTTCGGAGACTGCCTTGACCTCCTTCTTGCGTTTTTGCAAATTCAGAATTTCCACTTCAAGGTGTTGCGCTTCGGAGTTGCCGGGGTCCTGATCATACACGGCTTCTATCTCCAGCAACGCGTCGTCATACTCACCATCCTTCATCAATTGCTTTGCTTTGCGAAGCGATCCGGTGATCTGCGCTTCTCGGATGGCCTTACGCTCCTCTTCCTCCCGTTCCTTACGGGCTTGCTCCTCAAGCTTGCGCTGCAACTCTTCGACTTTGATGCTTTGTTCCTCCGCCAGCCGATGCATTTCTTCCTGTCGCCGTTGCTGATCGACCCTCGAGTCGTAAATGGACTGTTCGAACGCTCGCGTCTCTTCATGTGAAGGGTTGAGCAGGAATGCCTTGGCGACCTCTTTTAATGCCTCTTCGAATTTTCCCTCGTCTACGAATTCCTTCCCCTTGTCGATATAAGAACGGATCTTCTTCGCCTGAGCGATGCGCTTCCCTTCTTCGATGGCTTGACGGACGGCCTCCTCGTGGCGTCGTGTCTCCTCTTCATCTTCACGTCTCTTGGCCTCCGCCTCCACGGTCTGTCGTTTTCGCTCGTCTTCCTCCTTGCGTCGTCGGACTTCAACCCGTTGCTGCTCTTCTTCAATGCGCTGTCGAGCTTCCCGTTCAGCCCGTTGTTTGGTCTCCTCTTCTATTCGAACGCGCTCGGCCTCATACTGCTGTTGCAATTCTTTTCTGACGCGATCGCGCTCGTCTTCAAGTTTTTGCTGCAGTTCCGCCTCAATGCGATTCCGGGCTTCCTCTGCCTCCCGTCGCTGTGCTTCCTGCTGTTCCTGTTCTTGTGCCCGTTGTTCGGCAATCTTGTTGCGCTCTTCTTCGAGGTACTTGCGTACATCCTCCTCGATACGCTGCTTTTCGGAAGCAAGGCGCTGACGCTCTTCGTCCAGCTTTTGCCGCGCTTCTTCTTCCTTCAGCCTCAGCGATTCCTCGTCTTGTTTTCGGCGGGCTGCCTGCTCTTGCGCTTCCTTCTGTTTTTGTTCTTCAAGTCGTCTTTGTTCATCGGCAAGACGGACGGCCATCTCCGCCTCGAAACGCTCACGTTCCTCTTCAAGCTTTTTCTTCGCTTCGCCCTCAAGGCGCTGACGTTGTTGCTCAAGTTGGTGTTCTGCATCTTCAAGAGTCTGACGGCGAATATCTTCTTCACGCTGCTTCCGCTCTTCCGCCTCGACACGGCGGCGCTCTTCTTCCCTCTGGCGTTGGAGGACATCATTCTCTTCGCGCTGCCGTTGTTCCTCTTCCCTGCGCTTGCGTTCCTCCTCAAGTTTCCGGTTTGCATCCTCCAGCTTGCGATGGATTTCCTCCTCCGCCTGACGGAGGGATTCCTCTTCAATCCGGCGACGCTCCTCCTCTTCTGCTTTTCGCTTTGCTTCTGCGATGGCCTGTTGACGGCCGACCTCTTCAAGCTTGCGACGCTCTTCTTCCCGACGCCTCAGTTCTTCTCGCTGGCGCTCCTGTTCTTCTTCTTCCTCTCTGCGTAATTGTTCCAAGTCCGGAGCGGGAACGATCGGCGTGTCATCCACTGGCGGCAGAATCGATGGAGGAGGTGCAGACTGAATGGCCTTGGCTGGCACAGGGGAGACAATGCCATCGCGCTTCTGGATTGCAAGCTCAATGCGTTCTTTATAGGCTATCGCGTACGGATTACGTGGATCGGCCTCCATGGCAAGCATGACGGAGCGGGTGGCTCCATCAAAATCGCTGGCCTTGAAGAGCTTGTCGGCCATCTTGAGGTAGTCGCCTGCTTTTTTGCGTCTTTCTTGCGCCTCGTCGAGGTCTGGCATTAACTCGTATGGCCCCTTGTTTTCTCGTCGCTATTGCGTACTTGGGCTAAGACCGCCCGCAATTATTAGCGTGTAATGTGGACGAGAATATATTTATTATTGGTTTGAATGTCAATCAAACCAATTGAGGGTACCGTCCCCCCCCTCGATTTTTTGGACAGTAACCGAAAGTGGGACTACTGCAGGCTATGGAACGATCGCTTGAATAAAATCGGGGTCCTGACGGAGATTGAAGAAGTCCATGTCGAGGATTGCCGTCAGGTCGTAATACTTTCCGATTGCAGACGAAAGAGTGGTGAGGGCTTCTTCCTTGTTCTTCTGAAGGGCATGCATGCGGGCAATATTGTATAGGACCGCGGTGTTCGATCTTGCAACGGAAAGTGCCCGTTCGCTCGCGGACGAGGCGTCCTTGAATTCACCGAGGCGCGTATGGACGAGAGCCAGGAAGGAAAGAGCCACTCCATCTTCAGGGTTGGTCTTGAGCAAAGTCAGCAGGAGTTGCTTGGCGCGTTGAAAGTGCAACTGCCACTGCTGTACAGGCTTACCCGCAGACTGCAATACACGCCCGAGTCTGTAGAAATCTAAAAAACTGTCGCGCACACGCGCGACACGGTCAGTCAAAATCTCGGTTGCACGTTCATGTTGCTGCACGTACACCAACACATCGGCGTTATATGTGCTTGCGTATGCGCTTTTATCTTCAGCGAGGCGGAGACCGGTTTCAAATGAGCGGAGTGCGGCACGGAATTCCTCCCGCTGATTCTCCTGTCCCACCTCCTGAAACTCGGCGCGGTAGAGATGGATCAATCCCGTGAGTGTGTGGGATTCAATATTGCGGGGATCAATTGATGCTGCACCGTCGGCAATCTTCAATGCTTCTTCGGCTTGACCGGCAACGGTAAGAAGATAGCCATAGCGTCGCTGCGATTCTGCATCCGCGGGAGCAATGTGTACCGACTCCTCAAGTCGTTGAAGCGCTTTGGCATGATCACCCTGGAAATGATCAAGCATGCCCCAGACGCGTGATGTTATGCCAGAGCGGGGATTCAAAGCGACGGCGTGTTGCACGGCTCGTTGTGCGCTTACCAGATGAACGGCAGCGGTATCACCTTGTTCATACGCGAGGAGATGACTCCAACCGAGAGCATTGTGAATGGGCGCGTATGTTGAATCAGCTATGCGCGCAAGTTCGAATAATGCGATAGCATCATTGATTGCTTGTTCCCGGTTTCTCAATGCAAAATCCCCGCGGAGGTACGCATCATACGCCTGCATATCAACGACCGGTTTCTCGCTGAACACTTCTTCAATCTCAGCCGGAAGAACCACGCCCATCTGCGTCACGATGTTCCTGCCGAGTTCCAATCGCAGCGATGGAAGCTCACGCGACGCAACACGTTGCTGAAAGGACCACACGGGACTTGCATTACTTGTATCATACAGGGAGGCTTGTACTGTTGTTTCCCCGTTTTCGGAAGCTACCGACCAGACGAGAAAGATGCTTACCCCGGTGGCCTTTGCTGTCTGCGCGTTGTGTGACCGCGGATCGCCAAACTGTAGCGCTGTTACCGGTGCAATGAGGCGCATGTCGGGAATAATCGTGAAATCACCGATGATGTCTACCGTAAGTCCTTCGGTAAGATAATCGGTGGAACCATCGGCAAGGGCACTGGTGGCGGGAAAGATGAGCAAAGAGTGCTTCGCAGGGAACACCGTTGAGCGGACAGTGTCCACGACCATATACGCAACGACACCAAGGACCGCAACAACGAGCACAGTAGCAATGGTCTTCACGGGGATCCTGATCCGTGATACCCAACCCACAACGCGCCCCAGAACCAGCTCTCTCTTGCGGGGGGCGGCAACGGTCTTCTCTGCCGGATCATCAAAGACTGTTTGTGACTGGGTGATGATTGGCGTCGAACCCCACGGGTCACCCTTCTCTTCTTTCTTGGGTATCGGAGGAACAACCGGCGGTGCGGTTTCGGCTTCCGTGGCCTTGCGGCGTGCCTCCTCCTGCCGTATTTCTTCTGCGAGATCCTTCGCCCGCTCGATTTTCTCCATGAGTTCCAACGCTTCACCATGCTCGCTGTCAATCTCAAGAATCTGATCGACCTTCGTCAGTGCCTTCTCATATTTTTCATTCTGATAGAGGGCATTGATGTCCTCAAGGAGTTTGGTGATCTCCTGCTTCCGCGTTTCACGTTCTCCCCTGAGCTTTGTCTGTTCGTCTTTCTTGCCGCCGGATTTCTTCTTGAGCTTTACTTCCTGCTGATTCTCCTGAAGGACAGCCAGACGGAATTGATATGTTCGGAGCTCGGGGTCGTTCGGGATGAGTTCGTTGAGTTCAGAAAAAAGAACGCCCGCTTTGTCAGCGAGACCACGGTCCAGAGCCATGAGAAGTCTCTCACGCAGGTCGGTAACGCGTTGCTCTGCAGTCGAAGGTGGAGGGAATGACGGCGATGGGAGCGGTTCAGATCTTGAAGAGACAGGAGGAGATTGTGGTTGTGGCTCTGCCTCTCGAGGTTTCGATGGTGCTACTCGCTGTTCGTCCTCCTCAATGCGATTAAGTTCGGCTTCTTCTGCACGTTTCTTGATTTCTTCAATAAGTCGCTTGCGTGCAAGCTCCTTTTCTTTAGCCTCATCCTCATGCGTCATTGAAACTTCCGAATACGGAGAAGTGAACACCCATCGATGATAATTTCACGCAGAATATATTCAAATGAGCCAAAAATGTCAATGAACTTTGATGAGATCACACTCTTAAAAATGAAAGTGACGACCGAGAAGCCGCAAAGTTCAACGAACTGTGGTATTCGATGAAGTTTGTTTGATCTGGTGCATCTATTTGTCCGCAGCTTCCGCTAAAATGGAAAGCATGTCAGCTTCAAGTGTGGAACTGGGCTTCTCGGTAATCCTCCCCACTTCGATTCCTCGCTTGAGAAAGATGAATGTCGCAACCCGTTCAATGCCGTACTGATCCGTGAGACCGTCCGGACTTTTCTTTGTGCGGTCAAGCGCGTAAAACTTGATACGCTCCCTGGGAAAATTTGCTTGCTCAACGATCCTGAGAAAACCGGGCACTTCACGTTTGCTGTCGCCACACCACGTTCCGAAAAACACAATCGCCTCTATGCTATCATGTACCTGCCCAATCAACCCGACAAACTGCTGCTCGACCTGCACAGTGTCGTAACGCGCTTTGAACGCCGGGTACGCCGATGTTTTCAGTTGTTCCTGATCGAACCAACCGACCGGAACGACTTCATTCGATACCGGCTTTGTCGCGGAACAACCACACAGCAAACATATCAAGCCAACAGCGAGGAGTTTCATGATAGCCCATTCACTTTCTGACTGAAACTGTGTATATTCTCCGGGCAAATGTATCCAATTGTTCGGCGAGACACAAACCCTTCAGGAGCACATGGCAACACCACTCGACAAGCGATATGACGCGGCTGACACTTCGACGATTGATGTCGACATACTCGAAACATTCCCGTATGAGTATCCCGGGAAAGACATCCTCATCAACATAGGAACCGACGAATTCACTGCCGTTTGTCCCTGGTCCGGTCTTCCGGATTTCGCAACCATCAAAGTCGATTATGTCCCCCGGAAAGTCGTGATTGAGCTTCGATCCTTCAAATACTATCTTCTCTCATATCGCAACGTCGGGATTTACCAGGAACATCTGGTGAACAGATTGCTCGAAGACCTTGTGCGCTGTGCGCGACCAAAATGGATGAAAGTCACAGCGGACTACAGGATTCGTGGCGGGATACATACCGTGGTCAGCAGGGAATATAAGAACAGGAAGTGAGTGGCGGAGAATTATTTCGACCCTCGCATCCGGAGTCTTTTCGTTAGCAGGCGTGCTTCTTTGAGGTTATGGTGAAGTCTTTTTGCTTTCTGTAGTTCGTTCAACCTCAGAGTGGTAACGTGAAGTTGGGATGCGCGGGGAGAATTGGCGCGTGTGGTGAACACCATTTTCCCTGCCGGGTCGAAGATGTACGAGTGTCCACCCTCTTTTCCAATAGCATTACACCCCACCACAAATATCTGATTCTCAATTGCACGGGCTTTGAGAAGAGTCATCCAGGCATCGTCCCGTTTTGCAGGCCATCGTGACGGAACAAAAAGAATACTCACACCGTCTACCGCAAGGCCGCGGCTGAGTTCGGGAAAACGGAGATCGTAGCAGATGATCACACCACACCTCACTGCTCCACTTGACGATGGAAGCGCGAACGACTTCCTCCCTTTTCCCGGCAAGAAATATCGATGGTCGCCCGTAGGCTTGAAGAGATGTATCTTGTCGTAACGCGAAAGAACCCGTCCGTGGGAGAAAATGAAGCTTGAGTTGTGATTCTCGCGTGCATGATAGAGTACGCTTCCGGCAATCACAACGAGGGAACATTCACGTGAAAGCGCACGGAAGGAATGCAGAAGTGGCGAACGGGAAGTGTGCGGTTGATAGCTGCGTTTCAGTCGGGCATAGCCGCCATCAACAAGCTCCGGCATCACGAGAACATCGACCGACAACAACCGCTTCCGAACATCCGGGCGTTGCAAAGCCTTTGCATCGTAGCACAACGCAATGCGAACATGATGTGGCATGAAGCCGGGGGAAAGAAAGAAAAAGCCCCGGGTGTTCCGGGGCTTAATAACTGCAGCTTTGTGGTTAGACTTTCGAGACGTTCGAAGCCTGAAGACCCTTGGGGCCCTTTTCGACATCGAACTGTACCTTGTCGCCTTCATTCAACGTCTTGTAGCCGTCGCCGACGATTGCCTTGTAGTGGACAAACACGTCCTCGCCTGACTCACGTTGAATAAATCCGAAGCCTTTTGCTCCGTTGAACCACTTGACTGTTCCCTTTTCCATGGAACACTCCTTTAAGATGAATCCAGCTTTGTACGGCATCGCCGCCCGACATGGGCACCTGATTTATTGCCTCTTAATAGCCATCAGGCCGGGCTGTGCTTCCATGAAGAACAGTCCAACATAAGCGGAACCATTAAGCGCAAAAAACGGTGTACAGTAATTTGCGGTGCTAAGATATGAGAAAGGTTACGCAATTGCAAGTCGATGCAGGCCATCCACATGCATAAGAAAAGGGTGTCGCGTCCACCTACGCAACACCCTTTCCGGGAACCAAAGACTCTTATCCCACCGATAGAGTCTTTGAAGAATACTATCTTTTAGTCAACAAAATCCTCTATGTCATACAGTCGATTCTCGTCGGGTACGGTTCTTGATCCTATCAGTACTCGATCGCGTTTTCGCTTTGCAATCAATAACGGGATCGTTACAATCAATGCCAGTATCGCTGTCCACGCTGCTGTCTTCATTCCCCACTCCAGATGCTTTATTGAATGGTAATGAATACCTCTTCACCGAAAATTGAACTGAACGTTACAGCGAACCACGATTGGGCATCCATCTCCTCAAGGAGGATGGTCTCAAAGAGCTCTCGTTCTTCCTTCGAGAGCGGGCTAAATCGATACTGCATTCTCATGGCATACCTCCATCGTCCGAGTGGAATTTCGTGACTACTGGATTCCTTTAGTACGAATAGCGTGCCATATTTCCGCCTCGTCAAATCATTGGTTGTTTGTGAGGGGTCGTCCTATTTCCAGAACATTCAGGAATTTTTTGCATACATAGGATACAATGAGGGGCAATATTTACCAGTTGCAGGCCATGATTTGTTATCAAATTCGCCCATTCTTATAATGTGCATTCAAAACCATACAGGTGTTCATGCAGAATATTGACTTGGAAGGCCAAATTGCTCTCGTGACTGGTGGATCGGGAGGGATTGGAAGGAATATTTGCACCTCTCTGGCAAAAGCCGGCGCCACTGTCGCGGTGGGCTTTCATACGAATATGGCGGGGGCGCAATTGGTCTCAAGCGAGTGTGGAAACAACTCCGCGATATTCCAAGGAGACCTCGGAAACCCTGAAGACTGTAGAAAGGTCATTGACTCTGTGATAGCATGTTACGGCAGGATTGACTTGTTGGTGAACAATGCTGCCATCAGTTCAAAAGATGGTGTACACATGAACTACGTGGAATGGGTCAAGCATTGGCAGCAAACACTCAACGGAAACCTGTTGAGTGCAGTTCACATGTCGTATTGGACAATCCTTCAGATGATGAAACAGAAGAGAGGGAAGATTATCAACATCGCCTCCCGCTCCGCTTTCCGCGGTGAGACGGAATATATGGCGTACGCGGTTTCAAAAGCCGGAATGGTAAATCTGACCCGTTGTCTTGCACGCACACACGCCGGTGATGGCATTCAAGTCTATTCTGTTGCACCGGGGTTCATTGAAGCGGGAATGGGATTGAGCGGGATTGCCGAACATGGTGACGAGATCCGTTCTCAGATTCCGTCGGGAAAGATCGGCTCACCGGATGACGTGGCCAACGTGGTCATGTTCCTTGCTTCACCTCTCTCGAATTACATGACGGGTTCAACAATTGATATAAATGGCGGATCGTATCTGCATTGACACTGGTTTTCAAATCAAATATTTTCTTTCTATATTGATGACCGGTTAAACCAACCAGGCTGTGTGAAATTCCAACGTAGGCCGATCAACTCTACAATCGCAAGGAGTACCAGCAATGATGAAAGAGATCGAACAGCTCCTCGGATCCGACGCGAAGCACTTGCTTGAACACCAGTGTAAGGGAATACCCAAGGAATCATTGCATTTGCCCGGTCCTGATTTTGTTGATCGGGTGTTCATTCCCACCGACCGTAAGCCCGGCGTGTTGCGAAGTCTTCAATCACTCTTCAGCAGTGGACGACTATCGGGAACCGGATATCTCTCCATCCTGCCTGTCGATCAGGGTATTGAGCACTCTGCCGGTGCGTCATTTGCGCCCAACCCTGCATACTTCGATCCCGAAAACATCGTCAAGCTCGCCATCGAAGGCGGGTGCAACGCAGTCGCCTCAACGCTTGGTGTCCTCGGCTCATGCGCCCGCAAGTATGCGCACAGAATTCCTTTCATCATGAAGATCAATCACAACGAATTCCTCTCCTATCCAAATTCATACGACCAGATTATGTTTGGCGATATTGACCAGGCATTCGAGATGGGTGCTGTTGCTGTCGGAGCGACAATCTACTTTGGTTCGGAGGAATCGAAACGCCAGATTCAGGAGGTAAGTTCGGCATTCAAGTATGCACATGAGCTGGGCATGACGACCATCTTGTGGTGCTACACAAGAAACGCCGCCTTCAAGACGAAGGAGAAGGACTATCACGTTTCTGCGGATCTCACCGGACAAGCGAACCACCTTGGTGTGACCATTGAGGCAGATATTATCAAACAGAAGCTCCCGGAAAACAACGGCGGGTTTACTGCGCTAAACTTCGGCAAGACGCATAAGAAAGTGTACAGCGATCTCTCTACCGATCATCCCATCGACCTGACACGTTATCAGGTGGCAAACTGCTACATGGGTCGCGCCGGGTTGATCAATTCGGGCGGGGCATCAGGAGAGAACGATATTGTGGAAGCTGTTCGCACTGCGGTCATCAACAAGCGGGCTGGAGGAACCGGATTGATCTCCGGACGGAAGGCATTCCAGAAACCGATGAAAGACGGCGTGAAGCTTCTGAATACTATTCAGGACGTTTATCTAACAAAAGAAGTTACTGTCGCCTGAGTTTTTTTTCATGGGTCACGGCGTTCTCGCCGTGGCCCTGCTATTCCTCCCTCAACTGACTTCTTACCAATACCAATACCGCCGACTGCGGCACGATGAGATAGTTTTTCTCTTCAAACTCCATTTCCACACCCTGTTCTCTCAGAAAAATCGCGTAATCTCCTTCCCGCGCCTGCAAGGGAATATAACGCATCGGGTCTTTTGGTTTCGCCCAGGGCTCGTCTTCGGTGTAATTCGGGTTTGGTATTGGATAGCCAGGCCCGACTTTCACCACTTTTCCCATTGCCACCTTTTCCTTCTCACGCACTGAAGGAGGGAGATACAAGCCGGTCTTTGTTCTGTCCTCGGAATCGTCCAATTGCAACAGCAGCTTGTCTCCAACAACTATCATCTCTTTCCTTACGAGCATTGCCGTACCCCGAGTTGATAAATCTCATGAGCGATCATACAGTGAAATTACATAAATCCTCTTCCAACCTCAATATTTGTCTCCTTTGTGCTCTTGCCTCTCTCACCGTAATTATCTACTATCATCGCAGTCCCGTTCACACATTTCTCGCAATAACACAGAAGCATGTCATTCATACGGTCCAACGACGCGACGATATATTATGAAGAGTACGGCACCGGCGAGCCCCTGATCCTGCTGCCGGGATTACTCGGCACAATCGAGAGTCATTGGAGAAGGTTCGTCCCGGAATTGGGAAAACATTTCCGCACTATCGCGGTTGACCTCCGCGGTCATGGCCGCACAAACAATCCATCACAAACACTCAGTATCAACACATTCTTGAATGACCTTGAAAACCTGTTTAATGCATTGGAGATTGACCGCGCACATTTGTGCGGATACAGCCTCGGCGGCTACATTGGACTTGCATACGGACTCGAGCACCCGCGCAGCATTGCGAGCGTAGCAACGCACGGTACAAAATTCTATTGGACACGCGAAGCAATAGACCGGACATTGAAAACACTCGACCCCGGAAACATTCTTGCAAAGATTCCAGCGTGGGCGGAGGCGTTACAGAGGGATCATGCACCGGGGAATGGAGAGAATGGGTGGAAAGACCTGTTGAAGGCAAGCTCGGCTTTCATCAAGACATGGATAGTAATAGTCTGGGAGAAGAAATTCTTCGGCGCGTTGAGTTTCCCGTACTTGTTTCGGTTTGCGATGGAGATGAAATGATTCCAGCTGCCGAAGCAGAGCGTTTCGTCGCGGCCATCCCCAACGCTCAACTCTGTATCGAATCAGGGTGCAAGCATCCGTTCCAGAGCGTGAACCGCTCACCGTTTGTAGATCATGTTATTACATTTCTTCAATCACTCGAATAGAGCAGAAGTCCACCTTTACATAGGAGAGCACTCCATGCGAACAATCTCCCGTCGGCGGTTTGCCGGGTTGTTGATTGCGACACCATTGATGCCCGCGCTTTCTGATTCGCTTGTAACACCCACTGCCCTGCACCCCGACCGCCATTCTCTGCCGGAACGCGTGGCAGGATATGTCATGACCGCGGAAGAGAAGCGGCTTGCCCAAAAGTTTGTGGATAACCATGAAAAGTCCATCGCACCACTGCGACAGCGGGTTCTTCCGAATGATTTGCCTCCTTTCGAATTCTCCCAGTTCATCCCGAAATCGAAGAGCAAACGATGATCGACACAGCCCTGTTATTCGCACCCATCGACGAACTTGCCCGGCTCATCAAGCGGAAGAAACTCTCACCCGTGGAATTGACCGAAGGATTTCTTTCACGCATAGAGCGCATCAATCCAAAGCTCAATGCCTTTGCCACGGTCACATTCGATCTCGCAATGCTACAGGCCAGACAGGCGGAACGTGAAATTGCTGCCGGACTTTACCGCGGAACACTACACGGCATACCGTACGCCGCCAAAGATCTCTTTGCAGTGAAGGGCTATCCAACAACCTGGGGAGCGCGGCCTTTCACAAATCGGATCATCGACAGGGACGCAACGGTTATCACACGACTGAAGGACGCCGGGGCGATCCTTCTCGGAAAGTGTGCAATGAGCGAACTTGCGGGAGGTCCGCCCACCGCCACCGCGACCGGAGCGTGCCGCACACCGTGGGACCTCACGCGCTGGTCCGGCGGCTCATCCAGTGGCTCAGGTGCAGCGGTCGCCGCGGGACTTGCAGCATTCGCGCTTGGTACTGAAACATGGGGCTCGATCATGACTCCCGCCTCGTTCTGTGGAGTCACGGGCTTCCGTCCATCATACGGCAGAATCAGTCGAGCGGGTGCGATGGCACTTTCGTGGAGCATGGATAAAGTCGGTATACTGGCGCGCACAGCGACAGACAGCGCAGAAGTATGTGGTGAATTGGCAGGGACGGATCCTGAAGATGAATCAGCACTTGATATTCCATTTAAGCTATCCACCATAAAATCCCGCGATCGTTTCAAGGGCCTGAGAGTCGGATTCATCAAAGAAGACTATCAGAAATGGGGGGAGCCGGATGTTGAGAAAGCGTTCTCTGAATCGTTGATCGCGCTTGCCGGCTTGGGCTTCACCGCAAGCGAGATTCAACTGCCCGTTCATCCATATGAAACCGTTGCTTCCACGATTATTGCCGCCGAGGAAGCCGCGGCATTTGAAGGACTGGTGAGCGATGGGAACATCAGCAGTATCATCGACCCGGACCGACGTGGAGAATTGCTCGGCGCACAGATGATCAGTGCGGTGGACTACCTCCGCTGTCAGCGCATGCGGACGGAGATCGCACGGGATTTCCGGTCGCTCTTTAATCAATGTGATATTATTCTCGGATCAAGCACACTCGCGTGTGCGCCTCCGATTGACGCCGATATGAAGAGCTTTTTTGCCGGTGGAAACAGCATCGAGGCCGCCGAGAATCTGCTCGGTCTCCCGGGTATTTCGGTACCTTGCGGCTTTAACGGGAACAAGCTTCCCATTGGCTTTAAGATTATCGCCCAACAGCTCAATGACGGTCTTGTTCTGGAACTTGCACAAGCCTTCCAGAGTGTAAGCGACTGGCATACGAGAAAGCCGAAAATCTGAATGATCTCGGGGAGTATCCTGGCTGATTCTTGATTCTCTGTTCAGTTTTTGATAGATTAGCATTGCGTTTTTGCAAACGCCTCGTTTTGCCCTGACCCGTTTCACATTCCCAAAAATACCAATGTCCATTACAGTCCGTAACCTCACCAAGGTCTATGGTGAGCAAAAAGCGATAGATGGCATCTCCTTCGACGTAAAGACAGGCGAGATCCTTGGCTTTCTCGGCCCGAACGGCGCAGGGAAAACAACAACGATGAAAATTATCACCTGCTTCATGCCACCCACCTCCGGGATGGTGGAAGTTGATGGGATGGATATCGTCGAACACTCGCTTGCTGTTCGCAAGAAGATCGGTTACCTGCCGGAAATGAACCCACTCTATCTTGATATGAATGTGGTGGACTATATCGAGTATTCCGCCCGTCTCCATGGACTGAAGCAGAACGCCGGCCCACGCATCAGAGAAATGGTGCATGTCTGCGGCCTTGAAGGAGTGCGACACAAGGATATTGGCGAGCTTTCCAAGGGATATCGGCAACGTGTCGGCCTCGCGCAGGCTATGATCCATGAACCCGATGTGTTGATACTTGACGAACCGACCAGCGGTCTGGATCCAAATCAGATCGTAGAGATTCGGAACCTCATCAAGCAACTCGGGCGCGCCAAGACCGTCATCCTTTCCACACACATCCTGTCCGAAGTACAGGCAACGTGTGACCGTGTCCTCATCATCAACGAAGGAAAAATCGTTGCTGATGGAACGCCGGGGCAATTGCAGCAGGATTTCCGGGGGACAGATTCGCTGACATTGGAATTGAAAACACCCGCTGTCGATCCTTTGCAGCATGTTACACCAAAGCTCCGGAATATCAGCTCCGTCACCGGCGTCGAACTGATGTCGGCAAAGGATTCCGTATGCATGCTGACAGTGAATATGGAAAAAGGTGTGGACGTGCGTGAGGCTGTGTTCCGGCTCGCAGTTCAGGAAGGCTGGATCGTACTGGAGATGCATCGCAAGACAACAAGCCTCGAAGAAGTGTTCCATAAACTCACCACGACATGACTATGATGGACTTATCAAATATCCTGACGATCTTCAAGCGAGAGATACGTTCGTACTTCAATTCGGCGGTCGCTTATGTTGTCATCGTCGTCTTCCTCGCTATTATCGGGTGGTTCTTCACCACCAACCTTTTCCTTGCCAATGTCGCTTCGTTGCGGCTCGTCTTTGAATTGGTGCCGTTGATCTTTCTCTTCTTTGTTCCGGCCATTACCATGCGCCTTCTGGCAGAAGAAAAAAAATCCGGAACGCTTGAACTGCTGACAACAAAGCCGGTACGTGACATCGAGATCATTCTGGGCAAATTTCTCGCCGCATGGTCACTTCTTGCAGCAGCGCTCCTCCCCACGTTGATATACTTCATCACCCTTGTTTCCATCGGCAGGATTGATGTCGGTCCGGTGATCTCCGGTTACTTTGGACTGCTGCTTATGGGGGCCGTATATATCGCCCTAGGGGTGTTTGCATCCAGTCTCACCGAGAACCAAATCATTGCATTCATCGTCGGGTTCCTGTTGGTGTTCGCCTTCTTTATGCTGGACAAGATTCTGCTCTGGGTACCCGAAGGCCTGACAACGGTGGTAGAATTTCTGGGCGTGAACTACCATTTTTCCAACATTGCCCGTGGTGTGATCGATACACGCAATCTCATCTACTTTATTTCGATCACGGGTTTCTCATTACTTCTTGCTACTGTTTCACTAGAACGGCGTAAATGGTGATGGATATGAAAACTTCATCTCGCAAGTCTCAAACCCTTATCCGTGTGGCCGGCGTATTGGTCATTCTGATACTTCTCAACATTGTCTCTGTACGCCTGTTTGGACGACTCGACGTGACGGAGCAGGGACTCTTTTCACTCTCCGACGCCAGCAAGCAACTCATGCAATCGCTTGATGACCGGGTGACCATCAAAGCATATGTGACGGAAGATCTTCCCTCCCCCTACAATAATCATCGGCGTGCACTGCTGGACATGCTGAACGAATTCCGTGCATATTCGAATGGCAATCTTCAGTACGAGTTCATCAGTCCCAGTGGCGAAGCTGCCGAGCAGGAGGTCCAGAAGCAGGGAATCGCGCAGGCACAGGTGCAGGTGGTGAAGGAAGATAAGTTTGAGGTGATGCGCGCATACATGGGAATGGTCTTTCTTTATGAAGACAAGCGCGAAGTTGTCCCGATCATTCAGAACATTGGCAGTCTCGAGTACGATATCGCGACGACGGTCAAGCGGCTGGTTTCCCGCACACGCAAGAAGATAGGTTTCCTCACCGGCCAGGGAGAAGCAGCTCTGAACGAGTTTGGCCAGGCACAACAATTGGTCAATAAAACGTACGACATCGTTACAGTGGATGTCTCCGGCGGCAAAGCCGTCCCCCAGGATATCGCGGCACTGTTGATCGTCGCACCAAAGCAGGCATTCTCCGATCCTGTCAAATTCCAGATTGACCAGTACATTATGCGGGGGGGCAAGGTTGCTTTTCTTCTTAATAAAGTCAATGCAGACCTGCAACAACGCATGGGGCAACCCATCGAATTGAAGATTGAAGACTTGCTCGAGAGTTATGGTCTGCGTCTGAATTCCGATCTTGTCCGTGATGTGCAGTGCGCGAGCATCAGTATCGTGCAACAACAGTTTGGATTCCAGATGCAGAGCCAGGTACCGTACCCGTACCTCCCCATGGCGAGTGATTTCAATCGAGACAACGTCATGGTAAAAGATTTGCAGAGTGTGGTCCTCTTTTTCGCGAGTTCCGTGGATACGACACAACTTGCCGATAAGAACCTGCGTGCCGAAGTGCTGATACGTTCATCAAAGAAGAGCGGCCGGTATTCATCGCCTTACTTCATGCTCGATCCCTTGCAGCGATTTGGCGAAGCGGATTTTTCGGAACAAGGAATACCTCTCGGGATCGTGGTGAGCGGTACATTCACGAGCGCGTTCGCGAACAAGGTTGTTCCGTCTGACACGTCGCTCGGGTCTCTCCCGTTTTCAGGCGAGGCCATC
>JBJXHC010000089.1:0-13769 GCA_046160825.1 Bacteroidota bacterium | reverse complement strand
GTCAGCCGGACCAGTGCGAAAAAGAGAGCAACATATCCGAAGTACTCGCCGAAATCCTTCATGAAATTCTGCTGACGTGGCACGAAAACAACATCGCCGGGCTTCACTTTCGGCATGCGTTCGATCTCGGCGCTCTCCATATAGTACTCAAGGTCGATCTCTGTGGCGGGCTGGAGTTTGTCTTTGTGGAATATTTTGATGCGATTGATGTTGGCGTCCGACTGGTACCCTCCAGCCGTACTGATCACTTCCAGCAGACCCGTTTCATTCAGCAGCGGATAATTGTCCGGACGCGCAACGGCCCCAAGCACCGTGACCCGTTGTGTTGTTGATGCAACAACGGAAACCGTGACCCGGATTTCTCCTTGAACATAATCAGCGAGCTTCTTCCGCAGGTTACTGATGAACTCTTCCCGGCGGAGTCCCGCGGCTTGTAGATCTCCCACAAGGGGAATGCTCAGCGCTCCATCATCGCGGACAGTGGTGGAGGTTGTAAATTCCGGAAACCCCCATACTGTGACAAGCAACTGGTCCCCTTTTCCGATAATGTAATCCGGGGACTGCGCAGCAAGCCGATCCACAGGACTTGTCAGTACCAGCAGCGTAAGTATGAATAGAACATGATTATTGCTACGACCTAATCGGCTCGCGCTCATCCATCAATCTCCGTGGTTGCTTTTGCGTGACGGGGGATTCCCGTTTGGCGGTTGGAAGTGCGGGAAAGGTAAGAAAATTACGGACGGATTTCCAATTTCCATTTATTGACACCCCACGGCGAAATACGTATCTTGAGTTCCACATCCCCCTGAAGTGGCTTAATGAAACTGCAGTTCCTTTTTCTTGATACCGTCGATACCATTCGGCGCCGGAAGTTCCATCTCCTGGTTCCTTTCGCTTCTTGTCTTGGTATTACCGCGAGCCTTCCCTATATCCTCCCTCGAGAGTACGAATCCTCCGTTACCATACTCGTGGAGAACGAACCCACTGCCATCGTGCCGGGGCAGGCAGCACATATTGTTCCACCAACTGACCATTTTGCAACCATGAAGGAAATTGCCGGTAGTCGAACGATTATCGCCGCAGCACTTGATACTCTTGACATCGTTGGACGTTCTGACAATGAGAAGACTTCCCTTGTGGCTGAGGCCCAGCAATGGATTACCACAACGAAGACCAGTGAGAATATATTCCGGCTGGCGGTACGACATGGAGATCCCGGTACAGCCCAACGGATGGCTTCCCTCCTCGCGGGTGCATATATCACTACAAGCATGCGTGCCAAGCTTCAACAGCAAGGAGACGCTGTGAAGTTTTACGAGGAGAAGGTTGAAGAATACCGCAGGGCATTCGAGGGCCAACAGCAGGAGATGCTCAACACGAATCAGGAAAACCTCCAGGCACTACCGCTGGGCGAGTCTTCATCGCGCAATTCACTGGAACAGGTCGAGACGGATTTGAGGGAAACGCAAAATGTTCTCTCCGACCATGAACGGACCGTTCGCCTCCTCCAATCATACACTGACGGCATTGACGACCCGGCAACTGTCAGCGAGATTGCCTCCCTGAACCCGGTCGGCGAAATCCTTTATGTGGGTGAATTGAAATCGCTTTCTCTCACGTACAGTGATCTGCTCGGTCGTTATACGCCGAAATATCCGGAAGTTCAAAGTGTACGCAGGCAAATGCTGAATTTGCTTGGGAAATCGCGCGAAGCCCTTGAGGCTGACAGCCGGACAGTATTGGAGCGGCGCAATCAACTGCAAGGACAACGTGGCGCACTCTTGCGGAATATTTCCCAATCCATGTCGCGCAACGAAGCAACCGTCGAACGCAAATCCGACTACGCGATGTACAAGGAATTGTATGACAACATGCGATTGCAACTCGAGCGGGCGAAGATCGCTCGTTCGCTCGGCGAACAATCCGGAACCAGGTTCGTGATTCTCGACCAACCCCAATTGCCGGAAACCCCGACACAGGCTTCCCTCGGTATGTTTCTGGGATGGGGTGCAGCGTTCGGACTATTCGCCGGAGTGCTCAGCGTGTTTCTTGCCGAAAAATTCGATCCCACCATTCGACGCAAGCGGGACATGGAAGTATTCGGGAAACCGATCATTGCATATTTACCGTAGGACGGAGAGGATGAGCAGAGAATTGAAGGATATCATGTTGCGGCGATTGGAAAACGAGGACCACCGTCCCGGCTCAACCGCCATGCGCAAGGGCAAACTCATTATGTACAACAATACCCTGGACGCCATACTTGATGCGAATGTTGTCACCGTGCAACGATACGGATGTTTCGGTACAAATCTATTTCCGGGCAAAATCACCGACATGCAACTCACCGCGGGCGTAACCAGCGCAAATGCCCGTGAAGGAAAAACACTTGTTGCCGCAAACCTTGCCGCATTCTTTGCAACAGATAGTCGGGACGATACTGTGCTCATCGACCTGAATTTCCGTCGCCCAAAATTGCACGACGTATTCGGTGTACCGTCATCGCCCGGAATTATGGAGTCACTCCGCTGCGACACGATCACACTGACGCGTACACCAATCAAAGGGCTCTGGGTATTGCCCTTGGGGTTTGCTGATTTTGGCCCGATCACGTTCGACAAGGTCCTGGAGTTGCGGGAATCGATTGAAACACTGAAGCGACAATTTCGATTCATCGTTCTCGATCTCCCCTCGGCATTTCAGAACGATTTTCCTGCCATGATCAGCAGCCAGCTTGATGGGTTCTTTGTTGTGGTGGCTGCGGGCCGGACAAAGGTTACCGACATCAGACGGATTATGCAGACCTTGAATGAAAACAAAGTCATCGGCTTTGTTATGAATGGTGCCCGGCCATCGTAACCACAACTCCATCATCAACACCCGTCGGCACCATATGCCCTCCCCCTCAGCCATAACGCAACCGGGATTTGCGCTCAGCGCGCTGAAACTCATGCGACCGAAACAGTGGGTAAAAAACCTGTTTGTGTTTGCACCTGTGATATTCGCCAAAGGGCTTTTTGATCCAATTCAAATAACTCTCGCACTTAAGGCGTTTGCCGGATTTTGCCTTGCGGCAAGCGCAGTGTATATCATCAATGATATCGCTGATATCGATGCCGACAGGGGACACCCGGAAAAAAAATATCGCCCCCTTGCCGCGGGGACAATGTCCATCTCCGGAGCGGGTATCCTCCTCGGCCTGCTTCTGGTTTGTACCACTCTCATTGCACTGACCATGCCGCCGATGTACGCCAGCATTCTCGCGACGTATGTTCTCATGAACATCGCGTACTCGATCAAGCTCAAGGAGGTGGTGTTGCTCGATGTGTTCATCATTGCCTCGGGGTTCATGATGCGCGTACTCGCGGGGGCATTTGCCATCGGAGCTGCCGTGTCGAGTTGGATCGTTCTCTGCACGTTGTTCATTTCACTCTTCCTCGGCTTTGCCAAGAGGCGCGGCGAGTTGGTGGCTTCACAGTCAGTCGGAACTTCTTCCGAGCGTAAAGTCCTAAACCTATACAGTGTCGGGTTCATCGATCAGATGCTCACCATCGCAGCATCAGGAACCGTTATTGCCTACGCATTGTACACAGTTGCGCCGCGTACAGTGGAGGTGTTCGGCACGGACCAAATGATCTACACTACGATATTCGTCCTCTATGGAGTATTCCGCTACCTGTACCTTATTCATACCACCACTTCCACAGAGAATCCAACCAACGCCATAATCTCTGACCGTACCACCTTGATAGTGGCTGGACTCTGGATCACCACCTGTGTGTTCCTCATCTACTTCGGCCCCCACCACATCCCACACTGATTCGAATCTTCCCGCAATCTCCGGAGAGTGTATAGAAAGTATCCACTCGGATCATTCTCCTAACCACCCTTGACGACCAATTCAAAGGAAACAGCCGGAAATAGAGGGTTGGAATTGTTCCAATGTCTGGCATGTGGATTGCACTACGTATACCACAACCCTGATCTCTCCGGTCAGCTTTGAATTTTCCTTCGATACGATTGAACGGTTTTTGTGTGAAGTAGCCCGCGCAGAAGAAGCCACCATGCAGTATTGCATCTCTTAAAGAGAAAGCCATAATTATGGATAGGACTATTGAATCGAATGTTACAGTGGTTTTGGCCGGACCAAGTCTGACCATCGACAACGCCCATGAACTGATCAGGCTCATACGGAACGTACCGGTCGATTCTCCACCGAATATCATTGTCAACCTGAATAATACACGCGTTATGGATAGCACCGGCGTTGGCATGTTGGTGTCGTCCATGCGTTATCTCCGGCAGGTACATGGCTCGTTTGCTGTAGCGGGCCTTGCCCCGGAACTCCGTCACATGTTCCAACTCATGAACCTGAATAGCGTACTGAATGTCTTCGATAGCGTTGAATCGGCGTCGCTAGACCTGGGACGTAAAAGATCGGGAACTCCCTGATGATCAAAGGGATACTGCTTCCTTCGGGACGTGCTGAGGCTTTCAGACCGATAACCTATCAAATCCCCGTGGGGTTGATGCCTGTTGTCAACAAGCCACTGTTGGAACACCAGGTCGAATTGCTGGTAAGAAATGATGTCCGTCAGATTCGACTGAGTTGCAATCACCTTTCCAATAAAATCCAGGAACATTTTCACAACGGGGCGCGCTGGGGAGCAACGATTAGTTACAATTATGAACGTCCCCCGTTTGGCTCACTCCTGGCACTCCGGCAGATGAAGACCTTCCTCGAAGGCGCAACGCTGATCGTCATTGATTCCGACGTGGTGGCCGACGTTGACCTGCGTGCAATGCTGGAGTTCCACTACGCACAGCGTGCTGATGCGACCTTCCTTTGTCCGGTAACGTCAGCTCATACTCCCGGCTTTAGCATTGCCCTCGACGGTGCCCAGCGTATACGCTCTGTCCGCCTCAACAGCGCTCCCGCAGCGGCGCAACACCTGACCGATGGTGGCATTTGCATCATCGAACCCGAGCTCCTTGATCTGCTTCCGGAGAGCGCCGGTTACAGTCTGCTCCAAGCATGCTGGCTCGCGTCCCAGAAGGTGCGGCTGACGCTCTTCGGCTACAAGACCACCGAGCCGCTGATCCGGGTTGCAAATTGGAAGATGTATTTCAAGGCACAGACTGATATTCTTGAACGGAAATTTCCGGGGGTGATTATTCCCGGCGTGGAAATACGGAAAGGAATCTGGGTCGGACGGAACGCGCAGGTACCAGGCAGTGTCGCTTTCGAGGGACCGACAGTCATAGGGGATAATTGCAAGATTGGAAAGAACGTGCGCATTGGCAAAGGCACAGTGATCGGCGATGATGTAACGGTGGACGCGGGAACAAACATCGAGCGCACAATAGTCCTCCCTAAAACTCTCGTGGGACAACGATCGGATATTCAGAACTCCATTGTCCTCGGAAATCTCTTGATCGACATCCAGCGCAATGTCTTCTCCGTCGTAAAGGAAAACCTTGTCCTGGCCGAGGTTCCCAGAACGAGTGCGAGAGAAGCACCGTATCATTTCGTCAACCGCGTATTCGGGCTCGTGCTCATCGTTGCCATTCTCCCATTGATCTGTGGCGTTGCCATGTACCTTTTGGCCCGGGCGTCGTTCCCACTGTTCTCCCGGACGCGCCGAATTGGTGTTGATCTGCACGAACTCTCACAGGGAAAACTCCGATTGCGTGTCTTCGATCTGTGGTATCTCGGCCCGTTCAAGAAAGCAAGCAGTGGTGGACGTTCAGATCCGGCCACAGTCTTGCCCCGACCACTTGCACGACTTGGTAACCTTATCAATATCATCACCGGCGATATTGCGCTCGTGGGCAATAGACCGATGGACCCTGAGTTCGCTTTTTCCATCACAGAGGAGTGGCAAAGGACGAGGTTCAAGTGTCAGGCTGGATTCATCAGCTTGCTCGACACCATCGATACAAGGACAATGGCAGAAGAGGAACGTTCAGCTATTGAGGGGCATTACGCCCTCCACCGACAACTAAGGATGGATGTTGAGGTGATACATGGCGTCGTTCGACGTTCGCTCATGAAGATGTTCCATATTAAAATGGTGCCTGTTTCTCGCCACACTCGTTCAGCATCCGCTATAACGTAGAGTTCCTTCTTAGGTACTGTCCTAAATTCAAGGACAGTACCTCCTTCTTCATTGCCTGGCACAAATTCCCTCCATTGCGTATATTGAGCCGCACGATATTCAAACCCAAAACTGTGAGCGAGTTACGCAATGACCAAAGTCCTCATCATCGACGATGACCAAGCGATTTGTACAATCTTAAAAGATGTCCTGGAAACCGAGGGATATGAAGTGACATATTCCCTGACCGGTGAAGAGGGAATGCGCTCCTATGCACAGGAGCTCCCTTCTGTCGTGTTGCTGGATCTCCGCTTGCCCGGCGTAGACGGCTTGGTGGTATTGAAGGACATCCTCGGCTTTGATCCGGACGCCGTTGTGCTCATAATGACCGGGTTCGGTACTGTCGATTCAGCGGTCAGCGCAATCCGCCTCGGCGCAGCCGACTACTTACAGAAACCCTTGAGCAACGATGAGATCATCCTGAAAATCGAGAACGCCCTGCGCAACAGGGTGCTGGCGAAGGAACTCTCATATCTCAAAGAGTTTGTCGGCGGAAGATCTCCGGTCAACATCATAGGCGAATCAAAAACCATTCGGACTGTGGTAGAAGCACTGAGAAAAATGGCGGCCTACGACCAACCGATTCTCATTACCGGTGAGCATGGCACGGGAAAGAATCTCGCTGCGCGATCGGCGCACGAAGCAGGAAAGCGGCGAGGACGACCACTTGTTGTCTTTGACTGCAGCACTTTCCCCCCTGCCGGTATTGAGCGCGAACTCTTTGGAACAAATGACGGTGATCAGGGGAGATCGAAGGTTGATGAAGCCGAGCGCGGAACACTGTTTCTCGAGAACATCGACTTCCTCCCGCTGCCGGCTCAACAACGCGTTCTTGCTCTGCTGCATCGAAGAACATTTCAGATGGAGCATGATGAGGCAGGGTGGGACGGCCAGGTCATCGCTTCCACAGCTCTTCGTCTCGGAGAACCCGGCAGCGAAGCACGTTTCCACCCAAACCTCCGCCAGGCATTTAGAGAACACGTCATCACACTTCCTCCCCTGCGGGACCGGGAAGAAGACATCCCGCTTCTAGCCGATCATTTCCTGGATCAGGCGAACAAGGAACTGCGTGCATCAGTATCGGGATTCGAACCGGATGCCATGCGGAAGCTGGTGAGTTATTCGTGGCCGGGAAACATTCGGGAATTGCGAGGAACGGTGAGGAACGCCGTACGGACCACACGCGCACCGCTGATTCGGAAAGAGGACCTTTCGATCGGGGAGTCGCGCTGATTATTACATCTTCGGCGGGGAAATCGGAAACCTCCGCTCGTTCCATTCCATCATTCCGCCATCCATGTTGATTGCCGTGAAACCCCGTTGCGAAAGAAATGCCGCGGCTTTGCCGCTACGGTTTCCCGTTCTGCAATATACAAGAATGGTCTTGCCGCGGCAGGAATCCAATTCCTCAATGCGTTGCGCAAGCTCTTGAACGGGGATCAGGAGAGAGTTGCCGGGGTTTCCCAACTCGCCAGCGTGTTCCTCGGGCGTCCGGACATCGAGGAGGATCAGATCCGCGTTGCTCGCGATGAGGTTGCGTGCTTCGTCCACATTGATAACTGTATGAGGAATCTCTTCTGAGAAAGACATCATGACCACCAATTGTTCAATGAGGAGACTTTGAAGAGAGAGTCCGTATCATGCATGCACACTGTCTTTTATCACCTTGTATCCCGCTTTCACCCACCCCACAGTACCACCCACAAGATTCAACACATTCGTGTATCCGTTGGATTGAAGAACATGTGCCGCTTCAAGTGAGCGGCCTCCACTCTGACAGACACAGACAATCTCCACCGCCTTATCCGCCGGAAGATCACCCCTCCTCATCACCAACTGTCCCACCGGAATATTCTGAACGCCTTCAATCGCTCCAAATGACGTCAGTTCAAACGGCTCACGCACATCAAGGACATGCGGCTTTGCTGCTTTCGTGAGGAGTTCAGCGAGCTGCGAAGGGGTAACGTTCCTGACCTTGTCCGATGGCTGCATGACTCGTTGGGTTCCACATTGAAGAGTCATTTTGCCGCCACGTACCGCCTCTTCAGCGATCGGAGGAAAAAAGTTCTTTACGAACTCAATATATTCAGGCTTTGTGCGCTTCTGCAGAAAGGGATTATTGCGTTTCTCATCCCGGAGGTAAGAGAACTCGTTGCCTTCGTAATCATGGCCGGGGTACATCTTTATTGAGTCAGGTAAAGGAAGTATTGTCGTAAACAAACTATCATATTGCTGCCCGGGATCGCCGCCAGGAAGATCGCTTCGCCCCGCCTGACCGATGAGCAACAGATCACCTGTAAAGAGCGCATCCCCAACCAGCACGGCGATATGATTGTCCGTGTGACCAGGAGTGAAAAGCATGCGGAGTTCAAGAGGGCCCGTTGTGATGGTTTCTTCGCCTCTGGTGTATTGATCGACTGTGATGGCAGCGTTGGCACGCAACGTATCCCCAATGCCAAACTTGTCTCCCTGATCGATGATCTTCCACTTGTTTTTGGTGTTTTCATGCATGACGACTATCGCACCGAACTTTTCCCTCAAAGGGTTCGCGCCCGACACGTGATCAACATGAGTGTGTGTGTCAATTATGTGAGTGAGACGGGCCCCCGTTTGAATCAATAACCCTTCTAGCGCTGGAATGTCCTCTTTATTGGGATCAATGATCACGGCAACAGCGGTAGCCGGATCCTGAATAATATACGAGAGGGTTCCTGTCCCATCTGTCGATCGTATTTGCGTTACCTGCATCATCGTGCCTTCTTGCTTCCCACGTTGCCGTAAAGTGATAGAGTAAAAGTAACCAAAGCAGGTTTCATCTTCAAGACTTTCTTTTGCCCGAGGGATCCGACCTTTCCCGTCATCGGCATGTGTCCGATGTGTGCTCGTGCTGCTCTCAATGAGTCGATTGTGCGGAGTTTTTCTCCATTGACTTACCTTGGTGATTTATTTATATTGGCCGTGTGAAATCGGCTTCTTGTTGCCGATGAAACTCAGTTTGGTTGTTCCATGTTATTAGTATACAGTCAGTCCTCAATCCACGCTCGTTATATGATAGGGGATCATCTCAATGGAAGGCAATTTCTCCAATCGGGTTCAAGACGTCATCCGCCTGAGTCGTGAGGAGGCTCTGCGGTTGGGCCATGATTATATCGGAACCGAACATCTGCTGCTTGGCGTCATCCGCGAAGGTGAGGGGATTGCCGTAAAGATCCTCAGAAACCTCGGTGTGGATCTCTACAAACTCAAAAAAGCCATCGAAGACACGGTCCGCACATCCGGGGGAACTCTTACCATCGGCAATATCCCCCTGACGAAACAGGCTGAGAAGGTCCTCAAGATTACATACCTCGAAGCAAAGCTGTATAAATCAGATGTCATCGGAACAGAGCATCTCCTGCTCTCGTTGTTGAGGGACGACGACAATATCGCTGCACAGATTCTCCATCAGTTTAACATCCATTACGATGTGGTGAGAGGCGAGCTTGATAACATCATCAGCGGCAAGCCTTCGTCGCCGGCACACGCAGCAACCGCGGCCGAAAAAAAGCCGGAGAAATCGAAAACACCGGTACTCGATAATTTCGGACACGATCTGACAAAACTGGCTCTGGAAGATAAACTGGATCCCATTGTCGGTCGCGAGAAGGAGATTGAGCGAGTCGCCCAGGTTCTCAGTCGCCGCAAAAAGAACAACCCTGTACTTATTGGCGAGCCGGGGGTCGGCAAGACTGCCATTGCCGAGGGTCTGGCCATGCGCATTATCCAGAAGAAGGTTTCCCGCGTGCTGCATGGGAAGCGGGTCGTGACATTGGATCTTGCGGCACTCGTTGCCGGCACGAAATACCGCGGACAATTCGAAGAGCGCATGAAGGCCGTAATGAACGAATTGGAGAAGGCCAAGGACGTCATCCTCTTTATTGATGAATTGCACACGATTGTCGGAGCAGGAGGCGCATCCGGTTCGCTTGATGCATCGAACATGTTCAAGCCCGCCCTTTCGCGCGGCGAGCTGCAATGCATCGGCGCAACAACACTCGATGAGTACCGTCAGTACATCGAGAAGGATGGTGCCCTTGATCGCCGGTTCCAAAAAATCATGGTGGATCCCACTACGGTGGATCAAACGATTCAGATCCTCAAGAATATCAAGCATAAATACGAAGAGCACCACGGCGTACACTATACCGACAAGGCAATAGAAGGCGCCGTACGACTGAGCGATCGCTACATTACCGACCGATTCCTACCGGACAAGGCCATTGACGTTCTCGACGAATCAGGTTCGCGTGTTCATCTCGCCAACATTCATGTACCCAAGGAGATTCTGGATCTTGAGGGTGAAGTCGAGAAAATCAAACAGTCGAAAAACCAGGTGGTCAAAAACCAGAACTTCGAAGAAGCAGCACGGTTGCGTGATTTGGAAAAGAAACTCCTCAGCGACCTGGAAATCGCGAAACGAGAATGGGAATTGAAGTCACAGGATACGATTCACGAAGTAACTGAAGACCAGATGTCCGATGTCGTTGCCATGATGACCGGCATTCCCGTGAACAAGATTGCCGAGTCCGAGTCCGAAAAACTCCTGAAGATGGATAAGGTGCTTAAGGAAGAAGTCGTCGGTCAGGACGAGGCCATTGAGAAACTGACCAAGGCGATACGCCGTACGCGTGCCGGTCTGAAAGACCCCTCACGTCCGATTGGTTCGTTCATCTTCCTCGGTCCTACCGGTGTTGGCAAGACAGAGCTGGCCAAAGCCCTCGCTCGTTACCTCTTCGACTCAGAAGAGTCGCTGATTCGCATCGATATGAGCGAGTACATGGAGAAATTCTCCGTCTCAAGACTTGTTGGAGCCCCTCCCGGATATGTCGGATATGAGGAAGGTGGCCAACTCACGGAAAAGGTTCGTCGCAAACCGTATTCCGTCGTACTGCTTGATGAAATTGAGAAAGCACATCCCGATGTCTTCAACATTTTGCTCCAGGTGCTGGACGATGGTATTCTGACGGACAGCCTTGGACGGCGTGTGGATTTCAAGAACACGATTTTGATTATGACATCAAATATCGGGACGCGAGAATTCAAGCCGGGTGGTGGATTTGGATTCAGTGCGGGATCAAGCAAGGATACGTACAATAGTATGAGATCCGCTGTTGAAGAAGCATTGAAACGGGTATTCAATCCGGAGTTCCTGAACCGCATTGACGACACGATCATCTTCCATCAGCTTGAGAGGCAACATATCATGGATATTGTGCAGATCCAGATGCGAGAACTGGTGAAGCGCATCTCTTCCATGGGAATTTCCATAGAGCTGAGCAAGCAAGCAAAAGAATTTCTTGCAGAGAAAGGATATGACCCGGCGTTCGGGGCCCGACCTTTGCGGCGTGCTTTGCAAAAATACCTTGAGGATCCGATTGCTGAGGAACTGCTGAAGGGAAAATACCCTGAAGGCAGCATGATTCATGTGCGTTTCAGCAAGAAGACCGGCGAACTCAAATTCGGGACGACGCACTCGGGTGAAGAGAGCGGCGGGGACTTTGAAGAGGAGCAGAAACCTGCAAACGCAACATAGCCCATCGACAGGGTTTGAGAAAAGCGAAAGGGTCTCGCCAGATAATTTGGCGAGACCTTTTCGTTTGGATCTCCATCCACTCACACTTTCTGGCGGATGCTCGGTAAGCCGAACTTTTTTAATCGATACCTGAAATTTGCCTCACTCAGTCCAAGAATCTGTGCCGTCTTCGACTGGTTGTACATGAACTGCTTCAGCGCACGTTGAATGAGCAGCTTTTCAATCAAATCCAGCGACTGGTCGAGAATGAAGATACTCCCACCGTGGACATTCTCGATAGCATCTGTCAGATGCTGGCGCTCGTCAAGATACTCGCCCGGGAGTTCCAAGTTGTCGCCATGGGAAATCTGCACTGCCTTGCCGACCACAGCGGAAAGCTGACGAATGTTACCAGGCCATTGCCCCTGAGAGAGCACCTGCGTGGTATTCTCATCGATATCTTTCATTGGTTTTCCCATGATCAAGCAGTACTGCTTCGTCATGGAATGTACCAAGGCCGGAATATCCTCCAAACGCTGCCGTAACGGCGGAACCTCAACCAACTCAAACTTCTCAAGATATGGAATGAGATCGGCTGAGAGATCTCCACTTTGTGCGAGACGGATAAGGTTCTGACTGATCGTGATGAAAACTCGGAGCCCCGTGTATTTCTTTCGCCCTTCCTTCAGAAAACTGACAAGAAGCGATTGATTGTGTGGTGCCATGCTTTCAATATCGGAAACAATAAGTGTCGCTTGATCCGTCAGACCTGCCATACGTCGGCCAGTCGATGCCTCAGCTGCTGTAGCATCTCCGCCGGCTATCACGGAGCGTATCTCGACATCCGTTGCCGAGAGAGAATCCAACAACACGACAGGCTTCTTCTTCCCCCGCTCCGCATGAACTTCAAACGCAATCATCTTTCTGCCGGACCAGGGTTCACCTAGTAGCAGAATATCTTCCTTTCCCTGTGCAAGCCTTGAAACCTGTTTCACAATCCTCTTGGCAAATGGACTGTTGCCCCCCAACTTGCTTTCCTGAGCCATTGAATAATTCCTCCCATTGGGAAAATGAATGTTGAGCAGAATAAATGAATTTACGAAGAATGATAAGTCGGAAACACGTGGTAAACAATATTGTAGAATGTTAGCATTTTTCTTGGGTCATCTGGACAAAGAAGGACGGGGGCGGGGCTTGAGGCAACGATGTGTTGTGTCGTATGTTTTGGCGAGCAGTACGGATATTAGGCGAAAGCGTAAAGCCATGATTCCGATAGCGGGCTGGGTTCTTACAGAACTAAAATAGAAATCCCGTCTCAACCTTCGTCAAGACGGGATTTACATTAAATCTGGCAACGACCTACTCTCCCACACGTTCGCACGAGTAGTACCATCGGCGCTGAAGGGCTTAACTGCCGAGTTCGGAATGGGATCGGGTGTAACACCTTTGCTATGGTCGCCAGAAGTTTTTCAATTCTGACAAAAGGAAGAAATATATCTGAGATCGAAAGCTTCCAATAATCTTATTGATGCACCCAAGGGGATCCGTGTCAATAAACAAATGGTTAAGTCTCACGACCTATTAGTACCACTTGACTGAACGCATTACTGCGCTTACATCTGTGGCCTATCAACCAAGTCATCTCCTTGGGGTCTTTAGTGGCGCTTACGCGCCAGGGATACCTCATCTTGAAGCGGGTTTCGCACTTAGATGCTTTCAGCGCTTATCCCATCCGGACGTGGCTACCCTGCGTATGCCACTGGCGTGACAACAGGTACACCGTAGGTCCGTTCATCGCGGTCCTCTCGTACTAACGACGACGCTTCTCAAGTATCCTTCGCCCGCATAGGATAGGGACCGAACTGTCTCACGACGTTCTGAACCCAGCTCACGTACCACTTTAATTGGCGAACAGCCAAACCCTTGGGACCTTCTCCAGCCCCAGGATGTGATGAGCCGACATCGAGGTGCCAAACGATGCCGTCGATATGGACTCTTGGGCATCATCAGCCTGTTATCCCCAGCGTACCTTTTATCCGTTGAGCGATGGCCCTCCCACT
>JBJXHC010000088.1:0-4536 GCA_046160825.1 Bacteroidota bacterium | reverse complement strand
CAGACCTCGACATACTGAGCCAGAATCGGACTGTACCTCACGCACTGGACCTGCGCGACTCCGAACATCAGGCAGCTGGGCCTTACGGAGTACCTCGACTTTCATACGGATTGTGTCCCTGGCAAATCAACTCACATACATACACGGCAAAAGGCGATCCAGTTACCGTAGAACGAGAGCATGAATTGGTTTTCGGATATGAACTCTTCCTCGGAGCTGCGAAGGAATCGGGAGAAGTTGTGCGTAGAGTCAATTCTCATCTTTGGAAAAAACACGGACAGCGCTTTATAAAAGATGTGACACCCCAGGTCCTGCCGTTTGGAGAGTACGGCAAACGGTATTCCTACAAACATGAATTGCAGCGGTGGCTAGTGAAAACCACAATTCCATCTGGCGTAGGATACGGCATTAACAATCTACATCGACGGGGCGCTAACTACCATGCTTGGGAAAACGACATGCATACGGGATTCGGTATCTGGCACTACTCACAAATGTGGAACGACGAGACACTAAGTTCGATCGGGAAAGGTATGCTCAACTTAAGTCTCTCAGCTCCTGTGTCAAATGGAGCTTTTCCCTGCGTCTATAATTTCGAAAGCAATCAGTGGGAGGGCTCACTTTTCTGGACGTCCTGGCCAGCCCACCCTGTCACAGGATTCGATACTCAAGCGATGGGTGTCACCGCCTGGTGGCGTCTCTACTGGGCCGAGAATTTTCCTTCACTCTTCGATGAAAAGAATCGCATTACCGATTCTGTAGTCAGCTATGCCCGTTTTCTAGCCGGTAAACAACTGGATTCCGGTGCGATCCCCACGTACTACGATCGATTCGGAGAAGCAACGCCTCAACTACGTGAATCAGCCACCACGGCGATTTCAGGCGCCGTCCTTGCCAAAGCAGCAATGATTTCTAAGAATGACACACTACGACAGGCTGCTATCAAAGCAGGCGATTACGTGGTGCGAGAAATCCTGCCTACCACACGATTCCAAGACTTTGAAGTTTTTTATTCTTGTAGTCCAAAGCCGTTACACTGGAAAGATCCGGTCAATGGAATCCTGCCTATTAACAATCTAGCAATCCAATGGGCCGCCGACCAGTTTCTAGCACTTTATCAATTGACTGGTGATTCGCTTTGGCTCAAACACGGTGAACATTCACTCGGCTTACTCTCGCTTTTTCAACAAGTTTGGGATCCACCGCATTACGCCGTCAATCTATACGGTGGCTTCGGGGTAATGAATACAGACGGCGAGTGGAACGACGGACGTCAATCTCGCTTCGTCCCTACTTATGCCGACTACTTCATAGCAACCGGTAAGCGGGAATATTTAGAACGAGCTGTCGCAGCTTGTCGAGCCAGCTTCGCGCTAATGGACATGGAAGAGAATCATCGTAATCGAATCAACATGATCACTCGTCCAGAGGGAGCCGGATTGGGCTACTCTTGTGAGAACATTTTTCATGGTGGTCCGGAAGACACGCAAGGTGGCTGGACGGGATTCAACTGGGGTCCTGGGGGAGGTTTAGGGGCGAGCGCCTATCTTGAGAGAAAATTCGGCACAGTACTGTTGGACGGGGACTCGAAGGCCGCTATCCCAATAGACGGTGTTTCCGTTAGGGTTCAGAGCTGGACCCGCAGCCAGATCGAGATTGAAGTCAAGTCGGCGCTGGCAGATTTGCCCTATCCCTTCCTGGACAACCGTTCTGCTCAACTCCGATTTCGCAACGTGGAGCAAGTTAATCTAACGATCAACGGGGAAGATTATGGTGAGCTTTCAGCTGATCAGCTAGCTGGTCCATTCACATTCGAAATTGATTGATCCTCAACCGCATCGAGGAGTTGTCACTGTGGTTGCCTGGCTTCGCTAGGTGTGTCGAGTAGGTGCCGGAGGAAACTCAGATATTAAATGACGGGGGAAAGTGTACGTACGACGAACGCGAAGTCCGGTATATGAACGGCAAGGCCGTGATTCGGTTGATAGAAACCCTGATTATGGGTCAGCAGTCAAGAAAACGAGAACTATTTCACACGCGGTAGGCCGCATCCTGTTTCAAGTGGTATCGAACCGATCCTTCGAAAACTGACGAATCCGAATCCTGTTATTTTGCGGAAAGCTCGAACTCATACCTGATAGTATCACCCATTAAGATTACTGGAGAACCTATGTTTTCCAAGACTGCTCACATTTGCATCAACTGTTTTCTCTCAGCAGTTCAACTGCTGATCTCTTCTTCGGCCTGCGCCGATTACAGCACGATCCGTCCTGTTCTTGAGGAGTACTGCGTTCGTTGCCATGGTCAGGAGAAGATCGTTGATGGCGCTCTTAAGAGGAAGCTAGAGGGAGAGGTTAACCTCGATTCAATAAATGATATCGCCGGTCTTATGAAAGACCCCTTGCTCTTGGATACGATGATCGAAGCTCTGGAGTATCACAACATGCCTCCCGAGGATGAAAAGCAGCCTTCAGATGACGTTCGCGCACGATTAGTGGGGAATCTGCAAACGCTTCTTAATAAGAGCGTGGCATCAGGGTTTTGGATTCCGAGAACACCGATGCGTCGCATGAATCGTTTTCAATACAATAACGCGGTCGTGGATCTCTTTAGAATGACGCACGAGATATTTGACTTGCCAGAAAGCGTGATGCGTGATCATGGTTACTTTAATCCGGCAAGTGGAACAATGCCGGATGTGGCTGATGTTGGTAATCGCGCATTGGGGGCAACACCACATCTCTTCTCACAACGCCTAAGTGATGTGGCCCCCTTTCCTCAAGACCCGCGAGCTGAACACGGCTTTGATAACCGAGGAGATCATCTCACATTATCTCCGCTCTTGATGGAGTCGTTTCTATCGTTGAGTCAATCAGTATTGCAAAGTGCTGATTTTGGCGAGAAGACGTGCGGTATATGGGGTGACTTTTTTGCTGAGCCTTCGACGGATGCGGATGTGAGATCGGTCATGTCCGATAGATTGCGACATTTTCTTACAAGAGCGTTTCGCAGGCCCGTGGAAGAGGGTGTGCTTGAGCGATACGTAAGACATGCGTACTCGCTACACCGTTCCGGTCACTCATTCACTGAGTGCATGAAAGAAGTTGCGTCCGCAACATTGGCCTCACCACGCTTCCTATATCTGTATGATGGAAAAAGCACCGGCAATAAACCTGAACGCCTGGATGATTTTGAACTAGCTTCACGTTTATCCTTCTTTCTCTGGGGGAGTATCCCGGATGATGTTTTGCTTGAATTGGCTTTGGCAGGAACACTCAATAAACCGGTCGTCCTGAGTGCGCAAGTTGATCGCATGTTAACAGACAAAAAGATAAAGCGATTCTGTGACAGCTTTCCGGCGCAGTGGCTGCAGATTGAGAATCTCATAGCATCAGTTCCCAATCGTGAGCGTTATCCAGGATTCTACTCGGAGGGAGGTGAGTGGCGTGCAAGTATACACATGATGCTTGAGCCTTTATTGCTTTTCGAAACGACGCTAATCGAAGATAGGCCGATTCTGGAGTTGATTGATTCTGTCTACAGCTATCGAAGTGCTTTTCTCCAAAAGTGGTATAGAGAAAATGCACAATTAGATGAACAGGAATTTCCAAATGAGACGCTGAATTTTACACGAGTTCCGCTGGCGAGTCGCCGTGAAGGAGGCCTCTTTACCACCGCTGCCGTTATGACGATGACTGCCAGTCCTTTTCGGTCTAAGCCCATAACACGTGGTGCCTGGATGGCTGGTGTGATTTTCAATACGCCTCCTGAGCCGCCCCCCGCTGATGTGCCGCCCCTCAAGGAGAATGAGAAGGGCGATGTTCTGCTCAATGGCCTTACGCTTAGGGAACAGATAGTTGCTCATCAGTCAGATCAGCAGTGCGCTTCCTGTCACGCAAAGATTGATCCTTTTGGATTTGCTTTGGAAAACTATGGGCCAGTCGGGGAGTGGCGTGATGTCTATTCGGGGGGTGCACCTGTTGATTCAAGTGGAAAACTCTTTAAGCAGCATGCTTTCTCCACGATCGAAGAATTCAAGGACGCTATCCTAAAGGAGAAAGAGCTATTCCTGAGAGGTTTTGCTAAGCATCTCCTCTCTTTTGCATTAGGACGCGAAATCACTCCAGCAGACAAGCCGTCGCTGGATGGAATCGTTGAGCACACGGTCAAAGCCGAATACCGCATGAAGCCCCTTCTCCTGCAAATCATACTCAGTGATTCCTTTAATCAGAAATACAATCCTTCCGAATCTGTAGCTCACAATGAGTAACCATAATACTACGTACTACAGGTAGGTCGTGCTGGACTCCCCTTTATTCAATCTAACCAGGTATTTTCGATGGCTATAACTTCCATATCACGACGCACTTTTCTTCGCGGAGCCGCAGGCACCATTTTGACGTTGCCCTGGATGGAGAGTTCTACAGCTTGCGCACCACAAAATAGTCCCGCTCTGCGATTCGCCACTTTCTATGTTCCTATGGGAGTCGTACGTAGCAGTTTTTTTCCGGGCGAGGAGGATTTCGAACCTGTGAA
>JBJXHC010000087.1:0-48460 GCA_046160825.1 Bacteroidota bacterium | reverse complement strand
GATCTAATAAGATACGGAAATATCCCCTATCCCGCCAAATTAAGCGGGTTTTGGGTTACTTCCGTTTCGGCGGTGAAGCGCGAAGGATGCGCGAAACCAGTTCCTCAAAGTCTTTTACTTCGACGGGGCTTGGTTTGTTGCGCTTCTTCACGGCGCGTTTGGCTTTGTGTGGTTTGGGTTTGTTCATGTTATTTCATTCGGTTGAATTTCTCATACACAGTGAATCCGTTTGTCTCGATACTATAAACAGAGCAAAATTCTGTGGTGTCCCTGCCGTCGAAAATGTCTGTGTAGTGGATGTAACCATAGACGAACAACCAAAGAGTTTTGTTCTTAACCATATTAACTTTTCTTTCAGTCCATCCTGGCAAATCTTGGATAAGATGAGCATTTATTGTTTCGGATGGTGGGATTATGTTGTCGCTCATCCAAGAAGTGCTTTGTTTGTAAGTGAGATACTTCATTCTGTCGCTGTCGTTCAAATACGAACCAACATGAATGCGGGCGCTGTTGGCTGGTGTTTTCCCATAGTTCTTTATTATTATTTTGATGGTCATTGGGAGCATAACCTTGTCTTCAACTATGTACATACGTTCAATCCCAACCCAAGGTCTATTCTCGACTTGAAAGTTTTTCCGAGTGGTAGTCAAACTGAGTTTGGCAATGGCTTGCGAAGATTCTGCAAGAACAATGCTTTTCCGAGCAGCTTCCGCCATTGTAGACGTTGCATCAGCAGCCTTTTTTACAGCCTCGGTTGCATCTTTAGTGTCACCAGAACCTTGTACTGCCAAATCAAAAACCCTGACAGTGTAGATGAACGCGCCAACGGTGGCAATAGTGATAACCCACCTACTCACCACTTTTTCTTTGAACCGTTTTGGACGTTGTTGGAGTTTGCCTGCGTTCTGAGTGCGGTCGGTTGTTTCATCATCGGGGTTGGTCGCGTTGGTTTGCGGTGGCACACTCGTGGAGCTTGGATTGTTGCCAGTATTCTGTTGATCGTTCTGGAGTTGTATCTTGCTGAGAAATATGTCGAGTCTATGCTTGAATCTATCAAGCATAGCCACAAGACGGTCGTTCCATTTTATCGGGAACCGAATCATGGCACAATTGACTTGGGTAATTCGGGTTTGTTTACCATACTTCGATTAGGCTCCTGTCTTTCTGAATCATTTCCCACACCCAAGGCGAGACGCAACAATCTTCGTTATGACGTTGCTTGTATATTATTTCTCCCGCCAGCAATAGGGGCTTCATCGCGCTGTCTTGATAATAGAAACGGAAACATTTCTCGTTCTTGTCAAGGGCAGCGAGAAGAAGTCTTTTCGCTTGATCTGGTAGCTCGCGCAATAGTTCGGCGCGTCGTTCTTCTTTGCTGCGCGTATCCTCTAAGAGCTTTGGATGTTTCTTCAAATATATCCAAGCCCAATCGGATACATAGTATGTTATGCGGCTCTCTACAAAATATGGCACGGGAGACACCTCTTGTGGTGGGATACAAAGAATGCCACGATGAGCAAGACCGGGCGCGGCACCGCTTCCATAGGAGTGTTCCATGTCTTTCTTATCGCGCTCAAAATGTAGCCGGAGAAGTTTCTTTTCGTCGCTGGATAGATGGTGCAGCGATTCCTCTTTTGCCCTCTGCTTCTCTTTCTCGGTTTCCGGTTGTGTTGGTGTTTGTTGCGTTGGTGATTGGACGCTATCAACAGGCTTCGACGTTTTTCTAAGAAAAAAGTAGAGGATAACACATGCAACCAGAGACAGTAGTAGCAAGCATAGTTGGAATAATCGTATGTATGAAATGTGGAAAGCAATTAGGGAATACGGAATCGCGTTATACCAGTCTGCTATTATTATCCCTATCACTGATAGCGGGACTGATAGCAGGACTGCTATTTGATTCTTTGTGGCGCGCACTTCATTGACCTATGAGAGTCTTATACATCAACCGACCATGCAAATTCTTGATAACGTCACTGAATCTTACTGTATCAGAAACCCTGCGAGAGTTGTACCGATACTCAAACTCTTCACAGTACCGATGAAGATGATCTACAGAAACTTGGTGATAGATTCCGATGATTCCGCGTTTGAGAAGCGACCAAAAACCGTCGAGCGTGTTTGTATGAATATCACCGTTCACATATTGCTGTTGCTTGTGGTTAATACGGTCATGTTGTTTGAAGTACGCGCCGCTTCCGTTGTACGACATGAATTCATCAGTAATCAAACGGGAGTCTTTGGATACATTGCTTTTGAGAAGCCCGCGCAAGGTACGAGCATTCACGCGTTCAACGGGCATGGTTACGACTATACCGTCGTCACGGTCGAGCATACCGAACACGGGGAACTTGCCAACGGTACCGCGTCCAGTCTTGCCAACACCGCGCTTCTTGCCACCGATATATGTTTCGTCCGCTTCGACAACACCGTCGAGCATCTTGTATTGCCTGTTGCCAAACGCGTAGCGAATACGGTGCAACATGAACCACGCGGTTTTCTGAGTCACGCCAATGTCTTTGGCAAGCTGTACCGAGCTAACACCCTTCTTGTGAGAAGCGAACATGAAGATTGCAAAGAGCCATTTCTGCAAAGGCAATGCCGAATCTTCAAAGATAGTCCCGACGCGAACGGTGAATTGCTTCTTGCACTCAGCGCACTTCAAGAGTTTCCCGCCACGCATGATATAGACCTTGCGGTCACTCTCACAGCGCGGGCAAATGGGCTGTTTACCCCATCGCCGTTGAATCAGAAAGAGGTGGCAAGATTCCTCGGTCGGGAAAATCTTGGTGAGGTGAAGAAGGTTTTTGATGATTTTCATTGTGTCCCTGTCAGTTATTCAACAGGTACAATATAAGGAAAATCCAGAGGTGAGTCAAGTATATAATTGCCGATAAAAAGGTTGCGTGGCAAAATCAATGAGGATTGAAAGCGAGGGAGTTAAGAAGTGTTAAGTAAACGAATACGTGGCCAAGCAAACCGGAGCTACCCGGAAAATCCTTGTTTGTGAATGAGGTTCTAGATTAGTTGGGCTTTTTCAAACAGTTGTTTTGCTTCCTGCCTCGTTGGGAAACCAGTCGGTAGAAGTCCAAGATCGGGTGGATATCTTGAGTCAGAATAGACTTGATCTAAAAGACGAAGGTCGTCAAGCGGAATTGGAAGACGTTGTTTGAGAACGTCAGGCAGAAAAGAAAATAATCGGACAAGACTGTGAATCTTGGGGACATCTGCCGATTGTTCTTCAAGGAGAGCTTTTAGTGACTTCTCGATAGCTTGCTGACAGTGAAACGTCACGATATTAGTAAGTTCTTCGTTATCGAGAAGTTCCTGCGCTGCTAGGATGTCGCGCTCGGCATACGCAAGCCAACTTCTTGTGACATCTTTCATACGAGAATGACCCCAGTCGATAGGATACTTCGCGTGAATGAGCTTTTCGCCTTGACCAAACTATCCCACTCGTCGCTGGTATAGGCAAGGACGTCAAGACCGTAGTCCTTCTCGATCTCCCCGAGTGCTTCCGCCATTGATGCCCGCAAGTTGATGCGATCCATGTAGCTTGCGGGAGAACCACCACGATCCAACACCACAACAAGGTCAACGTCGCTCTCCTTGTTCGGAGTGCCGTTGGCGTGACTACCGAACAGGATTATGCTTTTGATCTTAAATCGTCGCTGAAGTTCGGAGGCGATTGTTTGTTTGGTCTTGTCGGAAAGTGAAGGCGTCATAGGTTCATATCAATTCTGTCTTAAAGAAAGATAAGCAATCATGGAGAGATTTTCACGATGAAGGGGGTTCTCTCTCTACTTCTTCACCCCATACACCGTCAGCGTCCCGTCGCCACCCTGACCGTCGTTGCAGATGAGCATGGAGAGATCGGGCGCGAAGGCAATGCCTTCCGGATGACGGTTGGGCTTGCGGGGGAACTTTGCGTGGGCAAGGAGTTTGCCCGTGCGGTCCACTTCGATGACGGCTCCGGCGTCTGCGCTGATGATAAAAAACGTGCCGGATGCCGGGTGCAGTGCAATACCCGATGGATTAAAATTTTTGGGCACGCCAGCTTTCTCCATCTCTTTCACTGAAACAAGCATCCGTGGTTTATCTTCGAGCTTCTTCGTTTTCAAAGAGAATGCATATATCGCCTTATTGTCCCCGTGGCCCTTGCCGGGAGCTCCTTTGCAGACGAGCAGCAGGCAGTCGCTGATCGGGTCGTATTCCAATCCTTCTATATCATTCTTGGTGGAGAGCGTCGTGCGATAGAGTTGGAATTTTTTCTTGTCGCCGTTCTGCCCTTCACGGAACTCAAAAATATTCCCGTTGCTTGCCACGAGAAACACCGTATCCTTCTTGACGGCAATCCCCTCGAAATCCTCCTCCAGAAACGCCGACCCGATACTGAACCGTTTGATGATCTTGCCGTTCGTGTAATCAACCTGATAGACAACGCCCTTCTCGTCATCATGTGTCAGAAGACGGCCATCAGGTGTAGTGGCAAGTCCGGACGCTTCGCTCACATTATCGTGAAGCGTGAATTTCTTTGCAGGAGTTGAAAGATCGTAGCGCGAGAGCCACGAGACCGGATCGCCTGCATGGACGAAAGGCGAGAGAAACAGTGTGCACAACATGAGTATGCCGGGCAATTTCATATCGGTTACCGGATTTGTGTAAGGTTACGCGGTGTGAGCAGACACTCAAGTGTGGCGCATCGTCCGTCGACCAACGTGCCAACGGTCAGTTTGCACAAACCGCCCTTCTTCATTGTTACAGAAAGATCGCCATCGTCTGTGGTGAGTGTGGAGATAAGATCGCTCAGGTACGGCTCGTGGCCGACAAGCATGATGCTTTCACGGTCTGCATAGTGTGTCATCAGTTCATTGATCACGTCCTTGGGTTCAGCCGTAGTCGCAAGCGTGTCGCTGAAGACCAGCCGCTTCTTGCAACGAAGAACTTCCGCCGCAATCTCCGCTGTGCGTCGCGCCCGCGCAAACGGACTGGAGAGTATGAGATCAGGTTTGATCTTGAGGGCACGCATCCCTTCCGCAATCTCATACATTTTCTTCTCCCCCTTTTCCGTGAGGGGACGGTCGCTGTCTTTCTCGTAGCCGGGTGTGCCTCGCTCGACGGCGATGGCGTGCCGGAGTATGAATAAGTCCATAAGATTATCTCGAAATGGGGAATTCTGAATGCGGAACTGTTATCGTCACAATTTCACTTGTCGGTGTCCAGAGTTTATGGAGATCATCGGCGGAGGAGAGAAACGCCGCGACCAATTCCGTTTTCCGGCGCGCAAGCTCCTGGTGCATGGGCAGTAAGGACTCGTCCGCCTTCCTGCGCTTCTTCAACACAAAGGCATTGACCGTATCAATGAAGACTTCAATATCCTGGATATCGCCCATTCGTACTTGGTAACGATTCATGGTTGCGAAGTGTTCCTTCGTCATCCACGGAAAGATCGGCTGCAGCATCTCGGTGGAGTAACGGAATTTCTTGAATGCGAGTCGCAGATCGTGGATCGTTTCGGTATTCGCCGGTTCAATCATCTCCTTCAATTGTACGGCACGGGCAAATGCCGCGGCTGCGGTGGCCACAAGGGCTTTTGTTTTTCCATCAACGCGTGCGCGGTCTTTCAACACGACATATAATTGTCCGCGAGCGACAGCCATGTACCGCGGAATCCGCGACGTTGCGGCCTTCTTGATATGCTTCCGAAGTCGCTTCGTGAGCTTGCGCTCCTTGAGCACAAGTGTGGTATAGAGCGGTTGGAGTGAGGGATATGCCGCGAGGAACTGCACGAGCAAAAGCATCTGCACCTGCACGTCGCGCAATGGACTGAACTCCCCCAACAGGTCTTTTAATTCCTTGCGGAGTGCTGTCAGCCGGTCGTCAGGGAACAACGGCCTGAGCACATCGAGTGTGGAGAGAAGCCGCCGGATCGCCACACGGAGATCATGGACTGATTCCTCGGTGCATTCCTTGCGGCAACCACGCAGTTCTTTCAGGTATTTCTTCCATCGATCATTGAGCGAGCGGAGGAGATAGGCGGCGAAGCCCGTCTCAGGTTCAATCGATGGTGAAGCCCCCTTCACCAGAGTAACATCTCGCACGTCATCCTCTTGCAGCACAGTCGCTCCTTCTCTGTTGAAACCGGATTGTCGATTTTGGATTCTGGATTCTTGATTGTGGCTCAGTGCGCCTTGGCGTCTTAGCATGAACCCTTACTCTTCGATACTGCACTTCACACTGAACACTTCCTCAAACATCGCGAACTTCTTTGCGAGGGCCCATTTCTCCAGCAGCATATCTCCTTCGCCCTGCAAACGGAGAATGAACTTTGGCTTCTTTAACTCCACGGCAAAGTCCGAGACCTTGCTGGCATGCTCATTATCCATTGCGTCGGCAATGCGGACCATCGCTGCGAGTTTCGATACGATCACCCGGTCTTTTGATGAGAGCACCGCAAACGCTTCGTGCTGCGGCTTGGGATAGGACTTGCGATGGTAGCGCGCAACGTTTGCGACGATTGCCATTTGCGGCTGCGTCAGTCCAATCACCGGTGTTGCCGTCAGCAGATACAGTGTGTGCTTGTGATGGTCGGTGATATTAATGAACTGTCCAATGTCGTGCAGCAATGCGGAGACCTCAAGTAGCAAACGGTATTCCAGCGAGAGGTTGTGGAGCATGCGGGATTCATCGAAAATCTTCGCGGCAAACTTCGCGGTCGTGGTACCGTGCTGTTCGTCGAACGCGTACTTGCGGCCAAGCTGCAGTGCAGACGACATCACCTGGTTGCGATGGAGGTGCTTTTGCTCGCCGTACAATTCCTGCACCATATCAATCAGGAGTCCATCCTTCAGCCCAACGTGCGGGATCTCGATTTCTTCGACTCCGGCATGCTTGACGATCTTCTGCAACACAATAGCTGCCGGGACAATCACGTCGGCGCGGTCGGGGCGCAGGTGCAACTCCTGGATCCTTTCCTCAAACGTCATGCCTTGTAGTTTCTTGACAAGCGCGTCGAGTTCCTCCCGCGTAATCATCGAGTCGCGGTCCTTCCCGAACAATTCCTTGCGCAGGTCGCCGAGGGATTCGATATTACCTCCGGTACCTATACAGAGATCGATCTTCTTATCACCAATCTCCTTCTTGATGCGCTTCTGCGCAGCATCAACATATTCCCGCACGAGCTGATTGAACTGCCGCTCGCCGTGCTTTTTTTCTTCCAACACTTGCAACAGACGCACCGCTCCCATGCGGAAGCTCTCTGTCGAAAGGATGCTGCCGTTGGAGGCAAGGGTAATTTCCGCGCTCCCTCCACCGATATCCACAAGCATGGCGAGTTTGTTCTTCAGGTTCACTTTATCCGCAACGGCGAGATGAATCAGCCGCGCCTCCTCCTCCGCTCCGATGACTCCGATTTCGATACCGGTGGATTGTGCAATCCGGTCAATGAAGAGGTCTTTGTTGAATGCTTCGCGCGTCGCGCTGGTCGCCACGGCCTTGATAAACTTTGCTCCGTGATGATCAATCGTCGTGCGGAAGCGCGTGAACGCCTCCACCGCTCTCTCAATCGTCTCTTCGGAGATGGAGCCTTTAGTGAAGACATCCTGGCCAAGACGCACCGGATCGCGCAGGTTTTCCACAACCGTCAGTTTGCGTTCGCCATCCACATTGCCGATGACGAGCCGCAGAGCATTTGTTCCAACATCAATTGCCGCTAATGTGGGCATTCGTTCTCAGTTGAGTTGTTGAGGTCGTCGGTAATGTCCACTTGAGAAAGAACCACCGCGGGCACAAGCAGCGAGAGATGAGAATAATCCGCATCGGTGAACCGGGAGGTTGTGAGATGAATGGGAACGGTAGAATATAGCGAGAACGCGGGATGAATTCAAAGAATCGTAGTCGGGGAATATTGGCTCGAGCTCAACCGCTACACCTTCGTACGCAGCTTATCGGTCTTGAACTCTGACGTGAAGTGAAACTCAATTCCGGGGAAGGCTTCCTGCGCAACCTTGAGCGCCCAGGCTCCGTCTGCAAGGTACACCGGCCGTTCGTCTCTATCGTAAGCAATGTGTCTTGCCCGCTGCGCGATGAAACGCTCCAGTTCTTCCTTGCTGGCCGAGGTAAACCAGCACGCCTTGTAAATGCTCATCGGGCGGTAGCTGCACGTTGCGCTATACTCCTGTAACAGTCGGAACTGGATTACTTCAAATTGCAATTCCCCCACCGTCCCGACGATCTTGATGTTGCCGGGCTGCTGGATGAACAACTGTGCAACGCCTTCATCGGTAAGCTGGCGCACACCCTTGTCCAATTGCTTGGACTTGAATGGATCCTGATTGAGGATCTCCTTGAAAATCTCCGGTGAGAAACTCGGGATGCCCTTGTACTGCAGGTTCTCCCCCTCGGTCAACGTATCGCCGATCTTGAAATTCCCTGTGTCGTACAATCCCACCACATCTCCGGGCCATGCTTCTTCCACCAGGCTCTTTTCGTTTGCCATAAAGGTCGTGGGACTTGCAAAGCGCAATTCTTTTTCAAGTCGTGTGTGGTAATAAAATTTGTTGCGCTCGAATTTGCCGGAACAGACGCGACAGAACGCGATGCGGTTGCGGTGATTGGGATCGAGGTTCGCGTGGATTTTGAAAATGAACCCGCTGAACATATCTTCCGCCGGGTCAACAACTCGAACGTTCGTTTCCCGCGGCTGGGGTGAAGGCGCAATTGCCACGAAGGTCTCGAGCAGTTCTTTCACGCCGAAGTTGTTGATTGCACTGCCAAAGAACACGGGCGCAAGATAGGCGTCACGATAATGCTGTTCATCGAAAGGCTCATAGATGCCTTCGATCACTCCGACATCCTCGCGCAGCTTTGCGGCAGAACCCGCACCGAGGTATTCATCAAGGAGCGGACTCTGGAGGTCATTGATGGAAACAATGTTTTCGGAAATGGTGGTCTTGTTGGAGGTGAACAGTTCCAGTTGTTTGTCGAACAGATTATAGACACCCTGAAAACGTGCCCCAATACCGATGGGCCAGGAAAGTGGTCGGGTGTGAATGCCAAGTTCGCGCTCCAATTCATCCAGCAGACTGAACGGATCTTGTCCTTCGCGGTCCATCTTGTTGATGAACACGATCACCGGCGTGCTGCGCATACGGCAGACTTCCATCAGTCTGCGCGTCTGCTCCTCCACTCCCTTCACGCAATCAATAACAAGGATGACGCTATCGACTGCGGTCAGCGTGCGATAAGTATCTTCGGCAAAATCCTTGTGGCCGGGCGTGTCGAGAATGTTCACCTTGTAGCCATTGTACTCAAAGCCCATGACGGAAGTCGCCACAGAGATCCCGCGCTGTTTTTCGATTTCCATAAAATCGGACGTGGCGCTCTTTCTAATCTTGTTGCTCTTCACGGCACCGGCTGTGCGGATGGCTCCACCGAACAGGAGGAGTTTCTCCGTCAGCGTGGTCTTGCCCGCATCGGGGTGACTGATGATGCCAAATGTTCGTCGTCTATTGAGTTCTTGTTTCATTCACATCCATTGGTGTCAGAGGAAACGAAAGCGCGGGAACGCCGGTGTTTCAGGGCTTGGTTGCGGTTCTATGGTGATTGAAGGATGACATGCGCTACAGGATACGAAAACATCGTGAAAGAGCCAAGCGGTGAGAATAGATGGGTCTCGTACCTAATGAGCGCGTAGGGACGTTCAATTGAACGTCCCTACTGGAGAAGAGGTTTTTCTTCAACAACACAGTTCTTTAGTAAGGTTGGGCTTTTCACGGCTGAACTTGAACCGCGGATCGTGACCGCTTTTTTTCAATCCACGCATACACCACTGGAAGAACAAACAGCGTGAGAAGAGTCGACGTGATCAGCCCACCGATCACCACTGTTGCCAATGGCCGTTGTACTTCTGCACCGGTTCCCTGAGATAATGCCATCGGAATGAAACCGAGGCTGGCAACAAGAGCAGTCATCAAGACCGGTCGCAATCGGTCTGAGGCGCCTTTGACAATGGCAAAACCCAGTTCATGGCCCTCCTTCAGAAGCTGGTTGATGTAAGAGATCATGACGATGCCATTCAACACAGCGACACCGAACAGTGCGATAAACCCAATTGAGGCCGAGACACTCATGTGCAGGTCACGAATCAGCAGGGCGAGTATCCCTCCACTCAGAGCAAACGGAAGGTTGAGGAGAATAAGGAACGAGTGCCGCAGGTTGCCAAACGTCATGAAAAGCAGAACAAAGATGATGAAGATGGAAAGCGGAATCACCACGAGCAACCGTTGTGTTGCGCTTTGCTGATTTTCAAACTGTCCGCCCCACGTGATATAGTAGCCCGCCGGTATCTCTACAGACGATTCGATCTGCGTCTTGGCGTCGGCAACAAATGTTCCGATATCCGTGCCGCGAACGTTGCATTCGACGACAATCCTTCGTTGACCAAACTCGCGGCTCACCTGCACCGGGCCCTCCTCTGCAACAACGCGGGCGAGCTGTGCGAGAGGGATCGTTCCTCCATTCGGAATGCTGACCAGCGTGTTCTCGATTCCCTGAATGTCGCCGCGGCTGTATTCGGGATAGCGCACCACAACGGCATGTCGTGCCTGTCCCTCAATCACTTCGGTGGCGACTTTGCCTCCGATGGCGATCTCGATGATCCTCTGCACATCGTCAACATTCAAACCGTACCGTGCAATGGCATTCCGGTCGATATAAATATTCAGGTAGGTTTGCCCGGAAATCTGTTCTATCGAAACATCCGATGCCCCTTGAACATTTCTCACAACGTCGGCAAGCTGGTCGGCTTTCTCGTTTAATACCTTCAGGTCGTCGCCAAACAATTTGATCGCGACGTCCGATTTCACCCCTGAAACGAGCTCATCGACCCGCATGGCAATGGGCTGGGTGATGTTGTAGTTCACTCCCGGTACATGCTCCAACTCGGCAACCATTTTTTCCACCAACTCTTCTTTTGTTTCAGCGGTCTTCCATTCCGACCTGGGTTTGAGCGTGACGTAGATGTCGCTCAGGTTCACGCCCATGGGATCCGTCGCAATATCAGGGCGACCGAGACGGCCCACAACAAATTCGACTTCGGGAAACTGTGTGATGATTTGCTGAATCTGTTTCTCCATCTCGATGGATTCGGTCAGTGAGATGCTGGGCATACGAATCGGCTGAACCAGGATCGAGCCTTCATCAAGTTCAGGGATGAACTCCGAACCCAGGAACGGCGTTAATGCAAACGAGCCAATAAGCACCATCAACGCGATGGCAACGACGAGTATCTTGTTCCTTAGTGCCTGTTGAAGTAGCGGCGTATAGATACGACGAACCCAGTGAATGAGCTTGGGTTCTGTGTGTGTCTTCTTTTCCTTAAGGAGGAGCGAACTGAGCACAGGAATGAATGTGAGGGTAAGGAGAAGGGAACCAATGAGTGCAAACCCCACGGTGAGCGCCATGGGCTTGAACATTTTCCCTTCGATTCCTTCCAACGTAAGAATCGGAAGATACACAGCAATAATAATGAGGATCCCGAACAGGATTGGTCGTCCAACCTCTTTTGCAGCCCCCGCAATCAACTGCGCCTTTGTTTCATCCGGCTGTTTATGCGTAAGCCTCCGCTCAAAGTTTTCCACCATCACCACCGAGCCGTCCACGATCATCCCGAAGTCAATTGCACCGAGGCTCATGAGATTTGCGGTCAGCCCGAGCCACTCCATTCCAATGAACGCGAATAGCATTGAAAGCGGAATTGTCAAAGCAACAATGAACGCCCCGCGCACATCACCGAGAAACAAGACCAATACAGCAATCACGAGTAACCCGCCTTCCAGCAGGTTCGTTTTGACGGTCGATATTGTCTTGTCCACCAAATCAGTCTGGTCGTAGTATGGATGAATCTTTACGTGCGGGGGAAGGGTCTTGTTGATCTCTTCGACTTTCGCCTTTACCAACTGAATGACCTTTTGACTGTTTTCACCACGCAACATCATCACGATAGCAGCACTTACTTCGCCGCGTCCTTGCATCACAACTGCGCCCTGTCGTGTCTCGGGACCGATGGTGACTTTTGCGACGTTTCTCACATAGATCGGGGTGCCGTGGTCGTTTTTCACGATGATGTTTTCAAAATCCTGTTCCGTCTGCGCAAGCCCGATGCCACGGATGATATATTGCTCGGACGCGTGTTCGAGGTAGTTGCCGCCGGCAACGGAGTTGTTCTTTTCGACTGCCTCAAATACATCATCCAGGGTGAGATCGTAGCTGAGGAGTTTCTTCGGATCAACGATGACGTGGTATTGCTTCACCTGTCCGCCGAAACTATTTACCTCCGTAACACCCGGCACCGTGCGCAACTGGGGCTTGATGATCCAATCTTGAATCGAGCGCAAACCCATGATGTCCAGGCTGTCGCTCTCAAGAAAGTACTGGTAGATTTCTCCCATGCCGGAGGTTATGGGCCCCATTGAAGGCTCCGGTACAGAGGGGGGCAAGGATTCTCGCGCTTGCTGAAGTCGCTCCAGCACGAGTTGTCTGGCAAAGTAAATATCCACGGCGTCTTCAAAAACCACCGTAATCACCGAGAGGCCATACTTCGAGATTGACCGGACCTCCGTAAGTTGTGGCAGACCGTTCATTGCAACTTCAATCGGTGCGGTCACAAGTTTCTCTACTTCGACGGGAGAAAGTCCGGGCGCTTCAGCAATAACCTGTACCTGAACGTTCGTGACATCGGGAAATGCATCAATGGGAATATTGTTGAGCGAGTAGAAGCCAACTGCCGCCACGAGAATCGTCATGGCGATAATCAACAGCCGTTGCTCCAGTGCAAATTCAATCAGGCGATTAATCATATCAATGCTCCTCGCCAAACGTTTCTTTGGCAAGCTCGGATTTGAGGAAGAAGCCCCCCTTTACAACGATGAGTTCGCCTTCCAGTAATCCATCCAGTACCTCGGCGAACTCTCTTGTCTCAACACCCGTTCGAATATCCCGTCTCTCGAATGTCGTGTCATTCAGCGCGACAAAAACAAAGTGCTTTTCCGTTTCTCCGAGCAGTGCTGACGCGGGAACCTTGATCGTGGCTTTCCCCATTTCTGTTTCGACTTTCACCGTACAGAACATCTCCGGTTTGAGTCTTCCACCATGACTGGGAACTTCAATGCGCGCTTTCACAGTCCGTGTTTTTTCGTCAACAACGCTGTAAATACTCGTGACTGTTCCATGGAACGAACCGGAGAATCCGGCGATTTCTACATTCGCTTTCAGCCCCTCTCTCACGTATACAATATCGCGTTCGTAGATGTCTGCAAGCACCCACAACACCGAAAGGTCCGCTATGTCAAACAGTTCTGTCCCTGCTTCAACAAAGCTACCTGCGCGCTCGGAGCTTTCAAGGATTGTTCCACTAAACGGAGCTCGCACAAAATGGAATGGCTCGGGTATGCCCGTCTCTTCCAGCTTCTTGATCTCCTCCTCCGTTGCACCAGCAACACTCAACCTTTTCCTTGACGATTCATAGATTGACCGTGATGTGCTTTCGTCTTCGACACGGGCCTGATCCCGGCGCCATCGCTGAAGAGCCTGCAGGTATTCAAACTGTATTGCGTTGTACTCGTCACTGTACAGTTCGGCAAGAACGTCTCCCGCTTTGACTTTGTCGTTCGTATACACGTTCACCTTCTCGAGACGTCCTTTTACCCGGGCGCTAATGTGTGCCATCTTGCGCTCGTTGAAGACAACTTTGCCGGACAGTGTCAGCGGGACAGCGATTGACTTCTTCTCCACTTTCTCCACGCGTAAGCCGGCATGAAACACTTTGTGTTTGTCCAGATGAACGGTGGTACCTCCCTCTTCGTGAGCCTCGCCATGATGATCCTCCTCGTGTGCAGCTTCTTCCTGCTTCTGACAACCGACTGTTGTTGCGAGTAGCGCAATCAACACGATTGTGGAATATTTGATGATGTTCATTGTTTCTCCATGTCTATTACAATTCTTCATTGGGAAGTTCGACTGCCGCCTCAAGATCGGCAATCGCTCTGGCAAGGTTGGCAACTGCACGATTGTATTCAGCTTGGGCCGCCCGGTGAGTCCGGTAGACGTCAAGCAAATTCAATACATCAATTTGATTGCTCCTGTATTGGTCAATGCCGGTGTTGAGTATGTCTCTGGCATCCTCGAGTAATGTCGCTTCAAACGAACGGACCTGGGCAAATGCAGACCGGAATGCGTTGAGAGACTCATTGATACTCGCCCGTATCTTTCTCTCAACAACAGTTGCCCGGGTCTCCGTGGTCTGAAGCAAGGCAGAGGCCTCCTGCACCTGACCTGCAGGCTCCTGCCAGAACCATATTGGCACTGAGACTCCGAGCTGAACACCTACCCCGCTTCCGGTCTCGCCTGCAAAGTTGTTGGCATCGAACGGCGGTTCGCCCGTCCGATACTGATGCGACACGCCCAGGGAAAAATCCGGGAGATAGCTTGATCTGGCGAGACTGAGCGAGCTCTGATTTTTCTCCACAGTGAGTTGGACCATTTTCAGGTAGCGGCTGTTTGCAGTTAGATTATGGATGCTCGTGTCGGCCTGGACATATTGCGCATTGAGCGAATCGCTGGGTTCGATACTCACGGTTCCTTCGCGCCCCATCAACAAATTCAGTTGTGAACGATCGTAAGACGTTTGCCGTTCGGCCTCGACAAGTTCGTTCCCAACACGAGTCATCTCCACTTTCGCACGAATGACATCGAGGTAGGTTCCGGCACCGGTTCGAAGTCGCGAATTTGCCACTTCAAGAAAGTCCCCAAGAAGCAGGCGTTGTGCCCGAAGGCTTGCGAGATTTGCCTTACTCAACAACAGGTCGATGTATGCCCTTTTCGTTGACGAGGCAACGAGAACCCTTGTCCTTTCGAGTTTCAGTTCAACCAACCGTTTCTCAAGCGATGCAACATCAATGCGATGACCACGCTTTGTTGGAAACTCAATGGACTGAACGATGCCAATATCCCGTTCACCTGCTTCACCGAACTTGAACAGGGATGGCATTTCTCCCCAACTGAATTCGATCTCGGGGTTGGGTATTCTCCCCGCCTGCGCAATTCGTCCCTCCGCTGCTTCTATTTCATAGCGTGTCGCAATGATATCGGGGTTGCCCTTCAACGCCTCATTAATCGCTTGATCAAGTGAGAGGCGTTCCTGAGCCGTGATCATTGCGGGTAGTAACAGCAATACAATCCACGAGATTGGTCGGTGCAAACGCACGCCATACCTCCGTTTTAATATTGGAGAATCATTGAACTGGAAAAATGAAGATCGCTCTTAGAGAAAGAGCGGTGGCGCGTTCAGGACGCCCGAGGGGGATGATAGATGGGGTGAGGAGAATACGATGGTGCAGAAGACTCTCTATACACAACACTGCCCGACAATGGAAGGTGGAACTCGAAAATCATCCTCGCCGAAGCAAGGGTGAGAACTTGACAGGCACATGCGCATTCTTGATCGTCAGCGGCACCAGATTCAGTTGAAGTGCCTTCATGGAAAACCAAAAGAGCGCACAAGACAGACGAACAAAGTTCGTCGCTCTCTCCTGAGAGACACTCCGCATCGCCGCACCACAAGAGTAGTCCGAGGTACAGGAAGAGAGAACAAATCGATATTGTATGAACAGATGGCATTGGATGAATATACCAATTCGAGGGAAGGAAAGCCAGCACGTGACCTCGCACCGCCCAAAAAAGAGGCCCGGTACTTTGGGCCTCGTTCTCATACTATCTTTTTATCCTTACTTCATCAAAACCATCTTGCGTATCTCTGTGTAGCCGTTGCTGCTGAGACGATAAATGTACGTCCCTGATGAAAGACTCGATCCTCCAAATTCTGCCCGGTAATTGCCGGGGTTCAATTCCTGATCCACGAGCGTGGCTACCTGTTCACCGAGGATATTGAAGATCAACAGCGTAACCTCGCCTGTTGTAGGAACACTGAGCTCAATCACCGTTGATGGATTGAATGGATTGGGATAATTCTGTCCAAGCACGAAACGATCCGGCACATTTCCGCCGACCTCACTCACAGAGGTCACATAACTCGTGTTCTGTGGGTCGAAATTTGTCCACCCCGCCGTCCATTGCTGGTTCATCGGCAGCGACGGATCAAACGCGCCGCGATATGTTGTGGGAACGAACCAGCCGCCCGCAAGTGCATTCAGGTTTGTGAATTCCACACCCGCCGTTGTCGGCTCGGAGCCTGGGAGCGGACGCGGATCGGGGTCGTTCAAATTCGTCATGTTTGTCAGTCCAATTGCACTTGGTAAACGGGTTGCAGAGCCGCCGGTGTTGGCATACGCTAATGTGTTGAACCAATCAGCAGCCACGAAACCCGACGGATCTGTTCCGGTGGAATGGACAACAGGCAACGGCCCCGACGCTTGCAAGCTCAGGTTGCGTACCTGGAGCGTGTCTCCCTGTGCAGAGGTCTTGGACTGCAGGTCGCGCAATGAGTATCCTCCGGGGTAGCCCATGAGAATAGAGTTATAAAGACTGAGCTGACTTCCCCTCCGTGTCACTGATACATACTCGAAACGATGACCGGGAGGAGGTGTGATCGCATCGGTGCGCAGTGGTCCAACCAGCGTCACATTCGACAATCGAGGACGTGTGCGTGGAGAGGTGTACGAAGCGCTTCCTTCGTTGTCGCTCTCAAAGCCGTTGGTCTGGCCACCGACGAACTCAAACACGTTGGGATCTTTCATGCCGAAGGCGAATTGGATATTCCCCTGAAATCCGAAATCCGTATCAAACTCATCGTCAATCCCGCCAATCGCGACCAAGTGGCGGGCATTCACCGTCCCACCGAACCACTCGAAGCCATCGTCATACGAGTATGCAACCTGCACATACTCGACGATAGTCTTGCGGCCAACGCCACCCATTGTCAAACCGTTCACTTCGTTATTCAACTGGAAGCGATAGCCTGGAAACTCAATACGCACATACCGGAACACACCGCTGCTGTCCTCCGGGTTCCCCTGCCCTGCGCCGCCCCCGCCATATGTGCCGGGAAGGATACCACCTTCGATAAGAGGGTTCGCTTGATTGGATGGCGCGGCTCCCAGGATCACGATGCCTCCCCAATCGCCCCCGCTTCGCTGGCCAACCGGCTTGGGACTGGTAAACACGATCGGGTCCGCAACGGTACCATTCGCGTATATCTTCGCACCGCGAGAGATGATCAGGCAGGCCGCAGTATCACCCATGATGACTGTCCCGGGCTCAATCGTCATGAGATATGTTGAGTCAATGGCATACAGTCCCGTAAGAATGTATGTGGTATCATTGGAGAGTGTACGGTTGAAATTCTGATGATAGATGGTGCGGCCGGAGTTCAGACCCGGGCCAATGATGACCTGAGGCTGTGCGACAAGTCCGGCTGTTGCCATCACAAGCGCAACGGAGAGGTAGAAGATATGTCTCATGGGGGAACTCCTGAATAAGAAAAATGAATTGATATGGAAGGTGTCTTATAGAGTAAACGACGCCTGAAGTGAATATGTACGTCCGGTGGAGATCTTCTTGTACTTCTCACCAGGGCGATATGTAAATGTCTTATCCTGAGCGGTCAGATCCTTGACGGCGAATTTCATTTCAACGCCTTTGAGAATGGGCTGAGTCACCGAAAGATCAATCACACTGCGCGGATCTTCGAACACATCGAGGTAGGTGTAATCGCCGACAGCGTCCAACCTGCGTCCGAATTCGCTGTGCAGCACATTCACACCTGTCCCGATATTTGGTTCGACGAAGGACAACGAAAGGTTCACCATCCATGGTGATTGTCCCTGCATCTCTCTCTTCCCCGGCAAGAGTGTGCGTTCATCGACGAAGTCGATCTCGGAATGGATGCGCGTATAGTTTCCCGTGACCGAGATATTGGAAAGATAGTCGAGGGCATCCTGCATTATTCCCGATGCACCGATATCGCGCATGAAGCCGAACGATTTCCTGACTTCAAATTCCCAACCGCAGTTTCGTCCTTTAGGTGAGTTGAACCAGGAACGCTCCGGGTTCGAGGAGATGACGAGGCTTTGCTCAATCGCGTCCGTGATATTCTTGTAGAAGTAACTCACCGCCACCACCTCTCCAATATCGGGGAACAATTCCAGCCGCGCGTCGTAGTTGCGAATGAAGGCTCTCTTCAGATTGGTGTTACCGTGCATTCCTTCAAAGGTGTTGTAGTCGAAATAATAAAAGTCAGACATCTCTCTGAATTCCGGCCTGTTGACGGAATTGCTGTAGGCAAACCTGAGATTGGTGAAGTCATTCACAAGATAGGTGAGGTTTACCGATGGAAGTATATCGACATTCTTCAATAGTACGGTGAAAGGAGTCGGTTGAGCGATATCAGGGTCCACCGTGTGTACTCGCTGGTCGGCGTTCTCAACACGGGCGCCACCGACGAGACGAAGTTCCTGTGACAGCAATGTGAACGGGAGATCGATCATCGCGTAACTTGCTATCACATCCAACTCGCCGGTATACGGGTCACGATTGTTATCAAGTCGTTGCATGTAAAACTTGCCCGGACCGTAGTTCTCAGGGCGATAGATCGAATCAATGCCCTGGTTCCACATTTCCACGTTGCTGGAGTTCTCCAACTCTGTCACATAAAATCGTATATCGAAGTCACGATCACGCGATTCATAGAGACCACCGAATTTGAACTGTGCATCACCAACCGGCAAGCTAAAATCCAAGCCTGCACTTCTTGTGTACTCATTCAGGGTTGACCATGAACGTTGAGGGGATGATGTTGAGAATGGTTCCGGGTCGGAATAATAAATATTGCGCGCATAGATGCTTGTTCTCCGGTCCGGCTCTTTTGCCGTGGACATATTGTATGACCCGCGCCATCGGACTTCGAGTCCACCAAACTCCGGAAGGTTGTGCTCTCCGGAAATCTTCCCGACATAACTCGACCGTTGGTCCCATTCAACGACTTCTGTTTTCAAATTCTGTTCATTCTCATCGACGCCGTTCAGCCGGGAGACCTTGTCTTCACCCGTCTGGTTGAAGCTATTCTGGAAGCTGATTTTGTGCATGCCGGAAAACTTGTAGTTCACGTCGAAGATTGTCCCCCAAAGAACACTGTACTGATCTCGCTTTCCATCCTGAAAAACCGGCACGCCGCCCGACGTTTCATAGTCAAGCCGTGTCTCCGTTCTCTGAAAGCCGTTCCTGTACGATACCGCTGCAATGTACCCGAGGAGATCCTGTTCACCGACGTCAATGCGGTCACCAATGGAGAGATTAATGGCTCCATTGAGTGGGGCTCTGCGCGTGCGTTGCGCCCATGTGTTCGTTAGACTCTGGCCGAGGGAATAGCGATCCAGTGCGTCGGATGGCTGGCTGCGACTTCCATCATCAAAGCCGAGCCAATCCCGGGAACCGCCCGGTGACATTTGAACATTGGTAAGATTCGAGAGGGAATTAAATGACGAGGAAAGGGTGAGGCGGATCGTTTGCCTGTTCGGAAATTCCAGCGTGTTGATTTGCACAAGGCCGCCGGTGAAATCACCCGGAAGATCCGGAGTCGCCGTTTTCGTCACGACCATGTTCTCCAGGAGGTTCGCCGGCACCATGTCGAACGAAAAGCTCTTCTTGTCTACGTCGGTGTCTGTACTGGTCACCGAGACTCCGTTGAGCGTTGCGCCATTGTAGCGATCGGTAACGCCGCGGATGTACACAAACTTGTTGTCCACAACAGTGAGACCGGTAACACGTTTGAGCGCATCACCGGATGTTGCATCCGGCGAACGCTTCACCTGCTCTGCACTGATCCCATCGCCGATGGAGGCTGCTTTCTTGCGCTCCGCGAGGATTGCAGATTCTGTCGAGAGAACCCGTTCGGCTGATATCACAACTTCTTCCGAAGAGTATGCTTCGGAAGCAATACTGATATCCAGTTGCAACGATTCGTCGGGTTTCAATGTTACTCCGGTGACAACCTTCGACGCAAATCCTACATACGTCACCCGTACATCATACGTTCCCGGCAGGATATTCCGGATGGCGTATTTGCCGTCGAGATCTGTGGATGCGCCTGTCGTCGTTCCGACAATCAGGACATTGGCCCCGATAATTTCTTCACCGGATTCCTGATCGACGATGGTACCATGGAGTGAACTGCTCTGACCGAAGGCACTGACACTTGTAAAAATGAGGATACTAACAAAGGAAAGAATGCGCATCGCGGCTGACCCTTAATGCTTGTGAGAAATTGCCTGGAGTGGATTCTTACAGCGGCTGCGTGAGAGTACGGAGCGGAAACTGAATGGGCACCCGCCACTGTTCCATTGGCGGCTTAATATACGTTTGCAATGTTATGGAATTGTTAACTCGACGTTACCGAATCGTTAAGATATGGTGGAACGAACGAAGAACTGGAGAGAAAAATCGGGGGATTAGTTCGAAGGAAAAAGCGCGCAATCCCTCAGGAGTTGCCGGGTGAAGCTGTGGGTCGGGTTATGCAGAATATCCTTGGTGGGGCCCTGCTCTATGATAGTGCCATCGTGGAGGACCGCAACGCGGCTGCATACATGAAAGGCCAGCGGTACATCATGAGTAATATAGAGAATGGAGAACTTCTGTTGCACCTGAAGTTTCACTACAAGATCGAGGAACGCGGTGGCTGTGATGACGTCCAATGCGGAGGTTGGCTCGTCAAGAATGAGGAGTGACGGACGGGCAGCAAGCGAGCGAGCAAGTGCCACGCGTTGGCGTTCACCACCACTGAGTTTTTCTGGAACCCTCTCCGCCGCTGCAAGCGGAATCCCAACCAATTGAAGAACCGACCCGGCTTGTTGACGCAGTTCGTGTTTGGGTAACTCCGGCGTTGCCGACCAGACTCCTTCAGCCACACTCTCCCATGCACTCATTGTCGGGTCGAGAGAAAGTCCCCCGCCCTGAAAGACCATCTGAATTTCCCGCCGTGTTCCGGTCAGTTCCGACTGGCGAAAGCGTACCGAGCCCGCATCGGGCTTTTGAAGTCCGGCGACGCATCGTGCAATCGTTGTCTTGCCGGAGCCACTCGCGCCGATCAGAGCGAGGATTTCATTTTCCCCCACCTCAAAAGAAACGTCGTGGAGTATTTGCTTTCGTCGTCCACCACCAAACCATTAACCTTTGGTCACCGAGTACGAGAGCCGTTCTACTGCGAGCATTGGAGGTGCACTCACGCAGTTGTCCCTCCGCCCATCAACTCTGCGTGCCGTGTCATAATGAACTTCGAGTACTCATGTCGTTGGGAGTGACGGAACTCTTCAACCGTTGAGGATTCGACAATGCGGCCATCGTGCAGGACGAGTATGCGATGACCATACTTCAACGCTATGGTAAGATCGTGCGTGATAAGCAGGACCGACATCCGTTGCGATACCCGCACGGAATGCAACGTATCGAGAGCCTTGAAACGGAGCGAGGCATCCAATGCGCTCGTCGGTTCGTCTGCAATGAGCAGTACAGGAGATGGAAGAATAGCCATAGCGATCAAGACACGTTGAGCAATACCGACACTCAGTTGATGAGGATGGAGCGACAAGATCTGATCGCCATTCGATATGCCGACGGAAGACAGGTGCTTGACGAGCGCGCCGTCTGTGGTTTCATCCGGTGTGGCCAGACGCATCTGTCTCTGCACAGTAGCGAGAGGATTGAGAGCCTGCATCGGATCCTGAAAAACATAGCGGATTTTCCGACGGCGGATTTGCTGCAACGCTTCTTCGTCAAGTTCAAGAAGGCGCCGGTTCTCAAACGAAACATTGCCGCTTGTACGGATGCCCTGACGCGCTCCCACAAGACCCGTTATAGCCCTGCTCAAGAGGGTTTTCCCGCTTCCACTCGCCCCCAGCAGCACGACAGTCTCATCGCAGTCAATATGAAAACTCACACCATCAATAATGGTTCGGGGGGCATTTCCTTCCACGGACAACCGGAGTCCGTCTACCGTGAAAAGCGTGTCGTTCAAAGCACTCGTCCTGAAAATGAATCCGGTACGAAAGTATCCAAAACACAATTCAAACTCAAACACATCGGTTGACAAACCCCACCGCTCTCGCTATATTTGTCGGGGTTTTCCAGTCACGATATTCGGAGGGTTTCCCAATGCTTCATCGCATCCTATTCCTCGTCGTTTGTACCGCGCTGTCCATCACCGGATGCACGTCCAAGAAGAGCGAGGGAACGATATCACGGCCGGAGGTTATTGTTGCCGTCGAGGGTGACGTTGACAGTTTCAATCCCCTCTTTGCCCAGGAAATTGCCGCCGGCGAAATCAACGACCTGCTCTTCCCCGGATTACTCGGGTCTTCTTTCGATAAAGCGACTGGAACACTCACCTACACTCCGCTCCTTGCACGCTCATGGGAATATGCAAACGAGAATCGTGATGTGATCTTCCACCTTGTGGCTGGTGCCCAGTGGGCGGATGGTACTCCAATAACTGCACATGATGTCAAGCTCTCATTTGAATTGTACGGTGATCCGGATGTTGCAAGCGTTCGTCAGGGCGCCGTGGCGGAGCTGAAGTTAACCAATGGCAAGCCGGACATATCAAAGAGTATTGAGATATTGAATGACTCCACGGTGGTGTTCCATTTTGAACGAAACTATCCGGGCCAGTTGTTTGACGCTGGGCTTCCCATTCTTCCGGCACACATCCTTCAATCCATTCCCAGAAAAGATCTCAGTACCCACGACGTAAACAGAAGTCCTCTTGCATCAGGGCCATTTCTTCTCGCTCGTTGGACGCCCATGCAGGACATTGTCCTTGTTCCCAATAAGCAATCGCTCCTGCCATATCCGGCCAAACTCGCGTCTCTAATTTTCAAAGTCATTCCGGATCAGGCAGCGCGCGTTGCCCAGTTGCAAAAGGGGGAAGTTGATCTGGTCGCTGGATTGCGCCCGGAAGATGCCACGGCCATTGCTCAACAATCACCTCAAATTCAGATTGTTTCCACGTCGGGCCGGGACTATGATTTTATTGGATGGAATAACATTGACCCCGGGACGTTTGCAAGTTCCGAGGGCAAGAACATTCGACCCCACAAGCTATTCGGAAGCCCTGGAGTTCGCAGAGCACTCACGATGGCCATCAACAGGGAAGAACTGGTCCAAGCGTACCTCGGACAGCATGGCCAGGTGGCGATGGGAGGAATCTCTCCACTATTCAAGTGGGCATATAACGACACTCTCCGTCCGCTCCCGTTTGATCCGAAGCAGTCGCTCATTCTGCTTGGCCAAGAAGGCTGGCGCGACAGCGACGGTGATGGAGTGTTGGATAAGAACGGAAACAAATTCGCCTTCACATTGAAAGTTCCATCGGGTAACCAGCTCCGCGGTGTTGTTGCGTCCGTCATTCAACAGCAACTGAAGGATATCAAGATCAATATGACGGTCGAGCAAGTGGAACGGGGTACGTTCTGGGAAGACATGATGGAAAGAAAATATGATGCATGGATCGCCGGGTTCAGCGCCCCGCTGCAAATGCAACTGGATGATCTCTGGCACTCCGACCTCGGCACATATCCGTTCAACCTCGCCGGTTTCCGTAACGCACGTGTCGATGATATCCTCGCAACCGCGCGCACACTTGCCCGCGAAACAGATGGCGCCGCGCTGTGGAAGGAATTCCAGACCATCGTCCACGAAGAACAGCCGTACACATTTCTCTTCTGGATCAATAATATTGTGGGGGTGAATACCCGCGTGCAGGGCACGGACATTGGCGTGCTCGGCACAACACATGCCGCATGGAATTGGCATGTTGAAGGACAGAAACCCGTGGCACTTGCGCGTTGAGATGAATGCTGTTCATAAACTTCCAGGGGTCGTTTGACTCTTTTGCGTTTCATTTCCTTGAGGATCCTGTTCACCATCCCGACCTTGTTCGGGCTTGTTACCCTTGTCTTCTTTCTCACACGACTTCTCCCGGGCGATGCGGCGAGTGTTTTTATCGGTCCCGGAGTACCCCCCGCTCTCGCTGATGACCTCCGGCGGCAGTTCGGACTTGACCAACCACTATTCGAGCAATACGTTTCGTACATCGGCTCGGTATTCACGGGTAATCTGGGGCATTCGTTCACACATCACGCTCCCGTTACGACGGTGCTTGCCGAGGTCCTTCCGAACACCGCGTTGCTGGGCATTGCCGCCCTGATCCTCGAGATCCTGCTTGCCGTGTCGCTCGCTTTCTTCGCTGCACGAAACACCGGCTCCCTGTCCGACCGGATCATCTCACAAGGGTCACTTATCGCGTATGCTCTTCCCTCCTTCTGGGTCGGCATTCTCCTTCTCACATTCTTTTCATACGGTCTGGATATTTTCCCCTCATCACAAATGAGATCATCAAGTGTCAGCGGTGAAAGTTCTCTCGGCGGGATCGCGTTGCATCTGGTCCTGCCGGCATTCACCGTTGCAATTCCCGGAGCGGCATTGCTTACTCGTTTCCTGCGTAGCAGTCTCGGAAGGATTGAAAACCAGGAGTATGTTATGGTCGCGAAGAGTATGGGCGTATCCGAATCGCGTATCTTCCGATCGTATGTCCTCCCGAATGCAATCGGGCCTGTTATTTCATTGATTGGCGTGGAGTGTGGAATTCTGCTCACGGGTGTTGTCGTAACGGAAACACTCTTTGCCTGGCCTGGTATGGGCAGGCTGGTGGTGGTGTCCATCTTCGCAAGGGACTATCCGCTCTTACTGGGGTGTACACTCGTGGCGGGTTTTATTGTGATCGCCGCGAATACTCTCGCCGATCTTCTTCAGAAGATGATCGATCCACGACTTCGACTTGACGCATGAGGCGGACACTTCTCATCACCGGCAGCTTCGTGTGGGTTGGAGTAACGTGGATGAAATTTTCCGTTGTGTCTTATGGATTCCTTTCACTCGTACTGACGATAGTCGGGCTGCCGGCGAGCAATCTTCCTCTCAATCTTAATGCTGCAGAATTCTGGATTGCATCTCTGGCGTGGATTGGCGGTGGGGTGTATCTTTTTTCTCAACTCAAACAATCGTTGTGGGGAAAGAAAGAAACCTCCCGACGTTCAATCAACATCGCTGCAACGACACTCGCGCTTTCGGCCTACTGCGCTTTGATATGCCCCATCATCGCTCCACTGCCGCCTGATGTCCAGGGACAACTGGTGACGACACGTCTGCAGGCACCACTCACACCCGCTCATCTTCACGTGGATATTGAAGAGGCGAACATGACAGAGACGACGGGAATGGATGCATTGCTGACCAGGGTGAATTCGCATTTGTTCGGACGGCGAATTCACATTAGTGGAGAACGCAGTGACACGAGGCAAAACACTTCGTCGTTTATATTTGTATTGGGAACGGACGACGCGGGACGGGACGTCCTGAGCAGACTGATCTACGGGGCGCGCACTTCACTGGGTATCGGACTTCTTTCCATGTTGGGCGCATTGGCACTTGGAATAATCATCGGCGTAAGTGCGGGTTACTTTGGCGGAACAACGGATTCCCTCCTCATGCGTTCCACGGATCTTTTCCTTGCCATCCCGTCGATTTTTCTCGCCATAGGCATGGTCGCGTTTCTCGGCAATTCCATCACGACACTTGTGCTGGTTCTCGCTCTGAGCGGCTGGATGAGCATAGCACGAGTGTTACGCAATGATATTGCGTCGCTGCGACAGCGTGAGTTCATGGTCGCCGCAACAATGCTCGGCATTCCAAAACCTTCAATCCTGATGCGTCATGTTATTCCCAACATCCGACCGCTGCTGGTAACCGCCGCGGTGTTGCAGTTTGCCAATGCTGTGTTGGGAGAAGCCGCTCTCAGTTTTCTCGGACTCGGTGTCCAACCTCCCACACCGACCTGGGGAAATATGATGGGTGACGCGACCATGTACCTTCAGAAGGCCTGGTGGATGGGCGTGTTTCCAGGACTCGCTCTTGCCGTTGTTCTTGTTGCTGCTCATCGGGCAACAGGAGCACTCATCTCTCCCGAAAAAGCGAATACACAACACATATGATCAACCATCGTTACAGGGTCGGTGCGCTTCTTGGGAGCGGGGGAAGTGGAGATGTCTATGTCGCTGACGACACGCTCAACAATGATCAACGGGTTGCATTGAAGATCCTGCACGCTCAAGCGACCCCGGCGGCGGCGGATGAGCAAGCCTTTTGGGCCGAGGTTTCGGTTCTCACGAAGTTACTCCACCCCAACATCATTCGGATGTTCGACTTCGGTAGAATCAGCAGTGCCAGCAAAACGAATTTTGTCGGACGCAGGTTCTTCACGATGGAGATGGTCGAGGGATCAGACCTTGGTGTATGGTACAAAACGGTGTCTTCCTCCCCGAAACGTCAGGTAGTGTTGACAGCAGTCCTGATGCAGGTACTCAGCGCGCTCCACTATATACACAGGGCCGGCATCATTCATTTTGATATCAAACCGGAGAATCTCCTGATCTTGAACCAGATGGAGCAAGGTATTCCATCCGTCAAGATTATGGATTTCGGTTTTGCCGGAACGCATACGGCAGAGCAGAGTGTACGGGGAACATTGCAATACACCGCACCGGAGTTGTTGCGCGGGGAACAGATCAATGGACGGGCAGATCTCTATTCGCTCGGGGCGACCCTCTTCGAACTTCTTGAGGGAAGAAATGTATTTGATGAGACTGAGCCGGTGGCACTGATAAAAAGCATCATCAATGACGAACCGGCCTTTCCGGAAACAATGCCGTCGGATCTCTCCTCGTTTTATCATCTCATTCGATTGCTTCTCAGCAAAGAGCCCGAAAAACGTCCCGACTCTGCAAGGGCGGCGGCAAATGTCATTTGTTCAAACACCTCAGATGACTTTCGACGGTTCTTCAGGACGTGGGAGCAACCGGCATTTGTCGGTCGAAAGTCGGAACTTGATTTCATTGTCAAAGCGACCGAAGCATTAGCTCGGAGATCCCAAAGCGCGCCAACCTCATTGCTGATTGCCGGTCCGGAAGGCATCGGCAAATCCGCTCTTCTTGTTGAGCTCATCAAGTCTGCCGGTGCATACGAGCTCCGCACGATGAATTCACGTGGACGGGATGGAGACCCTCCACTGGCAACGGCAAGGCGCGTTGTGCGATTCCTCCAGGCTGAGGCGCGGTCGTTTTCTGCCGATGGGATGCTCCTTGCAGAGGCCATGGAGGTTGTCTTTTCGAGAGTCGATGCAGACATGATCGGGGGAGGAAACGCAACCGATCATACCCGCAGACTGGAAAGCACCATCGAAGCATGTGCGCGGTTTATTATTGATTGCAGCGCTTTGTTGCCGCTCATCCTGACGTTCGATGACATCCAGTTCGTCGATGAAGCTTCGTTGTCCGTTATTGCGACCGTGATTCGTGATGCGACACCCGGAAGAATGCTCATCGTTGCGACCACATCACAAACGTCCACGCCGGCAACTGTGCCGTGGTCGAAGGCTGTGGAACTTGAGGAGTTTGACGTTCATCAGATACAAGAGATGTGCCGGAGCGTTCTCGAAGATAAACACCATGCCGCGGCAATTGGAACGCACCTTCATTCACAATACGGCGGCACCCCTGGAATCATTGTCGAGGCAATCAAATCGGTCAATGAGCAATGGCCGGAAAGTGTACCCGATGACGACATCGCGGGCACGATTGCAGGAATACTGCCAAAGGATCTTGACGGGTTGCTGCATACGCGCTTCGCACAGCTTCGCGCAGAGGAACGCCTCGTGCTCTCAGCGCTTTCCTGTTTCCATCTCCCGGCACCGCATAATGCACTGTTCGCGATACTCCCATTCAACCCGGAAAGGTCGGAGCGAATTCTCGCTCTGCTTGAAGCGAAAGGCTATGTTGTCATCGTTCCCGACACGGGCCACTCTGCCATCAGGCAATCACGATTGAAGTCCGTTATTTCGGCGGCCATCCGCGAGGACGCACTCGACCTTCATGCAATGATCGGAGCAACCATCGAATCCTCGACCCCACTGGGATTTGCGGAGTTGCAGGAGATCGCGTTACAGTACCTTGACTGCGGTAACACCGGCAAAGCACAACGGTTTTTTCTTGAAGCAGCCAACGCAGGCGCCGATCTTACAGCGTACAAGCAATCTGTACAGTTGTACGAAATGGCTGCAACATGCGCGCGATCCAATAACGACGCTCCCGGACTTCGTACCATTCTTGCCCGCCTTGCTGACGCGCTCTACAAGTCAAGAGAGTTTCAGCGGACCATCGATATTGTAAATGAGATTCTTCCGGAAGCAACACCGGAGACGAAATCCCTTCTACATAAGAACCTCGGTTTGGCACAGATACAACTCGGACAATATCGTCAAGCAAAAGAAAATATTGGCCTTGCCCTCGACAATGAACCCGGAGTGTTGAAGCAGCTTCAACTGCGGCAGGAGCTTGTGGGAATCGAAGTTGCTCTCGGCAATTATCCTGCTGCCGAGGTTTCATGTCTCGGCCAACTCGACGAGGCACTCAAACACAACGATGGTCACCTTCTGGGTTCCATCTACACCGACCTTGGGATCACTGCGTTTGCTCAGGATAGACTCAATGAGGCCGTCGGGTACTTCACAGAATCAACAAGAGTCTATGAAGGAATGGGCGAACAGTTGCGACTCGCTGACGCAATGATTAACACAGGCAATGCTCTTAGCGCACAGGGAAAATTCTCTGAAGCCATTGACCATTGGGACAAGGCTCTTGGAACAAGTAAGGGATTCGGAACTCTCAATCAGCAGTCTCAGATATATAACAATCTCGGCATTGCCCACTACAAGCTCAGAGAATATGGCAAAGCGCGTGAACTGTATTTGAACGCACTGGAGATCGCCCGTCGCATTAATTCAACACGGGGAATCGCCTATGCCCTGACCAATCTCGGAGAGGTGGCTCTTGTCGAAGGCGCCTACGAAACATCACTCACGACATGGAAAGAGGCACGGGAGCTGTATGCAACAATGGAGGATGCACATGGACTGGTTGAAACCCTCCTTCAGCTTGTTCAGGTTGATCTCATTTTCGGGCACACACATGAAATCGCCGATGCCCTGGGGAAAGCGCAGACGCTCATCGACGCGAATGGACTCGATACTTTCATGTTGCAGTACCTTCAATTGCGTGGCCAGTATCTCCTCTTGTGTGAAAAGCCGGATCAGGCAATCACGTCACTCGAAGAGGCCGTCATTCTTTTCAGAAGCAATGGTTCTCCTGGAACAACAAACCCCGTCGCGCTCCTTGCAGAAGCGCGCTTCAGGAGTAACGCCGGAAATGCCCATGACGATCTTGCGCGGATCATAGCGGCTCCACTCACCAACCCACGCGAGTACGCTGAAGCCTGCTACATCATGGGTATTATTGGGCAGAGTGGGCGGGTTGAAATGGCTGAAAAGCCGTTGACAATCCTGAAGAAGGGGTTGGATGCCATACGCAAGGAGCCTGTGTCGGAGCTCTCGTGGAAGCTCCCCTACGCACTGGGGGCGGAATATCTTGCCCGTGGCCAGCACGACCGGGCAACGGAGTTCCTGAAAAAAGCCGGGGCCGTGCTTCGATACTTCATTGCACAATGTTCTTCACCGGAACTCAGAAATCATTATCTTAGAACCGGTCAACGCCAGGAAATTCTGGACACGATCAAGAAACTCACATCATAGGAGCTGGACTTTCGAGTGGTTGCAGGTAAACCCCGTTTCACAATACTGTTGTGTGGAAAGAAAGAAGTGATGGGAAAAGTACGACGGCTCATACCGGGCGAAGTCGGTGCGCATTTACAATTTTCCTCCACGCCAACATTTCTCGCGGGAAGGGCGCTCTTTCATGCCCCGAGTCTCGTTTTGCTGGACGTCAATCGGGACACCATGCAGTTGCGAGAGAGCGTCAGGGAATTCGCCTCATCCTACGCTGACGTGCCGATCATCGCTTTGACCAATGCAGCAGACCACGCTTCCGCGGTGGAACTCACAAAAATCGGGATTACTTCATATTTTCTTCTCCCCGAAGAACGGAGAAAGATCACTGAACAGATAACCCTGCTGCACAACAAATGGCACGCTCGCAAAGGAAAAGAGAAGTATCAACAACTTCAGCAGCAGGTGTACGACTTCCACCATATCATCGGGGACTCACAAATTCTCAAGACCACGATCGACCGTGCACACAAGGTCATCAAAAACCGGACGATGACAGTGTTGATCACCGGTGAAACGGGAACCGGAAAGGAGCTCTTTGCCCGAGCCGTGCATTACAACGGACATGCCAGTTCCAGTCCGTTCGTGGATATCGCATGCTCGGCACTTCCGGAAACGCTCCTGGAAAGCGAGCTCTTCGGATATGAAAAAGGGGCGTTCACAGACGCAAAGGAGAAGAAGATCGGGTTGTTCGAACTGGCTGGTGACGGGACAATATTCCTTGATGAGATTGGCGACATCTCCCTGGCGATGCAATCGAAGTTGCTCAAGGTGATCGAGGATCGGATCATGCGACGTGTCGGTGGCATCCGTGATATTCCCGTGCGTGCCCGTATCATCGCGGCGACGAGTGCGGACCTCGAAGCCAAGATGCAGAGCGGTGAGTTCCGGCGCGATCTGTATCACCGGCTCAAGATTCTCCCGCTGGAACTTCCATCGTTACGCGAACGGAAGGAAGACATTCCGCGTCTTGCTGAAGGTTTTCTGAAGACATTTAACGGGACGTATGCCAAGAACATCAAAGGCATTACCCACCAGGCACTCCATACACTCATGGATCATGCCTGGGAGGGAAACGTGCGCGAGCTGAAACACTGTATCGAACGCGCAGTCCTTCTTGAGGAGGGTGATTGGATCACTGAACATGATTTTGAGTTCGCGCCACACAAGCACCGCAAGGAAAAACAGAAGGGTGCTCCCGTAATCACATCCAACACGCAGAACACAAACAGCAGTGATACGATCGCTATCCTCGCCCCAATAAGTCATGCATCGGTGGAGGAAATACAGTTGCAGCTCATCCGGAAAGTGCTCCAGTATGCCGGCGGGAATAAGGTAAAGGCGGCTCGCATCCTTAAGATTTCCAGACCCCGCCTTGACAGGATTCTCCGTGGCGGAGAAGATCGATAATGTAACGCAATGTACCACCGGTGCATCGAATCATTGCACCCGTTGATATCCATCACGTCGCAATGTTCCTCCTGGTTTCCAGCTCTCGCCTCCATGATTCAAGAAAGTGCCCTCCTCGCCCCGTAATCGCATATTCCATTGTTCGAGCACTACTGGCATAGAGATTGGATCTCTTTAGTCATGAATGTTTGTGAGCCTAAAAACAAGTAGGGGGTCCCATGAAAAATAATGCACACATGCTTCTTGCTGGCCTGGCTGTGACACTGACAATCGCCACGGGATGTGAGGGACGATTCAATGCCGCGTCCGATCCAGTGAGTTCCTTGAATGAGTTCAATTCTGTGGTGACAAATGCCGGAGGTGATCCCAGACCGGACACCATCGGATGCGCTACCGCAATAGGTGTATTGTTGCCAACTTCGAACCTCACTCTTTCCACCCTCAATTCGCAAGTGAAATACAACAATAACTCCGTACTCATTCCAACCTCAGTTTGTTTCTCAATTTGTGATTTGGATACAACAGCGATACCGCTCATCCCAAGAGCTTTCATTTTCGGCGCAACACCGGATGTAGCGTTCTTGCAACCTGTGAGGGTGAGAATAGATGCGGAGGATGCGGGGCTCCCGGCCGACCTTCCAAGCGGTATCGATTATTTTTTGTTCCGCAAGAATGACTTGACGGGTACGTGGGAACTCCAACAACAACTACAGACAGATAGCCGCGAGCTGGATTACTTTATTCGACGGAATGGTGTGTATGCAATTTCATTTGATACAACATGGGTTTCATCCGCGGTCATCGGCCCGGGAGGTGGTACCGTCTCTGTGCGAACGGCATCCCTAGTATTTCCTCCGGGCGCATTGACCGACACTGCAACAATAGTTTTCCGAATGTCAGCTTCAACTCCCAATGATCTACCCGGGGGGTTGAATCGTCTTTATGAATTCGGCCCGGAAGGCATCACATTCCAGTCACCGATCACGTTGTATATCCCCTTTGTTGAGGCCGGACTCACCAGAGGCAACGTCAACGGCACGAAGTTCTACTACCATAACCAGAGTACACACGCTTGGGAACTGCTACCGTCGGAAATCGACCGTGTAAACCAGCGGCTGGTGGTGCGACTCAGCCATTTTTCACGTTATGCATTCGCACGATAAACGGAATCCCATGAAAACCAACCATGTAGAACAGGAACTTATCAGGCTTGTCAAAACCAAGTGCGAGCCGCGTGTCGTTGCCCGGTTCATGACCAGTATGCGACGCCTTGAGGCACTTGAGCGACGGCTGATTGGTGGAAAACGGCAAGACAACAGTTCACAACAATTTGGAAGCGCTGACCGGGAGAGGGCAGACCACCTCATCACCCTGTGCCGAAACACACTCCGCAAGGAAGACCTGCCGCAGATACTTGTCGCGATGGGAAATCTCTTTCACGAGCATGGCGACGGTCAATTTGCCGAAGAGACCTATACAGTCGCCCTCGTGTGTGCTGAAGAGCGACAGGATACTGCGATGCTCGCCGAAGGACTGATGAAACGCGGAGACATCTATGCGCGACAGGGAAAATGGAAATTAGCGAACAGCGATCTCAATCGGAGCCGGCAGTTGTTCCTCACCCTCCACAACCAGGTTGCACGAGCGCAAGTCGAAAATATTCTTGGGACTATTTGTGTTGAACAGGGGAAACTCGGTCTGGCACAGGCACATTTTGGACGAGCACTCGAAGCGCTCGAACGGAACGATCAGTCCTTGATGACCGGCTCAGTGTTGATGAACCTTGGCATCGTCTATAACATTCTTTCCCAACCCGACAGGGCAATCGGTCATTTCAAGCGCGCGCAGGCGCATTTCGAGGAAGTCGGAGATGTGGGTCGTCTCTCAGCGCTTCATCACAATGTTGGGATGAGTTATTTGAGCAAGGGAATCACAACGGACGCGCTGCGTGAGTTTGGCGCGAGCCAGGAACTCAGTGCGGCAATCGGGAATATCAACCTGGGCGGACTCGCGAATCTTGGAAAGGCAACTGCTTTTTTTCGGATGAACGACCTCGCCACCGCTCTCAAGCTTGTCCACCAGGCAATGGAAGCGTTCACGCGGACCAATGACAGGCTCAGCATTGCGGATGCCTACAAGATAAAAGGCATGGTGTATCGTGAACTCAAACAGTATGCGTTCAGCAGATCGTATCTCGACACAAGTCTTCGTATCAACCTCGAACTCAACAACGAACTCAATACGGGAGAAACGTATATCGAGATCGGCTTCCTCGAGAAGAAACGGAGAAATGCCGCAGCGGCTCAGGAGGCATTCGAACAGGCACGGGTGTGTCTCCTCCGCGTGGGAGCGACAAGCGAGGCAGATCGTGCAATCGAGGAACTGAAACACTTTGTCGTCAGAAAAATGAAAACCACCCAGGGGACATGAAATGAATTTCGACGATCTTATCGAACAGGAACTCCAGGAACAGACCGGTGCGGCAACGCTGAACACTCAGCTTCGCCCCCGCGCACATGACCTCGAGACTATTCTCAATGTCGTTCGCAAAATCAATACATCACTTGTTCTTTCAGACGTGCTCGACCTGGTGGTCGATGAGGCGATCCGCATCACGCACGCGGAACGTGGATTCCTGATGCTTGCCAACCCCGAAGGGAAGTTGGAGTTTGCTGTGGCACGAAGCGCGGAGGGCGAGACAATAGCACCGGACACCTTCCAGGTCAGTTCCAGCGTGCTGGAGGACGTGTTTACGACCAGGGAGTCCATCTGTATCGAAAGCGCTTTGACTGATGAGCGTTTCGAACGGAGACAAAGCATCATGAACCTGGAACTCCAGACGATTCTTTGCAGCCCGGTGCGGACACAGGAAGACAGTATCGGAGTGATCTACGTTGACAGCAAGTTTATCCAGTCCGTGGATAAAGCTGATGTGTTACACCTCTTCGAGATTCTTGCCGGCCAGGCAGCCATTGCTATCAAGAATGCACGGCTCTACAAGGATCTCAAAGACACATATGATGACCTGAAGCAGGCGAACGAACAGATCATCAAGTTCGAGCGAATGGCGATGAAGGGTGAGATGGCCGCCGAGGTGAGTCATGAGTTGAAGAACCTGGTCGCGGTCGTTCTCCTGAATCTCCAGGTGCTCCAGCGCCGTGTAGACCGCATCTCTCCGGAGGAGATCAAAGGAATCGTTGAGAAGACCATGACGGGCGTCCGCAAGATTCAAGGATTCTCACAGAGCCTTCTCACACGCAATCGCGCAACGCAGGATCCCATTCCCGGGAACCCCAACACTGTCATCACGGACTTTATTGATTTTATTCGCGTGCTGCCAAAGTTCAAGCAGACCAACCTTGTGATAAACCTTGCGGACGACCTCCCGGAGATTCCACTGGACCAGGACCAGATACAGCAAGTGTTGTTGAATCTGGTGAACAACGCGGCTGAAGCGCGTAGCGACGCAACGATTACTTTGAGCACTGAATACAACCTCATCGAACATGCCATCCTCCTGCAGGTAAAAGATAATGGACCCGGCATTGATGAAGACGTCCGGAACAGACTCTTCACAGAAAAGATTACCACCAAGGTCGATGGCCATGGATACGGGCTTCGCATCTGCAAGCAGATCATCGAGCATCACGGCGGGACAATCCATGTGCGCTCCCGTAAAGGTGACGGTACGACGTTTCTCATGCATTTTCCCGTGCGGACTGAAACACCTAAAACATCCAACTAACCTTCTCGTCCACACAACAGGTCTTGGAGTGATATGGTCGAGAGATACCAAAGCCCGGAACATGTGTCAGGTGGGCGGCTAGCAATCGCGGCTCTCAGCGATAAGGGACCGGCTTGCAGTGTGAATGAAGACAGTCTTGCGGTCCATGTTACGGACCACAACCAACCGTGCGGCGGAACGCTCCTCGTTGTTGCTGATGGTCTCGGCGGACACAATGCCGGTGAAGTTGCAAGCAGGATGGTCGCAGAGCACGTTCCGGCATTTTTCTTCAGGAATACCGCGGAAAACAGACTTGAGGCAATGCAAGAAGCGATTCAAGCAACCAACTCCATGATGCACGATGCAGCCCGTACATCCAGCACGCTTGTCGGTATGGGCAGCACAGTCGTTACAGGATTAATAACCCGGCAATACCTTATTACGGCAAACGTGGGCGACAGCAGAGCATATGTCTTTCGGCAGGGAGCAAAGTTGCTCAAGACGGCAGATGATTCAACCGCATACGAGCTTCCCGGCATAGTGCAGCGGCGACGGGGCCTGTCACACGCGCTGACTCAGGCGTTGGGTGTTCAGCGACATATATCACCACACATTCAAATCCTGCGTATTGAACCCGAGGACATCATCCTGATGTGTACTGATGGGATCACCGACGTGTTGTCGGATAACGACATCAGCGAGATTGTTCGCGGACAGGATATTACCAATTGCGCGCGTGAGCTGGTGGCAGCGGCAACCACCAATGGAAGCACTGACAATATGAGCGTCATCATTGGCCGGGTCCTTCAAATCGCACCATTGGAAAGAATGCACATCAGCATGAGTGCGCTGGACAGCTATGTTGTTCCGAGCATTGACCCCATGGTATAGATTTTCGCGATTGTTGTATTGGGAGCTTTGGTCTTTTTTGGTATATTGAAGTCAAATGTTCGTCCCACACACTGACCACCCGAATGAGCCTGACGACTCGAACCCCTCCTTCAACGGATATTGATATTCTCACCACAGATAAACCTTCGCTTGTTTCATCCATGGCCTCCGGCCTCATTGGCTCCGAGATCCTCAAGATCGCCGCGGACATACGATCGATGGTCGCCGACGGAAAACAAATTTGCAATCTCACAGTGGGCGATTTCAGTCCGAGAGAGTTTCGTATCCCGGGGTTCCTGGAGACCCACATCAAGGAAGCGCTTCGCCAGGGTGAGACGAACTATCCACCGTCCGATGGAATTCTTCCCTTACGCAAGGCAGTTCAGGGATTTTATGAACACTGGCTCGGATTACAATACCCGCTGGAGTCGGTGCTGATCACGGGTGGTTCGCGACCCGGCATTTACGCAGCATACACTGCTATTCTTGATCCGGGAGATATCGTTGTGTATCCGGTTCCATCCTGGAATAACAACCACTATTGCCATCTCGCTGGCGCCGAAGCGCGGCCTGTAACATGCAGAGAAGAAAATGCGTTTCTTCCGACACGAAAGTTGCTGGAGGAACCCATCCGCGGGGCGCGCATGCTGGCACTCAACTCGCCACTCAACCCCACAGGAACTGCATTCACACCAGATGCACTTGAAACAATCTGTGATCTTGTGCTGGAGGAAAACGCGCAACGATCATCCAGCGAACGACCGTTGTTTCTTTTGTACGATCAGGTGTATTGGATGTTGACGTTTGGGTCAACACAGCACTGTAACCCTGTATCGCTCCGACCGGAGATGCGGCCATACACCATCTTCGTCGATGGCATATCAAAGGCATTTGCGGCAACTGGCGTGCGCGTCGGTTGGACTGTTGCGCCGGAGGAGATTACGCAGCGGATGGCAAGTATTCTTGGTCATGTTGGCGCGTGGGCACCCCGTGCAGAACAGTGTGCTACAGCCCAGCTCCTCAACGCCACCGATGAGATCATCAAATATCAAAAAGAAATGAAGGCCGGTATTCAGGCAAGACTTGATGCTCTCTACAAAGGGATCTCCGATTTGAAGAGCGCGGGACTCCCGATTGACGCGATCGTGCCCATGGGCGCGATATACCTCAGCACACAGTTTGCTGTCACCGGGAAGAAGACGCCATCTGGTGAACGCTTGCACACCAATGAGGATATCCGCAAGTACCTCCTTCAAGAAGCACAACTTGCAGTCGTCCCCTTTCAGGCTTTCGGAAAAACAGAGAATGATGGCTGGTTCAGGCTTTCAGTTGGCGCCGTCTCAATGAATGAAATCAGCGGAATGCTACCGCGATTACAACGAGCTCTCGGCTCACTGGTCGGTTGACCCGCCGATGTTCGAAGAACAACTTCAGTCAGCCGTACTCTCCTCTTCTCTTCCTCATCGGATACTCTCACCGGGTGAGTGTCAATCTGAACGCAACCAGAAATGCCGCTTGTGCCTCGCCGCCGACATCACATACGAACAGGAAACGAGGGTAAAAACCCAGGCACTGCAAAAGTTTTGGCGCGAACATTTTCCCGATGTGTCTCTGCAACCTCTTGTGCCCTCACCGATGGGACGAGGCTACCGGACCGTCACGAAGAGAAAAGCATTCCGTCGGCTGACCGGCACAACTCTCGGGCTGATTGATCCGGCAGAATCACGCGAAGGTGGCAGCTTCACTGTTGTCAGATGCGTGATTGAACCTGAGGGACATACCGCAATTTATGAAATGATTTCCAATGCGCTGACTTCACCACACACCAAACCTTTCGCCGAGAAGCTCAACTATGTTGTCATCAAGGGGAACTATACTGAATTTTCCATCATCTTCAACGTTGAAAAGATTACCCCACTGCTTGTGACGACCGCAAACACGATATCAAAGTCGTTGACCCGTAAGTTTGATTCCATCACCGGTGTTTTTCTCTACGAGGACGACTCCGACGGTCGCTACTATCTTGGGGCAAACTCCGATCGGCAAACGCTGCGGAAGCTTTTTGGCAAGCCGGATATATTTCAACGAATACTTGGCAGAGGCTTTCTCTTTTCACCACTCGCCTTCTCCCAGATTAACCTTGCTCTTGTCGATGAGTTGGCGATGAAGGCTATCGAGCTTCTGCAGCCGCACAACGACTGTACAATGTATGATCTCTACTGCGGTCATGGATTGTTCGGATTGTTGGTGGCGGAGAAAGTAAAGAGTGTGGTCGGAATAGAAATGTCGGCGAGCGCCGTGCAATCCGCAATTGCGAATGCGCGGCGACAGAGAATCTCCAACGCGCGGTTCCTGCGAAATGATCTTACCGAGGAATCTGTTCAGGTTTCACTCAAGAAACTCACCCGGGATGATATCGTTCTGTTGGATCCACCGCGCAACGGGGTGGCCGACGGCGTGGTAGAGTATGTCGCTGCAAAGCGACCGGCCCGCGTACTTCACCTTTTCTGCAATATTGATCTCATGCCCAAGGAAATCAAACGCTGGACGGACAACGGGTATGCCATTGCAGCCGCGGTGCCGTTTGACATGTTCCCAGGAACGTCGACAATGGAGGTTCTGGTTCTGTTTCAGCCTTCTTGAGGCCCGCCTCACCGGTGTGTTGATTTCTTCAACATCTCATCACCGTTGTTCCTCAAAAAAAGAAACATCCGTTGCTATTCGGATGGCGCTTTGATACCTTATCCATTATAGCTTACGCTTCCACCCCGCTCTTTGCACAGTCCTTCCTGCATGATCCACCTCAAAGGCCTCAACATATTTTTCACCTTACTCATCGCGGGCAGGACGCTTCTTCAATCACGGGGTCATGTTGCCTGGTTGTCAGGTGAATCTCAAAGGCATCCGATGAACAAGCTGCTTGTCATTCACAGCGAAGCGAATCGTTTTCGCGACGTATGGACAATGCTCAAAAGTCGGTACGAGGTTGTTGCTTCGGGTACGGTTCAGAATGCCCTTGAGCTTCTCCGCACACAAGGGGCCTCGGCGGTCATTCTCGACTATTCGTTTCCCGACATTTCGTGTGATGAAGTTGTTCACTTGATTCACCGGGAAATTGATCCTCATCTCCCTGTCATTGCTATTGCAGATCATTCCGATCTTGATCACGCGGTGGCCGCCATGCGCGAGGGTGCTTACGATTTTATCACGAAGGACATCGACCCCGACCATCTTGCTCTCAAGATCCTCAAGGCACTTGAGCGTCGGGATCTGGAGATCCGGCTGAAAACGCTGGAACGCGGACAGGCGCAACAACAGAACAGCTTTATTTTTGCCAGCGATGTGATGAAGATGATTGATTTGGAGATCACACGACTTGCGCGGCTCGAATTCGATGTCCTGCTGATTGGGGAAACCGGAGTCGGCAAGGATCTGATTGCATGGCAGATACACCGCCGCAGTCCGCGGAGTAAGGGGCCATTTGTCCCCGTTGTCATGCGCACGTTTAGTGAAACACTTATCGAATCCGAACTCTTCGGCCATGAAAGGGGAGCGTTCTCCGGCGCAGAGCGGGCAAAGATAGGAAAGTTCGAAGCAGCCAACGGTGGGACCATCTACATACCCGAGGTCTCGTGTCTTGACGAGACCACCCAGTTGAAACTTCAGTACTTCATGCAGTACAAGTGCGTTTCCAGGGTCGGCCAGGATCCGCGACGTTCAGACGTTCGGCTTGACGTAAGACTCATAATGGCCACCAATGACAATCTCGAAGAACTTGTACGCAAGCGGAAGCTCCGTGAGGATTTCTATCACAGGATCGCCGGTGTGCGCCTCTCTATCCCTCCCCTCCGTGAACGCGTACAAGACATTGAACCCCTTGCGCAGTATTTCCTGGAGACACACTCCGGCAGAAAACGTGGCGAACCATACGACTTCGCGGAGGAGACTCTGACAGGTCTGAAGGGATACCAATGGCCGGGCAATGTCCGTGAGTTGGAGAACACCATAAAAAATGCCCTCTCCTATTCTGAGGGACCGATTCTGCATCCTCATCACTTCCCTGTATTGTCACACCCGTTCGGCCATGCCTGTCCACTTCTTGCAAGTGATCTCCATGATCTTCCCTCCTATCAAGACGCAGATCGTCACTTCAAACGCGACTACTTCCAAAGAGTCTGGGAACTCTCGGAACAAAACGTCGGAAAAGCCGCGACAATAGCACGGATGACGCCTCAGGGTGTGAGAAAGATCTTGCGCGCGCTGCATCTCACGTAACCTCCTGGTTTTCATCATTCAGTCTGGGCCACAAGAACCATCTGTTTCCCCTCTTTGGAAACATCCGTTTCCTTTGACGCTGCCACCCCCTGATCTGGGCGAATAATCGTGCAAATTCATGTGCCGTGACTACGTTTTTCATTGTCACAACCTCGGCACACATTTGGTACGAATAAGTCAAACCACTCTGTGGATTACATCCTTCGTCCATTGCGATTCTGATTCAAGGAACGGGTCCATGTCGAATCACAAGCCTGTTGATCCCGAAACTGTCAAGACGCGTGTGGAACGCGAATGTTATATGCTCTGTCCGGTGTGTGGTAATTTTTCAGCCCGCGCAGAACGGCTCCACTTCTGTCTTGCATGCGGAACGAAACTCATTGACAAATGTCCGCAATGCCGCGAGCCGATTCTTTACCCTACAGGAAAGTACTGCCCAGTGTGCGGCGTGCAACTTGTTGGTACGTCGAAACCGGATGGAGTGAGTAGAGTACTTTCAGATCGCGGTGGCGACATTGGGTGAATCGTCACAGGATATGTTTCTTTAAGGATAGAACACCGACGCGTCACCTTTCTACAATGCTGTTCCTTTCCATGGTGGCACTCTCCCTTGATACGTGAGATCGGGATCGCGCCACGTTTTGTTTTCCCCTTTCCGGAATTGTCATGCTTGTGATGAGAGAATCTGCGGGTGAGTCACCTCTGCTGTTTTGGGTTTCGGGAGGCCCGATCCATTCCATAAGATAAAGCGGAGGTTCACATGAAATCCATTCAAGTTTCTTTTCTTATACGCGTCTGCGTTGTCCTCACATTGACGACCTTGAGCGCCAGCGCCCAATCATGGCCATTCACGGAGATCCCGGCGTCTCTCCCTGGTGTCCTTGACGGATCCGCCGAGTGGGGGGACTACGACAACGACGGGGACCTGGACATCCTCCTGGAAGGTCACAGTAGTTACCATCCAACACCATCAAATCCCATTACAAGGATCTACCGCAACGAGGGAGACGGGGCTTTTGTAGAGATATCTGTCACTCTTGAAGCCGTTGCAGGAGGCAAGGGTGTGTGGGGTGACTGCGACAACGATGGGGACCTCGATATTCTACTCACAGGCTCCTCAGTCACCAGGGTCTATCGCAACGATGGGGGAGGAGCCTTCGTGGATATTTCGGCATCCTTGATCGGAGTTGCCACATCGGGTGATTGGGGCGACTATGACAATGATGGAGATCTCGATATTCTATTGATAGGTTTCAGTGATGCGGTCCTCTTTTCAAAGGTCTATCGGAACGATGGAGGCGGTAACTTCCAGGATATCTCCGCAGCGCTCATCGGCGCATATGGGTGCGTAGCTTGGGGAGACTACGACAACGATTCCGACCTCGATATTCTCCTTTCAGGCGCGGGCATTTCGAAGGTCTATCGCAACGACGGCGCAGACACTTTTACCGACATTGCCGCTCCGCTTGCTGGTTTGTGGTCCACTTCCGGCGCGTGGGGTGACTACGACAACGATGGTGATCTTGATATTCTCCTGACGGGTATAAGTGGATCAGGGACTCGGATTTCAACTATCTATCGAAATGATGGAGGGGCATTTGTCGATGCTGTTGCCCCACTGGTGGGGGTAAGCGCAGGCTCCGCTGCCTGGGGAGATTATGACAACGATGGTGATCTCGACATTTTCATAACCGGCGATTTCGGCAACTATCTCTTGGGTACTGTCTATCGCAACGATGGAGGAGGAGCATTCGCCGCTATCGGAACCCTTTTGCCGGTGTTTCGAAGTTCCGCCGCCTGGGGAGACTATGACAACGACGGTGATCTCGATATCGTCTTGACAGGGGTGGGAACTGACGCCAGTACGAACACCAGGATCTTTCGTAATGACATTCCGAGACCGAATACTGCTTCCCTCGCACCCACGTCACTCTCGTCATCGATTTCTGAAGCTTCCGTGCTCTTAAGCTGGAACGATGCTGTTGATTTGGAGACACCACAGACAGCGCTCACATATAATATTCGACTTGGGACTGATGCCGGTGAAGCCAACGTCGTATCTCCGATGTCCGAGATTCCGTCGGGCCTCCGGAGATTACCTGCCCTTGGAAATACCAATCACAACAACACTCGGACAATCAACGGGCTTACTCCTGGTACATATTACTGGAGTGTTCAGGCGGTCGACCATGGATTTGCCGGTGGACGCTTTGCAACCGAGCAGAGCTTTAGTATCACCGGATCAGTTCATCACTTTTCTATTTCCTCCATTAGCAGTCCACAAACCGTCGGAAGTCCGTTCTCCATAACTGTCACTGCGCAGGATGCTGACAACAACACTGTCACGGATTTCACTGGAACTGTTGATCTCGCGACATCTGCGGGGACAATTTCGCCCGCTGTCTCAGGTCTTTTCGTTAGTGGGCAGTGGGCGAGTGATGTCGCTTTGTCATCCGCTTCCAATGGAACCACGATTAGCGTCACCCGAACGGGCGGGACAGAGACTGGTACTTCCAATCCGTTTGATGTTAATGCAACATTGCATCACTTTGCATTCTCCACCATTGCAAGTCCGCAGACGGCCGGAACACCTTTCAGCATCACCATCACCGCACAGGACCGCAACAATATCATTGTCACGGACTTCAGCGGAACAGTTGACCTGAGTACAACGGCGGGGACCATTACTCCCTCAATCTCAGGTGCGTTTGTCGCCGGTCAGCGGACAGAGAGTGTCAGTGTGTCGGGGAGCGGGTTTGACAAAACGGTGACTGCAACACGAACTGGAGGTACAGAGTCTGGAACGAGCAATCCTTTTGATGTCCTCTCGAGCGTATTTACCGAATTAGCGTCCGTGACCGGAGGCGAGTTTGGTGCCTGGGGGAACATCGACAACGATGATGACCCTGATATGCTGATCACTGGTAATTGGTTCACCAATATCTTCAGCAACACACTTGGGAGCTTTACCAACATCAATGCGGGTTTGCTCGGGCTGTATCAGGCATCAGGTGCGTGGGGAGATTACGACAACGATGGCGATCTTGACGTAGTCGTACTCGGAACGCAACCGGTTGCAGGTGAACCGCGCCGCACGAAGCTATACAGGAACAACGGCGGGACGTTCTCCGAAGTAGTCACTACTCTGCCGCAACTCCGAATGGGCACAGCCTCGTGGGGGGATTTTGACAACGATGGCGACCTCGATTTGGCGATAGGAGGAAACTCCAGTGGAACGACGCGGGTGTGCGGCATCTACCGCAACGACCAGGGTGCTTTCACAGATATCAACGCCGGGATTGTCGGCCTGCGCTATCCATCGATTGCCTGGGGAGACTATGATAATGACGCAGATCTTGACCTGGTTATAACGGGCGAGGGGGCAGGCGACGTTCCGACAACCAAGCTTTATCGAAACGACAATGGCTCGTTTATCGAAATCAACGCCGGCCTGGTCAACGTTATGGGCAGTTCGGCTGAGTGGGGCGACTACGACGCCGATGGTGATATTGATCTGCTCCTGACAGGCAGTTCGAGTATCGGGATCGTCGCCAAAGTGTACAACAACAATGGTGGTGCCTTTACGGACATCGGCGCATCGTTGATTGGCCTCGCAGGGGGCACCCGCTCCGCTGCCTGGGGTGATTACGACAATGATGGCGATCTGGATATAGCCCTCACTGGCGCCACTCTGAACGTCACAAAAGTCTACCGCAATGATGGCGGTAGCTTTGCGGATATCAATGCGACTATTTACGGCCTCACAGCAGGCTCTGTAGCATGGGGCGATTACGACAACGATGGCGATCTCGATCTTCTTGAGGCTGGCACCGGGGGACCTCCACACCCAATTGTGGCCAAGATATACCGTAACAATATTACGACATCTAACACAGTCGCATCTGCACCCCAGGGGTTGGCCTCGAATGTGAGCGAATCAACGGTCACCCTCAGTTGGAGCACTTCAACCGACCAACAAACTTCTTCGGATGGTCTGACCTACAACCTTCGTGTGGGCACTTCGCCCGGTGGAAGCCAGCTCATTCCTCCTATGGCGAAGATTGCCACCGGACAACGCCTGATACCAGCACCCGGCTTAACCAATGCAAACAGAACCCGTTTGCTCAAAAATCTCTCCCCTGGCACCTACTACTGGAGTGTCCAGGCAATTGACAACGCGTTTGCCGGCGGGCCGTTTTCCACGGAGCAGAGCTTCACCGTGGTAGGACCGGTGCATCATTTCGCGTTCTCCCTGATTGCAGGTCCGCAGACAGCCGGACAACCGTTTAGCGTCTCCATCACCGCGCAGGACATCAACAACAATACGGTGACGGACTTCACCGGAACCGTCGACTTCACGACAACGGCAGGAGTAACCGCGCCCCTGGTCTCGGGTGCATTTGTGAGCGGCCAATGGAGCGCTAATGTCTCCGTTTCCACGGACGGTGTCGGTTGCACGATTACCGCGACACGCACAGGCGGAACTGAAACCGGAACAAGTAACAAGTTTGACGTTGTGCTACCACTCTTCACTGACATCAATGCGGGGCTTACGGGCGTCTTGTACAGTTCCGCTGCCTGGGGGGATTATGACAACGATGGTGATCTCGACATTCTGCTCATAGGGTCAGACCTTTTATCAATTATCAGCAGAGTATACCAGAACAATGGCAACAATACATTCACCGATGTCAACGCGGGCTTGACCGGGGGTTCCGGTACCTGGGGAGACTATGACAACGACGGTGACCTCGACATTTTGGTAACCGGGCTGGGCGTAGATGGCCCTTTCAGCAAAGTGTACCGCAACGATGGCAATAGCGCGTTCACCGACATCAATGCGCTGTTGGCTGGAGTGTCTTCGAGTTCCGCCGCCTGGGGAGATTTTGATAATGATGGTGACCTCGACATTCTGCTGTCGGGTTATAATAGTCCCGGTATCTTTGTCAGTAAAGTGTATCGGAATAACGGCAACAACACATTCACTGATATCAATGTCGGTCTCCCGGGGTTGATGGATGGTTCAGTTGCATTGGGCGATTATGACAACGATGGAGACCTCGACATCCTGTTGACGGGGGTCGGGTATGATGCCCCGATCAGCGGAGTGTACAGGAATAATGGTAACAGCACATTCACCAACATCGGCGCGGGGCTGGCATCGATGACCGACGGCTCCGTCGCATGGGGGGACTTTGACAACGATGGTGACCTCGACATTTTGTTGACAGGGGAAGATTTTTCCGCTGGCTCTATCAGCAAAGTCTATCGGAATAACGGCAACAGCACATTCACTGACATCAATGCGGGCTTGGCCGCAGTTCAGTTCAGTGCTGCCGCGTGGGGCGACTACGACAATGACGGCAACCTGGATATCCTGCTGACGGGTATGGGCAACAACCTTGTCTCGCGTATGAGCAGAGTGTATCGGAATCAGAACGGGGAATTTGTTGACATTGGCGCAAACCTGCCAGACGTTCAGAAAGGCTCCGTCGCATGGGGAGACTATGACAACGACGGTGACCTCGACATCTTGTTGACAGGGGAAGGTACTAGTGGCATCATCAGCAAAGTGTATCGCAACAACTCATCAATCGCCAACACGGAGCCCGGCGCGTCAGCAAGTCTCACTGCGACACCCTTTGGCGGTGAAACGGTTGCTCTTGCGTGGAGTGCATCAACAGACGGTCAGACTCCTGCTGACGGCTTGAGCTACAATCTCCGCGTCGGTACAACGCCAGGATCGAGCAACATCTTGGGACCAATGGCAAACACCACCAACGGCTACCGCCGTGTGCCGAAGGTTGGTCCTCAACAGATCCTGCATGACACGCTCACGCTTCCAGCTGGCACTTATTATTGGAGTGTCCAGGCAATTGATAACGCGTTTGCGGGCGGCCCCTTTGCCAGCGAACAACAATTTACGATCAATACTGCTCCGGTCGCGTTGAACGATTCCTTTGTCGTGGATGAAGACGACACATTGATTGTTGCAGCGCCTGGAGTACTGGGAAACGATACCAACACCACGGCATTGACCGCGGCTCTAGTGACAGGGGTCTCTCATGGTTCACTGTCATTGAACACCGACGGCTCATTCATCTACATTCCTTTGCCTAATTTCTCCGGCAGCGATTCGTTTGTCTATTTGGCAAACGATGGCAGTCTCACAGACACCGCGATGGCTTGCATTAATGTCGGACCTGTCAATGACCCGCCCTCCTTCGCAATAGGGTCAGATCAGACTATACCGAAAGATGCGGGCGCGCAGACCGTTGCTGGCTGGGCCACCGGTATCTCCCCCGGCCCATCTGACGAGTCGGGACAAGCACTCACATTCCTCCTCTCCAATAACAACAACGCTCTCTTCGCCGTCCAACCGGATGTTGATGAAGCGACAGGAACGCTAACATACACACCTGCCCCAGGTCTCCACGGGAGCGCAACGGTCACCGTCACTCTTCGCGATAGCGGTGGCATCGCCAATGGTGGCGACGATGAGTCTGATCCCCAGACATTCACCATCACGATTTCGAATGTCATTGGACCGGTGCATCATTTTGTTCTCTCTGCCATCGGCAGTCCGCAAACCGCAGGAACGCCGTTCAGCGTGGCCATCACGGCACTTGACTCGCAAGGCGATACGGCCACAGACTTTACTGGAACTGTTGACCTGACCACAAATGCCGGGATAATTGCACCTGTAGTGTCGGGCGCATTTGTCAACGGAGGGCGAACCGAAATGGTGAGAGTGACTCAAGCCGGTTCCGATAAACTGGTAACTGCTACGGTGACAGGAGGAACCCAGACCGGGGCAAGCAATACGTTCGAAGTCGTCCACGGAGCTTTGCACCACTATGCTTTCGCCGCCATCACCAGTCCAAAGACCGCTGGAGTTCCATTCGACATTACCATCATCGCACAGGACTCGATGGGCAACACAGTGATGCTGCCGGATACGGTCAGCCTCACAACAACTGCGGGAACAATTACACCAAACATCTCTACACCGCTGGATGCCGGACAGACAACTGCCAGTGTCAGGATCACACTCGCTGATACCGGCAGAACCGTCACTGCGAGAAAGCTCACCGGAACCCGTTCGGGAACGAGCAATGCCTTTGCAGTCGTGCATGGACCGTTGCATCACTTTGCGTTCGGTGAGATCGGCAGCCCCAAAACTTCGGGCGTAGCGTTCGACATCACGCTCGTTGCACAGGATGAGTACAACAATACGGCAAGGAGCTTTGTCGAAACGGTGGCACTTAGTACATCCGCGGGCCCGATCATTCCGGTGGTATCCGGTGCATTTACCAACGGTATCGTGCATGAAACAGTGCGCATCACAGGTACGGGTAACAATCAGACAATAGTGGCCACGAGAACGGGGGGAACCGAAACCGGAACGAGCAATGGCTTCGACCTGATTCAAACAGCTCTCGCTGGTGTTCTTCTCAATCCGTGTTTTGAGACGGGAAAAACGCCGTGGGTGTTTTACACGAACGGATCGGCAACATTCACAAGCGATGCGCCAGGCTGCGGAACACAACGCAAGGCGCATGTCGCCGTCGCAACACAGGGAACAAATGTCCAGTTGTATCAATCCGGTATCGCACTGCAGCCTTCGCAACTCTACCGGCTGAGTTTCAGGGCTTACTCTTCAACAGGACACGATCTGTCCGTTTCCCTCGGCAAGCATGCCGCGCCTTACACTCCGTACGGGTTATCGGATGTCGTGCTTAACCTGACAACCGACTGGCAGGAGTTTTCGATAGAATTCACCACCAGCGGTTTTACATCGCCTGTCACTGATGGAAGGCTCAGGTTCTGGTTTGCTCCGTATGATGCAGGTGGGGATCACTTTTATGTTGACACCGTCATGCTCTCCCCTGTGACAACCTCGTTACCGCCGTCAATTACGGGACAACCATCAGACCGGACGGTAGTCGTTGGTCAAACGGCATCCTTCTCGGTAACGGCAACGGGCAGCCTCCCGCTGATTTATCAGTGGAAGAGAAACGGTCTCAATATCCCCGGCGCAACATCTTCAACATATACCATTCCATCAGTAGCGACGGGTGATAGCGGTGCAGTTTTTACCTGTGTCGTTTCCAATCTCTCCGGGTCAATTACCAGCAACGGAGCTCTGCTTACGGTCATCTCCGCTCCCTCCAATGCCATCGTTAATGGAGGATTCGAAGAGGGGATCGCACCGTGGACGTTCCACACTAACGGATCCGGGACATTCGCGCTGGTGGCACCCGGCGCCGGTGGCAGTACAAACGCTGCCCGGATGTCGATTACCACACAGGGGACCAACGTGCATGTGGAATTCACCCCATTTAATGGACAGTGAGTAAAGCCAATTGATGATGTTCAAAAGCCACGGGTGATTTGTAACCAAGTGACGAGTGGCGTCGCAC
>JBJXHC010000086.1:0-13587 GCA_046160825.1 Bacteroidota bacterium | reverse complement strand
CTGAGACGGGTCGGGCATTGAAGATGGAAAGCGTGATTTTCCCCGCGTTCGGATAAAGAGAATGAAGAGGATGTGATTGTGACAGCGACCGTCATCGACGGAAAGGAAATTGCAGAGCAGATCAAGGCGGAAGTGCGTCGGGATACTGATGACCTGCGCCGACGAAACGGCGTGACGCCCGGTCTTGCTTTCATTCTCGTTGGAGAGAATCCGGCATCGCAGGTATATGTGCGCGCAAAGGGGAAGGCCTGCGAGGAAATGGGTTTCCATTCCGTTACCGAGCGATTATCCGAAACGACATCCCAGGATCAGTTGCTTGATCTTATTCGGCGATTCAATGCTGATTCCAGGATTCATGGCATTCTTGTTCAACTTCCGCTTCCGAAGCATATTGATGAGAACGTGGTCATCGAAACTGTTGACTATCGGAAAGATGTTGATGGATTTCATCCCGTCAATGTCGGCAAGTTGGTGATCGGCCAACCCTGTTGGCGCCCATGCACACCGGCGGGAGTGCAGGAGCTGCTTGTGCGTAGCGGCAATGATCCCTCCGGGAAACACGTCGTTGTTGCGGGGCGCAGCAACATTGTCGGCAAACCGATCATGAATATTCTGTTGCAGAAACACCAGGGTGCCAATGCCGTGGTCACCATTGTGCATACAGGTGCGAAGGATATGGCGACGTTCACCCGTCAGGCGGATATTCTGATTGCAGCAATTGGAAGGCCCGAAGCAATTACAGGCGATATGCTGAAACCCGGCTGCGTTGTCATTGACGTTGGCATCAACCGCGTTCCTGATTCTTCCGCGAAGAACGGGAGCCGCATCACTGGTGATGTTCACTTTGCATCTGCCTCGCAAATCGCAAGCGCCATCACTCCCGTCCCGGGTGGCGTCGGACCGATGACGATTGCAATGCTGATGAAAAATACACTGGACGCTGCTATACAACAGTCTGTTAGTCAATAGTCTGTTAGTCGAGAGTCGATAGCCCCGATTAATCCTCTTTCTCTTCGGCTAATGACTTCATTGACTGTCTGACTTATGACTATTGACTGTTCTATCCTACCTTGCTTATCACTCCCGAATTCGATAATTTTTGTATGATTTTCCCCGAAATGCATAACGTGCTCCTCACATATCCGTGTGCCTGACCTCGCATGAGCCGAAAGACACTTGTTCTCGGAGTTGACGGAGGAGGCACGAAGACCGTCGGCCTTGTCGCCGATCAGGACGGTACCATCATCTCCCGCCGTGAAGTTCGCGGAACGAATCCCAATGTTGTTGGTTTTGAGACTGCTGCAAAAACACTTTTCCAGCTCATCCATTCATCTTGTGAAGAAGTGCGTTGTGAACCGGGCGAGTTCAAGTCGGTGCTGTTCGGTCTTGCAGGTGTAGGCCGGGCTTCGGACCGGGCAAGAATTCGAGACGACGTCAATGCGCTTCTCGAGAAAGAAGGAGAGAAGGCGCTTCCGATTACCGTTGAAACAGACGCCCGTGTTGCACTGGAAGGTGCATTTGACGGTGGTCCCGGCGTGGTGATTATTGCCGGCACAGGCTCCATCATCATCGGGAAAACCTCGCGTGGTGATGTCCTCGGTGTTGGAGGATGGGGAAGAACACTGGGCGATGAAGGAAGCGGATTCTTCATCGGGAGAGAAGCGTTGATAGCAGTGACGCTTCACTATGATAAGCGTGGAGACTCCGGAAGGCTCAGAGAGATTTTTGCACGACAGTTCAAGTGGGAATCTCGGGATCAGATTATCGCGGCGATCTATCAGGAGAAATTCGATATTGCATCGCTGGCACCGGTGGTGATTGAATCCGCCGCAAACAATGATATCGTCTCCCAACGTATTCTGCAGAAGGCTGCCACGCTGCTCGTTGAACAAGCGCGTGTCATTGTCATGCAGATGGGAATCGTGCGCAAGGTGGGACTGGTTCTTTCCGGCGGGTTGGTGGACCATGAGACGGTGTATCGCAACGTTCTGCACATGAAAATCCTCCGGCTCTTGCCGCAAGTGGACGTTCGAGCCGCGCTGCACCCACCAGCAAACGGCGCGGTATTAATGGCGCTTGACCGACTCAAGAAATCATAAAACGGTAGTGATGATTCGTCCCCCGCTCGCACTAACTTTTCTTCTTCTCTCCATCATCATCTTTTCCTGTAGTTCATCCGAACAGTCTGTTGAGAAAATTCCTCCCGTGGTGAAGCCGCAATCAGAGGATGTGGCACCCTCATGGGTTGAGGAGACGCTTTCCTCACTCACGCTTCGGGAGAAAGTTGCCCAGATGGTGATGGCCCGCGCGTTCGGACATTACATCAGCGCGACCAGCAATGAATATCAGCGTCTTGTACGATTGGTGGAGGAGGAGAGAGTCGGCGGGTTGGTGGTATTCCAGGGCGATGTCTATGAGCAGGCAGTATTGCTGAATAAGTTGCAGAAGTGGACGAAGATTCCCTTGCTCGTTGCCGCGGACTATGAGCGGGGTGTTGCCATGCGGACCCGTCGCGGCACATACTTCCCGGACGCAATGGCCTTGGGAGCGACGCGCAACCCGGACTTCGCATATCGCGTCGGCAAGTCGATTGCCCTCGAAGCAAGAGCTATTGGCGTCCATCAAAATTTTGCCCCCGTTGCTGACGTGAATAACAATCCGGCCAATCCCGTTATCAATACACGGTCGTTTGGCGAAGACCTCGCACTCGTGAATCAAATGGTTGGGGCATTTGTGAAAGGCTCGAACGACGGCGGAGTAATTTCCACAGCGAAACACTTCCCCGGTCATGGAGACACCGGCACGGATTCGCATCTCGATCTTCCCGTGCTGCCATTCGATCGCAAGAGATTGGACAGTCTTGAACTCGTTCCATTCAGGTATGCAATTGACAATGGGGTGGCGTCGGTGATGATCGCACATCTCGAAGTTCCGGCGCTTGATTCCGGTAAATCGCTTCCGGCATCTCTCTCTCCATCCACTATTACCGGTGTATTGAAGAATGAACTCGGCTTCCAGGGACTCGTCGTCACGGATGCAATGGATATGCGCGGCCTGATGCGTGGTAACTCCATCGGCGATGTTGCGGTGAAGGCAGTAAAAGCCGGGGTGGATATTCTCCTTATGCCGACGAACGAACGAGCAACAATTGATGCTGTGGTGGAAGCTGTTGAGCGTGGCGAAATCTCAGAAGATCGCATCAATACATCAGTGGAGAAAATTCTGAGAGCGAAAAGTGCGATGCGACTGGACGAAGAACCGCTGGTGGACATCGACAGAATTGCTGAAGTTGTTGCGAGCAAAGACCACGTGATGCTTGCGAAAGAAGTGGCGCGGAATGCTGTCACCGTTGTCCGCAACTCGGATAATATTCTCCCGTTGCAACATCGTGGTAAGAAGAAGATTGTTACTGTCATCATCAGTGACATTGACGATAACCGTACCGAGGTAAACCGGCCCTCTCAACAGTGGACGAATGAAGCTTTCGGCGCGTACTTTACGCAGCAATTCCGTCGCCGCCATACGAACGTTGAAACATTCCGGCTGACGCCTTCAAGCAACAGACTCGATTTCGATTCCGTTCTCACGCGTATGAAGCGCGCTGACATTGTACTGATGCCACTCTACGCCAAAGTGCGAAGTGCAAGCGGCACACTGGGGATTCCCGACAGGCTTCTGCCATTCATTGCACGTGCAGAGTCGCTGGCAAAACCGACGGTGGTCATCTCTTTCGGGAACCCATACGTCGTAGCGGCATTTCCCAAAGCCTCCGGTCTCATGTGTGCGTACACGGACGCAGAAGTGATGGTTGAAGCCGCCGTTGAGGGATTATTCGGTGAGATTGATGTGAGGGGAAGATTGCCGGTCACCATTCCGGGTGTATTTCCTTTCGGCACGGGTCTCCTCTTTGCGCGCTCCGAGTTAAGAGTTGATGATCCGGCATTTGCAGGGTTCGATGAGCGCAGACTTGAAAGAGTCGATAGTATAATTCTCGCGGCAATAGCCGATTCGGCGTTCCCTGCCGCGCAGGTTGCCGTAGTGAAGGATGGCATTGTCGTCTATAACAAGTCATTCGGTAATTATACATATGATCGTGCCGCGAAGGAGATTGATGATGCAACGCTGTTCGACATTGCTTCTCTCACGAAGGTCGTGGCAACCACTTCTGCCATTATGAAATTATATGATCAGAAGGAAATCACTCTGAATGATTCTATCGGGAAATTTATTCCCCAGTTCAATGTCGGGAGAAAAGCCGGAATCACCATCCGCCATCTTCTGACACATACGAGCGGACTGCCAGCATTTAGAAAGCTGTGGGGAGTCGGCGCAACACCTCAGGCGACACTCGATTCTGCGCTTGCGATAGAGTTGGTAGCGAACCCGGGCGACACGACTATCTACAGCGACCTGAGCATATTGACGCTTGGCCATCTCGTGGAGAAGATCACCGGCATGTCACTTGATGCATACGTCCGTCGGGAATTCTTTGAGCCGCTGAAAATGGTGAGTACCACATTTAAGCCGTCCAAGGCCGTGTGGGAACAGGTTGCCCCGACGGAGTATGATTCCGTCTGGCGCAAAGCGTTGGTGCAGGGAACAGTACACGATGAGAACGCCGCCGCGCTGGGTGGCGTGGCCGGACACGCGGGGCTTTTCTCCAATGCGTCCGACCTTTCGATCTTCATGCAAATGATTATGAACAGAGGAACTTACGGTGGCGTGCGGTTCTTCAGCGACAGTACGGTGAGCCGTTTTACCCAGCGACAATCGCAGCGAAGTACGCGGGCTCTTGGTTGGGATACAAAGTCGGCAACCGGCTCATCGGCTGGCACCTTGTTCTCGCAATCATCGTTTGGACACACCGGCTTTGCCGGCACTTCCATCTGGGCGGACCCTGAACGAAAATTATTTGTGATACTTCTGACCAACAGAGTCTATCCAATGCGTGCGAACAACAAGATCTTGAAAGTCAGGCCCTTGCTGCACGATCTTGTTGTGCAGGCGCTAAGGTAGAAGCTCTGGTTTTTCAACCTCTTTCGTCTTAAATTGTATCTCATTCTCACGGAATAACCACTTCCATAAAATATTCCAGCATTTGTAGTTCTCATTCAGGAGCAATCATGGCAATCTCAAAATTCAAGAACGAACCTCTCGTTGACTTCTCCAAGCCGGCGAACCGGAAAAAGCAGGAAGAGGCGCTGCGCAAAGTACGAGCGAAGTTTGGCAAAGAGTATCCCATCGTGATTGGTGGAGAACGCATTTACACCCCCGAGAAGTTCAACTCGTACAACCCGTCGAAGCCAAGCGAAGTCGTGGGCATATTCCAGAAGGGCGATGCTGCGCTGGCGAACAAGGCCATGGATGTAGCGGCAGCGACATTCGAGGAATGGAAGAATGTTCCGGCAAAGAAGCGCGCTGAGTACCTCTTCAAAGCAGCGAAGTTGATGAAGAAGAAACGCTTTGAACTGAACGCCGTGATGATCTATGAAGTCGGGAAGACCTGGCCGGAAGCGGATGGTGATACCGCAGAGGCTATTGACTTCCTCGAATTCTATGCACGTGAGATGTTGCGTTACGGAGTCGATCATCCTGTTATCAAGAACCCGGGCGAGAAGGGGAAGATGGTGTATATCCCGCTCGGCATCGGTGTGGTTATTCCCCCATGGAATTTTGCATTGGCGATTCTCTCGGGGATGTCTTCCGCCGCAATCGTTACGGGCAACACCGTTGTCTTGAAACCATCAAGCGATTCGCCTCTCACCGGTTGGCAGTTCCTCGAGATCATGGAGGAAGTCGGGCTGCCCCCCGGCGTTTTGAATTTCGTCAGTGGTCCGGGTGGAGCTGTCGGCGACACGGCCGTCACTCATCCGAAGACACGGTTCGTTTCGTTCACAGGTTCGAAGGAAGTCGGCATCCACATCAATGAAGTCGCAGCGAAAGTACAGCCCGGACAAATCTGGCTCAAGCGTGTCGTTGCGGAGATGGGCGGCAAGGATTCGATTATTGTGGATGAGGGAGTGAACCTTGATGAAGCGGCTGCCGGAGTGACCGTATCGGCATTCGGATTCCAGGGACAAAAATGTTCCGCCTGTTCCCGAGTGATTGTTCATGAAAAAGTTTATGACAAATTTGTTGACCTCCTCGCGAAGAAGGCTGAATCGATCACGGTTGGAGATGCTGCTGATCTGGCGAACTACATGGGGCCGGTGATCAACAAGAGTTCACAGGAAAAGATATTATCATACATCGATAAGGCGGTGAGCGATGGAGGACGTGTTGTTGCCGGTGGCGTGAAGTCGGGTGACGACGGGTACTTCATTCGACCGACTGTAGTTGCAGACGTGTTGCCGAAAGCGACCATTGCACAAGAGGAGATATTCGGGCCTGTGCTGGCCGTGATCAAGGCAAAGAACTTTGATGACGCGTTGACAATTGCCAACAACACAGAGTTCGGTTTGACGGGAGCTGTCTATACAAAAAACAAAAAACGGCTGGAGAAGGCGGAGAAGGACTTTTTCGTCGGTAACCTGTACCTGAACCGCAAGTGTACCGGCGCGCTAGTGGGTGTTCACCCGTTCGGCGGATTTAATATGAGCGGCACGGACTCCAAAGCCGGGGGGAAGGATTATCTGCTGTTGTTCTTGCAGGGGAAATCCATAGCACAAAAGATTAAAAAGTAAAAAGGCAAAAGGCAAAAGTTCAGAGGAAAACAAACAACCGATTCATCAGAATCCATTAATTCAACAATCCGTTTTTTTCTGCAATCCACAATCAAGAATCCAATATCAGGTTCACACGGAGCATTCATGAAGATCCACGAGTATCAAGGCAAGGAAATTCTCAAGAAATTTAATGTCCCTGTCCCCAAAGGAAAGATCGCCTTCTCGGTCGATGAAGCCGTGCGCGGCGCGCAGGAGCTTGGCGGAAGCGTTTGGGTTGTGAAGGCACAGATTCACGCAGGCGGACGTGGCAAAGGTGGTGGCGTAAAGGTAGCAAAGAGCATTGATGAGGTGCGCCAGTATGCCTCTCAAATTCTCGGGATGACGCTGCTGACTCACCAGACCGGCCCCGAAGGCAGAGTCGTCAAGCGACTGTTGGTCGAACAGGGAATCAACATTGCGAGAGAATTGTACGTTGGTGTTACACTCGACCGGTCGTCGTCACGCGATGTTGTGATGGCTTCAACAGAAGGCGGGATGGAAATTGAAAAAGTCGCCGAAGAAACGCCCGAGAAAATCCTGAAGGAATTTATTGACCCGGCAATCGGGTTCCAGCAATACCAGGCACGGAAGCTGGCGTTTGGACTCGGGCTTTCCGGTGATGCGTTCAAGAACGCAACGAAGTTTTTTATGTCACTCTACGCCGCGTACGATTCAATGGATTGCTCGCTCGCTGAAATCAATCCGCTCGTTGTGACGACGGAGGGCCAGGTGCTCGCGCTGGATGCGAAGATCACCTTCGATGACAATGCGCTCTACCGGCATTCCGATCTTCCTGCACTCCGTGACACGGACGAGGAAGACCCGCTCGAAGTCGAGGCGTCAAAGTCCAACCTGAACTACATCAAGCTTGATGGCAATGTCGGTTGTATGGTGAATGGTGCGGGACTTGCCATGGCCACGATGGATATTATCAAGCTGGCGGGTGGTATGCCCGCGAATTTCCTCGATGTGGGCGGTGGTGCCAATGCTCAGACCGTTGAGGCGGGGTTCAAGATTATTCTTGCCGATCAGAATGTGAAAGCAGTGTTGATTAATATTTTCGGTGGTATCGTCCGATGCGATAGGGTGGCAACCGGTGTTGTCGAAGCTGCAAAAAAAGTCCATGTGAACGTGCCGATAGTCGTACGGCTCGCGGGAACGAATGCGGAGCTTGCAGGCGAAATCCTCAGAACGTCCGGCATGAATTTCCTCGTTGCAGGAAGCCTGAAGGAAGCGGCAGAAAAGGTCACGCAGGCGATGAGGAACTAGAGGGTTGTGAGACTCAACGACAACTACGAGCCTGTTATCGGACTTGAAGTCCATGCGCAGTTGCTTACGAGAAGCAAAGCCTTCTGCGGTTGTCCGACCACATTCGGCTTTGAGCCGAATACCAATGTGTGTCCAATCTGCCTTGGCATGCCAGGTACTCTTCCGGTGCTGAATATCAATCTTGTCGAGTTCATCATGCGCATGGGTCTGGCGACCGATTGCACAATAGCACCCCGGTCAATTTTCGCCCGAAAGAACTACTTCTATCCCGACCTTCCCAAGGGCTACCAGATTTCGCAATACGATGAGCCCATTTGTACCAACGGGTTCGTTGACATTGAACCAACGCAAGGGGAGAGGAAACGGATCGGCATTACCCGTATTCACATGGAAGAAGACGCGGGAAAGTCGATTCATGATCAAGGTGCGGATACTCTCGTCGATGTCAACCGATGCGGGATTCCTTTAATTGAGATTGTGAGTGAACCCGATATTCGTTCGGCACGTGAGGCCTACTTGTATCTCTATAAGATCAAACAGCTCGTCACCTATCTTGGGATATGTGATGGGAACATGGAAGAAGGAAGCTTGCGTTGCGATGCCAATGTTTCGGTGCGAAGGAAGGGAGAGCAGAAATTTGGTACCAAGACGGAAGTTAAGAACATGAATTCCTTCCGTCATGTCGAGCGTGCGGTGGAATTTGAAATCAATCGTCAGATCGCATTGGTTGAAGATGGCGGCAAGGTGGTTCAGGAAACGCTCCTGTGGAATGCCGATATGGAAGCCGCATACACCATGCGCAGTAAGGAAGAAGCCCACGACTATCGGTATTTTCCGGACCCCGATCTCGTGCCTGTCCTTGTGAAAGAAGATTGGATTGCATCGGTAAGGCGAAAGCTTCCCGAACTTCCCACGGTCCGCCGCAATCGGTATGTTGCCGAATTGAGTTTGCCGAAATACGATGCCGATGTCCTCACTGCCGAAAAGGATGTTGCCGATTATTTTGAGCAGACACTGGCGGTATTGAGCGGCACCGCAACACCGACCAGGGAAAACGCCAAGACAGTCAGCAATTGGGTAATGACCGAAGTGCTGAGAGTTGTAGGCGAGAAGGGCGTTGAAATTTCCCGGTTCCCGATTGCACCACGCAACCTTGCGGCCATGATCGGATTGATCAATGACGGTACGATCTCCGGGAAGATCGCGAAGGAGTTGTTCGAGATCATGTTGACGACGAATGAAGAGCCGGGCAAACTCGTTGAACAACGCGGCCTTGCACAAGTCTCTGACACGTCGGCGATCAGCAAGGTTGTGGACCAGGTACTCCTGACCAACCAGAGTCAGGTCGAGAAGTATCTCAACGGCAATGAAAAAATATTCGGGTTCTTTGTCGGCGAGACAATGAAATTGATGAAGGGGAAAGCAAATCCAAACATCGTGAATGAACTGTTGCGAACCAAAATAGAAACGATGAGAAGTTGAGAAGTAAACAAATCAAAGAAGATGCAATGTTCACCCATTGATTGAGAAAGAACCATCATGCGCAAGAAGGTTATAGCCGGTAACTGGAAGATGAATATGGACCTCAGTGGGAGCATTGAGCTTATCAATTCCCTGAAGGTTCACCTCACCTCCATCAAACCTCACGTTGTTGTCGTGGTCTGTCCTCCATTTACTTCTCTCGCTATCACATCCAATCTTTTGAACGGCACACCCATGAAACTTGGCGCGCAAAACATGTCCGAGCATGAGGATGGTGCGTACACGGGTGAAATATCGTGGCGTATGCTCAAGTCCGTCGGATGCGAGTATGTCATTCTCGGTCATTCAGAGCGGCGACAGTACTTCAAGGAAACCAATGAACGTATCAACACCAAGGCAAAGCAAGCTCTTGCTCATGCTCTCTTCCCGATAATCTGTGTTGGCGAAACTCTGGAGGAGCGGGAGAAGGGAGTTACCGAACAGATTATCTCCTCTCAGGTACGAGGTGTTTTGAACGGTCTTTCATCGGAGGATATGGGACGTGTGATTATCGCATATGAGCCTGTTTGGGCAATCGGTACGGGAAAAAATGCATCGCCCGTGCAAGCCCAGGAAGTCCATCAGCATATCCGCAAACTGATTGGACAGCTTTACAGTTGGAATGTCGCAGAAGGGGTGACCATCCAATACGGTGGAAGTGTCAAACCCGACAATGCGCCGGATCTTATGGCACAAAAGGATATCGACGGAGCGCTCGTGGGTGGGGCTTGTCTGAAGGCAGACTCTTTCGCATCCATCATAAGCTCCATTCGCTAATCCGCCCTAAAGGAAATAATTACATTCCCCCGTAATCCCTTTGATTTTCGTTGCTTTCAGGGCATTTTGTTATTATATTTTGGCCAGAATCAAACGATCCTTCCATGGCTTTTGATTAAAAATCAAGAACTGCCGAGAAAACTCCAAAATTGAGTTATCCTTCTTCTGTCAGGCTTTTCCTCCTGTTTCTCAGCTCCCTTGCCGCACTCTCTCTAGTCCCGGATTTCGTTTCGGGACAATACAATTTTCTTGAAAATGGAACCCCCTTGAGCAGGGGAGAAGACTCCGGCTTCCTGAGTGAAACCCCCACTCGCCTCAAGATCGATCTTTCCGGGAGTTGGGGTTATGAAATCGAAGGGGGACCTTCCGGCTCAGTAAAGAATCCCAGCGCTTACGACTTTGTTGGGAGGGTGGCGTTCACCAGAAAATTTGAGATTACGTCCGAGCAGTTGGACCGATTTGATTTTCATTTTGTCATGTTGGGATCGAACTACAACACTGAAATTTCCTTGAACGGTGATTTCATTACCAACCATACCGGTGGCTACACAAGTTTTGTCGTTCCTATCCAGAACGGGGTTCTGCAGGTAGGTAACGAGAATGTCGCGCGGGTGGTGACAAACAATGAGCTTGATGCGCGCAAGACCCTTCCTCTAAGATCTCTCGTTTGGGGCTGGCGGAATTATGGCGGTATCCTCCGTGATGTATATCTTCTTGGCACACCGAAGCTCTATGTCAAGGATGCGGTGGTTCAGTCACAGGTATCGGCAGACTTTGAGTCGGCGGAAGTTTCAGTGGTTGGCAGCATTGAGGGTCCTGAGCCGGACCCGGCAGTGGAAGGACAAACATCGAAGAAGAGCACGCCCGGTTTCTATTTTGAGATGTTCGACAAGATTTCAGGCTTTTCCATCGGACAAAGCAGCATGGTGCCGCTTGTGCGTGAAGGTGATGCCTGGAAGCAGCTCCGCGCAACCGTGAAAGTTTCATCACCGAAGCTCTGGAGTCCGGACTTTCCGGAATTGTATCTTGTCAAGTGCTTTATCGTGAATGTGGCGGGGACGGGCAAGGACAAACAGACGGGTATCATCGATCAGTATGATTTGAACTATGGCATTCGCGACGTACAGATTCGCAACAGTAACATTTTTCTGAACGGAAAACGACTCGTACTGAAGGGGGTCATCTGGCAGGAAGATCATCCCACATGGGGAAGTGCGATGACCAATGAAGCGTTGGAGAAAGACGTGGTCTTGATAAAGAACCTCGGTGCCAACGCCGTCCGTCTTGGCAGTCATTCCCCGCATCCGTACATGCTCAATCTCTGTGACCGGTATGGACTGTTTGCTTTGGAGGAGCTTCCACTCACCAATGTTCCGGCGAGCATTCTTCTGCAAGAGGACTATGCCGACCTCGCGTCAATCATGATGAAGGAGATGATTGTACGCGACCGCAACCATCCTTCGGTTCTTGCGTGGGGAATCGGCGACCAGTTTGAATCGTCAAATCCGGCTGTTCGTGGTTTTGTGAAGTCGATGGTCGATGTCGCGAAGAGTTTCGACAGCCGACCGGTGTACTATGCCTCTCTGAACACCATCAAGGATGCATGCACAGACCTTGTAGACTTTGCGGCGGTAAACATCTCCACCCAGGATCCGAAGTTGTTCAAGTCGCAGTTGCAGGAATGGAAAACCGGGAATCCCGATAAACCCGTGTTCATTGCAAAATTCGGAACGGAAGTCCAGCCAAACAACCGCAGCGGCTACAGCGATCCATTCTCGTATGAAGCACAGGCACGGTTCTATATCCAGCGTTTCGAAGCGATCAAGAGCGTGGACTACGATGGGGCATTTGTCTGGTCGTTAAACGATTGGAAGGGAGATCGCCCCGCACTGACGGTGAATTCCGGCGATCCCTGGATGCACACTATGGGACTTGTCAGCGCTGATCGTGAGAAGCGCCTGGCATACGAGGCAGTACGTTCGGTGTACCGTGCTGAGAAATTCGTGGCACTACCCATTGGCAATTATACTGCGAGCGCACCGATTATTTATGTGTTAAGCGGCCTTGTGGTCCTTATCGGCGTGGTCTATTTCTACAATGCCAGCCGGCGCTTCCGCGAAAACCTGAACCGTGCCGTGATGAATTCCTACAATTTCTTTTCTGATGTACGGGACCAGCGCGTTGTTTCCGTCATTCACAGCACTGTTCTCGGACTCATCGTTTCTGTTGCTGCGGCAATTGTCGTCAGCAGCATCCTGTATCACTTCCGGCACAACGTGGTGTTGGACAATCTCCTTTCGTACTTCCTGGTCTATGATAATTTGAAAGAGGCGGTGGTGTATCTGATCTGGGATCCGCTCAAGTGTATAGCGTATCTCTCGATTGTCTTTTTCTGCGGTCTCCTTCTTGTAACGGCATGTCTGATGTTGGTGTCGCCGATATTCAAGAGTCGTATCTATCCTTTCCATGCATACGCTATTGCGATGTGGTCCACGCCTCCGCTTCTTGCCCTGGTACCGATAGGCATGATTCTCTTCAGGGTGATGGAGAGCAGTGTCTACGTTATCCCGGCATTAGTGATCGTTGCCGCGTTGTTTGTGTGGGTCTTGCTCAGACTGCTCAAAGGAATGGCGATCATCTTCGATGCATTCGCGCCCAAAGTGTATGTACTCGGTCTGTTGTCGGTTGCCGCGCTTCTCGCGGTAGCGTATGTGTATTATGATTACACGCAGTCTGCTTCCATCTATCTCACGTTCATCTATAACACGATGAGGGGTTCTTAACAATCCACACGAGGTAACGGAACGCCATGTATCTCTCAAAACTGGAAATCATCGGGTTCAAATCCTTCGCGCAGAAGGTGAACCTTGCCTTCGATAGCGGGATCTCCGCCATCGTCGGTCCGAACGGCTGTGGCAAGACCAATATCGTGGACGCTATTCGCTGGGTGCTCGGTGAGCAGCGGTATAGCGCCTTGCGCAGCGAAAAAATGGAAGACGTGATCTTCAATGGCACGAAGTCACGCAAGCCTCTCGGTATGGCAGAGGCGTCACTCGTCATAGAGAATACCAAGGGCATTCTTCCGTCCGAGTACAGCCAGGTCACCATTTCACGCCGTGTCTATCGTTCGGGAGAAAGCGAGTACCTGCTCAATAAGGTCCCTTGCCGACTCAAGGATATCCTCGATCTTTTCATGGATACCGGCATGGGTGCCGATGCATACTCGGTGATCGAGTTGAAGATGGTCGAGACGATCCTCAGTGACAAGACCGACGAACGAAGGAAGCTCTTCGAAGAAGCCGCCGGTGTGACCAAG
>JBJXHC010000085.1:0-4591 GCA_046160825.1 Bacteroidota bacterium | reverse complement strand
CCTCTCCTTCCTTGCTGAGCCTCCAATAGAAAAGCTGGTAGCCTTATTTCAGGATCGGCTTGCGCGGATTGTTAGATGTTTTCATCTTTCAGCCTGATCGTTGTAGTCACTTCGGAATGTTTGCCCTTGATACCTTCATAAAAATCACGTATCCGATCCATATCTTTCTTCACGTTGCCTGTCGGAACAAAACAAAGTCCTAAGCATGCTTCCCTGCGACCATAATCGAGATAACCACAGAGTATAGGAACTTGTGCAGTGTGAGCGATCCAGTAGAAGCCGGATTTCCAATACTCGCTTCTCTTTCGTGTCCCGGACGGCGCAATAGCAATGACAAGCTTACGGGACTCCCGTAACCGTTTTGCAATCTGATCAACCACACCATTCCGGCTATTCCGATCGATAGCAATCCCGCCTAACCACCTCATGACTCCACCAAAGGGCTTCTTGAAAAGCGCATCTTTTCCAATCCAGGATACTCTCAAACGAAATATATAAAAAGTGAAAAGCCCGAAAGGAAAATCCCAGTTGCTTGTATGCGGTGCACCAATCAGGACGAATTTTTCACCGACCGGAACTTCACCCACTACATTCCAACGAAAGAACCACATCCAAAGACGTCCTATCCAGTAAGGTATCAAACCGGAGGTTGGTCCATTGTGTGTGATTCTTGACCTAATCATGGATTGATTATTCGGATTATTGACTTCAACAAAAATTTCCGAATATCTGGTCGGGATCCTTCTTCGCTTCAAAGAACTCCTCGGCGAACCGGATCATGCGTTCAAGATTTGAGGGCATAGCTTAAGCACACATACAACACGAACACAATTGAGAGATTGCTTCACCCCTCCTTCGTCGGGGTTCGCATGACTAAGGTCGGCGTGCGCTCCTCGCAATGACTATGAATGTCCCCGTCATTGCGAGCGACCATCGGGAGCGAAGCAATCTCTCTTTTTGTCAGGGATAGAGATTGCTTCACCCTCCTTCGTCGGGTTCGCAATGACAGGGTCTGCGTGTACTCTTGCAATGACCATGAGTCTCCCCGTCATTGCGAGCGACCAACGGGAGCGAAGCAATCCCATATCTGGTCATACAAGTCAGCCCATTCGGGATTCATTGCGTTTACCAAGTCGATTTTCTTCTGCCGCGATCCACGTTTGATTTGTTTCTCTCGCACAATTGCATTATAGGCATCTGTGAACAACTCATAGTAAACCAGCTTGTTGATATTGTATCGGGCAGTGAACCCGCTTTTGATCTTCTCTGTGTGTTCAAATACGCGACGCTTCAGATCGTTCGTCACACCCGTGTAGAGCACGGTGTTGACCTTGTTGGTCATGATATAGACGAACATCTGCCTAGACATAGTCGGGATTGCTTCGAAGAATTGTAGGTGCAACGAAAAATAATTTTTGGACGCACGCGCTATTCTGTTCGCAAATGTGAGTGATGGTTGGGGCGTGATCCGTCGTGATTGCCGCGCTCGATAGCGAGTTGTGCAATACTTCTTCCCCCTGCCAATCCCGCTTCGCTGTCGAACTTAAAATGTATGCCGCCGTAGATGCGCGACATTCCTGCCTCGTCCGCCATTGCGCGGAGGTTTGTCTGCTGGTCAGAAAAAATGTACTCAAGAACGTTCGACGCCGCTCCCGAAAACGTGGAGTGGCCCGATGTGTATGCGGGAAAGTTCGGCAAAGCCGATGGGGAGCGTAATCGTGGAGTCGGCTTGCGACGGTCGCAGCAACCAGTAGGTGTATTTCGCATCCCAACATGAAATGCCTGCATCCATGATTGCCATGTTCATGAGCGCAAGGGCCCTCGCTGTGCGCAAATCGTTGAGCCTCCTCCCTGCAATCAGATTACATGCAATGTCGTTCCAGTGCCCCGGTGGAGTATATGTTCCTGCACCATCTGCCCAAAACTGTGCAATGCGTAATTGCTCTCCGGTCCGATTGACTGAGTATGACTTCACTTCCGCGAGCGCCGCGTTGAAGTCGGCAGACCCAAATGCCGGAGGAGCTGTCGGTCTGAACTGACTCCCGCTCATCATCAACCATGGCTTCACCGAACCCCACAAGGGAAGGAGCGGAGCTTGCGGAGGCCTTGCGCTGCTAAACCAGATGCCCGGACCCGTGGGAACGGTCCCTGTCCACACTGCATCGGAGCGGTCAGTTCTCGCGTAGGCGATTACTTGTTGGGCAACTTGCCTCCCTAATGTATCACCTGCCGCAATATCACTGGCCCAATTGACACCGGCCCATAACCGGGATTCTTCATGCGCGTTCTTCTTCATCTGGAGCGAGTCGGATTCCGACGGATAAAGATATGCCAACACCGCTGCTGAAGCCGCCGCAACGGAGGCATGTTCGGAAGGAAACGCAGGAGCATTCAACCGTGTGACGAGGGGAATGATGCGTTTGTCGATCTTCTCTGGGGAAGGGCGGTTGAATCGGTATTTATTATGCCACGTCGCGATGAGAGCGTCGTATTGAGCAACGCTCAGGAGTGCGTACACTCTTGATGCTCTCGGCGGCGGCGTTCCGTTCTTTATCACTAAGCACCGTGCGATTTCATTCCAGCGAATGCATGCGCCGCTGTTCCAGTAATTGACGGTATCAATAATTTGCACCGTTCTTGACGATTGCATCATCCGCACAGCGTTCATCTCGGATGCGAGTTGTGCAGAACCAACCGGGAAAGGGTCGGGCAAACGGATCGCACTTCCGGAAGGCAGAACGATTGGTGACCATTGTCCACCGGTGGGCTCTTCAGTCACCGGGTCAAGTGGCGGTTCCACGACAGTGTTCGTCTCGCAGCCAACAGCACAGAGCGCGAAAAGGAGAGCAATAGTCTGTAGGTGTGTCTTCACAATAATCCCCCAAAGGAAGATGAAACATGAATTGTCGACCTTAGAACAATCGAATTGATGCCCGGAAGTCAGGTCGGTTGGTGCGTCTAACTTATGTTTCTCGCGTGGGAAAATCAAGGGAAGGGATGAAAGAAACCACCTCCGAAGGAGTCCCTTTGGAAGAAGGCTCAAAGGTATGAAGATATTTAAGAGATGGCTACGCTATCGTGCAACGATACTTGTTCGGCAACGGGTCGGTCTACGACCTCGAAGATAAAGGACCAAATATGAAAAGCCCTCTGACAGTTCAAGTCAGAGGGCTTAGGAGAGACTACGGCTCTACGACAATCTCATTTCGCTTCCTTCACAAGTTGTCTCTTGGCTCTCGCGAGTACCGGCTCACTTGAGAAGGATCACTCTCTGGGTTCTCGTAAATGCCGCTGTCGAGAGGCGTACGAAATACGCTCCACTGGCAAGCGCACTCGCATCCCACTGAACCTCGTGGAATCCAAGAACCCGGACTTCGTTTACCAGCCGCGAGACGAGTTGCCCGTTCACATTGTATACCGAAAGATCCACATGCGCCTGTTCAGGGAGCGCAAACCGGAAGGTCGTCGTTGGGTTGAATGGATTCGGGTAGTTCTTTTCAAAAGCGTACACGTACGGTAATCCGTTTTCCGGACCCAATCCGGTTGAAGTTCCCACGCGGAAATCCCCTGATGCAATCTGGCCACCGCTGTACGAGGCGTCCACTGCACGCAGCTTCCAGGTGTAGAGGCCATCAGCCAAACCGGTCAGCAGCCACTCCGTGACGGCGCTAACCTTGCCCGGCTCAGGGAGTCGGCGCGGAGTAGAAACCGGAACTCCGTTACGGAACAGATCGAGATCGTATGTCAGCGCGGCGCTCGGCGTGTGATCGTCGGTTGCCGAAACCCACGACAAGAGCACCGTACCATCGGTTTGTACCGAGGCGTTCAAACCTGATGGGACAGATGGGACAGAATTCCGACCTGGAGCGTCATTGCGATAGACATGCATCTGCGCTTCGACAAGTCCATTCCCTCCGGGTACGAAGTATTGCCCTGCGATGAAGTAGTCCAAATCGCCCTCGCCGTCAATGTCGAGCCAGGAGAATGTGCCGCCTCGCGTCCCGCTCGCCCTGGGAGCCGGCAACTCGTTGCCGGAGTCGGTGAAGACGCCTCCGGTGTTTGTGTACACGCGTGCACGCCCTTCGATATTTGATCCTGAATTGTAGGTGCCTGCAAGAAGAATATCCATGTCGCCATCTGAGTCGTAATCTGCCCAGCTTGCTGCGGTGATATCGAACCACCCATCACAAGGAATACAGGAGATCACATTCACCGAATCGTATGTTTCGTTGTTGTTGCGGTAGATGCGCAGCGCTTGTGCGAAGTTGCCATTGAGCTCTTTGATATGTCCGGCGACAAGAATGTCAAGGTCGCCATCTGCATCATAATCTCCCCACTGGACCTCGCCATGCTCGACGGTCAGAGTACCGAGGATGTCCTGCCCGACAAACGCACCATTGCCGTCGTTTCGGTATCTGCGGATGAAGCCGTTGTTGGTCAGCGGTGCAATGTTCACGAGGAGGAGATCCAGATCCTGATCGTCATCATAATCAGCCCATGCGCTTTGCGCGTGAGCGGTCGGAGCGAAAACTGAATCTTCCGCGGTGAATGTCCATCCGCCGGTTCCATTGGAACCATCATTCCGCATGAG
>JBJXHC010000084.1:0-3175 GCA_046160825.1 Bacteroidota bacterium | reverse complement strand
CTTTTACGAACAGCTTACCCAACCAGACCGTCTTTTCTGGTCTGTTGCGGCAACGCAAAATGTTGTCTTCGTTGTTGGGTACGGAGCTAATCGAGGGATTGTCTGTCGGGGGTACCGATGACACAATCCAAACAACAACAATATGTAATGGAGGCAATATGAGAACAAAACTTCTAATGACAATGTTCTTGGGCATTGGAGTTCTTCCGTTGCAGGTAATAGCTCAGCCATCTTTGTGTGGCACGCCATCGGTAGGAAGTACACCGTGCGATATCATCAAGGGGCCCGTACCTTATGTGAACGCAACTCAGCTTCCTTTTGTGGACATCGGAATTGCCATTCATATCGTCCGAGATGGCAATGGTGGTGGCGGATGGGAGGGTGCCCCACAGCCAGCAATCAACGCGGTGAATTCGTTCTTCGCCGGTGCTAGAATGAGATTCTTCATCGTCAAGATTGACATGATAGACAGTGATCAATTTGCTGAGATTCCGGGAACTGATGGTAATCCACCGAAGGAAGATTCTCTTTCGAGAATCAACGTTGTAGAGAATGCAATAAATGTTTATCTGGTTCCAGTCTTCAACCCTTGCGGAAAAGGAACGTTTACTTCGGATGTTCTTCCGTATCTGGGCGATGGTCGTATTGAGCAGAGCATTATCGTGAACAATTCGTGCTTTGGCACCTCAACCTTCCCGCACGAGGTCGGACACTATTTCAACTTGCTGCATACATTCGAAAGGCTTGGTTGCGGTAATGACGTTCCGCCCAGTAACAATTGCAGAGCGAGCAATCCTAACCTTGGTGATCTCGTCGGTGCAACACCTCCAGACCCATTTCCAGGTACGTTTTGGGTAAACTGTCAATACGACCCAGGCCCATCTCTCTACTGTCCAGAAGCGAGCAATCTCATGTCTATCGCAGGAACATGTAGGACGAACCTGTACCAAGAGCAATTGAATCGGGCACGTACGACCTACAACACCAAGCGGGGAGAACTTCAGAAAAAGTGGGTGGGTTTTACCAACCGCATTGGCACAGCGAACACCGGTGGCTCGTTCTTGATTGATGGAATGAGTCAGATAAACTCAGGTGACTACTATCCGTTTACGGGCAGTGCAAGTCACACTGCGAGGACACAGAACGAACGCTTCGACGGCGCGCAGAAACACCATGATTGGAACTCGGTCGCTGCGAATTATTTGCTTTCGAATAGTTTCTCTTTGCCCGCAGAATTTACGAGGGACAACAAAGATGCAAACTTCATTGGTTTAAGTCCCGCCACACTTACCACCTCTTTGCTTGATGCAGCATCGGCCAGCGGCGGGACTCTGCAATTCAATGATCTCTGGTTCCTGAACTCGGACGGCACACAAGGAAATAATTTCGGACCACAAGTCAACGTTCCGCTCAATCAAAACTACGGCATGACTGGCGCCTACAACCAATCTACTGGCGGCGTGTTCTTGAACCAAAGTGGACCGCCATTCTGGAATCCACCCTACTACTCCGTCGGCGCGCCGCAGGTGAATACAATCGGCGGATTCGAGTCGTACTTCGTGAACTGGTCTGGCACAAACGTGCAATATCAGAACGCGAGTGCGATGCAAACAGGTGTAGTATTCACCAGCTCAGGGGCAACTGCGACCGCGAGGTACAAAGGACATCTTCTTTCGTCAGTTGGAACCGCGACGGCTTCCGCAAGTCAAAGAAAACTCGTTTCCGTGCCTGGTGAATTGATGTACATGGTGTACGAGAGCACCGGAGAGATTTGGCTGACGAGCTCGACCAGTAACGGAACGACATGGGACTCAGAGTTTCGGATCAGTGACGGTGCAGGCGGGTACAATGCTGCGTCAATAACAACTATGCCGGGCCTGCACGGTATTGACATATGTGTCGTGTACCGCCGCCTGATCGGCGCCATGTACGAGATCGTTGCTCGTATCCGGGCTAGTGGCAACTGGCAATCTGCTCAGGCAATCAGCACACCTGTTTCGATCCCTCAAGCACTTGATCCGCGTCCAGTGGTCGGCTCTACAGCCAGATATGGTACCGAGAGATTCATCGCCATGTGGAATGAATCTGGCGACACAAAACAGAATCAGGCAGAGCAATTCAACGGTGGCTGGACATGGACAGGCCCGTGGTTTCTCTACGGAGCGGGCTCCAAAAACCTATCGCTGTCCAACCGTCATGGCAGCCCTGCGAGCGATCTCTATTTGAGCCTTGAGTATGAAGGGCAAATCTATGGTGACATCTGGGATGCTCTCGCGTTGCCCATCAGCGACGACCCGACATTTGTCAACAACCGTAACTCCTCCATTGCCGTTGATGCAACAGGACGAGTACACGTTGCGTGGATTGCCTATGACAAATCGCGCGGCATGGATGTGGTGGTTCATCGTGGCTATACCGCCGGTGAAGGCTGGTCGCCGTTTTACGTGATCCTTGATGATTTCGGTTCGATCACAAATTTGCAGGCAAGCGTCTGCGCGCATGACGATCCGAACAACGGCGGCGTTAGCGTGTTCTGGAGCGATGGGGATATCCCTTTTGTGTTCGACAATTACTCCTGGGACGGTTACAAATTCGACGGATGGAAGTACAGCATGTTCAGCGGCGTTTCGAATTATCCCAATGCCGGTGCGAGTGTTATACCCGCATCGTCCGCGTTTGTGGTAACACAAGGGACGCAGAGTTTGTACCCTGTTGCTTTCGGATCACACGATGACTCCGACGGAAGCTGGCTGAGTCCATCATCGCCCACACGCAACCGCAAATCGAAACTGTATCGCCGGACATTTTTCACTGACACAACAACGAATGCATCATTGTCGTTAGAATTCGGAGACATCATTCTCACAGGAACTCATGATACAATCAATGATCAAGTTCACTTCGTTGATACGCGAGCGAATCTTCGTGGAACATTCTTGCGGACGGAGACATTTCGCATCAACGAGTCTGCGCGTGCTCATTTGCGCTTCGCGGCGGACGCCGACTTGTTACCGCAGACGGCGTTCATATCGCTTGCTGTTGTTGATAGCGCCACCGGCGATGTCATAGCAACGCTTTCGACAACACAACTTTCACGTAGCAGGAAGACCTCAATCAAGAAGAACATCAACGAACAACTTCCTGTGCTCAACCGAGCGGTGTACCTCGATCTGCG
>JBJXHC010000083.1:0-17521 GCA_046160825.1 Bacteroidota bacterium | reverse complement strand
TTTCTCATTTCCCTTGCGCGTCGGCTTTTCCGGCAACCCTCGTTGATTCAATGGCTTGTGCGTTGTTTGCCTTCGCGCGAAGCCCTTGTCCCCCTACATTGGATGCCAAATATGCTGATTGGGTCTCAGATGAATTGCCACGAGCTTTTAGCTCGTGGTAAATTCAGAAAGCGGGAGAGATTTGGGGTTTCAACCCCTAACAGCCCAGGCAGGGTTTCGGACTAAAGTCCGCTATGGCTTTCTGGTCACGTTTACCACGACCTGAAGGTCGTGGCAATGCAGTCGTTTATCAAAGACACTCTTTCCGTCAGTCAACATGATTCAAAAGCGCGCGTCTCAGAGATTGAATCATCGGTCTTTATGGCATTCTCAGATCAAAGAATGCAGGCTCGAGGTTTTTTTGCCACCATCTTTGTAGGCATTGTTGGGGCAATGGTTGCCTTTTTCACTCAACCACAGAGGAAACACTTCGGCATATTGGCAATTATTTTCTCAGGGATTATGCTCTTTCATGATATACACATGATGGACCTACTGGAGCGACAATCTTTGCATGGGCTGGCCATCAGAAATACCATAAATAGACTTGTAACATATACGCCAACAGATTCAACCATGCTCACTATGTTCATTCCAAGTGGTCCCGAGCATCTTGACAGCTTAACACTGTCTAAGCTTGGAGATCCAAGACCAATTTGCCGCAAGATAAGTAAGGCTGTGCAACCGAATACTGAGCAAGAGATTTTCTATTTCGTCCCTTTAATGGGCCTGCTCGCGCTACTCTGGTATAGCGACCGGAAGGAGAGAAAATAATTCTCTCACCAACCGCATTGGCCCTGAGAATCATCCCCTTCCTCGCCGGACTCGCAATCATCTACACCGGTATCAACGTCGGGTTTGGCGGCATAATCACGCTGGGCTGGCAGGGAGTAAACGACTTTGCAGAGGCGACCAACCAGCAGCGGTTTCTTGCGCAGGACAGTCATGTGAGGTTTCTCGGCGGCGTGTGGCTTGCGGTGGGTGCGTTGTTTGTTCTCTCCGCCATCAGGCTCGAGAGGTTTCATTCTGCGCTGCGGTTTGCCATCATTGCTACATTTGTTGGCGGGTTGGCGCGGTTCAGTCAGATGAACCCGGGCGTCACACTCGGTCCAGACATTGTGGGTTCATTGGCAGCGGAGCTTATTGGAATGCCGGTGCTGTACTTCTGGCTGGCGAAGGTTGTGAATATAAAAACGAACTCATCCCCTGACCCCTTCTCTTAGACAAGAGAAGGGGTGAATTGCGCGCGGAGTCAGAAGCGGGGAATTTCTCAGGTTACAGTCATAAAAAAGTCGAGCCATCTCAGCAACAACACTGGACGGCTCGACTATCTTTTCGACTCTCTGCTTTTTCTTTGACTCTCGACTCTATAAACTCCCAACTCTACAAACTTCCTTAGACTGCTTTTTAGTTCACGGCTATCTCTTTCACATCCGGCGTTTGTTCGGATTCGCTCGCAGGAGCAAGAGCCAGTTCGAGCACTTCGTTCATCTCCTTGATGAAATGGAATTGAATCGCGCCCTCACCTTCAACCGCCGACTTGGGAATTTCATCGATGTCGTTCCGGTTGCGCTCCGGCAGCAACACGGTTTTGATTCCCGCACGGTGTGCGGCAAGGACTTTCTCCTTCACACCACCAATGGGAAGCACTGCACCGCGAAGTGTAATCTCGCCAGTCATTGCAAGGTCGTTGCGGACGAGTCGGCCTGTGAACAATGACACCAACGCCGTCAGCATGGTCACGCCAGCAGACGGACCGTCCTTGGGAATTGCTCCCGCAGGCACGTGAACGTGGATGTCATTCTTCTCGCGAAAATCCTCCGGTATGCCCAGCACACGCGCATTTGCCGCGATAAAACTCAGCGCCGCCTGCACGGATTCCTTCATTACATCACCCAGTTGTCCGGTAATAATCAGGTTTCCCTTCCCCTTCATCTTCGTGGCTTCTATAAAGAGAATGTCGCCGCCAACGGGAGTCCACGCCAAACCAACCGCAATGCCGGGCTTGTTGATGCGTTCCGAAACATCACGGTAGAATTTCTGTTTGCCGAGGAACTTCACGAGCATGTCTTTCGCAATTGTCGCCTTTGAAGTGATACCTTCGGCAATCTCTCGCGCAACTCCTCTGATCACTGTTGCAACCTGGCGTTCGAGATTACGCACGCCAGCCTCACGCGTGTAGCCCGTGATGACCTCGCGCAGCGCGTCGTCTTCAATGGCAAACTGGTTTTCCTCTATGCCGTGCTCGGCACGTTGCTTCGGCAGGAGGAACCGTTTTGCAATATAGACCTTCTCCTCTTCGATGTAGCTCGGGATTTCGATAATCTCCATACGGTCACGCAGAGGCGGCGGTATCGGCTCGATCATATTCGCCGTCGCAATGAACATCACCTTCGAAAGATCAAACGGAATCTCAAGATAATGATCGCTGAATGAGAAGTTCTGCTCAGGATCCAGCACTTCCAGCAACGCCGACGACGGATCGCCGCGGAAGTCGTTGCCCAACTTGTCCACCTCATCCAGCATGAACACCGGGTTGTTCGATCCTGCCTTCTTCAATCCTTGAATAATCCGTCCGGGCAGAGCGCCGATGTATGTGCGCCGGTGACCGCGAATCTCGGCTTCGTCATGCACACCGCCAAGCGATATGCGGACGAACTTGCGGCCAAGCGCATTGGCAATCGAACGACCGAGCGACGTTTTACCAACGCCGGGAGGGCCGACAAATACGAGGATCGGCCCGCGCATATCGTTCTTCAATTTGCGCACGGCAAGATATTCCAGGATGCGCTTCTTCACTTTCTCCAGACCGTAATGGTCCTTCTCCAACACATCGCCTGCCTTCTTGATATCGAGATTATCTTCCGTGCTCACGCTCCAGGGAAGATCCAGAATCCAATCGAGGTACGTGCGACTGACGGTGTATTCGGCAGAGGCGGGATTCATGCTGGCGAGACGATCGAGTTCCTTGTTGGCAACCTTCAGCGTTTCTTCCGGCAACTTTGCCGCGTCGATGCGCTTGCGCAGCTCGGCCACTTCCACCTTGTCTTCGTCCTCGCCCAATTCCTTCTTGATGGCCTTCATTTGCTCGCGCAGGTAATACTCACGCTGACTCTTGTTGATGCCGTCCTGCACTTCGGACTGGATCTTGCTACTGAGTTCAAGCTTCTGTATGAGCTTGGTAAGACCAATGGTGACTTGTTCCAGGCGTTTTCGCAAGTCGAGGATTTCCAGAATCTGCTGCTTCTCCTGCACAGGCAACTGGATCATCGAACTGACAATGTCTGCAACGGCGTCGGGCTGATCGACATTCAGAACGATGGTAAGCTGCTCGTCGTTGAGATTCGGGGAAAGCTCAACTGCTTTTCTGAAGAGCGTCTTCAGGTTCGTCGCCATTGCTTCGATGTCTTCGCCGGTCTCAAGTGTCTCGTCGGTTTCGCGAACAACGGCGCGGAGAAACGGATCGCTTTGAAGAATGGACAACAACTGTACACGATGGAGCCCTTGCATAAGGACGCTGCGTGTGCCGTCGTTCAATGTAAATGTCTTGAGAACCTTGGCAACCGTTCCGACCCAATAGATATCCTTCTCCGTGGGTTTCTCAACTGTACCATCAGTCTGCGCGACGATGACGACAAGGCCCTCGTCCTTCATCGAGTCTTCCACCACTTTGATACTACTTTCCCTTCCGATGGACAGGGGCATTACCTGCCGCGGAAAGAACACTGAGTTTCTCAGCGGCAGTACGGGAAGCGCCTGCGGGACTTTCGTTTTCGTCATGGAACCCTCTTTCTGGTTGATGTGCTGCTGAATCTATAACATCCAATGTGCGCGAACAGTTTCGGACACAAGAAACAATGGGGCTTTGCCGGTTCCGCTCCCACCGCTGACGGAACGGGCTCCGCCCCATTTGATCTTGTGAAAACTACCGAACGATCACGCCCGGAGAATACTTTACCTTCACTTCGATCTGTTTTGGCTTCGCCTCGTCTGCCTTCGGCAGCGTGATGGACAGAATCCCATCATTGTACGAAGCTTCGATCTTGTCTCCCTTGACCGTTGCGGGAAGCGTGAAAGACCGCCGGAATGAGCCGTACGCCCGTTCAACACGGTAGAGGTTCGATTCCTTTGTTTCCTTCTCCTGTTTCTTCTCGCCACGGATGGTCAGGATATTGTTCTGCATGGTGATCTTCACATCATCCTTGTTGATGCCGGGAAGCTCGACCTTCACAACGTATTCCGTGTCGTGCTCGGCAATATCGACTGCCGGGCTCCAGGTTGTCGAGAATAGAGAGCCCTCGTCCTGTATGCCGCCCCTGAAGACGCCATCGAACATCCGGTTGATTTCCCTCTGCATGGTCAACATATCAGCAGGAAATGCGGACAATTCACGTGTCGGGTTCCAACGAATGAGTGACATAGATTCCTCCTTTTGATCTGTTGGTGATTGAACAGTGTTATTGAATTGAGATTTCTCTCGGTTTCATTTTCTCGGTTTTGGATAGCCTCACCTGCAACACGCCGTCCTCGTAATGCGCATCCACCGCGTCGCGATCAACGCCGTCTCCAAGCGCGAACACACGGTAGTATGTCGTGCTGCGAAGTTCACTGAACAACACCTTCGCGTTGTCCTTGTAGTGCGGCTTCACCGGTGCTGTGATGGTCAATGTGTCCTTTGCGATACTGACGCTGATTGTTTCCTTCTCAGCGCCAGGAATGTCAATCATCAACACAAACGCATCAGGCGTCTCGGCGACATCCGCGGATGGAGTGACGTAGCGCTCCAACACATTCTTGCGTGTCGCGGGGAGATTGCCGTTGTTCTGGGAAATCGTGATCTCTGATTTATTTGTCATGGCTCGTCCTCCTTATCGCACCTGAATCTCACGCGGACGCGCTTCTTCCGCCTTCGGCAACACAATACGCAAAACACCGTTGGTCAATTCTGCGGAGATGCCGTCATTCTGTACCTCGTGCGGCAACTGAACCGACCGGCTGAACTTGCCGATGCTGATTTCGCTTCGCACCGAGACTGACTTCTCCGGCAGTTGATGTGCCTTACGCTCGCCGCTGATCGTCAGCACGCCATCGTGTACCGATACCTTCACATCTTCCTTGCGTACGCCCGGTAGTTCCGCAACAACTACTGTTTCATTTTCCTGCTCCACCATGTCCAGCGCAGGATATGAACGTTTCGCAGGAACAACGACGTGTTTGTTCAGCAAATCGCCAAACAGGTTGTCGATCTCCTTCTCGAAACCGAATAATGTATCGATTGACGAAGCTGGCGTCGGAAGGCGATGAACTCGAACTAACATTGTTGTTTCCTTTCTGATGTTTGTATGACTGATTCCGGTTAATGTTGCTCAGAAGGAATTCAACCGACGTGCCATTCTTGTCGGTTCGCTTGAAGACATTGAAAACATGCAGGTTAGCAGCGGAACATCAAAACGAGGGACTTTGAGAGTTTGCCAGTTCGTCAGCAGTAGACTGAAATGATTGCAGAGGGGTCTGAAAAAGCGTCGGACTTGTCTGCCATTGCGACTCTCGATGAGTCGGGAAGAAAAAAATAAATCAGGGGATCTTCAGAACCAGGGTTGTGTGGTCAAGACAAGGATCGTATATCGGACAGCGAGAAGAACAAACAGGGGTGGCGATGTTGACGGAAATCCATCTCACCTCTTGTTATGCTATTGGTTGCAATGCGAGCATTTGTTCTGTCAATTTTGCTTGCCAGATGAAAGAGAAGTGGATTCGGGATTGCGCACGGAGAACTCAAAGTTGAGTATTGACTTTCCACCAGGCTCCACAGTTATTTGTTGTGTCAGATCGTACGGCTGCTCGAAGATGTACGCCTTGGGCTTTCCACCATCATCGAGCGTCTGCGCGATATTCACACCTTCGTGCCACATGGTGATCGTATATGTTCCGGAAGGAACATGATCAAGACTGAATCTTCCGTACTTGTCCGTCACGGCGTAGTACGGATGATCTGCGACCATGACAAACGCGCTCATCCACGGATGTCCGGCATCGCATGTCGCGAGATACAGTCCGGGCTTCTTGAATGTCGTGTGCTTGATCGGTGTACGCTGCCCTTTGATGGGTTGGGCGATATTGAACACCGTCTTCCCGAGTTCATGTTCTTCATATGCATGGACGTTGTGTAGTACCGGATCGCTATTCACGATCTCGAGCATCGCTCCGAATGGCATGACAGTGACGTGAGGAACATACTCGCACCCAACCTGATTGAGCAAATACTTCCCATCCTTCTTTAACGTCTTCCCTTCCTTTATTCCTTCAATGAAGATGATGGCATTTGCCACCGTATTATTCTTTCCAATCCTCAAGCGCGGCGAAGGTTTCTGTCTTCCACAAATCTTGTCGTCTTTATGCACGGCAAGCGCGGCGATATTCTTCGTTCCCGCCGTCACCCGCACCGTTCCCGTAATGCTTCCTCCATTGTTCACCTCAATTTCCTTGTAGGAAGTCTGCGCCATCAACGGCATCGTAGCGAGTGTCCAAAGGACAGAGAATAATTTCAACGCGCTTGCATGCATGGTCTTCCTCGTTCAGATTTATTTGCCGGCAGGCGGTGGAATGGGATCCGGCACCGCATTCTCAATCGGCTTCACCGACTGGAGGTATGCGAACACCGCCTTCAGATCATCATCAGTTAAACTTCCCACTTGTGGCCAGGGCATCGGAGGAAGAATCGGCCTGCCTTCGCCCATTTGTTTTCCTGTTCTCATCGTTTTGATGAACATCTCTTCAGTCCAGCTTCCCAATCCCGTGGTAACATCCGGGGTCAGATTACGTGCAAAGGATATTCCCCAGGGACCGGCCCATGCCGTGAAATGGTTATTGGTAACTGCCGCCCATTTATCCGGTGCGATATACTCAAACGGGACTTCCGCGAGCTTTTCATTCGCAGGGTGGCCGGAGAGTGGTCGGGTTGTGTCTGCTACCGGACCCATCGGCGTCATAACTTTTGGAGAATGACAATCATGACAGCCGCCGAAATCCACAAGGTATTTCCCCCGCGCAACCTGACCTGGAAACCCTTTCGCTGATTTGTCGCTAGCCCATCCGTCCGACGTGAGTATTGCCAAAGCTACAGCACCGACGAGCATAACACAAAGAACAGAACGTTGCATATGACCTCCTTGAACATGTGGTGGAATTTTCCAGAGTGAACATTAAACCGTTACATCTGTCCTAACATACGAAGGTGCCGAACCATTGGAACTCACATTTCCATGTAGGTGGAGGAACTGAAGAATTGGAATGATGGGGCGTCAACAACGTTGCGCCCAACTATTGATTCTGTTGCCCTCACCCCTTCACATCCGGCCTGATGGTCAGTACCGGACAAATCGCCGTCCGGATAACGCGTGCTGCGGTACTGCCGAAGAGCATGTTCTCCACGCCGGTGTGGCCGTGTGTGGCGATGATAATGAGATCGATTTTTTTCTCTTTAGCTTCGACAAGGATTTCCTGGTGAGGCTTGCCCGTCCGTACAGAGGATGAAGCCTTTACACGTCCGTGGATTTCATTCTCGATCAGTTCTTGTAACTCCGCCGCGCCTTTCTCACGCAACTCGTCTTCTATCCCCGGTATCACCACCTGCCCGAATCCGAGGTCAGCAGGATAGACCGTCGGCTCCACGATATACACGAGGTAGAGCGCCGCATTGAATTGCTCCGCCATGGAGATGGCATACTTCAGCGCGTTCTTGGAGTGCGCCGAGAAGTCCATGGGAACGAGAATCCGGCTGATCATGCGTACGAAATCGGTGGAGCGTCGTGCGGAGGTTTTGCGTGTGGAACCGGATGCGGATTTTTTTCGAACAGGCTTCTTCATGTCAACCTCCTAACAAGCGTTTGAATAGGGCATTATCCAATAGGTCCAATCGGTGTCATTCTGAGACCCCGATTCAAAGGGTCGAAGAATCTGATAGAAGATAATCCCACCGCGGAGGCGCCGAAGAGCAGAGAGCAATTTGAAATCGTTTTTATCCTCTGCGTCTCTGCGGTGAATCAACGACTAGTCGTTGTACACAAACTTTAGCCAATTGTGTGTGTCGACGCCGGTCTTCACCACATCGAGGAACGCCTTCTGGAGTTTCAGCGTCACGGGGCCCGGCTTGCCGTTACCGACTTTCTGCTTGTCAACGGAACGGATGGGCGTGACTTCCGCTGCGGTGCCGGTGAAGAACAACTCGTCTGCCACGTACACAAACTCACGCGGCAGATTCGTCACCACAATCTTGTATCCCATCTCTTCGGCCAGATGTGCGATTGATGCGCGCGTAACGCCGGGGAGAAGTGACGAGGAAAGCGGTGGCGTATACAGAACACCATCGTGGACGATAAACAGGTTCTCTCCCGAGCCTTCGCTCAGGTTGCCATTCACATCAAGTGCAATCGCCTCGGCAAATCCCGCCTGAATGGCTTCGACTTTCATGAGCTGCGAGAGAATGTAGTTGCCGCCGGCCTTCGCCATCTGTGGCAGCGTGTTGGGTGCCGGACGGTTCCATGTGGAGATACAGACGTCGATGCCGTTCGCCAGTGCTTCGGGTCCGAGGTAACTTCCCCACTCCCATACTGCAATGGTCACATCCACCGGACAGTTGAGCGGGTTGACGCCAACATCACCGTAGCCGCGATAAACGATGGGGCGTACGTAACACGCCTTCATTTTATTGGCGCGTATCGTTGTAAGTATCGCTTCTTCCATCTGTTCCATGGTAAATGGAATTTCCGTTCGATAAATTTTTGTCGAATCGAACAACCGCCTCAGGTGACGGTCGAGTCGGAAGATCGCAGGTCCCTTCGCAGTATCATAACACCGTATCCCTTCAAACCAGCTCGAACCGTAGTGAATGACGTGCGAGAGGATATGAATATTCGCATCGTCCCAGTTCACGAGCTTTCCGTTCATCCAGATTTTTTCAACTTTCTTCACAGGCATAACTAACCTCGTTTGCAGTTATTAAACAATAAGCAGGAGAAAAATATCAAATCTCAAATTGCAAACAAATCCCAAGTTCCAATCACCAAATACCGAGTGCTTTTGATGCTGGAAGTGTTGGCCTTTGCGATTTGTGATTTGGGTCTTGTTTGTAGTTTGTTATTTGTAATTTGAATTTTGTACTTATATTAGCTTTTCGTACACACGATACGTTTTGTATTTTTCACCCGACATCATTTCGGCACCACGGTTCATCATCACATTATCTTCCAGTACCCAGCTTGCTTCGCCGTGCGGATATCCCTGCTCCACCGAGCGTCTCCCGGTTTCGTAGAACAACACTCCACCGATACCGGAGTTGCGGTATTCGGGAATCACACCGAGGATGACAATCCGGATCGCATCGATGCGCTTCTTGAAGAGTAGCATCCGCAGAAGCGCCGGCACCAGGCGGCCATTCTTATTATCTTTCAACACCACATTCAAATCCGGCAGTGAGAGTCCAAAACCAACCGGCTTTCCCTTCACTTCCGCAATAATCACAAGCTCCGGGTTTACGATGGCTTTCAGGTCCTTCGCCACATACCGGAATTCCTCCTCGGTCATCGGCACTTCGCCCCAATTCCCTTCCCATCCTTTGTTGTACATCTCCCGGAGGCGTGTTACTTCATTATCGAAGTCTTTCATGTTCAATGACCTGATCGACAAATCCTCACGCTTTTTCAACAGCTCGGCAACCCGGATAAACTTCTGATTGCTGAACACTCTCTTGGAGTGAAGATAATACGCCCAGAGGTCTTTCGCCTTGGTGAACCCGTATCCCTCCAGAAGCCGCTGATAATAGGGAGGATTATACGTCATCAGGATCATCGGCGGTTTGTCAAAGCCATCCACCAACAGTCCGTACTCGTCGTTCACCGATGGGCTTGCAGGACCGCGCATGGCAGTCATGGTGCGTTGCTTCAACCACGCTCCAGCCGCATCGAAGAGCTTGTTCGCAACATCCTGATCGTCAACGGATTCAAAGAATCCGAAGAACCCCACCTTGTCCTTGTGTTCCGCATTATGGTTGTGATTGATGATCGCGCCGATGCGGCCAACGATCCCGCCATCCCGTTCCGCAAGGAACAACTCCATCTCCGCATGCTTGTAGAACGGGTTGCTCTTCTTGTCGATGAGTTTTTTCCTGTCCATCAACAATGGGGGCACCCAGTGCGGGTTGCCATCGTAGAACTTCCATTGCGATCTGATGAACGCCATTTCATCGCTCTTCGAGTGAACCGGTCGGATTGAAATGGAACTCATCTGTCAGAGATGTCCATTCATTGTGTGGTGATGGAAAGTGGGCAGGAGCGGTTGCGTATGGTCAAGCACCCCATGCAGAATACGAGGTTGCAACACACCGGGCGGTATAACAAACGCCCGTACACTTATCAGGAAATGAGGCCGAGTTTCTTGCCGATGGTGGCGAACGTCTCCAGGATCTTGTCGAGGTGATGGTCTTCGTGCGTCGCCATATAGCTCGTGCGCAACATCTGCATTCCGTTCGGGACGCCGGGACTGATAAACGCATTGACAAACACGCCGGCATCGTATAATGCGCGCCAGAAGACAAACGTGTTCTGGTCGTCGCCGATAATCACAGGGACAATTGCAGTGGAACTATCGACGACACGGAAGCCGAGTTGCCTGAATCCCTTTCGCATCTTCTCGGCATTTGCGATCAGCCGTGTAATACGCTCCGGCTCCTTCTCGAGAATGTCGAGCGCAGCCAGTGCTGCCGCAACGGACGCAGGCGTCGGGCTTGCGCTGAAGATCAGCGCGGGCGCCGAGTGTTTGAGATAGTTGATAACGGCTTTATCGCCGACCACGTAACCGCCGAGTGAGGCAAACGTCTTGCTGAATGTCCCCATCGTCATATCAACTTCGCGGTCGAGGCCGAAGTGACTTGCCGTACCTCTTCCCCCTTTTCCGATTACACCAGTGGAATGTGCATCGTCGATGAGGATGCGCGCGTTGTGCTGTTTTGCAACGGAGACGAGATTCGGAAGATCAACGATGGTGCCGGAAGTACTGAACACGCCATCGGAGACGACAAGCTTTGGTATGTGATGAGGGAGCCTTGACATGACCCGTTCAAGGTCCGTCATATCGTTATGCTTGAATCGCACGAACTCCGCGAACGCGCCTTTAGCCATCAGATTGCCGGCGACGATACAAGCGTGGTTGTCACGGTCGGAGATAACGTACTCCCCCTTCTGCACAAGCGTTGGTATTATCCCTTGTGCAGTTTGATAGCCGGTGCTGTAAAGAAGACATGCCTCTTTATTATAGAACCGCGCAAGCCGTTCTTCCAACTGAATATGAAGATCGAGTGTTCCCGTCAGGTAGCGCGAGCCGGAACAGCCGGTGCCGTACTTTTCGATTGCGAGAATCGCCGCTGCTTTGACACGCGGATCGGAGGTGAGGCCCAAATAGTTATTGGAGCCTGCCATAATCACGCGCCGCCCTTCGATCTTTACTTCCGGTCCTTCATTCTCTTCAATCGGACGAAAGTATGGATAATACCCCTGCGCCTTGATTTCATCTGCGCGGGTGAATGCCCGGCATTTCTCAAACAGGTCAACGGGTTTCTTCTCGACCTGATGCGCTTCTTCGTGGCCTGCTGGCTGTTTCTTGGGTGTTGTCATGCGCTTCGTTCATCTCCAGGACGGCTGTAAGTCACCATGCAGCAAAGGGAAGCGGATTGCTTCTCAAAATCGATTTCAATATACTTGAACATGCCCCAAAAGTCAATCGTATTTCAGGTTTTGGCCCCCTCAGCCACTCCATTCACTCATTCAATTCCCTCATTATGACCGCATTGGTAACCGGAGCAACCGGGTTCATTGGCAGTCACCTTGTTGAACTCCTGTTGCACAAGGGATACACCGTCCGTTGTCTCATCCGTAAGAGCAGTGACACGAAATGGTTGGAGAGAAAACAGGTGGAGTATGTCTATGGCGACTTGTTTTCTGAAGAGGCGCTGGCAGAAGCGGTGCGTGGGGTGGATTATGTCTTCCATTCTGCCGGAGTAACCAAAGCCAAGACGAAAGAGGAATACTATGCCGGAAATGCAACAGGCACAAAGAATATCCTCGCAGCCACCGCGGCCCACAATCGCACGCTAAAGCGCTTCGTCCACATCAGCAGTCAAGCAGCGGTGGGGCCAAGCACAACGCAAACACCGATCAACGAAGATGAACCTTCCCACCCCCTCACCACATACGGCAAGAGCAAATGGCAGGCCGAGGAAGAATGTTTGAAGATGATGAAGGCTTTGCCCATTACCATTTGTCGCCCACCGGCAGTGTACGGTCCACGCGACAAGGATGTGTTCGAGTTCTTCAATACCATGAGCAAAGGGTTACAACCGATGGTGGGATTTAACGAAAAGCTTGTGAGTCTGGTTCACGTGAGCGACCTCGTGCGTGGCTTCGTGATGGCGGCTGAAAGTAGTAAGGCTGTGGGACAAACGTATTTCATCGCGAGCAATGGTGTTTATGGATGGAAGGAGATTGGCGAAGTCACACGCAAGGTGATGAACAAAAGCGCTCTCCGCATCCGGCTCCCGGAATTCGCCGTTTACATCATCGCAACGTTCGCCGAATTCTTTTCCCTCTTCAGTTCGAAGCCCGCGCTCATCAACTTTGAGAAGGCACGCGATATGGTACAGGACTACTGGACGTGCGACTCATCCAAGGCGAAGCGTGACTTTGGCTACGAGCAACAGATTTCATTGGAAGACGGTATCCGCGGAACGGTGGGGTGGTACAAGGGGAACGCCTGGCTCTAAATTAATTATCAATTAACAATCAACAGTAAGCAATGGGATGATGCTGGTGAGAAGCTAATTGAGCAACAAGCCTTCCAAATGCACGGCGGGTAAACAATTGTGAGAGAGTCGTGAATAGAAAACCGGGTTTGAGGTTTGGGATTTGTTTGGTACTTGAGATTTGTTTATTTGACACCCGATGCAGCTAAATGCTCGAACCCGCCAGAGCAATTCCAAAAAAGATGAATGCGCTGCCACTCACTCTGTTGATAATCCGGGCACCACGCGAAGAAGAGAACCATGCCTTTGTCTTGTGCGCAGTCAGAGCATAGAGAAAATGAATCAGAATCACCAGCAGTCCGTATGTCAGTACCAGAGCGAGGAACTGGACGATGTACGGATGAGTGTCGTCGATGAATTGCGGAAAGATCGAGATGAAAAAGAAGATTGCCTTCGGATTCGAGAACTGAAGGGTAATTGCCTCCATGAAGCAGCGTCTCCAACTTCCCCTTCCCCCGCCTTCTGCTCTTGCTGCAATTGAGGAAGAACGCCACAACTTCACTCCCAGATAGATAAGATACGCTGCCCCGATGTACTTCATGATGTTCAACAAAACAGGTGACGCGGCCAGGAGCAACCCTATTCCTGTTGCCGAGAGTGTCGCAATAATCATTGCTCCAGCGGCAAGGCCGACGATACCACCGGCCGTCTCAGCCAGTCCGAAGCGAATCGCATTCGTGAGTGTGAGGGTAACACCCGGGCCCGGACTCAATATTGCCGCGGCCGCCATGGTAATGTATAGAACGTAGTTGTCCATACTTGAGATGAATTGCAGATAAAAACCCTAACGGCGATCAGGGGTAAAGAGCCAACCTCCCAATCCCGACAAGTACGGACAACATAACAAATATGTTCACTCCAACCAATTCTCCTGACACTCATCACCGCGTAAGCAAGGTTTTCATGGTCTGGGCAAACCCGTTAGCTCTTGCTCGTACGAAGTAGACCCCTGAAGCAACCTCCAACCCGTTTTTATTCAACCCGTCCCAGACAACGGAGTGTTCGCCGGGAGAAACCGACGCATCGACAAGCCGCCTGATCTCCTGGCCAAGTTGGTCGTGAACCGTAAGAACTACGCGCGATTGCCATCGAAGCTCGTATCGAACAGTTGTCGAAGGATTAAACGGATTGGGATAATTCTGTGAGAGCCGGAAGTCTCCGGGCAACTGTGCCAAATCATTATCGTCAACGGAGGTTGTGAGAGCATCGATTGCCTTGCTCTTCCACGCACCCCGGCCCAGAGTGGCAAGCCGGATGGTTCTGTCGAGCGGATGATAGTGGATGTCCGCTGCGTATGCCAGCGGGAGCCCATCATTGAATTCAAACCAGTCCATGCCGCCGCTGGTGCTGGCAAATGCCCCGAGGTCGGTTCCGACGTAGAGATGATCAGGAGAGTACGGGCTGATGGTGATTGCGTTCATCGTCACATCCGGAAGATTAGCCGTAATGTCTGACCACGTTTCTCCAAAGTCTGTCGATTTCTTGATATGATCGCTGTTCGGAAAGAAACTGTTCCGTACTGCATAAAGAACGCCCGAGTTTGATGGATCTACCTCCAGATCTACAACCCGCCACGTTGGAATGGTGGGGTGCGTGATCGCTGTCCAATCGAAACCCCCGTTCGTGCTCTTCCATATCGCCCAGGTTGAACCGGTGTATGCGTGGGCGTAGAGGATATTCGGATCCTGCCGGTCGATGGCCATGGTGTAGACATTAGGGAGATCTGCGATCGGAGTCCAGAGCGAACCGCCGTTCACCGTCATGAATATCTTCGTAAGTCCTGCACAATAGAGGACGTTCGGATCGTGGGGATGCATGAGGAGCGGGGCAATCAGCTGCCCGGTCTCTGTCATCCCATTGTTAATAAACTGCGTTGTCCCTCCCCAGTTTATTCCGCCTGTCTGTGACCTTACGTGACGGCCGAAGAAAAAATCACCGTAGAAGACATTTATATTTGTGGGGTGGACGATAACAGTCGTGCCATCCCCCCTGGACCAAAGATGCCAGCGGGTATTTCCGCCTGCACTGTTGAGTCGCATGTGTCCATGATCCTGGCTTCCACCGATGAGCAGGTTTGTGTCGGAAGGTGCGCTTGCAATCTTGTAAAACTGCTCGGTGATGAGACCACGGTTGGATTTATTCCACCAGAGGCCGCCATCGAGCGATTTCTGAACACCACCATCGTTGAAGATATACACGGTGTTGGAGTTGGTTGGATCGAATCCGATATCCCATTGATCCACGTGCGTTTTCCCCGGGGTCGGGTGCCCTGCCGTCGGGTCCCCCCCGTGATCATGCCTCGTCCAACTTGCGCCACCATCGCTTGTTCTGTAGAGGAGCGCGCTACCGAAGAGGACATGATCGGGGTTTGTGCGTGAGACACCAACGACGTTGACATACGTCCCGAGACAAATCGACGAGTTTGGCGGAGGATAACAATAGACATTCGGCGCATTCGGGAGAGCCGTCCAGGAATCGCCACCGTTGGTCGTCTTGTAGAATCCCAGAATGCTGAACGTCGTATTGTGGGTAACTCCAACATAGAGTACAGAAGGGACTTCCTCACACTGGGAGAGACTCGTCAATCCCACGTTACTCCCGATAGGCAAACCGTTCTCCATGCGGGACCAGGTTGTGCCACCATTGGTTGTCCGGTATATCCCGTCGGTCCGGAGGGGTGTGTACATGATCTGTGGCGACTGTGGGTTCACGACAATCGTTGCCGCCCTGCCGGCCTTGGACAGAGTCCATGTTTCACCGTCATCGGTGGATTTCCATACGCCAGTGCTCGCAGCCAGATAGACCGTGCTGCTCCCATCAGGGAGCCAGACGAGTTTCGATGCACTGACTCCGGCGGAAATCGCTGAAGAAAAACCGGTTTGAGTCCAACTCACTCCGCGGTCTGTCGACCTGAGAACGCCGATTCCCGGAGACAAGGACGGACCGTTATAACGATCGGTACCGGTACCAATCAGCATCATGTTCCGGTCGGAGGGCTTGATTGCAACACAGGAAATATAAAGAGAAGGGATTTCGTCGGTCATCGATTCCCAATCCCCGCCCCCGTTGGTGGTCCGCCACAGTCCCCCTGAACCCGAACCTGCCCAGATCGTCTGATTGTCTGTCGGATCGAAAGCATGGCTCAACATTCTTCCCGCTAATGAGTCGACGGTATTGGGGCCCAGGCTGGCCCATTGTGCCGCCGAAAGCTTGTTCGTGCGGTTCAGTGTCTCATTGCGCACCTTGCGGAACTCATCCCAGCGGTTCTGCTCGTCTATGATTCCGCCGGCATTACGCCGCATATCGTAAAACCATCGCTGGCGCTCGCGAATACTCTCTTCCGTCTCGAAAGGCGATGTTTTTCCACGGGAGGTTTGGGACATGGCGTGAGTGGAGAAGAGAAGGAAGAGGCTGACGGCAATCGCTGTGTGTATGCCCATGGCTTTGGAGTCCGTGGAGTCTGTTTAGTCTATGTGGTCTGTCTAGTCTGTTGCGCCCGTGATGATTAACGTGCCGGGATCATTCACCTTCACCCAATATCCTCTCCCCGGAAGCAGTGTGGCGGTCTGAGTGTAGCCCGTTGTACCATACTCGTAGAATGGAGAGACGATGGATGTTCCAACGGCGACGATGGAGCTTACCGGGACCGGCGATGAGATGGAGCCAATGAGATTCCACATCGCCGATACAACAATCGTATCTGAAACAATCTCACGTCCCGACAGAGGGAGGGATTGGCTTGAAGGGTATTTGACCCAGTACCCTGTTCCGTTCTCCAGTGTGTCTGCACCCGTATATCCTCCCCCCGATTGAAACCGGAATGCCGTTGAGGATGCACCCGGGAAGAGGTTCGACGTCTGATAATCATCCACCTCCACAGGAACAGAAACGATGTTCCATCCTCCGAAGACAGGAATATGCACGTTGAAATTCTCCCCTTCGGTGAGGGTCAGGAACTGATCGACGGCGACGCTGGTAATTACCTCCCGCAAGCCTCGTGGCCATTCCAATATCATTGAATCAATGCTGGTCGCATCCCCAAGCCCGAAATGCACCTCCAAGCTGTTCTGTCCGTTGAACGAGTTCTGCGCGGAAATCTCACGGAGTTGCCAAACGGGTTGGAAGTTGATTGTTGCCTTGATACGGATTCTGGCTCCGATGGCAGAACGGTTCGATGACGATCCGACACAACGCACTTTTATCCAATGGTTCCCGTTCTCTGTGTCGTTCCGGTACAACGCGCGCGCAGTTGAGGGTCCAGCTGCGAAAATATCCAGATCGCCGTCGTTGTCGTAGTCGCCGGCAGTGGCGCCGCGCCGCGTCTGGTTCACCGTCAACGCATTCGACGCGAACGTGAACGTCCCATTTCCGTTATTCCTGTAGTACCGGTCCTGTTGTCCGACAACACCTGAACCGTCGTTTGTTACGTAAACGTCCTGATCGCCGTCGTTATCATAATCTCCCCACACCGAGGAGAGAGAAAAGGCGATATCGGTGACGATCGTGCCTGTCGAGATTCGGGTGAACACCCCACCGTCATTGCGGTAGAGGCGGTTGGCCATACCGGAGCTGTTTCCACCGGAGTAGTTTGTGAGATACGCATCGAGGTCGCCATCATTGTCATAGTCAACC
>JBJXHC010000082.1:0-6301 GCA_046160825.1 Bacteroidota bacterium | reverse complement strand
CGGTGTCGGTGAATCACGGAGCGAATCAGTCATTTACGATCACGCCGAACTCAGGATACCACGTCGATAGCGTTGTGGTCGATGGTGCGAACCAGGGAGCCATAGCCAACTATAACTTCTTGAATGTCACAGCTAACCACACGATTGCCGCCTATTTCTCGATTAATACGTACACCATAACAGCAACAGCGAGTGCGGGTGGTTCCATCGCTCCGTCAGGTGCGGTGTCCGTAAATCACGGAGCGAACCAGTCGTTCACGATCACGCCGAACTCAGGTTATCATATTGACAGCGTTGTAGTTGATGGAGTGAATCAGGGAGCCATAACCAACTACGACTTCCTGAACGTCACAGCTAACCACACGATTGCTGCTTACTTCTCGATCAACGCGTACACGATAACAGCAACAGCAAGTGCGGGTGGTTCCATCGCTCCATCCGGATCGGTGTCGGTGAATCACGGAGCCAACCAGTCGTTTACGATTACACCGAACTCAGGGTATCATATTGACAGTGTCGTGGTTGACGGAGCGAATCAAGGAGCAATCGCTAACTACGACTTCCTGAATGTCACCGCCAACCACACAATCGCCGCCTACTTCTCTATCAGCAATTTTACGATAACGGCTTCAGCTACAGGAGGGGGTAGTATTGCGCCTTCCGGATCTGTCGGTGTCACGAGTGGAGCGAACCAATTATTCGCGATTACCCCGAACCCGGGTTACCATATCGACAGTGTAGTGGTTGACGGTGTTGATCAGGGAACCATCGCGAACTACACATTCACCAATGTCCTGGCCAACCACACAATCGCTGCCTACTTCTCAATCAATGTCTATACCATCGTGGCCTCTGCGGGCCCCAATGGGTCGATCGCACCATCCGGGTCAATCATGGTCAATTACGGGTCGAACCAGTCGTTTGCAGTAACGCCGGATCCGACATATCACATTGACAGTGTTGTGGTGAATGGAGTCAATCAGGGACCAGTTGCGAGCTATGACTTCATCAACATTACTGCCAACCACGCCATTACAGCATATTTCTCGCTCAATGCATACACGATTACCGCGACTGCGGTTGGAGGAGGAAGCATTGCTCCCTCTGGTTCGGTGAGCGTGAGTCACGGAGCCAATCAATCGTTCACCATCACCCCCAATTCCGGTGATCATATTGACAGTGTTGTTGTTGATGGCGTGAATCAGGGCGCGGTATCCGGATATAGCTTCCTGAATGTTACCGCAAGTCATACGATCACGGCATACTTCTCGATAGACACTTATACGATTCTCGCCAGTGCAAGCGCTGGCGGGTCAATCGCCCCATCGGGGGCCGTGGTGGTCAATTCAGGTGCCAACCAATTATTCACGATTGCTCCGAACTCAGGGTATCACATCGATAGTGTGGTGGTGGATGGTGCCAACCAGGGAACCGTGGCGAACTACAACTTCCTCAACGTTACCGCCAACCATACGATAGCTGCGTACTTCTCGATTCAGATATATACGATTACCGCCACCGCGGTGGGAAGCGGTTCGATTGCGCCCTCAGGAATAATCGCAGTGACGCATGGTGGAAACCAGGGATTCACCATCGCTCCCGATTTCTACCATCACATTGATAGTGTCGTGATCGACGGATCTAACGCCGGTACTATCACGAGCCACACATTCACTAACGTAATGGCAAACCATTCGATCACGGCGTATTTTACCATCGACTACATCACTTTCCTTACAGTCACGCCGGACACCCTCTTCAATGAAAATCCGGAGAAGCCCGGAAAATCGAAGAGGCCGGCACGGCGCGGGAAGAATCAAATTGCGAACTGGTCGAACCTCTTCGATGAGACCGTCGTGCAGGGAGGGTTTGCGCCGGGCACATCGGAAAGCGACTCGGGAGGCGGAGCAATTGTTGGGGTCAGCCACGTGTATCGGCGATCCGCAAGTCCAATCTACCCCAAGTGGACTCCAGTGAAAGATTCCTCCAAGATTCGCACGTGGGTGCGTTTGAGCAAATGGAGTTTCAAGCGGCAGGCGGGCACCGGATTTATTGGAAAGGGATACAAGGAGTTCCAGAGAACCCTGCGCGACAAGACGGGAAAACATACCGGACCCACCGGTGGACTTGATTCAACGACAGACAGCAAGAACAAAAGGTTATACAAGCAATTCAAGAGGCTCTATCCCCGAAAGCATAACAATAAACTCTTCGCTGAACTGATCGCGCTGAAGATGAACATTGCCACGAGCCAGTTAGGGAAAACTCCCGCCGGCTTTGGGGATTTGATCTTCGACGTAGACGGAAACATATTCGACGAGATGTCCATTCTGCAGATCTCCGAAAAAGCGGATACCTTGATGACTTACTGGCAAGGACACGTGCAGGAGGAGTACGACAGTCTCTACAGTGCCGTTGCGGCAATTAACCGGGCATTCGTGGGTCCATTCGATACACTCAGCTTCGAAACGCAGGACTCGTTCTTTGTCAACGGGAAGCTGGTACTAAAAGGGCAGGTGGCTATTGGAGACGTGCCTTTCATGAAATTGCCGATACCGTTTGTTCCAACGCGCATCTTTGCGCAGAATGCTGACGTGGAATCTGAAGACGAGCCCGACGAGAATGATGACTTTGATGACAGTGACCTCGACCATGACGAAGAAGACGAGATCCCCCTAGCTGCGCGCCTGTTCCAGAATTTCCCCAACCCTTTCAACCCATCCACGCGGATCGGGTTTCGACTGGGTGAGGCTTCGCTGGTGACTGTGAAGGTGTATAACATTCTCGGTCAAGAGATCGGAGTATTGATCGACAACGAGGAATTTGATGAGGGATTCAACTCGGTCGAGTTTGTCGCCAATGGGAATTCAACCGGCACGTACTTCTACAGGATCGAGGCGCAAGGACTCGAAGAGGAAGGGTTGAGAACCGTGGAGACAAAGAAGATGCTTCTGCTCAGATAAAAACAATCAAAGCTGATGTCCCCGTTGCATGACTGTATCGGGGGCTTTGATGAATGGGGGGTGACCGTTCTTGCAAGAACCCGGTTCGGCTTCAGGCTGGACAGGGTTTTATTGTTTTCCCAATGCCCACCCCTATTCCGCCGCATTTTTGTCGGCTGCCTCGTGTGGCTTTCGTGCGCCATTGACTGCGTATTCTATTTTCAATAGATTGATATTGGTCTTACTCCAATACATCTCTTTCACATCCTTGTGAGGGGCTCGGTGAATCGCCCATTTTACGCTTTCCTCTTACTTTGTCTGACTATTATCGCTCAAACAGTTGGCGTCTTCGCCCAGAGCGTCACCCTTGTTGGTCATCTCGATAAACGACACGGAGGTCCTGGCCCGAGCTTCGGTTTTTATTATGCGAGTTGTTGGGGTTACGTCGCGCCGGACGGTCACGAGTACGCGCTCATCGGGACGTATTCCGGCACTTCGATCATAGATCTTGACGCCGATTCCCTTCGGGAAGTTGCATACATCCCCGGCGCGAATTCAGAGTGGAAAGAACTGAAAACGTGGGGACAGTATGCGTACTGTGTGAGCGAAGGAAGCCAGGGTGTGCAGATCATCAACCTCAGTCAGTTGCCCGATACCGCGTGGCTCGTCCGCTCGGTAAGCAGTCTCGGTGGGAAAAATATCTCCCGCAACCATACGGTTACCGTTGCTGATGGTTACCTTTATTTGAATGGAACCACGGCTGGCGGACTGAATGGCGGCGCGATTATTCTGAGCCTGGCCGATCCCGAGAATCCTGTGTATGTCGGAGAATATCAACCCACGTACTTGCACGACACCTACGTTCGAAGGGACACGTTGTACGGCGCCGGTATTTATGGGGAGGGAGTGTTCATCGCATCGTTGCAGAACAAAGCCAACCCGCAAACACTTGGCATCGTTACCTACGCGAACTCCGGTACCCACAATACGTGGGTGTCCACCAACGGGCATTTTCTTTTCACCACTGATGAAATTGGTGGCACGCAAAAGAACTTAAAAGTGTTCGAGTTGAACCAGTTTAGTCCGACGTTTTCCTTTACGCCACGCACACCGTTCACGCCCAATCCCTCGGCGGTCATTCACAACATCCACGGAAGAGGCAACTACATTTATATAGCGCACTATGCGGCAGGTGTGTACGTTGCCGATGCGCACGATCCGTTGGCAATAACGAATGCCGGGGGATACGATACATACACCGGTACAGCAACCGGCTACATCGGATGCTGGGGCGTCTATCCGTACTTCCCGTCCGGACGATGGATCGCTTCGGATACACAAACCGGATTGTATGTGTTCACATCCACGGGACTGATTCCACGGTCACGTTCGCCGTTGCTGCAACCGGCAGATGGCGACACGGCAAGGTTCGATCCTACTGCAATGTTTTCCTGGAGGTCGGCTGCTTTACAGTCCGAGGATCCTCACTACTATGCTCTGCATATCTGGGGAAACGGGATCGACACATCATTGAATGCGAGCGATACATCGTTGGTAGTGAACGGACTGCCGGGACTTCAGAATGGCGAAACGTATTCCTGGCATGTGTGGATCAAGGATGAATTCACGACAGTGAGCAGTCAGGATACGTTTCAGTTTGTGTACAGTACAACAGCCACGGGTGTTGATGATAGGAATGTGACACCCATGCAGTATGAGCTCGCGCAGAACTATCCCAATCCGTTCAACCCGGCAACAGTGATCCACTATCAGTTGGCAACAAGCGATGTCGTGTCACTGAAAGTCTATGATATTCTTGGTCGTGAAGTTGCGATTCTTGTCGATGGGATGCAAACTGTTGGAAGCCACCGCGTGGAATTCAATGCCTCTATTTTTGTCAGCGGCGTGTATTTCTACCGGCTCAAGGCGGGGAATTTTGTGGAACAGAAGAAAATGGTCTTGATGAAATAGGGGTAACGTGCGTTCTTCTCTGTGTGTCATACTCTTTGGACTGATGTTGACAGGAACTCCACCGGCTGGTGCAACCGGTCAGGTAACGTTACTGCGTCACCTCTTTATCAACCATGGCATGTCTGGACCGAATTACTATTCCAATTGTTGGGGCTACACCGACTCAACGGGAAGAGAATATGCATTGATGGGCTCCGTAACAGGAACGTCCATAGTTGAAATTACCATTCCGGATTCTGCGCGCGAGGTGGCGTTCATTCCGGGTCCCAGTTCAAGCTGGCGTGAGATAAAGACCCACTCGCACTATGCATATGTTGTGAGCGAGGGGGGAGGCGGGACCCAGATTATCAATCTCTCCCAGCTTCCCGATACAGCCTGGCTCGCCAATGCATTTACCCATACTTCCGGTGGAAAGAATACTTCCCGCGTCCACTCCATTTCCATCCACGATGGCGTGATGTTCCTGAATGGATGCGCAACCTGGTCACCCGGCGGCGTTGTGATGTTCAGTCTTGCCAATCCGGAACAGCCTGCATTCCTCGGAGAATTCGCGACAGAGTATATCCACGACAGCTTCGTCAGAAACGACACACTCTTTGGCTCCGACATTTATAGTCCCGGCGGTTTGTACGTTGTTGATATTTCCAACAAGTCCAACCCTCAGACAATCACCGAGATAACATATCCGGGTGCCGGTACGCACAATGCCTGGACTACGGAAGATGGACAATATGTGTTGACTACTGATGAAATCGGAAATACGCCGAAAACATTGAAAGTGTGGGATATCCGGAATCTCCCAACGTATACCAAGGTGGCAGACTTTACCGTCGATCCGACCGCAACAGTGCATAATGTTCATATCAAAGGAAGATATGCATACGTGGCGTGGTACGCAGCAGGCGTGCATGTGGTGGACATAGCAAATCCCGCCCAGCCTGTGCATGCGGGCGGGTATGATACATATCCGGGTACGCAGACCAGTCCCTACAACGGTTGCTGGGGAGTGTTCCCATTTTATAACTCAAACAAGTTTATCGCGTGCGATCGATATACGGGATTATACATTCTTGAACTTGATACAACCGTTTCAGCTGTTGGTCCATTGGAGTCTTCGCGTCCCGCTGAATTCGCATTACACCAGAATTATCCGAATCCGTTCAATCCAAGAACCATTATCAACTATCAAAACGCCACAAAGAATTGGGTTACACTCAAAGTCTATGATGTGCTCGGAAGAGAAATGGCAAGCTTGGTGAATGAGATCCAGGATTCCGGATTGCATTCGGTGGCTTGGGATGCGAGCGGACAACCGAGCGGAGTGTATTTCTACCGACTCAGGTCGGGAACTCTTGTGGAACAGAAGAAAATGATTTTGATGAAATAAC